>CALWHE010000003.1 GCA_944380295.1 uncultured Christensenellaceae bacterium
GCAAGGCGCAGTTCGGCGGACAGCGCTTCGGCGAAATGGAAGTGTGGGCGCTGGAAGCATACGGCGCGGCGCACATCTTGCAGGAGATCCTCACCGTCAAATCGGACGACGTGGTGGGCAGGGTGAAGACTTACGAGAACATCGTCAAGGGCAACCCCATCTCCGAGCCGGGCACGCCGGAATCCTTCAAGGTGCTCATCAAGGAGTTCCAGGGTCTGGCGCTCGACGTGAAGGTGCTCAACGAAAACAAAGAAGAGATAGGTCTGCGTGAGAGCGTGGACGACGAGATGGATTCCGTGCCCGAGAGAGAGCCGGAAGAGGGCGGCGTCACCGACGAATTCGATCTGGGAGATCTGAGCAGCGATCTTTCCGGTTTGGATGAGGATACGGATCTGTTCGGCGCAGACGACGATTTTGCGTCGGGGCTGGGTCTGAACGATCTGCTGATCGCAGGCGACGACGATGAAGAGTAAGGAGGTGCCATATGTCCGAAGTAAATAATTTTGACAGTATACAAATAGGCGTAGCTTCCCCCGAACAGATCAGATCCTGGTCGCACGGTGAAGTCACCAAGCCGGAAACGATAAATTACAGGACGCAGAAGCCGGAAAAAGACGGCTTGTTCTGCGAGCGCATTTTCGGACCCACCAAGGACTGGGAATGCCACTGCGGCAAATACAAGAGGATACGTTACAAGGGTATCATCTGCGACAAGTGCGGCGTGGAAGTCACGCGCGCCAAGGTGCGCCGCGAGAGGATGGGTCACATAGAGCTTGCCTCTCCCGTGTCCCACATCTGGTATTTCAAGGGCATACCTTCCCGCATCTCTCTGGTGCTGGACATGTCCCCCAAGGACGTGGAGTATGTGCTCTATTTCATCAAGTTCGTGGTGCTCGATCCGGGCAAGACCGAGCTGCATAAAAAGCAGATCATAGACGACAAGGAGATGCGCGAGGCGCAGGAGAAATTCGGTTACGCCTCTTTCAGAGCGGCAATGGGCGCGGAAGCGGTCAAAGAGCTGCTCTCGGAGATAGACCTGGAAAAGGAGTGCGCCGCGCTCAAAGCGGAGTTGCAGCAGCTCTCCTCCGGCAACAACCAGAGGCGCGCCAAAGTGGTGAAGCGTCTGGAAGTGCTGGAATCCTTCCGCGTGAGCGGCAACCGTCCGGAATGGATGATCCTGGACGTGATCCCCGTCATTCCGCCCGAGCTGCGCCCCATGGTGCCGTTGGACGGCGGCAGGTTTGCCACTTCCGACCTCAACGACCTTTACAGGCGCGTGATCAACCGCAACAACAGGCTTAAAAAGCTGATGGAGCTGGGCGCGCCCGACATCATCATCAGAAACGAAAAGCGCATGCTGCAAGAGGCGGTGGACGCGCTCATAGACAACGGCAGGCGCGGCAAAGCCGTGACCGGCGCGGGCAACCGCGAGCTTAAATCGCTCTCCGGTCTGCTCAAAGGCAAGCAGGGACGCTTCCGTCAGAACCTGCTGGGCAAGCGCGTGGACTATTCCGGCCGTTCCGTCATCGTGGTGGGTCCCGAACTCAAAATGTATCAATGCGGTATCCCCAAGGAGATGGCGCTGGAGCTGTTCAAGCCCTTTGTCATCAAGCGTTTGGTGGACGGCGGCATCTGCCAGAACATCAAAACGGCAAAGCGCACCATAGAAAAGGCGCAGGAGAGCAAGATCTGGGACATCCTGGAAGAAGTTATCAAGGATCATCCCGTGCTGCTCAACCGCGCTCCCACGCTGCACCGTTTGGGTATCCAGGCGTTCGAGCCGGTGCTGGTGGAAGGCAGAGCCATCAAACTGCACCCGCTGGCGTGCGGCGCGTTCAACGCGGACTTCGACGGCGACCAGATGGCTGTGCACGTTCCGCTTTCCATAGAGGCGAGAGCGGAGGCGAGGTTCCTCATGCTCTCCACCAACAATATCCTCAAACTCTCCGACGGCAAGCCTGTGGTCACTCCCACCCAGGACATGGTGATGGGCAGCTATTATCTGACCATCGTCAAGGAGGGCGCGCGCGGCGAGGGCAGGTTCTTCCGTGACGCGAACGAGGCGAAAAAGGCTTATCAGCTGGGACAGATAGACTTGCAGGCGATGGTGCACGTGCGCATGAGCAAGGTGATAGACGGACAAAAGGTGAGCAAGATAATCCAAACCACCACCGGACGCATCATCTTCAACGAAGCCGTGCCGCAGGATCTGCAGCTGGTGCCCAGGAACACGCCCGAACAGCAGCTCTATCTGGAAATAGACTGGGACGAGCAGGGCGCCAACAAGCAGGCGGACGAACAGGGCTTGACGGGCGAAGAGCGCGAAAAGTTCCTGCGTTCCAAGTGGAACGGCAGCGGCAAGGGCAGCAACGTGCCCGTGGGCAAGAGCGTGCTCTCCCGCATAGTGGACGCCTGCTTCAAGTATAAGGGCGCAACGGAGACCTCCGTGGTGCTGGACAAGATCAAGGATCAGGGCTATCAGTATTCCACCGTGGGCGCCATCACGGCGAGCGTGTTCGATATGCACGTCCCCGCGGAAAAATACGAAATACTCAAAAAGGCGGACGCGGACATTCTGGAAATAGAAAAACTTTACAAGCGCGGCCGCATGAGCGAAGAAGACCGTTACAACCAGACCGTCAAGGTTTGGCAGAAGGCCAAAGAAGAGGTGGACAAGGCGCTGATCGCGCACAAGGAAGCCTTCAACCCCATCTGGATGATGGCGGACTCCGGCGCGCGCGGTAACATGAGCCAGATATCCCAGCTGTGCGGCATGAGAGGTCTGGTGCGCGACCCGTCCGGTAAAGTCGTGGAACTGCCCATCAAGGCGTCTTATCGTGAAGGACTTTCCGTTTTGGAATACTTCATTTCCGCCCACGGCGGCCGCAAGGGTCTGGCAGACACCGCTCTTAAAACGGCGGACTCCGGTTACCTCACCAGAAGACTGGTGGACGTTTCTCAGGACGTCATCATCAACGAAAAAGACTGCGGCGATACCAAGGGCAGCATAGTCACCGCCATCGTGGACGCTTCCGGCGCGGTGATAGAGCCTCTGCGTGACAGGATAGCCGGCAGATATTGCATGGACGACGTGGTGGATCCCGCCACCGGCGAAGTGCTGGCTGCCAAGGATACGCTCCTGTCCAACGACCAGGCCGCGGCGATAGACGCGGCGGGCGTGAAGAGCGTGCGTATCCGTTCCATCCTCACCTGCAAGACCAAGCACGGCGTGTGCGCCAAGTGTTACGGCAAGAACATGGCGTCGGGCAACGACGTCAAGGTGGGCGAAGCGGTGGGCGTCATCGCGGCGCAGTCCATCGGCGAGCCGGGCACGCAGCTGACCATGAGAACGTTCCATACCGGCGGCGTGGCGGTGTCGGAAGACATCACGCAAGGTCTGCCCCGCGTGGAAGAGCTGTTCGAAGCGCGTAAGCCCAAGGGTCAGGCGCTGGTGGCGGATAAGTCCGGCGTGGTGCACGTCACGGAAGAAAACAAGGGCACCGTGGTCACTGTGGTCCCCGAAGAGGGCGATCCGGTGGAATACAAGCTGGTGTTCGGTCAGAAACTGCGCGTCAAAGACGGCGACAGGATAGCCGCGGGCGATCCCATCACCCAGGGTAACATTTATCCTCAGGACATCTTGCGCACCAAGGGCGTGACCGGCGCGCAGCAATACCTCATCAAGGAAGTGCAGTCGGCATACCGCACCTCCGGCGTTGAGATCAACGATAAGCATACGGAAGTCATTGTGCGCCAGATGCTGCGCAAAGTCAGGATAGAAGAGCAGGGCGATACAAACATGCTGCCCGGCGATTACGTGGACATCTTCACTTATGAAGAGGAAAACGAAAAAACGCTGGAAGCCGGCGGCAGACCCGCCACGGCAAAGCGCATCCTGCTGGGCATCACCAAGGCGGCGCTGGCAACGGAGTCCTTCCTCTCCGCCGCGTCCTTCCAGGAAACCGCGCGCGTGCTCACGGAAGCCGCGGTCAAGAACAAGGTGGACAACCTGGTGGGCTTGAAAGAGAACGTCATTCTGGGCAAACTCATTCCCGCCGGCACGGGCATGCGCCGTTACCGCAACGTGGTGGCGGTGCCGCGCAGCTATGTGGAAGGCGGTATCCGTGAAGACGACATCACCGGCAAGTTCGCCATCGAAGAAGATATCACGGACGATATCGGCGAAGGCGAAGAATAAGGCAAACGTCAAAAAAAGAGCCGCCCCTTTGCGGGCGGCTTTTTTGACGCCCGTGCGGGCGCACCGCAATATATAGTGCCGCGCGGCGGAGAAAAACACAAACGGGCAAAAAATAAAAATATTTTACAAAGATTTTACATTTAAGCGCGGCGCGGCGTTTGACTTAAATGCGCGCCGATTATATAATATCAAAGCATCGTCCGAAAGGGCGCGTGCGGGAGGTTACCGGCAGGTCCCGGATAGTTTCCGCACGGCAGGGCATGGCGGCCGCGGGCCGCTTATTATATGAGGTCGATGCGAAACGCGAGGGTGCGTAAACCCGTAATCAAACTGTTGAAGGAGAAAACAACAATGGCAGGCAAAATCAGAATCAAGCTCAGAGCTTACGATCACAACCTCATAGACGCGGCGGCGTCCAAGATAATAGACACCGTTAAGCGTTTTGACGTGAAAGTTTCCGGTCCCGTTCCGCTCCCCACGGACAAGGAAGTGGTGACCATACTGCGCGCGCCTCACAAGGATAAGGACAGCCGCGAGCAGTTCGAGCTGAGGACGCACAAGAGATTGATAGACATATATAACCCCACCGCCAAATCGGTAGACGCTCTCATGAAGATAGATCTGCCCGCGGGCGTGGACATCAGCATAAAGCTGTAAAAATAAAAAGCAAACAAGAACAAGCATACGCCGCGGGCGGCAACGCCGGGCGATAAAAATCGGAGGTGAACTTTATCTATGAATAAAGCAATCATGGGAACGAAATTGGGTATGAGCCAGGTGTTCAATGCAGACGGCACCGTGATACCCGTAACGGTAGTGCTTGCCGGTCCCTGCCCCGTGGTCCAGATCAAGAACACGGAAAAGGACGGCTACAATGCGGTGCAGATCGCATACGGCGCTATCAAGGAAAAGAACGTCAGCAAGCCCGTCAAGGGGCATTTTGACGCAGCAAAAGTAAAGCCTATGCGCAAGCTCAGAGAGCTGCGCCTTGCGGACTGCTCCGCATACAAGTTGGGCGACGAGATCAAGTGCGACATCTTTGCCGCGGGCGAAAAGGTAGACGTTACCGGCACGTCCAAAGGTAAGGGTTTTGCCGGCGCGGTCAAAAGGTGGAACCATCACATAGGTCCCAAGGCACACGGTTCGGGTTATCACAGAGGCGTGGGTTCCATGGGCGCGTGCTCCACTCCTTCCCGCGTTTTCAAAAACAAAAAGATGTCCGGTCATTTGGGTAACGAAAGGGTGACCGTGCAGAATCTCACCGTGGTAAAAGTCGATACCGAGCGCAATCTTATCCTGATCAAGGGCGCGGTCCCCGGACCCAAGGGCGGCTTTGTCGTGGTCAGGGACAGCGTTAAGGCGTAAAAGGAGCTATCATGAAAATAGATAAGTTTAACATGGAAGCCAAAAAAGTGGGCGAGATAGAAGTGAGCGACGCGGTGTTCGGCGTGGAATTCAACGAAGCGCTGGTGCATCAGGTGGTCGTGGCGCAGCTTGCCAACAAGAGGCAGGGCACCAAAAGCACCCTCACCCGCAGCGAAGTGCGCGGCGGAGGCAAAAAGCCTTGGAGGCAAAAGGGCACGGGCAGAGCAAGACAGGGCTCCATCCGCGCGCCCCAGTGGACGGGCGGCGGCGTGGTGTTCGCACCCAAGCCCCGCGATTTTTCGCAGAAGATCAACAAGAGAATGAAAAAGCAAGCCACGCTGTGCGCGCTTTCCGCAAAAGTCAGCGACGGCGACTTTATCGTGATAGACGCCATCGCGCTCGAACAGATAAAGACCAAAGCCGTGGCGGAAATGCTGGACAAGTTCGGCGTGAAGGGCAAAGCGCTCATCGTCACCGGCGAGCATGACGAGAAGGTTTACCTCTCCGGACGCAACATCCCCGGCGTGAGCGTGACGGAAGCTGCCGGCGTGAACGTTTACGATCTGGTGGCAAACGGCAAGTGCCTGATCACGGAAGCGGCGGTGCGCAAGATAGAGCAGATACAGGAGGCGGAGTAATATGAACAATTACGACATCATCATCGAGCCTATCCTGTCGGAGAAATCCACCGACGGTATCGCCGAGAAGAAATACACTTTCAAAGTGGCTAAAAACGCCACCAAAACCGATGTCAAAAGGGCGGTCGAGGCAGTGTTCGGCGTCAAAGTGGCAAAGGTGAACACCGTAAACGTGAACGGCAAAAAGAAGAGAATGGGACGCAGTGAGGGCATGACCTCCGCTTATAAAAAAGCGATAGTGATGCTCACCCCTGACAGCAAGGGCATCTCCTTCTTTGAAAGCCTGGCATAATTAGGAGGTTAGATATGGCAAACGAAGGAATTAAGAGATATAAAGCCACATCTCCCGGTCGCCGCTTTATGACAACGCTCAGCAATACCCAGCTGACGGGCGACAAACCGGAAAAAAGCCTGCTTGAAAAGGTCAACCGCACCGGCGGCAGAAACGCTTACGGCAGGATAACGGTCAGACACATCGGCGGCGGCAACAGGGTAAAATACAGGCTGATCGACTTCAAGCGCGATAAAGACGGCATTCCCGCCAAGGTGGCGTCTGTTCAATACGACCCCAACCGCAGCGCCAACATCGCTCTGCTGCATTATGCGGACGGCGAAAAGAGGTATATCCTCTGCCCCCTCGGGCTCAACAAGGGCGACACGGTCATCAGCGGCGAGAGCGCGGACATCAAAGTGGGCAACAACCTGCCCCTGGAAAAGATCCCCGTGGGCACGGAAGTGCACAACGTGGAGCTGCACCCCGGCAAGGGCGGACAGATGGCAAGAAGCGCGGGCGTGAGCGCGCAGCTGATGGCAAAAGAGGGCAAATACGCCACTTTGAGGCTCCCCAGCGGAGAGATGAGATATGTGCTGGTCAAGTGCAGAGCCACCATCGGCACGGTGGGCAACACCGAGCACGAGCTGGTCAATTACGGCAAGGCGGGACGCAAGCGCCACATGAACGTCAGACCGTCCGTGCGCGGCGTGGTGATGAACCCGAACGATCACCCGCACGGCGGCGGCGAGGGCAAATCTCCCGTGGGTATGCCTTCACCCGTTACTCCTTGGGGCGTTCCTACCTTGGGTTACAAGACCAGGAACAAGAAGAACAGAAGCAACAAGTTCATTATCAAGCGTATTAACTAAGAGGAGATAAAAGATGAGCAGATCGATAAAAAAAGGTCCGTATGTAGAAGAAAGCCTGATGAAGAGGATAGAAGCTATGAATGCGGGCGGAGAAAAGAAAGTTGTGAAAACTTGGTCGAGATCGTCCACTATCTTCCCCGATATGATAGGACACACCATTGCCGTTCATGACGGCAGGAAGCATGTGCCGGTATACGTGACGGACGACATGGTCGGACACAAACTCGGCGAATTCGCTCCCACCCGCACGTTCAAGGGTCACGCGGGCGAAAAGACGACCGGCAGGAGGTAATTCAGATGGCAACTAGAATAAAGGAAAAAGCCTTGGCGCGTCAGCAGGCAAAGGACAAGCGCCCTACCGCTACCGCCAGATATATCAGGATTTCCCCCGACAAGGTGCGCATAGTGCTTGACACCATCAGGGGAGAGAGTTACATCAACGCCGTAGCCATACTCAAAAACACCTCCAAGGCGGCTTGCGAGCCCGTCATCAAGGTGCTGGAATCCGCGGCAGCCAATGCGGAGAACAACCTGGGTATGAACAAGAGCGACCTTTATGTGGCGGAATGCTTTGCCAATGCGGGCCCCATCCTCAAAAGGGTGATGCCCCGCGCCAAGGGCAGCGCTTCGCGCATCAACAAGCGCACCAGTCACATCACCGTCATTTTGGACGCGGCGGTCAAGTAAGGAGGTATAACATGGGTCAGAAAGTTAATCCCCACGGCATGAGAGTGGGCATAATCAAAGAATGGGATACCCAGTGGTATGCCGACAAAAAGCACTTTGCGGACAACCTTGTGGAAGATAACGCCATCAGGACTTTCATCAAAAAGAAGTATTATGATTGCAATATCAGCAAGATAGCCATCAGCAGAGTGATCACCAACGCAGGCGTCACCGTGAAGATATACAGCGGCAGCCCCGCCAAGCTGATCGGCACCAAGGGCGAAAACGCCGGCGTGCTCAAAACGCAGATAGAAAAGATCACCAAGGGCAAGGCGGTGAGCGTGAACATCATCGAAGTGAAGAAGACGGACACGGACGCACAGCTGATCGCGGAATTCGTGGCGTTGCAGCTGGAAAAGCGCGTGGCTTTCCGCCGCGCGATGAAGCAGGCGATCACCCGCGCCATGAAGGGCGGCGCCATGGGCGTGAAAGTGATGGTGTCCGGACGCTTGGACGGCAGAGAGATCGCCGGCAGCGAAAAGTATCACGAGGGTTCCATACCGCTGCAAACTTTGAGAGCGGATATAGATTACGGCTTTGCCGAAGCGCATACCACCTTTGGTATCATCGGCGTGAAGGCGTGGGTCTATAAGGGAGAGATCCTCGGAAAGGCCGCAGAAGAGCCTAAGAAAGAGGGAGGTAACGCAAATGTTAATGCCTAAGAGAGTTAAAAGGCGTCGCGTTCACCGCGGCAGAATGACCGGTAAGGCCACCCGCGGCAACCAGGTGGCATACGGCGAATACGGACTTATGAGTCTGGAACCGGGCTGGATAACTTCCAATCAGATAGAAGCCGCCCGTATCGCCATGACGCGTTACACCAAGCGCGGCGGTCAGGTTTGGATAGACATATTCCCCCACAAGCCCATCACCAAAAAGCCCGCGGAAACGCGCATGGGTAGCGGTAAAGGCTCCGTGGAATACTGGGTGGCGGTGGTCAAGCCGGGCAGAGTTATGTTCGAGCTGGGCGGCGTGCCCGAAGAGACCGCCAAAGAGGCGCTCAGGCTGGCAATGCACAAGCTCCCCGTCAAGTGCAAGATAGTCAAAAAAGAAGAGGTAGCGGAAACACAGGAGGTAGAAGGCGATGAAAGCAAGTAATTATTTCGAGATGTCTACCGCGGAACTGCAAGTGCAGTATAACTCGCTCAAAGAAAAGCTGTTCAATCTCCGTTTTCAGCACAAGGCAGGCCAGCTGGAAAGCGGCAAAGAGCTGACCAAGTGCAAAAAGGATATTGCCCGCGTCCTCACAGTTCTCCGTCAGAGGGAGCTCGGCATCTCCGCAGAGCCCGTAAAGGCTTCCAAAAAGGCGAAGAAGGCGTAAGGAGGTTTTAGGTCATGGAAAAGAGGAATTTGAGAAAGACCCGCACGGGCATAGTGGTAAGCGATAAGATGGACAAGACCGTTGTCGTAGCCATCAGGGAGCGCGTGAAGCACCCCCTCTACGGCAAGATAGTCAACAGGACCAAGAAGTTCAAGGTCCACGATGAAGCCAATCAGTGCGGCGTAGGCGACAAGGTCCGCGTTATGGAGACCCGTCCGCTGAGCAAAGACAAGCATTGGAGATTGGTCGAAATAGTAGAAAAGGCTAAGTAAGGAGGCGACGCATGATACAACCGGAAACCAGATTGAAGGTGGCGGACAACTCCGGCGCCAAAGAAATAAAGTGCATCAGGGTGCTTGGCGGCTCTTTCCGCAGATCGGGCAACATCGGCGACGTTATCGTTGCCGCGGTCCAGAGCGCTATCCCCGGCGGCGCGGTCAAGAAAGGCGAAGTGGTGAAAGCCGTTATCGTGAGAACGGTAAAGGGCGTGCAGCGCAGTGACGGATCTTATATCAGATTCGACGAAAACGCCGCGGTCATCATCAACAACAACGGCGAGCCGAGAGGAACTCGTATATTCGGACCCATAGCAAGAGAGCTGAGGGACAAGGGGCAGACTTACATGAAGATAATCTCCCTGGCGCCCGAGGTGATCTGAGGAGGCAGGCAAGATGAGCATTGGTATCAAAAAAGAAGACGCGGTGCAGATCATCGCGGGAGTGGATAAGGGCAAGACGGGAGAAGTCATCTCCGTCATCAAAGACGAGAAGGGCGACAAAGTGGTGGTCAAAGGCAGCGGACTTGCCACGGACAAGCACTTTGTCAAACCCCGCAGCGCCCAGCAAAGAGGCGGCATAATAGAAAAGGAAAGGGCGATAGACGTCTCCAACGTGATGGTGATCTGCCCCTCCTGCGGAAAAGCCACCCGCATCGGCGTGAGCGTGAGCACGGACGAAAAGGGCAAAAAGGTGAAGACGCGCGTTTGCAAGAAGTGCGGCGCTTCCCTTGACGGACGCAAGAGCGTGCGCGCCACCAAGAAGAAGGCGAGCAAGACCGCTGCCAAAAAGACCGCTGCCAAAAATAGCGCCAAAGAGAGCAGCGAGAACTAACGGAGGACAGATAAGTGGCAGAAGTAAAACAAAATCAGGTTGAGCAGAAGGGCGCAACCGATAGAGTATACAGGATAGCGGAGCTTTACAAGAGCACCGCGGTGCCGGCGCTTATAGCCAAATTCGGGTATAAGAACGTCAATGAGGTGCCCAAGATGGTCAAGATAGTCCTCAACATGGGCTTGGGCGACATCAAGGATAACTCCAAGAGCTTTGAACTGGCGGTGGCGGAACTGCGCGACATAGCCGGTCAGGCGCCCACCGTGACCAAAGCCAAAAAGAGCATAGCCAACTTCAAGCTGCGCGAAGGCATGAAGATAGGCGCCAAGGTCACGCTCAGAGGAAAGAGGATGTATGACTTTTTCGACAAGCTCGTTTCCGTGGCGCTGCCGCGCGTGAGGGACTTCAAGGGCGTGCCCGCCGATTCTTTTGACGGCAGAGGCAATTATGCAATGGGTATCAAGGAGCAGCTGGTGTTCCCGGAAATATCCTATGACAAGATAGAAAAAGTCCGCGGCTTCGACGTGTGCGTTGTCACCACCGCGAAGACGGACGAAGAGGCAAAAGAGCTGCTCACTCTGCTCGGCATGCCCTTCGTCAGGTAAAGGAGGATTAGGATATGGCTAAGAAAGCAATGATAAACAAGCAGCAAAAAACGCCCAAATATTCCACCCGCGCCTACACCAGGTGCAGGATATGCGGCAGACCGCACTCCGTGCTGAAAAAATACGGCATTTGCAGGATCTGTTTCAGAGAGTTGGCTTACAAGGGCGAGATACCCGGCGTCAAGAAGGCGAGCTGGTAAGAAGGAGGTAAAGGAATATGATGACAACCGATCCCATCGCGGATATGCTCACCCGCATCAGAAACGGTCTGATGGTTGGGCACGAGAGCGTGGAAGTTCCCGCTTCCAGGATGAAAAACGCCATCGCCAAAATTCTTTTGGACGAGGGATATATCAAAGGTTACGAAATGAAGGAAGACGCCCCTTATCCCACCATGGTGATCGCGCTCAAATACGGCGCGAACAAGCAAAAGGTGATAACGGGCATCAAGCGTGTGTCCAAACCCGGACTGCGCGTTTATGTCGACGTAGACCATCTTCCCAAGGTATTGGGCGGCATGGGCGTCGCCATCATCTCCACGTCCAAGGGCGTGATGACGGACAAGCAGGCTCGCACCGCCCGCGTCGGCGGCGAAGTGCTGGCTTACGTCTGGTAAGAGGAGGCAGGATATGTCGAGAATAGGCAGACTTCCCATAACGGTCCCCGCAGGCGTAACGGTCAGCGTCAGCCCGGAAAACGTGGTCACGGTGAAAGGACCCAAGGGAGAACTCAAACAAGATGTCAACAAAAAGATAACCGTCGCGGTGGAAGCGGGCGTGGTGCACTGCACGCGCAGCGACGAAGAAAAGCAGACCAAGGCGATGCACGGTCTTTACCGCAAGCTGATCGCCAACATGGTGGAAGGCGTCACCAACGGTTACAGCAAGGGCTTGGTCATAAACGGCGTTGGTTACAAGGTGGCAAAACAGGGCAACAAAATAGTGCTCAACGTCGGATATTCCCACCCCGTGGAGATGGCGGAACCCGCCGGTATCACCTTTGACTGCCCCTCCGCCACGGAGATAACCGTCAAGGGCATAGACAGGTGCCTGGTGGGACAGGTGGCAGCCAACATCAGAGCCATTCGCGTTCCCGATCCCTACCATGCATACGGCATTCGTTACAGCGACGAAGTGATCGCACGCAAGGAAGGCAAAAAGGCAGGCAAGAAGTAAGGAGCGGTGAAAGATGATAAAAAAGATAGATAAAAACAGCATCAGACAAAAAAGGCATGCCAGGATCAGAAACAAGATCTCCGGCACCGCGCAGAGACCGCGTTTCAGCGTTTACAGGAGCACGCGCAACATCATCGTGCAGATCATAGACGACGTGAAGGGCAACACCCTGGTCTACTGCTCCACGCTGGACAAGGACGTGGCTCCCGCCGTGGCGGGCAAGACCAAGGTGGAGGCTGCCAAGATAGTGGGTGAAGCCGCCGCCAAAAAGGCGCTGGAAAAGGGCATAACGGAAGTTGTGTTCGACAGGGGCGGATACCTCTATACCGGACGCGTTCAGTCCGTTGCGGACGGCGCCAGAGAAGCCGGACTCAAATTCTGACGGAGGAGAAGAAAATGGCTAAAAGAGATAACAAACCTCAGGTTAAAGAAAACGAGCTGCCCAACAAGCTCATCGCCCTCCGCCGCGTCACCAAGGTCGTCAAGGGCGGCAGAACGATGCGTTTCTCCGCGCTCATGGTCGTGGGCGACGGCAAAGGCGGCATAGGCGTGGGTATGGGCAAAGCGGCGGAAGTGCCGGAAGCTATCCGTAAAGCCACCGCGGACGCCAAAAACAACATGATAAAAGTGCCGCTGAGCGGCACCACCGTGCCTCATGAGGCGGTGGGCAAGTTCGGAAGCGGCAAGGTGATCATTCTCCCCGCAGAAGAGGGAACGGGCGTTATCGCCGGCGGTCCCGTGCGCGCCATCATGGAAGTTTCCGGTATCAAGGACGTGCGCACCAAGTCTTTGGGCAGCAATAACAAGATCAACTGCGTGAAGGCGGCTTTTGAAGGCTTGAAGCAGATGAGGACGGCGGAAATGATAGCGGCTTTGCGCGGCAAGACCGTGCAAGAGATCAAGGCGGAGGAAGCGTGATATGGAAAAGATGATAAAGATCACACTGGTCAAAAGCCTTATCGGCCGTCTGGAAAACCAGAAGGCGACCGCTGCCGCTCTCGGTCTGAAAAAGATAGGCGACAGCAAGACGATGCCCGACACCGACAGCACCCGCGGCATGATCAGAAAGATAAGCCACATGGTCAAGGTGGAAGAGGCGTAAGGAGGTCAAACTATGAAAATGCATGAACTCAAACCCGCGGAAGGCGCCAAGACCGCTGCCAAAAGACTGGGCAGGGGCATCGGCTCCGGACTGGGCAAGACTTCCGGCAAGGGACATAAAGGACAAAAGGCACGCAGCGGAGGCGGCGTTCGTCCCGGCTTCGAAGGCGGACAGATGCCTTTGGTCAGACGTATTCCCAAGCGCGGTTTCAACAACAGGTTCAGAAAGGTGTATTCCATCGTCAACATTGCGGCGCTGGAAGACAAATTCGAAAACGGCGCCGTGGTCGACGCGGAAGCGCTCATCGTTTCCGGCATACTCAGCAAGATAGAAGACGCGGGCGTGAAGATCCTCGGCAACGGCGAGCTGACCAAGAGCCTCACCGTTAAGGCAAACAAGTTCAGCGCTTCTGCAAAAGAAGCTATCGAAAAGGCAGGCGGCAGCGTAGAGGAATTGTGATATGTGGCAGACGATAGTCAACGCTTTCAGGGATAAAGAGATCAGAAAAAAGATCTTGATCACCTTCGGATTACTGCTCGTATTCCGCATAGGATGTTACATTCCGCTCCCGGGACTGAATGTGGCGGCGCTGCAAAGCGCCGGCACGGAGGCAAACGACCTCATCGGCGTTATGAACCTCATCTCGGGCGGATCGCTGCAAAACGGCACCTTGTTTGCTCTGGGCGTGCTGCCTTATATCAACAGTTTCATCATCATGCAACTTCTCACCCTCATCATCCCCCCGCTGGACAGAATGTCCAAAAGCGGCGAAGAGGGCAGAAAAAAGATAACTCAGATCACACGTTACGTGGCGATCGCGCTGGGCATCGTGCAGGCGATAGGCATCTGTGTGACATACAGGGAATATATAGACTCTATCTGGGGCACCCCCTGGGTATCCTACATCGTCATCGTGCTGCTGCTCACGGCAGGCTCCACCTTTGTGATGTGGCTTTCCGAAAGGATAACCGAATACGGCATCGGCAACGGCTCTTCCCTGATAATCTTCACGGGTATCATCGCCACCTTCGGCAGCTCGCTGATCAGGGCGTTCGGCTATGTGGGTGACGACGCCAACAACATCTGGTATATCCTTGGCTATCTCCTGGTGGTCGTGTTCTTATTCGCGTTCATCGTCTTCATAGACGGCGCCGAGCGCAGGATCAGGGTCAATTACGCCAAGCAGGTCAAGGGCAACAAGATGTATGGCGGTCAGTCCACCGTGATCCCCATCAAGGTGAACGGAAGCGGCGTTATGCCCATCATCTTCGCTTCTTCCTTCCTCATGTTCCCCTCGATAATCGTGTCTTTCTTCGAGGGAACGGAGTTTGCCAACGTGTGGAACAGATATATCGGCATGGGGACTCCCGTTTATTACGTCTTCATGTTCCTGTTCATCATCTTCTTTGCATACTTCTATGCGCAGATACAGTTCAATCCCATGGACGTGGCGCGCAACTTGCAGCAGTATGGCGGAACGATACAGGGCGTAAGACCGGGCAAGCCCACCAGCGAATACCTGGCGAGGATAAACAACAGGCTGACCTTCTTCGGCGCACTGTTCCTGGCGTTCATCGCCATCGTGCCCACCTTTGCCTTTAACGCATTGGGCGCACAGATAGGCATGTCGTCGGCGTTCAGCGCAACGGGTATGCTGATCGTGGTCAGCGTGGCTCTGGAACTCGACAAACAGCTCGAATCCCAGATAATGATGAAACACTACAAAGGATTCCTCAAATAATGGCGCGCATAGTTTTGCTGGGAGCGCCCGGCGCGGGCAAAGGCACGCAGGCGGCGCTGCTCAAAGAAAAATACGCTCTGCCGCACATCTCCACGGGGGACATCTTCCGCGCGAATATCCGCGAAGGCACGCCCCTGGGGATCAAGGTAAAGGCGATCATAGACAGAGGCGAGCTCGTCCCCGACGAGCTTACCGTGGCGCTGGTAAAAGACAGGCTGGCACAGCCGGACTGCAAGAAGGGATATATCCTGGACGGCTTTCCGCGCACCATCGCGCAGGCGGAGGCGCTGGAAGGTTTTTCCGCGCCGGAGTTGGCGATAGACATAGACGTGGATCACGAAGCGGTGGTCAGGCGCATTGCCGGCAGGCGCATGTGCAAGTGCGGAGAAACTTACCACACCAGCACGCACGCTTCCGCAGAGTGCGCCAAGTGCGGCGCCAAGCTGTATCAGCGTGACGACGACAAAGAGGACGTGGTGCGCGAGCGTTTGCGCGTATACGAAGCGCAGACAAAGCCGCTCATCGATTTTTACGCGTCGCGCGGCGTGCTGCACACCGTGGACGGAAACGGAGGCGTGGAGAGCACCTTTGCGCTGGTTTCCGAGGTGATAGATGGTCACAATAAAGTCCGCTGAGGAAATAGAGCTGATGCGCCGCGCCAACATCATCGTGCGTGATGCGCTGGATCTGGTGGGCAGAGAGATAAAAGCGGGCATGACCACCGCGCAGGTGGACAAGCTGGTGTTCGAATACATCAGCTCCTGCGGCGCCAAGCCCTCCTTTTTGGGGTATGAAGGCTATCCGGCGTCCGCATGCGTGTCGATCAACGAAGAGGTGGTGCACGGCATACCCTCGCCCAGGCGCTTTATCGAAGAAGGGGACATCGTCAGCGTGGACGTAGGCTCCGTTTACAAGGGCTATAACGGCGACGCGGCGCGCACCTTCATGATAGGGCGTGTGAGCGAAGAAAAGCAGCGCCTCACGGCAGTGACCAGGCAGTGCTTTTTCGAGGGCATAAAAGTGCTCAAAGAGGGAGCCAGGCTGGGCGATCTGGGCTGGGCTATCCAGTCTTATGCGGAGAGCAACGGCTTTTCCGTGGTGCGCGCCTTAGTGGGGCACGGCATAGGCACGGACATGCATGAAGACCCTTCCGTGCCCAATTACGGCACTCCCGGCAGGGGCATGCGCCTGAGGGCGGGCATGACGATAGCCATAGAGCCGATGATAAACGCCGGCACGTTCGACGTCAAAGTGCTCAAAGACGGCTGGACGGTGGTGACGCGCGATGGCAGACCTTCCGCCCATTACGAAAACACGGTGGTCGTCACCAAAGACGGCTGCGAGATCTTGTCTTTGTGAGGGGCGTATGGAATATATACCCGAAGCGGGAGATATAGTTATATCAAAAGCCGGACACGATACGGGCAGGGCGCATGTGGTGCTCGCCTATACGGGCGGCGGATTCGCGTTGATAGCGGACGGGAAGAGGCGGCTTGTAGCCTCGCCCAAGAGCAAAAACGTGAAGCATTTGAGAAAAGTGGGCATAAGCGCACTGAAAGAGAGCATAGAAAGCGGCGGTGTGACGGACAAACAGATCCGGCAAGCCGTCAAAGAAATAAACGGAGGGTGCTAATGTCTAAGGACGATGTGATCGAGGCGGAAGGCAAGGTGATAGAAGTATTGCCGGGCACGAAATTCAAAGTGGAGCTGACCAACTCGCACGTGATAACGGCGTATCTTTCGGGTAAGCTTAGAAAGAATTACATCAAGATACTCGAAGGCGACACCGTAAAAGTAGAACTCAGCCTATACGATCTGACCAAGGGAAGGATCACATGGCGTAACAAGAACTAGGAGGATACAACAATGAAAGTAAGACCGTCAGTAAAGCCCATGTGCGACAAATGCAGAGTGATAAAGCGCGACGGAAAAGTAATGGTCATCTGCTCCAAGTATAAAAAACACAAGCAGAGACAGGGCTGAGCCGCGGCAATTTTGCCCAAAACGGGTAAAATTTCTTGCCAAACGGCAAAAGAAGTGATATAATAATCCAGCATTATTCGCAAAGAGGATATGCGGCTGAATAGGGAACATTCCGAAATACTCCCCTATCGATCCTTGATGGCGACTAAAAAAATTATTGCAAGATAAGTTTTGGAGGTAATTTCATGGCACGTATTGCCGGCGTGGACTTGCCACGCGAGAAAAGAGTTGAGATAGGACTCACCTATATCTTCGGAATAGGCAGAGCCACATCCGACAAGATACTCGCCGATACGGGTATCGACCCCGACACCCGCGTCAAAGACCTGACCGAGGACGAGGTGAGCAAAATAAGGGAATACATCGACCACAACAATATCCTTGTTGAGGGCGATCTTCATCGTGAAATCAAGCTGAACATCAAGAGATTGACGGAGATCGGTTGTTACAGAGGTGTCAGACACCGCAAGGGCTTGCCCGTGCGCGGTCAGTCCACCAAGCAGAACGCCCGCACCCGTAAAGGTCCCAAGAAGACCGTCAGCCGTAAGAAGAAGTAAGGAGGTATAACATGGCAGCAGCAAAGAAGTCCGCAAGTGCGGCAAAAAAGCGCAACACGGTCAAACGTCGTGTGGAAAAAGGCTGTGCGCATATCCACGCCTCCTTCAATAACACGATAGTGACCATCACCGATACGCAGGGCAACGCCATATCCTGGTCCAGCTCCGGCAAAATGTCTTTGCGCGGCTCCAAGAGGAGCACGCCTTTCGCGGCGCAGATAGTGGCGGAAGACGCGGCAAAAGTGGCTGTGGACTGCGGTATGAAGAGCGTGGAAGTTTATGTCAACGGTCCCGGTGCGGGACGCGAATCCGCGATTAGAGCATTGGCAAACGCAGGTTTGGAAGTGACGCTGATAAAAGACGTTTCTCCCATTCCCCACAACGGTTGCCGTCCCCCTAAGCGCAGAAGACTGTAAGAGGAGGTAAGAGAAAATGGCTAAATATACAGGTCCGGCTTGCCGTCAATGCAGGCGCGAGGGAGAAAAGTTGTTTTTGAAGGGCAGCAGGTGCCTTTCTCAGAAGTGCGCTTTGGAGCGCCGTCCCAATCCTCCGGGCGTGCATGTGGGCGCCCGCAAGAAGGCTTCGGAATATTCCACTCAGCTGAGGGAAAAGCAGAAGACCAAGAGGTTTTACGGCTTGTGCGAAAAGCAGTTCAAGGGCTACTTCAACAAAGCCAGCAAGATGCGCGGACAGGCAGGTGAAAACATGCTGGTGCTCTTGGAGCGCAGACTGGACAACGTGGTGTTCCGCATGGGTCTTTGCGCCAGCAGAGCGCAGGCAAGACAGGTGGTCAACCACGGTCTTATCACCGTCAACGGCAAGCGCGTGGACATTCCTTCTTACCTGGTAAGCAAGGGCGACGTGATCGCCGTCAAGGAGAACAAGACGGATAAAAAGGTGTTTGCCGAAATAAAGGGCGGCACCGCCAAATATGCCACTGCGGCATGGCTCACCTTTGACGCAGAAAAGCTCACCGCCACGGTGGTGGAACTGCCGACGCGTGCGGATGTGGGCGAACATATCGAGGAGCACCTCATCGTCGAGTTGTATTCCAAGTAAGATAAGGGAGGAATTGTCATGATAGAGATAATCAAGCCTAAGGTAGAAGTCCAAGACATCGTCGAAGGCAGAGAGAGCCGTTTTATTGCCGAACCGCTGGAACGCGGCTTCGGACAGACGCTGGGCAATTCTCTCAGACGTATCCTCCTGGGCGCGCTGCCCGGCGCGGCTCCCGTGGGCGTGAGGATAACGGGCGTCAACCACGAATTCAGCACCATAGAAGGCGTGAAGGAAGACGTGACGGAGATGATCCTCAACATCAAGGGACTGGCGGTAAAGGCGCACACGGACGACCGCAACTTCAAGCAGATAATGACCATCCGCAAGTATGACGCGGGCGTGGTCACCGCTGCGGATATAGAGCACAGCTCTGACATAGAGATACTCAATCCGGACATGTATATCTGCACCTTGGATGACGGCGCCAAGCTGGAAATGGACATCACCGTGGGCGTGGGACGCGGCTATGTGAGCGCGCAGGACAACAAAGACGACACGCAGCCCATCGGCTATATCCCCGTAGACAGCATCTTCTCCCCCGTGGAGGCGGCGAGCTACACGGTGGAAAACGCGCGCGTGGGTCAGAACATCGATCTGGACAAGCTCACCGTCACCGTCAAAACCAACGGCACGGCAAGCCCCAAGGAAGTCATCAGCCTTTCGGCAAAGATAATGTCCGATTACGTGGACGTGTTCGTCAGCCTGGTGGAAAGGATGCGCTCGCAGGAGATACTGGTCAGCCAGGACGACGAAAAGCAGACCAAAAAGCTGGAGATGAGCATAGAAGATCTGGATCTTTCCGTGAGGTCTTACAACTGCCTGAAAAGGGCGGGCATCCACACGGTGCAGGATCTGGTGAAAAAGTCGGAAGACGACATGCTCAAGGTGCGCAACCTGGGCAAGAAGTCTTTGGACGAGGTCATGAACAAGTTGCAGGAACTGGGTTTTAACCTGCGCAACAAGGAAGAGTAGGAGGCTATTTAAGCGATATGAGAAAGTTAGGAAGGACCGCCGAGGCAAGAATGGCTATGATCCGCACGCAGGCAGCCGAATTGCTGTGGTATGGCAGGTTGGAAACCACCGTGGACAGGGCAAAGGAAGTGCGTAAGCTCGCCGAGCAGATGATCACTCTTGCCGTGGACACTTACACGGATACCGTTAAAGTGACCAAAACCGTCACCAACAAAGAAACCAAAGTCAAAGAGCAGAAAGAGTTTGTCAACGACGGCGTGAAAAAGCTGAACGCGCGCCGCGTGATGATCGCCAATCTGCGCGATCTGAGGGAAGAAAAGCCGGCAGGCGAAAAGATGAGCGTTTTCAAGGAGAGGACCAAGGACGTGAACCATCCGCTGATAGAAAAGATGTTCAACGTGCACGCTCCCTTCTATGCCAAGCGCGCGGAAGCGTTCGGGCGCAAGGGCGGTTATACGCGCATCGTCAAGCTGGGCGGCCGCCGTGGCGACAACGCCGAGATGGCAGTCATCGAGCTGGTGAAGAACATGCCCGAGAACAACAAGTAAAAGGCAAACCGCTCAAAACAAACAAACAATAAAGGACCGCTCGGCAGAGCGGTCTTTTTGTGTGTGCCGTGCCGGAAAGGCGCGGGCACGGCGTGGGCAGCGTGACGCTGCACCCTTATTATTGTCAAAGCCGATTGTCCGATATTATATACGGGACATTAACTCTTACTGCCGCTCCTTTCTGTCCCGGCGATAAGAAATCATGACTATCCGTATATTATCCGGCGAGCGGCGCAGATAATTATCAGGGGTGGAGCGCCCCGCGCTCCCGTCCCGGCGATAAGCGCCGTTTCTATCTGTGCGACTTAAAAGGCTTGACAATACCGCAATAGATAGACGGCAAAGCATGCCTCGTCACAGAATAGATACTTTCGTCCCACGCATTATCTGTTTGGTATCCGGCAAGCGGCTCAGATAATTATCAAGGGTGCAGCGTCACGCTGCCGCCCCGCACTCAGGGTGCAGCGCTATACTCTAATAGCGCCGCAGGCAGCCGCAACGTCTGCGATGCGCCGTGCTATGCACGGCAGTATGAGCAGACATTTCACGTGCCCTCTCGTCGCTTGCGGTTTGAGGGCACATTTCACGTTTTTGCCAATGTGTTGGCAAAAACATTTCACTTTTGCGCAGCAGTATACGTTCGCTTATCGCTCACTTATATCTGCGCAAAAATTTCACGTCCGGAGCGGCACGGCGCTTTCTCGCTTATCGCTTATTGCCGTGCCGCGGAGGACATATCAGGGGTGCAGCGTCACGCTGCCGCCCCGCGCTGCCGCCCCGCTCCCGCTGTCTTGCAATATGTTTGTTTATGTGTTATAATGAGGCAAAGAGGCGGCGCGGGCGAAGTGCGCCGCGGGGAGGTGCGATATGTATTGTCATAATTGCGGGAAGCAGGTGAGCGACAACTCCAAGTTCTGCCGTTATTGCGGCGCGGCGCTCAGTGAAGAGAATGCGGCGGAAGAAAAGCCCAAGACCGGCGACGATCTGTTCGGCTTTGAAAACAAGGCGGAAAGCGGCGCGCAGAACGGCGGCGCACAGCAGCAGGGCAATGCGCAGCAGGGCAATTATCAATACGGTCCGGGCAGCTATTACACGCCGCAGGGCGGCGGGCAGCCGGGCAATTACAGCTATCAATACGGGCGCTATACCGCTCCGGACGACGCCAAGTCGGTCGGATTCGGCGTGCTGGGCTTTTTCTTCCCGGTGGTGGGCTTTATCCTCTGGCTGATCTGGCACGACGATCACCCTCTGCGCGCCAAATCGTGCTTAAAGGGCGTGCTGGCGGGCGTGGTGCTCTATATCGCGCTGGTGATACTCATGATAGTGTTGGCGGTAGTCGTCAATTTCGCCTGAAAATTCACTTGAATACATCAAAAGCCGCGCCCGAGCGGGCGGGGCGAAGGAGGTAGTAAATGTATTGTGCCGATTGCGGAAAGCAGATAGACGACGATTCCGCATATTGCAAATATTGCGGCGCGCAGACGGGAGCGGAAAAGGCGCCCGCCGACGCGAACAAACCGCCCACCGGCTACTATTACGCCACGGACGAGGAGAGCAAGGGTCATGCGGTGCTGGGCTTTTTCTTCCCCGTGGTGGGCTTTATCCTCTGGCTGGTGTGGCAGGACAAATACAGGAAACGCGCCAAATCGTGCGGCAAAGGCGCGCTCATCGGCGCGATCGTGTGGACGGCGCTTTCCGTGATAATGATGCTGATCTCCTTTTTTGCGATGCTGTGACAAATGACGGAAGATAAAAAGCAAAAGACGTCCGCGGCAGAGCAAGCAGACACGGCAACGCAGGAGTCCGGCAAACAAGCGGAGGGTAAAGAGCGCTCCGCCTGCTGGCGCGCGCGTGAGAGCGCGGAGCCGACGGACGTGGAAGAGAGCGCAAAGCCGGAGGACGGACACGAGAGCGCAAAGCCGGAGGAAGGACACGCGGCGGAAGCGGAGAACGCGGCGCCCGTGCGCGCGGTATTCGGCGTGAGTGCGGACAGCGGCGTGGATCACCGCCCCGCATACGGCAAAGACAAGTATTCCTTCTTGTGGGGCTTGCTCTCCTTTTTTGCGCCCGTGGTGGCTTTTGCCCTGCGCAATCTGTGGCGGCGCACTTATCCGCTGCGCTCCAAGTCGATACTCATCGGCAGCGTTCTGGGCATTGTCTTTTATGTCGCGCTCTTTGCCACCGCCGTTGCCCTCATCGTGGTAAAGATAAATCTTTATAAGCCATAAAATATGCACAAAACGGATAACAATAAAATTCCCGAACAAAAAATACCCCGGTAAAACCTTATTTTTGCCGGGGATTTTTTATTTTTCCGCATATATCTTTATGGATAAAAACGCGCAGGACGTGACGGTGGAGTAAAACGTATCCGCCCGGACGGCGGGCGGATACGCAAATTACAGCACGAATATGGAGATAAGAGTGGCGATAACGCAAGTTATTATTTCCAGACAAACAAAGGTTATTTCCAGCGCCTTGGAGAATTTGGAAACGGCAGTCGCGTCGTTATTGTTGGAAGAGTATATCCGCAATTCATAACCCGTTTTGCTCGCCGATCTCTCCTCTCGTTCTATATTTACATTACAGTAAGTTATTAACCTATTGTAAAGTAATAACTTACGTTTATCCATATAATAAAGATATGGAGATATTCAGGGTAAGATTTTGCGAATTGCTCAAAAGCAGCGGCAAGACTCAAAGCGAGCTTGCCGAATATCTCAACGTGGCAAAGCAGTGCGTAAGCGATTACAAGAGCGGAAAGAGTATCCCCAGTTTGCCAACATTCAAGAAGATCTGCGAATTTTTTGCCGTGAGCGCGGACTATCTTTTGGGGCTGAACAATTATTGAAAGCGCGTTTGCGCCGCCATAAATATCCGCCCGCCGATATGAAATGCGCCCCGAAAGCCGGACAGACTTGCGGGGCGCGTTGATAGAGCAAAGTTTTTGCTTTTGTTCCTCAATTTTTCAGCGAATGGGTGGGGGCGGGGATCCTGCCGCCGCGGTTGATGAACACGGCGGGGGAACTGCGGTTGACTTCCATGATGGGAGCTTCGCCCAAAAGTCCACCGAACACGGCGCGTTCGCCTGCTTTTTTGCCGTAAACGGGAATGACGCGCACGGC
The DNA here is from genome assembly GCA_944380295.1 of uncultured Christensenellaceae bacterium. Classification (GTDB taxonomy): domain Bacteria; phylum Bacillota; class Clostridia; order Christensenellales; family UBA3700; genus Alloclostridium. The sequence goes on from CALWHE010000003.1 coordinate 23,368, forward strand.
GGTGGTCTTGGTGTTTATCACGCCGATGGAGATCTCGTCCGCTATCATGGCGGAGATTATCTCTTCGCTCACGTCGCCGGGAATGGCTATCATGTCCAAGCCCACGCTGCAAACGGCGGTCATGGCTTCCAGTTTTTCCAAGGTCAGCACGCCTTCCTGCGCCGCTTTTATCATGCCCGCGTCCTCTGACACGGGGATAAAGGCGCCGGAGAGTCCGCCCACGTGGCTGCTTGCCATGATGCCGCCCTTCTTGACCGCGTCGTTGAGCATTGCCAGGGTGGCGGTGGTGCCGTAAGCGCCCACGCTTTCCAGTCCCATTATCTCCAATATCTGCGCCACGGAATCGCCCACGGCAGGGGTGGGAGCGAGGGAGAGGTCCACTATGCCGAACTCCGCGTTAAGGCGGCGGCTTGCCTCTTTTGCCACCAGCTGTCCCACGCGGGTTATCTTAAAGGCGGTTTCTTTTATCACTTCCGCTATCTGCGTAAGATTAAAGCCGTCACACTGTTTGAGCGCGTGCGCCACCACGCCGGGACCGGAAACGCCCACGTTGATCACGCAATCCGCTTCGCCCACGCCCAAAAACGCGCCCGCCATAAAGGGGTTGTCCTCCACGGCGTTGGCAAACACCACCAGCTTGGAGCAGGCGCTGCTGTCCGTGTCGCGGGTGAGATATGCCGCCTGTTTGATCAGCTTGCCGCACAGCGCCACGGCGTCCATGTTGACGCCCGCCTTGGTGGAAGCCACGTTCACGCTGGCACAGATCTTGGAAGTGGAGGCAAGCGCGGCGGGAATGCTCTGCAAAAAGGTCTTTTCGTAAGGGGTCATGCCCTTGTGCACCAGGGCGGAGTAACCACCCAAAAAGTCTATGCCCGTTTCCGCCGCCGCCTTATCCAGCATTTTCAGCGCCTCTTCGTGCCCGCCGGAAGCGGCGGTCACCAGGCTGAGCGGCGTGACGGAGATGCGCTTGTTGACGATGGGCACGCCTATTTCCGCGGAGATGGCGTTGCCCACGCTCACCAGGTTGCCCGCCTTTTTCATTATCTTGTCGTAGATCTTCTGCGCGGTGCGGCGCTTATCGTCCGTTATGCAGTCCAAAAGGCTGATGCCCATGGTGATGGTGCGCACGTCCAGGTGCTGGTGCGACACCATGTTTATCGTTTCCATTATCTCGCTGCTTGTATACATATGCACCTCAGATGTTTTCGGAAGCAAGGCTTATCTTGTGCATGGCGTCAAAGATCTGCTGTGATTGGATCCTGATCTCCACGCCCGTTTTCTCGCCCAGGGCGGCAAGGCGCTGCGCCGTCTGATCGAAGGAGAGCTTGCACTCTTTCAGATCCACCGCCATTATCATGGTGAAATAATCCTGCAAAATGGTTTGCGAGATGTCTTCGATATTGATGTCCATATCGAACAATTCGCCCGACACGCGCGCGATGATGCCTTTTTTGTCTTTACCTATCACGGATACGATGGCTTTCATGTTTCTCCTTAGTAGACTCCCACCACTTTGCCCAGCACCCAATCTTGTTTGACGGGGCCGTAATCGTGGGAATCGAATGAATTGTTTCTGTTATCGCCGAGCACAAACAGCTCGTCGCTTTCAAGGGTGAGTCCCTCTTCCAGTTCCGTGGCGGAAAGTTCGGAAAAAAGGGACAAATAATCCTCGCCGTATGTCTGTTCGGCAAGATAAGGCTCGTTCAGCGCCTCGCCGTTCACATACCATTGCGCGCCGTCAAAGCGCACCATGTCGCCGCCCATGGCGATCACGCGCTTGACGGGCGGAGCTTCCCCGCCGGGGCGCTCGAAGAGGATAATGTCGCCGCGTTCTATCTCAAAGCCCACTTTCAGCACCATGATGTGGTCGCCGTCCTGCAAGGTGGGCGTCATGCTCCTGCCGGACACCACATAGGGCGTTACAATAAAAAACAGCACTATTAGGGCGGCTATCAGCACAACTATGATCGCCACCACCGCCGCCGTAACGCCGCGGTTTATCCTCTTGGTGCGCGCCGAGTTCTGCTCGGGCGGGAGCTGTTCTTGCTCAAAAGGCTCATTGATCATTTTTTTCCACTTTTTTCAAGGCTTTTTCAAAGGCGAGCAGATCCAGCATCACCACTCTGCCGCAGCCCAGGCACTTGATCTTCACGTCCGCGCCCGTGCGCACCACCTGCCAGCGGTCGCAGCCGCAGGGGTGGGGCTTTTTTGTTATGACGATGTCGCCTTCTCTTGCCTTCATCACGTCCACAAAACGTTGTTGAGCATCAGCCCGCCTATGTCGCGCACGGTCAGGCGTTTCACGCCGCTCCAAGATTTGAGCGCGATCAGCTTGTCGTCCTTAAAGTCCGCCGCGGAGCCGGTGCAGGTGGTCCACTCTCCCGCCTTGGCGTAAAACACGCTGCGGTAGATCACGGGCGTTTTGTCTTTGAGCGCGGTGAGTTCCAGCACCACTTCGCGGTCTTTTTCGCAAAAAACGTCAAAGCGCAGCATGGTGTCCGGCTCTTTGAGCACGTTGAAGTCGCCCGCCGCAAAGGTGGTCAGATCGCCCCCGTCCGCGGTGAGTCCCAAAATGTCCAAGCCGCCCGCTTCCAGTTTGGGGAAGTAAGGGTTGACCAGTCCGTGGAAGCCCGTCACCGTCCAGTCGGAAAGCGGGTGCCTTTTATCGTAAAGTATGCGCGTATTGCGGCAGTTCATACGTTCTCCGCCCGCGGGCGTGACCGCCAGCATGGGGGAGCAGAAGATCTCTTTACTGTCATAGCCGGCGCGCAAAAAGGCGAATATCATCTTGGCGCACTCGGGCAGGGGCACGGAAACGGTGCCTTTACCCGCCGGAGTCACGTCCAGCGCGCGCCAATGGCGCAGATCCGCGTGCATCTCGTCAAAGGCGTAAAACAGCTGCAATTCCGTGGTGCGGCGCGGCGAGGCGAGTTTGAAAGAAAATTCTCCGCCCACGCCCGCATATTCCAGCTCCGGCGGCTTGGCGCAGGGCTTTTCGCCCAGCAGCTGCCATTGCAGCCAGCGTTTGAGCACGACTATCGCGTCAGGTGAAAAAGCCGTGGTCATGCCGGCGTCGTAAAAGCGGTAAACGGGGCTTTCTATCACCTTCAAGGTGGAGCCGACCCTGTCCAGCGGCGAAAAACGCGAGTTGGTGGTGCCAAGATAGAGCACCGGACAGGTGATGTATTTGGCGTAAGTTTGCGGCGCGTAACCTATCACCCACGCCTCCGCCTCTTCGCTGAGCACCACGTCCACGTCCTCGCCGGCGTATTTGGGCAGGTTTTTCACCTCGTGCCAGCCCGCGCTCTGAATGGGCGCGATCGCCGTCACGCGCTTGTCGAACGCCGCCGTCAGCCAGGTGATGTCAGCGCCCAGCCCGTAACCCGCCAAACACAGCTTTTTGGAAGAAGTCAGGGTGCGGGCAAAGGTTATCACGCGGTGGCACACGCGCACCCAATGATACATGCAGGTGTCGAAAGAGGTGGGGAACGCCTTGAAAAGCCGCTCCTCATCCGGCGAATATGCGGCATACGCGGCGCTTTGCGGATAACGCGAATGCTTGCCGTCCGCGCTTTCTCCGCCGTTATAATCGAAGGTGAGGGCAAGCAGACCCAAGCCCGCTGCGTCGCGCAGGTACTCGTCTTTGACGGTGGAATAGCGCGCGTCGTCCGCCAAAATGGCGCAGGGCGGATTTTTCACGCCTTTGGGCAGGTAGCCGCGCACAAAAGCGCGCGCCTTGCCGTCCGGCGCCGTAAAGGCGGTGATGTATGCCTCAAAGTAAACAAGCCCGTCCTTTTCCCCGTAACGGAGAAAGGAAGTTTCCAGCGGATCGGACTCCGCGTCATAGTCCTGCCAAAGGCGGACGGGCGTCAAAACGTTCATGCTCATATGTATCATTATAACACAAAAAAGGAAAATTGCAATAAATAATCGCGCGCGGTCATAATAAAGAGGACGGGCGCGTATATTATGCCGTGAACGCGGAGCGCAAAAGCGCCTGCGGAAGGAGAGGCTATGCGCGAGTGGGAAGAACTGCCCGATGAGGAGAGCATAAAAAGGATGAATGCGGAATACCGCCGCATATCGGTTTTGCAGGGCGCGGCGCAAGGGGCAGAGAGCACGGGCGGCAAAGACGCGCCGCGAGAGCAGAGCGAGCAGGAAGCAACCGAGCAGCGGGAGCAGAGCGAGCAAGGAAAGGCCGCGCAGGACGCGCAGACGGCGGGGGAGTGCCTCAGCGCTTTGCGGGCGGTGCGCGCCTGCGCGCAGACCATGAGGGAGAAAAGCGCGCGCGCAAGTGGAGCGCTGCGCCTGCTGTCGCCTCTCGCGGAGAGCCTGCTCAAAGAGGCGGAAGAGCTGTGCGCGCAGACGGGCGCCGAAGAGGAAAACGAAGCTGTGCCGGCAGCGGCAAATTACGCCGCCTGCAAAAGGGCGATGGAAGAGGCGGCGGTGCGGGCGTTTTTCGCTTTGGACGGGCTCGCCGGGCGTTATCCGCGCGCGCAAAGAGCGCAGGTGCGGGCGCTGGCGCTCTGCTTTTTTTGCGCCCGGCTGTGAGAGCGAATTTTTTTGCGTAAATTCGCGTAAATTCGACGCGACTTTGCACGATCCGCGCCCTTTTTAGTGTTATTTTATCGATAAGATGGAATACGCGGAAGAACAGGAAAACATCGTCACCAAGCGCGCGCTCATCACGCAAAACTTCAAGCAGGACTTGCTCGGCTGCTGTGAGGAACTTTTGCCTTCGGGGCATGTGGCGCTTGCCTTCACTTTGCGGAATACCGCCCTTGCGGACGAGATATGCGCCGCCCTAGGAGTGCAAAAATATCGTGTCAGCCGTTTTTCTTACGCGCCGGGCACCACGCCCTCGCAAGAGGCGGCGGAGGAGCTGATAAACGCCGCGGACGATATCCGTCTGCTGGTGTGCGCGGGCGGCGCGGACATGGCGGACATCGTGAAATTCGCCGCCAAAGAGCGCGGCTTGCCCTGGGTGCTATGCCCGTCCACGCCGGACATACTCTCCTGCGCGGAGGGCGCGGCGGTGCTGGGCTGGGGCGCGGCGGGAGAGCGGGTGGACTGTCCGCCGCCCGCGGCGGTGGCGGCGTCCTGCGCGCTGATGGAAGAATGCGCGGGCAGGAAAAAGGCGGAGGCTTACGCCGCGCTTGCCGCGGAAAGACTGCATTGCGCGGAATATGAGTGTGAAGACCTCATCTTCGGCACTCGGCATAAAACTGCCGGACTGCGGGAGTTGTGCGCCGCCGCCTTAAAGGCGGAAGACGGCGCGACTTTGGCAAAGTTTTCTCTGCAAGCGGCGCTGCAAAGGCAGAAAGACAATTTGAGCGGAGAGGGCGGAGGACGCGCCTTGGCGCGCGTGCTCACGGCGGCGCAGGACGACGGCAGGAGCGTGAGCGAAAATTGCTTTATCTGCGCGCGCGTGCTCAATGAGCTTTATATCATGAGTTTGGCGTGGACGGGCGCGGACGTATTTATCCCGCCCGACCGCGCGGCGGCGGCATGCACGCTGGGCAGACTGTGCGGCGGGGATAAGCTGAGCCTGATTTCGGCGCTGGAAACGGGCGTGGACGGCGATAAGACCGCTTACGTCATCAAGGAATACCGCGAGGATATGTTAAAGATCTTGCAAAAGGCGGCGGAGAATAAAAAAGAACATGCGCGCACGTTCAGGCGCATGTATGAGGACGCGGGCTTTTGGCTGGGAAAATACGTGCGGCCGAAAGACCTCATCTGGCTGGCGCGTCTTTATGCCGCCACGGCGCCGCGCAAGAGCCTTGCGGGAGCGCTGGGCGCTCCACCCCCGATCGTGCCTTGAAGTAACTTCCGTTATTTTGCGTGCTTCATCTCTTCGCAGCGCATATTCTTAAAAAATGATATTTCACGCCATAAAAAATCGGCGGCATGCCGGGCAGCGTGACGCTGCACCCTGATCGTGCCTTGAAGTAACGTCCGCCTCTTCGCCGAATGCCGGGAAATGCAAGGCAAACGCGCTCTTAAAGCGCGCTGCCCGCGTTGAGAGCGGCGATCGCGCCGTCGGCGCAGGCGGTCACTATCTGCCTGACCTGCTTAGAGTTATTGTCCCCGGCGGCGTAAACGCCGGGCAGGGAAGTGCGCATTTGCTCGTCCGTTTTGACGTATCCGTTCGTGTCTTTTTCCACCCCTGCTATCAAATTTTGCTCCGGTTTGCCGCCCACGGAGATAAAAACCGCGTCCACGTCAAGGCGCAGCCGCCGACCGTTTTGTTCAAGCGTCAAAGAGGTCACTTTTTCCTCTCCGTCTATGCTCACGGGCAGGGCGCAGAGGTGTTCTGTGATGTTGCCCGCCGCGCGCACTCTTTCCACCAGAGAGCTTTCCGCGCGGTATTGGTCGCGCCTGTGGACAAGGTGCACGCTCTTGCAGAGGGAAGAGAGATAGAGCGCTTCGGAGAGCGCGCTGTTGCCGCCGCCGATCACGGCAACCTCCCTGCCGCGGTAAAAGGCGCCGTCGCAGGTGGCGCACCAAGAAACGCCGCGCCCGTTCAGCCGCTCCTCGCCGGGTATGTTCAGGCGCGAGCGCACCGTCCCCGTGGCGATGATCACGGCGCGGGCGAGGTATTCGCCCTGCGGCGTTTTCAGGCGCAGGGGAGAGCCGGGTTCGAGCGCGGTCACCTCTTCGCCGATATAGTCCGCGCCCGCCTCCGTTGTTTGGGCAAACATCTTTTCCGCCAGATCAAAGCCGGAGATCTTGCCCTCGGCGGGGTAATTTTCTATCTCGTGCGCGCTCACCATCTGACCGCCCGGATAATTTTTTTCAAACAGCGCCACGCTCTTGCCCGCGCGGCGGGCGTATATCGCCGCCGTCATGCCGGCGGGACCGGCGCCTATCACCGCAATGTCGTAAGTTTTCATATCGTCCTCGCTTTTCGCTCTTTTTTTAATTATACCACAAGAAAAGTAAAGTAAAAAGCGGCATTTGCAACAATTTTTTGCGCTCGACGTGCGCGCAATATGCGCAAAACGCTTTATATTACGCGCGATATATGATATAATATCAATAATTTCCATGTGGAGGAATAACTTATGAGAAAAAAGATACTTATCGCGGCAATTGCCGTGGTCGCCGTGGTCGCAGTGGTGGCGGGCGTGCTGGGCTTTTCCGCTTGCTCCAAAGCCGACTTCACCATCGGCATAGCGCTGCCCATGCAGCATGACGCGCTGGGACTGGCGGCGGATACCTTTATGAGCACGCTGGAAGAAAAGCTGGCTGCCGACGGGCTGACCGTTAAATTCGACGAGCAGAACGCCAACTCGGACGCTTCTCTTTATCCCACGATAGTTACCAATTTCGCCAACAAAGGCTATGATATGATCTACACGCTCGGCACGGACATTTCCGTGGCGGCAAAGACGGCTACAAGCACCATTCCCGTGCTGTTCAACGCGGTGACCGATCCCGTTTCGGCGGGACTGGTGGAAAGCGATGAAAAGCCCGGCGCCAACGTGACCGGCGTTTCTGACCTTAACCCCATAGACGAACAGGTGGCGCTCATGCAAATGCTGATGGGCGGCGCCGACACGACCGATTTCAGCGTGGGCATTTTGTTCACCAACAGCGAGCCTAACTCCAAGGTGCAGGCGAACTCCGTTGAGGCGGCGTGCGAAGCCAAGAACATCGCCGTCAAGCAATACGGCATCACCAAAGTGGACGACATCAGCGGCATGATGAACACCATCAAGAACGAAGGCGTGGACATCATCTATATCCCTACGGATAACCTGCTGGCGGCAAACGCTTCCACCGTCAATGCGCAGAATATTCAGACGGGCGCAAATCTGCCCATCGTCTGCGGCGAGTCCAACATGAACAAAGAGTGCGGCGTTGCCACCATCAGCGTTGACTATGCGAGATTGGGCGAGATGGCGGCGCAATCGGCTTATGAAATTCTCGTGGACGGCAAATCCCCCGCGGAAGTGGCGGTGGTCTACTCTGCCAAAGAAGATCTGACTTACTCTATAAGCGAAAACATCGCCGAGGGCATAGAATTCACCATTCCCGAAGCGGTAAAGGCACTCGTGGCATAATATGGTTTTACTCAACACGTTTATCAGCGGCGTCGACCAAGGACTGCTCTATGCGGTCCTTGCGTTGGGCGTCTATATCACTTACAGGCTGCTCGATTTTGCCGATCTGACATGCGAGGGCAGTTTCAGCATGGGCGCCATGCTCTCCGCCGTTTTGATCGCGGACAACGGCGCTCACCCCATTTTGGCGGCGTTTGTCACCATCTTTGCCGGAGCGGCGGCGGGCTTGGTCACGGGAATACTCAACACCAAGTTCAAAATACCGCCCATTCTGGCGGGCATTCTTACGCTCACCATGCTCACCACCATCAATATCCTGGTCGGCACGGGCAGGGCTTCCGTGTCCGTCGTCGGAGGCAACTTCGCCTCATGGCTGGGCTTTGAGCGTGAGCAGACGATGTTCGGCGTGCTCATCTCCGGCTTGATGATAAGCGCCATCCTCATCGGCGTGCTCTACTGGTTTTTCGGCACGGAGATGGGCGCGTCCATCCGCGCCACGGGCGCAAACGAAAAAATGGCGCGCGCGCAGGGCATAAACACTTCGGCAAAAAAGATAATCGCGCTGATGATCTCCAACGCGCTGATCGCGCTCTCCGGCGCGCTGTATTCGCAATACATGGGCACTGCCACCGTCACGCTGGGCACGGGCGCCATCGTCATCGGCTTAGCGGCGGTCATCATCGGAGAAACGCTCATCCCGTCCAAGCGCAGTTTTGCCGTTTCGCTCCTGTCCGTGATAATAGGCAGCGTTATTTACTTTATCATCTATCAGTTCGTCATCCTGGCGGGACTGCCTTCCGACTATATCAAACTGATAACGGCGATCATCATCGTGCTGGCGCTCTGCCTGCCCATGATAAAGACCTTCTTTATCAAGATAGGCAAAAAGGCGGATACTTATCTGCGCGGCAAATACGCGGGATATAACGCCTATGCGATGAGGCGCGACGAAAAAGCCGCCGCGCGCAAGGAAGAGAAAAAGCAAAAGGCGATCGCGGAGATCAAGGCTTTGCAGCTCATGTTGCATGAAGGCGCTGCTCTCACGCCTTTCAAGCGCGCTTTGACAGAGCGCAGGCTGGCGCGCAAAAAAGAGAAATTCGAGATGAAGGAAGGCGTGAAGGCGCTCGCCGTGTTCGACGTCATAGACAAAGAAACGGAAGAGGCGGCAGAGGGCGTCGAAGGAGGGCAGGACAATGCTTAAACTGGAAAACGTCGTCAAGATCTTCAACATCGGCACCATCAATGAGAAAAAGGCGTTGCAGGGCGTGAGCATCACCATAGAAGACGGCGACTTTATCACCGTCATCGGCGGCAACGGCGCGGGCAAATCCACCATGCTCAACCTGATCGCGGGCGTGTTCCCGCCGGAAGAGGGCAAAATTTACCTGGGCGAGAAAGACGTGACCGCGCTGCCCGAATACAAGCGCGCCAAGTTTTTGGGCAGGGTGTTCCAAGACCCCATGATGGGCACCGCCGCCAACATGCAGATACAGGAAAATCTGGCGTTGGCGTATCGCCGCGGCAAGCTGCGCGGACTGAGCAACGCGGTGAGCAAAAAGGAAAAGGCGATGTTCAAAGAAAAGCTCGCCATTTTGGGCTTGGGGCTTGAAGACAGAATGACCACCAAAGTGGGGCTTTTGTCGGGCGGACAGCGTCAGGCGCTGACCTTGCTGATGGCAACGCTCAAACGTCCGGAGCTTTTATTGCTGGACGAACACACCGCCGCGCTCGACCCCAAAACGGCGGAAAAGGTGCTCAAAGTCACGGAAGAGCTTACTTCGCGCGACAATCTCACCACCCTGATGGTCACGCACAATATGAAAGACGCGATCCGCCTGGGCAACAGGCTGATCATGATGCACGCCGGCAGGATAATCTATGACGTGCGCGGCGAGGAAAAGAAAAACCTCACGGTCGCCGACCTTTTGAAGAAGTTCGACGAGGTGTCCGACGGCGACTTTGCCAACGACAGAATGCTGCTGGCAAAATAACAAAGAAAAGGGAGGGCGCCGCGGCAGCGGCGCTTTTTGCTTATGATAACGTTTGAAGAGATAAAGACAAAAGAGCAATGCGAGGACTTGAAAGCCCTTGCCACGGAGATAAGTTTGGAGCACTTCACGCCCATCACGGGCGCGGGGCAGGTCTATTACATGATGGACAAGTTCCTCTCACCCGAGGTGGTGATGCGCGAGATAAGCGAAAATTACGAGTTTGCCTTTGTCCTCTATAACGGCGTGCGCGCGGGCTATTACGCGATCGCCTTTGAGGGCGAAGCGCTGTTTTTGAGCAAGCTCTATGTGCACAAGTCTTTCCGCGGACGGGGACTGGGGCGCGCTATGTTTGAAAGGATAGTCAAAAAGGCGCGCGCCGCCGGCTGCAATTATATCTACCTCACCGTGAATAAGCACAACTCCTCTTCCGTTGCCGTTTATAAAAAGTGGGGCTTTTATGTCCATGAAGAGGCGCAAACGGACATCGGCGGCGGATATGTGATGGATGACTATATTATGAGAATGTCCTGCGCCGCCGAACAAAATCAATAAGCGAAAGCTATGTTCGGCGGCTCCGGACGTGAAATTTTTGCGCAGATATAAGTGAGCGGCAAGCGAACATATCTGCTGCGCAAAAGTGAAATGTTTTTGCCAACGAGTTGGCAAAAACGTGAAATGTGCCCTCAAACCGCAAGCGACGAGAGGGCACGTGAAATGTCCGCTCATCCAGCCTCGCAAAGCGAGGCGCATCGCGGACGTGGCGGTTGCCTGCGGCGCTATTCGATCAGTAACTGCTTGCGGCGCTCCCCCCCTTATAGACGTCTGTTCGGCATAATTGTCATCATAAACAAACACATAAGATAAGCCAACCGCGCAAAAGTGAAATGTTTTTGCCTCACAAGGCAAAAACGTGAAATGTGCCCTCAAAGCAGCGTGACGCTGCACCCCGTTCATATGTGACCGCAATGTGAAGAACTTGCACGCTCACAGAGAGGGCACGTGAAATGTCCGCTCATACTGCCGTGCATAGCACGGCGCATCGCGGACGTGGCGGCTGCCTGCGGCGCTATTCGATCAATAACTGCTGGCGGCGCTGTTTGCTTCGGCAGTTATCTGCCGGATAAATCGGCTTTTGCCGTGTTGATCGATTTGATCAAAATGCTTCGGATACTGCCGCATTCTTTTATCAACGCGGATACTTCCTGCATGTCCGGATAACCGGCGGATAAGATGAGATCCAGCCAATATTCGCTTTCATGGCACTCTTTGAGCGCTATCTGCAATTTGTTGACAAAATCGCTTTTACTGGCGGCATAATTCGCTTCGTGGATATTGGCACCGATAGACGTGGCGCTCCTCACGAGTTGTTTTGCCAAAATATATTGTATGCCGTCTTTTTTCAGCTTGTCGCAAGTCTGCAAAATATGCAAAGAAAAAGTTTTAGACCTTTCTTCCAGCATGGTTTTCTCCTCATCATATATCCATTGCGGCGCACCGTCCGCTTAATAAAAAGCGATGTTGCCGCGCTTTTATCCCACTTTATCCAATGTGCCCACAGCACCGCCACGCACGACGAGTGCGCAGCTGTATAGTCTTTCTGTCGCTCTTGCCATGTTTTATCGCATTTTATTTAATGTGCCCACAGCACCGCCACGCACGACGAGCGCGGAGCTGTATCGTCGTGCATTTCACGTGCCCTCTCGTCGCTTTGCGGTTTGAGGGCACATTTCACGTTTTGCCTTGCAGGCAAAACATTTCACTTTTGCGCGGAAGATATGCTCGCATATTGCTCGCTCTTATCCGCGCAAAAATTTCACGTCCGTAGCAAGGGCAAACAATTTCGCTTAATGTTCATTGTGCCCTTGCGCAGGACAATCTTAAAGCACCTTCGATAAAAATTCTTTGAGCCTTGCGTCCTTGGGCGCGCCGAAGAGTTCGGCGGGCGGGGCGTCTTCTTTGATCACGCCTTCGTCGATAAAGAGCACGCGCGTTGCCACTTCGCGGGCAAAGCCTATCTCGTGCGTGACTATCACCATGGTCATGCCGCCTTCCGCCAGTTCCTTGATGACTTCCAAAACCTCGCCCACCATTTCCGGGTCGAGCGCGGAAGTGGGTTCGTCAAAGAGCATGACGCGCGGATACATTGCCAGGGCGCGCACAATGGCTATGCGCTGTTTTTGTCCGCCCGAGAGGGTGGAAGGGTAAGCGGCTGCTTTATCCGAAAGTCCTATCCTTTCCAAAAGCGCCATGGCGTTATCCAGCGCCTTTTTGCGTATTTCCGCCTTGGACGGGTAAGAGGGGATCTCTTCCGTGCAATTTTTGTCGAACACTTTGCGCAATTTGAGGAAAAACGCCTTTCTGCGCAGTTTTTTCATGTCCGCAATGCCCGTTTTGACGGGCGCCAGCATGATGTTTTCCACCACGGTGAGATTGTTGAACAGGTTGAAGTGCTGGAAGACCATGCCCATGCTGCGGCGGTGCAGATTGATGGAAGAGTGCTTGGGATCGAGCGGCGCGCCGTCAAAGACGATCGTGCCGGAAGTGGGCGTTTCCATCATGTTCAAACAGCGCAGCAGGGTGGACTTACCGCTGCCGGAAGGTCCGATTATCACCACTTTTTCGCCCTTTTTCACCTGCGTGGTAACGCCGCGCAGCACCTCGTTTTTGCCAAAACTTTTGTGCAGGTCGGTTATGCTTATCAAAACATCGTCGTCGCAGTCGGGCAGAACCGCCTCTTTGTCATTTTCGGGAACTTCCTGCCCGTTGTCGTTCTCGGCTTCGGTGCTCTCCTGCGCTTCTTCCGCGCCGCTCTCCTCCGCCTCCTCAATGAGGTCGGCGTTGTTTTCCGCGGCGGCGTCTTGCACGGCGTCGGCGCTGTCTATTATGTTTTCAAAAACGTCGGCTTGTTCGCCTGCCGGCATTTTCGCTTCGTCTTTTTCCATCACGCTGCCTCCTTGCGTTTGCTCACGGCTTTTTCGTAAGCGCTGTTTATGCGCGCCAGTTTGCGCTCCGTTTTCGCCTTTACTTTGGCTATCTTTTTATCCGAAATATGTTGTTCGCTCTCGCGCAGCTTTTTCTCTATCAGGCGCAGGAAAAAGGTGAGGATATAAACGATCGCCAGATAAAACAGCGCCGCCACCAGCATGGGCACCAAATAAGTTGCCATATTGTTGCCGCTGCCGATGAGCTTTGCCGCGTTGGTCAGATCGATGATGCTTATCATGCTGACGATGGAAGTTTCCTTGATCAGGGCGATCAGCTCGTTGCCGATGGCGGGGATCACGTTTTTGACCGCCTGCGGCAGCACCACGCTCGCCATGGTGGTGGAGCCGGAAAGCCCCAGAGAGCGCCCCGCTTCCGTCTGACCGGGATCCACCGATTGTATGCCGGCGCGCAGATTTTCCGCCACATAGGCGCCCGAATTGATGCCAAAGGTCAGAATGGCGGTGATCACGATGGGGAAATTTCTGATAGCCAAAATCACAAACGCCATGATAAAAAGTTGCAGCGCCACCGGCGTGCCGCGGATAACGCCCACATAAATGTTGCAGATGACTTCCGGTATGCGCAGCTTTTTATTGTTGACCGCGGCAATTTTGATTATCGCCACGATCACGCCCAGCACCAAGCCCAAAACGGCGGCGCCCACGGAAATTATCAGCGTGTTTTGCAGTCCCGTCAACAAAAAATCGTTGTATTCGGAAAACACTCTGCCTATGTCGGAAAAGAATTTTTCAAATGCGGAAGGTCCTTCCATTGCAGTGCCCTCACGATAAAATTCGGCAGGGATAAAAATTACCCCTGCCGCAGGTGTTCAGCGTTTTAATGCAAAAGCGCCGTTACGCATCAAGTCCGAAGTGCTTGGCAACCAGCCTGTCTATGCCGTTGTCGCCGCTTTCGTCCACGTCTTTGATAAGCTCGTCAAGCACGGAGTTGATGGCTTCCAAAAGCTCGGTTTGACCGGGAGTTACGCAGATGGCATACTCTTCTTCCGTGGCAACGGGTTCGCTGTCCGCGGTTCCGTCATAGTAGAGCGGCGCGCACTTGATATTGCTGTTCGCGTTCACATAATAGAGCGCGGGCAGCTGGTCGATGACCACCACGTCGGCAGTTTCGCTGCCGCTGGTCATGGCGGTGATGGCAACGGTCACGTCGTCAAAGGGATTGCATTTGGCGCCCGTGTCTTTCAGCACGCCGGCAAAACCGTCGCCGCTGATCTCGCCGTCCACATAGATGTGTCCGGTGGTGTCGCGTTGCACGCCCACCTGCTTGCCGGCAAGCTGCGACCAGAAGATGACTTCCTGTCCGTCTACCGTGGAAGTGGTGATGCCGCTGTTATCCGTGTAGACCACATATTGCACGGAAGTGTAATAAGGCGTGGAAAAGTCCACCTGCGCCTTGCGCTCTTCCGTGATGGTGATGCCGGCGGCGCCCACGTCGCACAGGGAACCGCTGTGCACGTTGGGTATGATAACGTCAAAATCCACGTTTTCGAATTTGACGTCGCGTCCCAGCTTTTCGCCCACCATGTTCATGATGTCAATGTCCACTCCGGCAATGGTGTCGGCGTCGGCAAAGTATTCAAAAGGCGCAAAATATGCGTTGGTATAGACCACAATGGTGTCGTCCGCGCAAGCCGCCACGCCCACAAAGGCGCAGACCGCTATCAGCACGACGGCAAGGATCAGAATAAGCTTCTTTTTCATTTTTATCTCCTTGTTTTCAGGAAAGTCCTCTTTCCTTACAGGCGTATATTATACCACGTCCCGCGCGCCTTGGCAATAAAATGTAAAAATTTTGCGAAATTTGCATAAATGAATAAATATGCAAAACAAATCGTTGATATTCCGATTGAAAAAATAACGATTTGTTAAATACGGCGGAAAAAGATAACAAAAAAGCCCCCGGCTTTTGCACGGCGGTGCGGGGCGACGGGGGATCGAGGTCGGCGGGAGCGCGCTTTTGCGGCGCAGCTTTTTGTCCTGCGTGCGCGGCTTGGGGAGTTCAGACGATGTTTTCCGCGCTCTCTTCGCGCTTTTTCAGGATCTTGCTGTCACTCAGGGAAAGGCGGTCGTGCCGATGACGGCGCAGCTTTTTGTCTTGCGCACGTGGCTTGGGAAGTTCAAACGATGTTTTCCGCGCTCTCTTCGCGCTTTTTCAGGATCTTGCCTATCACGCAGGAGAAAGTGACCGTGCTGATGATCGCGCTGGCGATGTCCGCCGCCGGCTCCGCGTAAAACACCGCGCTCACGCCGAAGAGGGCGGGCAGGGCAAAGGTGAGCGAGAGCAGCAGCACCAATTTGCGGGTGATGGAGAGGGTGAAGGCGAATTTGGGCTGCCCCAGTCCCGTCAGCCCGTCCACAAAGGCGTATTGCAGGGCGAGGGGAATGATGCCTATCATATATTTGCGAATGCCGCTGATGCTGTTTTGCGTGATGAGCGCGTCGCTCGTGAAGAGGGAAACAAAGGGCTTGGCGATCGCCCAGGAGAGGGCGAACATGAGGGTGGTGAAGCACAGACACATCAGCACTATCGTCTTTTCCGCCTTTTTTATGAGCGCGGTGTTGCGCGCGCCGTAATTGAACGCCAGCACCGGCTGTGTGCCCGTGGTTATGCCCAGCATGGGCATGGTGATGAGGGAGAGGAACGCCTGCACCACGGTAGCCACCGTCACCCACATGTCGCCGTCCGCGCCGCCGTGCTTTTGCAAAACGGCGTTGAGGACGATGATTATTATGCTGTCCGTGGCGGCTATGAAAAAGGGCGAAAGTCCCATTTTGACTATCTTTATCATGGTCTTGCCGCTGTATCCGCCAAAGGAGAGGCGCACCTTGGTCTTGGGCAGCAGCAGAAAGACGATCACAAACAGCGCGGAAAGTCCCTGGGAGAGCACTGTCGCCGCCGCCGCGCCCGTCACGCCCATGTCCAATGTGAAGATGAAGAGCGGGTCCAAGGCGATGTTCGCCACCGCGCCTATGCAGGTGGTCGCCATGGCTGTGCCCGCGTAACCTTGCGCGGTGATGAACTGGTTCAAGCCGGCGGAGAGCACGGCGAACACGCAGCCGCTTGCATAGACCAGCATATATTCTTCTGCAAAGGGATAAGTGTTTTCGCTGGCGCCAAAGGTCATGAGCAGCGGTTTGAGCAGGGGCAGGATCACCGCCGTGAGCGCGGCGGAGATGATGAGCAGCATCAAAAGGGCGTTGGAGAGGATCTTGCGCGCGTTGTCCGCTCTGCCTTCTCCCATGCACATGGCAAACAGCGGCGCGCCGCCTATGCCCACCAGAGAGGCAAAGGAAGTTATTAAAGTGGTCACGGGCGCGCACACGCCCACGCCCGCCAGCGCCAAATCGCCCACCTGCGCCATGTTACCCACAAAGATCCTGTCCACTATAGAATAGAGCACGTTGATCAGCTGTGCCAGCATGGCGGGCACGGCAAGGCGCAGACAGGTGCGCAGCACTTTGGGGGAGGAGAGGTCTATTCCTTTCATAAGCCGAATAAGATGATATGCCCGTTTGCGCGAAAAGTCAATCAAAGCAAAGAGGAAATATAAAAATAAAGCGGCATTTTATGCGGCATTGTAAAAAGAGCGTATAGCATGCCGCCGCGCTATTGCCAAAAGCGCTTTTATGTGTTACCATAGCCTTGGGAAAAAGTGAGGGAAAAGATGAAAAAAGCATTGAAGATAACGGGTATCACCGTGCTGGCGCTCATCATCGCTTTGATCGCGGCGGCGCTTTGTTACGTGCTCTATGTGGCGGTGGAATACGACCGCATAGAAGACAACTTGCAGCTGGAAATCACGCCCGGCAACGTGGCTCAGTCCGCCGCGGTGGGTGAGGAATACAGCATCGTCACATACAATATCGGCTTTGGCGCTTATTCTCCTGAATACTCCTTTTTTATGGACAGCGGCGTGATGGAAGACGGCACGCAGGTGACGGGCGTTTACGCCAAAGGGCTGAGCAAAGAGGACGTGCAGAAGAACACTGACGGGGCGGTGAACACGCTCAAAGATCTGAACGCGGACTTTTATTTTATCCAGGAAGCGGACACGGACGGGGACAGGAGCTATCATATCGACCAAGTGGCGGCGCTGCGCGCCGCGCTGGACGGGGACAGCACTTATGCGGAGAACTTCCACAGCGCTTATCTGCTCTATCCCTTTAACGATCCGCACGGCAAAAACAACGCCGGCATCGTCACCTTTTCCAAGATAAAGATAAATTCCGCCGTGCGCCGTCAATATCCGGTGGACGACGGCTTTGCCAAATTTTTCGATCTGGACAGATGTTTTTCTCTGCATCGCGTCGGCGTGGCGGGCGGAAAGGAACTGGTGCTGATCAACAGCCATATGTCCGCATACGACGAGGGCGGCACCATTCGCGCCTTGCAGCTGGAAATGCTCAATTCCGTGATGGCGGAGGAATACGCCAAGGGCAATTACGTGATCGTGGGCGGCGACTTCAACCATGAACTTGCCGGCAGTTTCGGCACCTTCCCTTCAAAGCAGAAGCAGCCCACCTGGGCATACGAGCTGAAAAACGAAGATTTGGCAGAAGGCTTTACCATTGCCGCCAGCAAGGAGGGCACGGGCACCTGCCGCGCCGCGGAGATACCTTATGAAGAGGGCGTGAATTACCTGACCGTGCTGGACGGCTTTATTGTTTCCGACAACGTGCAGGTGAAGGCTGTGCAAAACGTGGATACCGGCTTTGCTTATTCCGATCATAACCCCGTGAAGATGACCTTCCTGCTCAAATAAAAAGCGGGGCAGGGGCGGAAAAATTTTGGCAAAACCCCGTGCAGGGGCGGAAAAACAAGCAAGTCAAAAAGCGGCACGAAAGCCGCTTTTTTGCCGCCTCTTGCGCGCCTTTGCCGCGCCGCCTTTACGCGCTTTTGCCGGCGGCGCGCAGGCATGAAATGCCGCCGGGCAGAAAAAGTGCTGCAAAAGCCGCGCGGTCGTGTTATAATATAGGCATGAGTGCGAAAGAAAAGGGCAAGAGTCTGCTCGTTTTCCCGGAAGATTACACCGTGGTGGACATAGAAACCACCGGGCTTTGCGCGGGCAAAAGCGAAATAATAGAGATCTCCGCCGTCAAATTCCGCGGCAGAAGGGAAGAAGGCTCCTTCTCCACCCTGGTCAAGCCTTCTCGTCCGGTGGGATACTTCATCACCCGCCTCACCGGCATCACGGACGAGATGGCTGCCGGCGGCGCGGACATCAAAGACGCCTTGCGCGGCTTTTCCGACTTTTTGGGCGACGACATCATCGTGGGTTACAACGTCAATTTCGACATCAATTTTTTGCACGCGGATATGATGCGCCACTTGGGTGTGCCGCTCACCAACGATTTTGTGGACGTGCTGCGCTTTGCCCGCCGCCTGCTGCCTCAGCTGCCCGACCACAAGCAGACCACCGTTGCCGGCTATTACGGCATCTCCGTCACGGGCGCTCACCGCGCGCACGCCGACTGCCTGATCTGCAACGCCTGCCTGGAATGCCTGCGGCAGCGGCAGCGGTAGCGTGACGGGAGCGCGGGGCGGCAGCGTGACGCTGCACCCCGATATGCTCCGCAGCGGCGGAAAATGCTGACAAGCGTTACTCCCTGCAATACTTGATAAGGTGCAATAAAAGCGCGGGCAGCGTGACGAGAGCGCGGGGCGGCAGCGTGACGCTGCACCCTGAGCGCGGGGCGCTCCACCCCTTTATGTCCTGCGCCGCCGAACAAAATCAATAAGCGAAAGCTATGTTCGGCGGCTGCGGACGTGAAATTTTTGCGCAGATATAAGTGAGCGATAAGCGAACATATACTGCTGCGCAAAAGTGAAATGTTTTTGCCAACGAGTTGGCAAAAACGTGAAATGTGCCCTCAAACCGCAAGCGACGAGAGGGCACGTGAAATGCACGACGATACAGCTCCGCGCTCGTCGTGCGTGGCGGCTGCCTGCGGCGCTATTAGAGTATAATGCTGCACCAGGAGCGCGGGGCGGCAGCGTGCCGCTGCACCCGGAGCGCGGGGCGGCAGCGTGACGCTGCACCCTGATATGCTCCGCAGTGGCAGAAAATGTTGGCAAGCGTTACGCCTTGCAAAACTTAACGGAGCGCTATTATTGCGCCAAGATCGGAAAAAGCAAGAGCGTGCGCCGTTTTTCCGCGTTGCAAAAGCGCGTGCGCCCGGGGTAACTGCCGAAAGGCGCGGAACGAGTGTTTGCCGGGGAAAATCGAACGGCGGATAAAAGCGGGCGGCACCCGCAGGACATAGACGCAAGAGGAGAAGAATATGGATATCGAGCAGATCAAGGCGTTCCTTGCCGGGCAGGGGCTGGGCGAACGGGTGATGGAGTTTTCCGTGTCCAGCGCCACGGTGGAGCTGGCGGCAAAAGCCGTGGGCTGTGAGCCGGCGCGCATTGCCAAAACGCTTTCTTTCCTCACCAAGGAAGGACCGCTGCTCATCGTGGCGGCGGGCGATGTGAAGGCGGACAATAAAAAATTCAAGGCGTGCTTTGCGCAAAAAGCGCGCATGATCCCCTTTGAAGAGGTGGAAGAGCTGACCGGTTTCAAGCCGGGCGGCGTGTGTCCCTTTTGCGCCAAAGAGGGGGTGCGCGTGCTCTTGGACGAGTCCTTAAAGCGCTTTGACGTCATTTATCCCGCCGCAGGCAACGCCGCCAGCGCGATCAGGCTCACGCCGCAGGAGCTTTTTCGGCTTGCGCGCGCAGACGGCTGGGTGGACGTTTGCGGTCCCAAAGAACAGCCGGCGGAATAAAAGCGGCTGCCGCCGCATAGACCGCGATCGACGCGCCGCCTCACGCAACGCTCAGGTTTTCCGCACGATTTGACAATGTGCGAAAGCGGGCAATGAGCGCGCTTTTCGCTGCCCGGCAAAACTTTTTTAAGCGTTCGGCGTTTTCACGCAACGTTGCGGCGGGGCTGTTTTGCGGATTTTTATGCCGCGATTGACAGAGTGATAACGTTGTGTTATAATATGCGTGTGCCGCGGCAGTGCTGGCGGCGATAAAAGGAAAAGAGGGGACGTTTATGATAATCAACATCAAAAACAAGATAGTTTCTCTGCGCGGTTCGTCCGACATCACGGACGTGGACGGCAACAAGGTCTTCACGGTCAAGGGCAAGGTTTTCAGCCTGCGCCGCAAAAAGTTTCTCTATGACAACAGCGGCAATCTGCTCTTCCGCATTCAAAACAAGTTTATCAACTGGTTCGTGCACCGCGCTTACATCTTTGACGGCGACGGCAACAAGGTGTGTTCGGTCAAGGACAAGTGGTTCAACGTCAACAACGAATACTTCGTCTATGACTGCAAAGACGAGATTAAGATAGACGGCAAATTCATGTCGCGCGATTCGCGCATTGTGCGCAACGGCGAGGTGGTGGCTTTTCTTCACCGCAACTTCGACATTTTGCGCGACAGTTTTCAGCTGGAAGCCCAGCCCGAGGACATGCCCTTCATGGCGGCGCTGGTCATTGCCATAGACAACATCGTGGACAATATCCAAAACGGCTGAACGGGCGGTTTTTCCGCGCGGCGCGTTGAGGCGCGCCTCTCTTTTGCTCGCCTTTTCGGCGGCGGGCGATGCGTGCGCTTAAAATTTTTTCTTGAAATATCGCGCGAGGCGTGATAAAATATAAATATGATTTTAAGCGCCGCCGGGAAGCGCCCGTTGCCCCGCGGCGGGAGGGAAAATATGAAAATGGTGTGGGCTATCCTCAGAAAAGAGGACGAGGAAACAACGACCAACGCACTCAACGATAACGGCTTTGTGGTGACCAAGCTCGCCACCACGGGCGCGTTTTTGCGCAAAAAAAACGTGACTCTGCTCATCGGCACGGAGGACGAAAAGGTGGAAAAGGTGATAGAGATATTGCGTTCGCACGCGGGCAAGCGCAACAAGGTGATCTATGCCCCGCACACCGTGGCGCCCGGACTGGTTTACGGCGGAGCCAATTCCATGGTCCCCATCAACGAACAGATAGGCGGCGCCACCGTGTTCGTCATGGACGTGGACAGATATTGCAAGATCTGAACGCGGGGGATCGCTTTTGAACGCGCGCGACTTCAACAGAGAAATGACGGAGAGATTGAGCGGCTCGGCGCAAAAGCCGCGGCTTTTGCTGCACAGCTGCTGCGCGCCTTGTTCTTCGCACTGCCTGAGCGTGCTCACGCCGCTGGCGCAGGTGACCGTTTTTTATTACAACCCCAACATATATCCGCGCGAGGAATACGAAAAGCGCAAGAGCGAACAGATAAGACTGATCAAAGAGGCGTATCCGCAGGTAGGCATGCTGGACGCGGAATACGACTACGGGGAGTTTTTGCGCGCCGCCCGCGGGCTGGAAAAGGAAAGGGAAGGCGGAGCACGCTGCACGGCTTGCTTTGAACTGCGCCTGTCCGCCACGGCAAAGGCGGCGCGCGAGGGCGGTTTTGACATGTTTGCCACCACGCTCACCGTAAGTCCGCATAAAAACGCGCCGCTTATCAATATGATAGGCGCGCAGGCGGGCGCGCGCGAGGGCGTGGAGTTTCTGCCCTCCGACTTCAAAAAAAAGGATGGTTATCTGCATTCGATACAGTTGAGCAAACAATATTCGCTCTATCGCCAAAATTATTGCGGGTGTGGGTTTTCTTTTGCCAAACAGGCGCTGTCCGGGCACGCATGAGAGCGCGTCTTTACGCGCGCCTTTGAACAACGGGGACTTGATAATACAACAAGTATTACCTGCGTCCCCGTTGTCCAAATCCGCACGCAAATCCATCACTCTCCTACGCACCCTTAACAGCGCCTGTTTGGCATTAATAGTCAAATGGAATAATGTATCGTTATAAGCCGAAAATATTGCCTGCGTCGCCGCCGTCCAAACCTGCACGCAAATACATCGCCCGCATGCGCGCCCGCACGACTCCCGCTCGGCATTATTTTTTCGCGGGGCGCTCCACCCCTGATATGCTCCGCAGTGACGGAACCGTTGATGAGCGTTACTCTTCACACTGATATTTGTTGGATATATAATGATATTAACGGCATGACCATTCACACAACCATGTATTTGGTAAACAAGGGTGCAGCGTTACGCTGCCCGGGCAGGCGGCAGCGTGACGCTGCACCCTTGATATGCTTCGCAGCGACGGAACTATCGGTAATCGATGTTTTTCAAACTGATATATGTCGGGGATATAATGATAAGAATGCCGGACAGGCGCCGTCAAGGGCATGCAGGAGAGTGATGGATTTGCGAGTGATTTTGGACAACGGGGGCGAAGGTAATATTCATCGATTATAATGATACAATTTGTTCTCAACAACTATTAAAGCCGGCGGTTCCCAATAACTACTAATGCCGGGCAGGCGCTGTTAAGGGTGCGCGGTAGGGCGATGGATTTGCGTGCAGGTTTGGGCAACGGGGACGAAGGTAATACTCTTGCGGTATTATCAAGTCCCCGTTGTTCAAAGATGTGCGTAAAGCCGCGCTCTACTGCGTGCCCTTGACAGCGCCTGCCCGGCGGCTAAAAACCAAAGTTATAACATGGCGACAAAAAGGCGTATTTAAGGCGCAAAAATCCACACTTTGCCGCCGTTTGTTGACAGACTTTGCGGCGGCGTTATATAATTTGACGGGAAAACGAAAAACTTGGCGCACGCTTTTGTGTGCCGTGAGGTGACATGGGACGTTGGTCTGAATTGAGGTTGCTGCGTGCCCGCAGCAAGAAGAAAGAGGGCAGCCGCAATTATAAAAACGCCGAGAGGTTCGCGCCCGATCCCGCGCTGGGGTTGGATGAAGAGCGCGTGGCGCAGAGAAGAGAAGAAAATCTCGTCAACATCAAGCCCATCAACAGGGCAAAGTCTTATCCCCGCATAATCTTTGAAAACATTTTCAGCTTTTGCAACATAGTCACGCTGTTTTTGATGATCCTGCTCGTTGCCATAGGCGCGGCGGATTACGCTCTGTCTTCTTCCATCATCATCATCAGCATGGCGATAGGGATAGTGCAGGAGATAAAAGCCAAGCGTTCGGTGGAAAAGCTGTCTTTGACGGTGGAATCTACCTGCACGGTGGTGCGCGGCGGAGAGAGCAGGCAGATCTCCACCAAAGAGCTGGTTTTGGACGACATATACGTGGCGGAAGCGGGCGCGCAGGTGCCCGTGGACAGCGTGATCGTAGACGGCTATATCGAGGTGGACGAATCCATTCTCACCGGTGAAGCCGTGCCCGTCAGGCGCGGCGCGGGTGAGAGCGTGTTTGCCGGCAGCATCGTGATGGAAGGGCAAGCCACGGCGCGCGCGGACAGAGTGGGCAAGGACTGTTACATAGAGAGCATCGCCCGCGCGGCGCGCAAGGTGGAGCGCCCCAAATCGCGCATTTTCACTTCCATCAACAACTTTATCAAGGTGGCAACGGTGATACTTGCCGTGCTGGCGGTCATTCTCACCATCTCCCAGCGCCTTGCCGCGGAAGCGGGCGACTGGAACAGCTGGAAGCAGACCATCATCACCGTGTCGTCCAGCATACTCGGCATGATCCCGGTGGGCATGTTCGTGATGATGTCCACGGCGCTGGCGGTTTCCGTGCTGCGCCTGTCCAAGCACAGCGCGCTGCCGCAGGACCTTTACAGCGTGGAGATGCTGGCGAGGGTGGACACGCTGCTTTTGGACAAGACGGGCACCATCACCAGCGGCGAGCTGGAAGTGGTGGACGTGAAAACGCTCACGCAGACGGACGTGGATCTGGCGGATCTGATGCGCACGTTCACGGAGGCGACCAAGGACAAAAAGTCCACGGCGCGCGCTTTGGACAAGAAGTTTGAAAACGGCAGCGTGCTGGAATTTGAAGACGCGCTCTCTTTTTCTTCCGAGCGCAAGTTCAGCGCGGTCACGTTGAAGGGCGGCAAGTCTTATCTGTTGGGCGCGCCCGAATATGTGACGCAGCTTTCGGACGAGGCGAAGGAATACCTCTCCGCGCAGTCCGCGCTGGGCAGGCGCAGCGTGCTTTTGGCGCAGTTCGACGGACCGATAAGCAAGGCTACTCCCGAACAGACCGTGCCGCTTGACATCTTTATTTTGGAAGACAGCCTGCGCACGGACGTGCGCAGCACGCTGGAATGGTTTTATAAAAACGACGTGGACGTGAAGATAATCTCCGGCGACGACCCGGAAACGGTTGCCAACATCGCCGGCAAAACGGGCGTTTACAACGCGGACAAGTGGATCAACTGCCGCAATCTTTCCAAAGAAGAGCTGGAAGCCAAGGCGGAAGAAGGCGTGGTCTTTGGCAGAGTGTCGCCCGACCAGAAGCGCGACATCGTGCGCTGCCTGCAAAAAAAAGGCAGAACGGTGGGCATGATAGGCGACGGCGTGAACGACGTGAAGGCGCTCAGAGAGAGCGACTGCTCCATCTCTTTCGGTTCGGCAAACGAGGTGGCGCGCAACATCTCGCGCATCATTTTGACGGACAATAATTTCAGCACGCTGCCCGCCATCGTCAATGAGGGCAGGTCGGTCATCGGCAACATAGAAAAGGTGTCGGCGCTCTATATCATGAAGAACATCGCCATCATGGTGCTCACGCTGGCGTTTGCCATCGCCGGCTTTATCGACCCCGCCATCAGTTACCCCATCTCCACCAAGCAGCTGCTTTTGCTGGAATTTTTCGTGATCGGCGTGCCGTCTTTGGCGTTCGCCATGCAAAAGGGCAACTCGCGGCGCGTCACGGGCAACTTTATGCGCAACGTGCTCAAATCGGCGCTGCCGGCTTCTTTGGCGCTCATCCTCTCCGTTGCCATGATCTATCCCATGGGCAAGGCGGGCTTGTTCGCCTCTGCGGACGAGGCGTATATCGTGTCCGTCACGGGCATGGCGCTCTCCTTCACCGGCTTTTTGTGCCTCTTGCTCATCTCTCTGCCGCCGAATAAATTCCGCCTCATCGTCACGGGCGTGATGATGGCGGTGGCGGTGGCTGCCATCTATATCGACTATTACGTGTTCGGCGACTGGTTCGGACCGGAAGAAACTTTCCTGGGCATGCTCCCCGTGCAGAGCGGCGCGGACGTGGGCTGGATAGCTCTGGCGGCAGCGGCGGGTTTTTTGCTCAACATCGCCGCCATTTTCGTCGCGCGCAAGGTGGAGAACAAATACGGCGACAAGCTGGACGAAAAGCTGCTTGAACTGGAAAACCGCCTGCACGCGCGCAAAGAAGAACTGCGGGCAAAGCTGAAAGAAAAGCGCGAGCAAAAACAGCAAAAAAAGAGCGAAAAGCAGAACAAATAAAGGATAACGCACCAAGGCGGAGCATATGCATGACAAAAAGCGGAGATATCCGCTTTTTTGTCATTATCCGCGCTTTTTTGTGCGATGACGGCAAAAGGCGGCGCAAAATTTGTGTTATGCTCTGCCTATGAAAAACATATCCGCGGCACAAAAGACGGGCGCGTTTTTTGCGCTCTTTGCACTCTTTTATATCCTGGGCAGGGCAAAGCCGGCGCCGGACATGGCTCCGCTCGCCATCGGGCTTTATTGCGCGCTGCTGTTTTGCAAAAAGAATTATTTCGCCCTCTCGCTTGCCTATCTGGGCGGCGTGTGCGCCGCTGAGCCCGCGCTGCTCACGCTCATAGACGGCGCTGCGGCGGTGCTGGTGTGGGGAGCGGCGCTGCTCATCCACCGCAAGGCGGGCTTTGCCCTGCGCCTGCCGCTTGCCGTCCTCTATTCCTTCATATCCATGCTGCCGCGCTTTTTCCTGGCGGTTTTTTTGCAAGGGATCGTGGTGCAGAGCGTGTGCGCGCTGGCGGTGAACGGCGTGTTCTGCGCCACTTCCTGCATCGGCTGTTACGCCCTGAACGCGCGCGGCGCGGGCGCGCGCCTTGCCTATGACGAAGTCCTGGGGCTGGGCTTGATCCTCGCCGCCGTGGGCTTGGGCGTCTGCGGCGCCGATCTGTGGGGTTACAAGCCTTATTTCACCGTGCTGGCGGCGCTGTGCACGCTGTGCGCTTTTGCTCCTCCGCCCCTTGCCGGCGCGGGCATTTGCGGCGCTTTTTCTCTGGGCGCAGCCATCTATGCGGCGGACATGGCGGCGGTGGGCGCGGCGCTTGCCGTGTGGGCGGCGGGCGCGTGTTTCCGCTCGCAGGGCAAGTGGCTTTCGCACCTTGCCTGCCTGGGCGCATACCTCTTGTGCGCGCTCGCGCTGCACGCTTTTGCTTTTGACGCGCTCAATCTCTGCCTTGCCTGCCTGGGCACGGTCTTGGTCGCCTTGGTGCCGGCAAGGGCGCAAAAAGCGCTGGCAAAAAAGCTGTTCCCGCCGCCCGGCGACGCTCTGCGCTATGCGGTGGAACGGGACAGGCGCGAGCTTTTTGACAAGCTGGGCGGGTATGCGCGCCTGTTTTTGGGCATGGCGGAGGAGTTCGACAGACAGCCCGCCCCGGCAGATCTGCAAGCCGCGGCGTGCCGGGAAGTGTGCCGCGTGTGCGGGCAGTGCGCGGAAGAGCGCAAGTGTCCGGACATTGCGGGCGAAGAGATGTTTGCCAAAGCCGTGGAACGCGCGGCAAAGGGCGAGCTTCCCGGCGCAGACGATCTGCCCCTCTTTATGCTGAGCAAGTGCAAAAAGACGGCGGACATTTTGCAGGCGTGTCAAAGCGCGGCGCGGGCGGCGCAGGAAAAAGAGCGCAGGCGCGAGGCGGCGCGGGAGAACGGAGCGGTCATGGCGGCGCAGCTGCGCGCCACGGGCGCCATGTTGGGCAGACTTGCCGTTGCCGTGGAACGCGGCGGCGCGGGCGGCGGGGAAGAGTGCGCGCGCCTTACGGCGGAGCTGGGCTACGACAATATCACCTGCTTGGGCGCGGCGGCGCTGGGCGAGGGGGAAAGACTGCGGGTGACCTTGCGCCTGCGCGCGGGCGACGAGGATAAGGCGGCGGTGGAAAAGGCTTTGGCGCGCGTGTTCAAGCGCAGCATGCGCCCGGTGGAAAGAGAGCGGGGGACAAACGCGGTCACCGTTACTTATGCGCCTTTGCCGGCGTTCAGGCTGGTTTTCGGCGCGGCGGAGCACACCAAAGAGGGCAGCGAGCGCACGGGCGACATGCACGCGGTGACGGCGGTGGAAGAAAACACCGTGCTTGCCTGCGTGTGCGACGGCATGGGCAGCGGCACGCAGGCGGCGGCAGAGAGCGCGCATTGCCTTGCCATGCTGGAAAACTTCTGCCGCTGCGGCTTTGAAAAGGGCGCGGTGGCGGCGCTGGTCAACAGGTTTTCGGCGCTTGCCGGCACGGAAGGCTTCTGCGCCTTGGACGCCTGCCTGATAAACGTGGGCGAGGGCAGTGCGGAATTTATCAAGCTGGGCGGAGTGGAGAGCTTTATCCTGCGCGAAGGACGGGTGAAAACGATAAGCGGCGGTGCCTTGCCCGCGGGCGTTTTGGAAGAGATAAAGCCCGTTTACGCCACGGAAGAGCTCAAAGACGGTGATATGCTGGTCATGGTCAGCGACGGTGTTATCGACGCGCTCACCTTGCACGGCACGGAATACACGCTGGGCAACATCGAGGCGTTCAATCCGCAAAACACCGCGCAGACCCTGCTCGCCGCCGCCCAAGCCAACGGCTTGCATGACGACGCCACGGTGGTGGCAATTAAAATCATGTCCTGCGCGGCACGGCAATGAGCGATAAGCGAAAGTGTGCCGTGCCGCTCCGGACGTGAAATTTTTGCGCAGATATATGTGAGCGGCAAGTGAACTTATATCTGCTGCGCAAAAGTGAAATGTTTTTGCCTTGCAAGGCAAAAACGTGAAATGTGCCCTCAAACCGCAAGCGACGAGAGGGCACGTGAAATGTCCGCTCATACTGCCGTGCATAGCACGGCGCATCGCGGACGTTGCGGTGCTGTGGGCACATTAAATAAAATGTTATAAAACATAACAAGAGCGACAGAAAGACGATACAGCTCCGCGCTCGTCGTGCGTGGCGGCTGGGAGCGCGGGGCGCTCCACCCCTGATCAAGCCTTGAAGCAACATATTAGCCTGTCCGACTTACCTCTTCGCAATACTTACACGGCAAAGTGTGATAAAGCGCGGCAAAATCGGCAGCGTGACGCTGTATCCATTTTATGTCTTGAAGTAACTTTTTTTACCTGTGTCCACAAAAGTGGACAAATCTAAATAAGATACAATACCTTTGCTCTCCTTTTGAAGTGTCCACTTTAGTGGACAGAACGCCCTTGCCAAAAACTGAAAAACAAGTTGCAATATTCCGCCACCGAAAACCGCGCTTTTCGGTGAACAACAGCGTGGCGCTGCACCCGGAGCGCGGGGCATTTTTTTGCATAATATTCATCTTTGCGCATAAAGTTTATTGAGAAAAGTTATCCACACAAATATATGTTTATGGGGATAACTCTGGGGATAACTCGGCATTTTTGCGGTGTAAAGGGGTAAAAAAACGGATATATGCGGAAAATAGCGGTGATTTCCGGCAGGTGGATAAAGCTGGTGGCTTTCGCCCTGATATTGGCGGCAGGAGCGGGCTGCGCGGCGGGGCATGCGGCGGCTTTTGCCGGGGCAACGCCGCCCGAAGTGACGGTGGTGTTGGACGCGGGGCACGGCGGCGCCGACGGCGGCGTGGTGTCCGCAGAGGGGGACAGGGAGGCGGACATCAACCTCCGCATCACTTTGCGCGTGAAAAAGCGTTTGGAAAGGCAGAATATCGGAGTCGTGCTGACGCGCACCGACCAAAACGCGCTGGGCGCGACCAAGCGCGAAGATATGGAAAAACGCGCGCAAGTGATCAACTCTTCCGGCGCGGACGCGGTGATCAGTATACACGTTAATAAATATTCAGGCGCATACCGCCGCGGCGTGCAGGTCTTTTACGGAGATACGGGAACTGGCGGCGCGTTTGCGGTCAAGTTGCAGTCGGTGTTCAATACCTATATCAATGAAAAATACAGCGGCAGAACGTTTTCCGCCCTGGCGGGAGATTATTACATTGCCAAGTGCTCTTCCATCCCTTCCGTGATCGTGGAGTGCGGCTTTATCTCCAACAGTGAAGACCTGCGCCTGCTCAAAACGGACGGATATGCCGATGAGATCGCGGAATGCATTGCCATGTCCTGCGCGGCACGGCAAAATCTATAAACGAACGTGCGCCGTGCCGCTCCGGACGTGAAATTTTTGCGCAGATATAAGTGAGCGGTAAGCGAACGTATACTGCTGCGCAAAAGTGAAATGTTTTTGCCTCACAAGGCAAAAACGTGAAATGTGCCCTCAAACCGCAAGCGACGAGAGGGCACGTGAAATGTTTGCTCATACTGCCGCAAAGCGGCGCATCGCAAACGTGGCGGCTGCCTGCGGCGCTATTGGAATATAATGCTGCACCCTTATTATTGTTATCAAAACCGGCTATCCGATAATATACGGATAGTAATGATTTCTTATCGCCGGGACGGGAAGGTGCGGGCGCGGCGTGGGGCGAGAGAATTTGTTCTGCGGCAAGGCGAAAGGCGCAGGCTGTCCTATTGCGGTATTGTCAAGCCTTTTAACACAGTCGCAGGGCAAATTATCCGTCCCACGGCGTGCCCGCGCCTTCCCGGCACGGTGCACACAAAAAAGTGGGGTCAAACGCTTGATTAAGACGATTTGATGTGCTATCATATTATGGCAATCAATATCGGAGGAGCGATAATGGACAGCGCAACATTTTATCGAGTGATAGAGACTTATCTGCAACCCATCTTTATGATAGCGATGGCGCTTGTGGGTATTGCCACGATCGTGCTCGTGTTGCTGCAAAAGGGAAGCAGCGATAACATCTCCGCCATCGGCGGCGGTTCCACGGAAACTTACGTGGGCAAAAAGCCGCGCAGCAAGGACCGCAACCTGAAGATAGGCACCGTGGTCTGCGGGGTGCTGATGTTACTGTTTTCCATCGGCTATTTCGTGCTGTTTTTGATACAGGACAGCCTGGGCTCGGTAGCGTAAGGGCAGAGCGAAAGGAAGCGATCCTCCGTATCAAACGGAGGATTTTTTGATATATGGACATAAAGCTGATCGACAACAATAAAAAGGCGTTTCACGATTACTTTATCGAAGAGACGTTTGAAGCGGGCATAGTGCTCACGGGCGCGGAGGTCAAATCCGTGCGCGGCGGACATTTCAGCCTGCGCGACAGCTTTGTCATTTTCAAAGGCGGGCAGGCGCTTTTGGTCAACGCGCACATCAAGCCTTATGAAAAGGGCAGCTTTTTCAACACGGACGCCAAGCGCACGCGCGTGCTGCTGCTCAACAAGGCGGAGATAAACAAATTGCGCGGCAAAACGGAAGCCAAGGGCATGACGGTGGTGCCCACGCGCGCTTACTTCAAAAAGGGGCTGGTCAAGGTGGAAGTGGGGCTTGCCAGGGGCAAGGAAGGGCACGATAAGCGCCGCGACATAGCCGAACGCGACAACAAGCGCAACTTGGAGCGCACGCTCAAACAATACAACGCCGGCAGATGACCGGGACCGCGGCGCGCCGCGGAGGGAGGATGACATGAAAGAAGGGACAAAATGCGTTCAGCAGGGATACACGCCGGCAAACGGCGGACCCCGCGTGCTTCCGCTTTATCAAAGCACCACTTTTGCTTACGACACGCCCGAACAGCTGGCGCAGGTGTTCGACCTCAAAGACCCCGGCTATATGTATTCGCGCCTGGGCAACCCCACCTGCGACGCTCTGGAAAAAAAGGTGGCGGCGCTCGAAGGCGGCGCGGCTGCCATCTCCGCCTCTTCCGGCATGTCCGCCATACTCATGGCGGTGACCAACGTGTGCAGCGCGGGGGACAACATCATCTCTTACGCCAAGATATACGGCGGCACATTCAACCTCTTTAACGTGACTTTGCGCCGCTTGGGCATAGAGTGCCGCTTCATCGACGCGGACGCTTCCGCCGAAGAGGTGGAAAAGCTCATAGATGACAAGACCCGCCTTGTTTACGGCGAGAGCCTTGCCAACCCGGGCATGGATATTTTCGATTACGAAAAGATAGTGCCCGTGTGCCGCAAACACGGCGTGCTGCTCTTCATAGACAACACGCTGACCACGCCCGTTCTGCACCGTCCCTTTGAGTGGGGCGCGGACGTGGTGGTGCACTCCACCACCAAATATATGGACGGACACGCCAGTTCCCTGGGCGGCATGGTGGTGTGTTCGAGCACGCTTGACTTCACCGGCAACCCCCGCTATCCCATGTTCACCACGCCGGACGAGAGCTATCACGGCATGGTCTATCAGACGGCGTGCGGAAGCAGCGCGTTCGTGGTCAAGATACGCGCGCAGATGCTGCGCGATCTGGGCTGCTGCATGAGCCCGTTCAACGCCTACCTCACCAATATGGGCATGGAAACCATGCACCTGCGCATGCGCGCGCACAGCGAAAACGCCGCCGCGCTGGCGGAAGAGCTGGCAAAGTGCGACAACGTGGAATGGGTGCGTTACCCCGCGCTTGCCTCCGACCCCATGCACGCCATGGCGGAAAAGTATTTCGAGGGCGGCTGCTCGGGCATGATCACCTTTGGTATCAAGGGCGGCAGGAGCGCGGCGAACAAGTTCATGAAGGCGCTCAAACTCGCCAAGATAGTCACGCATATCGCGGACGTGCGCACCTGCGTGCTGCACCCCGCCACCACCACGCACCGCCAGCTGAGCGACGAACAGCTCATAGAAGCCGGCGTGCCGGACAACCTCATTCGCGTTTCCGTGGGAATAGAGGATAAAGAAGACATAATCGCGGATATGCTCGCCGCCCTCAAAGCGGCAAAGTGAGCAAAGGAGGCGCACATGCCGATAGTCATACCCAAGTCTTTGCCCGCGCATGACATTTTGGCGCGCGAAAACATCTTTGTGATGTCGCACGCGCGCGCCACGCGTCAGGACATCAGACCGATAGAGATAGCCATCGTCAATCTCATGCCCACCAAGGTGGACACGGAAACGCAGCTCATGCGCCTTTTGGGAAATTCGCCGCTGCAAGTGAACGTCACGCTGATAAAAACGGGCAGTTACACGGGCACGCACACACCGCTTGAACACCTGGACAGGTTTTATAAGACGTTCGCGGAGATCAGACACCGCAAATTCGACGGCATGATCATCACCGGCGCGCCGGTGGAAACGCTGCCGTTCGAACAGGTGGCTTATTGGGACGAACTGAAAGAGATAATGGATTATGCGGACAAGTATATCACTTCCACCGTGTATATCTGCTGGGGCGCGCAGGCGGCGCTCTACCACTATTACGGCATAAACAAGGTGGCGCTGCCGGAAAAACTCTTCGGCGTTTACCGCGTGCGCGCGCTCGACGAAAAAGAACCGCTCCTGCGCGGCATGAACGACATCATGCATATCCCCATGTCACGCCACACCGCCGTGGACGAGGCAGCCGTGGCGGCATGCAAAGAGATAAAGGTGCTGGCGGCGGGAGATCAGTGCGGACTTTCCATCGCCAAAAGCGTGGATAACAAAAAGTTTTTCTTCACCGGGCACTCCGAATACGACCGCTTCACCCTGCGCGCGGAATATCTGCGCGACAAGGAAAAAGGGCTGCCCATCAAGCCGCCCGTGCATTACTTCATCGAGGGCGACATCGACCGCGTGAACATGAAGTGGCGCTCCACCGCAACGCTTTTGTTCAACAACTGGCTCAATTATGTCTATCAGGTCACGCCTTACGACATAAATTGACCGCTTATTGCAGATAATATGGCAAAACGCCGCCCGCGGGCGGCGTTTTTTTGCACCGAGCAGACCCCTTGCGGCGCATTTATCCGCCGCGCCGGCTCGGTTTTCGGACGCGTTAAGCCTTGACGTCGGAGAGCAGGGCGATGATCGCCTCCTGCCGCTGCGCGGGCAGAGAATCCAAAAAGTCCAGCGTCTTTTTGTCGCGCGCATAGCGCGTGATGTCGCGGTAGAAAAATTCCTCCGGAGAAGAGCCGCACGCCGTTATTATCTCCAAGAGCACGGAAAGGGAAGGTTCGAATCCCTTTTGCTCCAACCGGTTGATGTAGGACTCCGTTTTGCCTATCGTCAGGCTCAGCGCGCGGGCGGAAAGATTCGCCCTGTTGCGGATGTAACCTATGCGGTAAATGATGTCTTCTGTTGTCATAGCGTTCCCTCTTATCAAAATTGTAAGGCATAACATGTGCCGTGTATGATATTTTCTATTGTCAAAAATACCCCTTAATATACAAAATATATACCTTAAATACATATACTTGACAAAATATATATTCCGGCTATATAATATCCGCGGAATAAAATTTCCGCCGTTTGCGGCGGAGTCACATCACCCGGGGCGCGCCGAACGGCGCGCCCGCTTTTGCGCAGATCCCGCCAATAAAGCAAAAATCGAGGGAAAGAAAAACAGCGCTTCGGCGCGACTTGATTCATAGCGGGAGAGGACGGCGCGTTTGCCGCAAAAAAATTAAATAACATTAACATTTCGCTTGCCAAGCGCGCACGCATAGTATATAATATCGTATGGTTAGTTAAGGCTAACGGGAGGTGCGTATGCCCATAATGCTCGCCCCGGTGGGGCAAAAGGTGAAGATAGTGGCAATGTCTTTGGACGCGGAGGTGAAAAAACGCCTCACGGACATCGGCGTTGCCGTGGGCGCGGACGTGGAAGTGATCTCCAATTCGGGCGGCAACCTGGTCTTGGACGTCTTGGGAGTGCGCGTGGCGCTGAACAGGGACGTGGCGATGAAGATCCGCGTAGCATAAACGTTCCGCATATCGTCAGAGCGCGGAAACCGAGGGCGGCAAGATCGCAATGGAGCAAGCGCGGACGGGTGCGCCAGCCGAGGGAAAACGGCAAAACGCAATTCAAGAGCCGCTCCGTATATCGTCAGAGCGCGGAAAAACGCAAAAGCCGCGGCGCAAAACATCCGCAAGGCAAAAAAAATAAAAATCATCGGTAAAAACGCTTGACAAAAGTTAAGCACACTTAATATAATGTGTCCGTAGTTAAGCAAGATTAACATCTGCGGACAAAGGAGAGGTTATGGAAAAGGTGCTCAAAGATCTCAAACCGGGAGAAGAAGGCGTGGTGAAGCGCGTGGGCGGCGACGGCGCGGTGCGGCGCAGGCTGTTCGACATGGGCGTTACGCCGGGCGCGCCGGTGAAGATGCGCAAGGTGGCGCCGCTGGGCGACCCGATGGAGGTGACTTTGCGCGGTTATGAGCTGACGCTGCGCAAAAACGAAGCGGAAAACGTGCTGGTGGAAATGCAGGATAAGGCTTAACGTAAAAGCGCCGCGCCCCGTGCGCGGAAAAAGGAGGTATATATGTTGAAACTTGCGCTTGCGGGAAATCCCAACTGCGGCAAGACAACGCTGTTCAACGCCTTGACGGGCAGCACCGCTTATGTGGGCAACTGGCCGGGCGTGACGGTGGAGAAGCGAGAGGGCAAATATAAAAAAGCCGGGCAGCCGATAAACGTGGTGGATCTGCCGGGCATATATTCGCTTTCTCCCTATTCGCCGGAAGAGGTGGTATCGCGCAACTATCTGCTGGACGAAAAGCCGGACGTGATAGTAAACATTCTGGACGCCACCAACTTGGAGCGCAACCTGTATCTGACCACGCAGATCTTGGAAACGGACAGACCGGTGGTGATCGCGCTCAACATGATGGACGAAGTGGAGCGCCGCGGCGACAAGATAGACGCGGCGGAGCTTTCCCGGCGTCTGGGCGTGCCGGTGACGGAGATCAGCGCGCTGCGCGGCAAGGGCATACACGAGCTGATGAAGGTGGCGCAGGAGGCGGCGAAAAAGCCGCGCGCGGCTTTCAGCGTGCTGCAAGAAGGGGAGCTGGCGCCCGCGGTGGAGGCGGCGCGCAAGCTGTTGGAAACGCACGGCACGGACAATCCGCTCTTCCATGCGATCAAACTGCTGGAAGGGGACGAATTGGAGGTGAAAAACCACCCCGACGAGGCGGGCGAGCTGGAAGAGATACGCAAGCGCTGTCAGAACGAAACCTTCGGCGACGACTTCGAGGCGCTCACCGCGGACGCCAGGTATAAATACATAACGCAAAATCTGGCGAGCGTGCAGCACAAAGCCGAACGCAAAGAAAAGCTCACGCGCAGTGACAAGATAGACAAGGTGCTCACCAGCCGCATTTGGGGCATACCCATTTTTGTGGCGATGATGTTTTTGATCTTCCACCTCACCTTTGCGGAGGACTTTTTGTATCTGAACACCTTTTACGGCGTGAGCGTGCAGGGCTGGGAAACCTGGTGGGAGCCGGGCAGCTATATGATAGACGGCGGTATCCCTTCCCCCGGCGTGCTGTTGCAGTCATGTCTTATCTGGTGCACAGACAGCCTCTCCGCCTTGGCGGCAAGCGGGCTGGCAAACGCGCCGGCATGGGTATCTTCACTCATCTGCGACGGCGTGCTGGCGGGCGTGTTTAGCGTGCTCTCCTTCCTGCCGCAGATAGCGCTTTTGTTCCTCTTCCTCTCCATTTTGGAAGACAGCGGTTACATGGCGCGCGTGGCGTTCATCATGGACAGGATCTTCCGCAAATTCGGACTTTCCGGCAAATCCTTCCTGCCGCTGCTGATGGGCTTCGGGTGCAGCGTGCCCGCCATCATGGCGTCAAGGACGTTGGAACACGACAAAGAGCGGCAGATGACCATTTACATGACCCCCTGGTTCTCCTGCACCGCCAAGATGCCCATCTATACGGCGATCGCCGCGGCGGTGTTTGTGGGCAATGACGACCTTGTGGTCTTCGGCATGTATATGCTGGGTATGGTCTGCGCCATTCTGGGCGCGCTGTTGCTACGCAACACCGTGTTCCGCGGTCAGACGGCGCCCTTCATCATGGAGCTGCCCGCTTACCACCTGCCTCAGGCAAAATCACTTTTTGTCCACCTCTGGGACAAAGTGAAAAAATATGTTGTTAGGGCGGCAACCATCATAGCCGCGTCCACCATAGTGCTGTGGTTCGTGTCCAACTTTGATTGGAGTTATCACATGGTGGGCAGCATAGAAGACAGCATCATCCACGACATCGGCAGTCTGGTGGCTTGGATATTCTATCCGCTCGGCTTTGCGCACGGCGCTTACGGCTGGGTGTTCGTGGTGGCGGCGATCACCGGACTCATCGCCAAAGAAGAGGTGGTGTCCACCCTCACGGTGCTGGGCATAGCCGTGGGCAAATTGGCGGAAGACGCGGCGGAAGCCACGGCGATAGAAACGCTCTTTACCGTGTCCGGCATCAGCTCTCCCGCGGTGATAGCCTTCATGGCGTTCAACCTGCTGGCGATCCCCTGCTTTGCGGCGGTGGGCGCGGCGCGCGCGGAACTGGGCAAGGGCAGAGGCTTCAAAGGCGCGCTGCTGTGGTGGACGGCTTCGGCTTACGTGGTGTCTATGCTGATCTACCTTATCGGCAGCTATTGGTGGACGGTGTTCATCTTTGCGGCTCTGGCGGCAGCGGCAACGGCGCTGATAGTTTTGTGGAACAAGGGAAAGATAAAACTGCCCGCACGCGGCAAAAAAGCCGCGCAAGAGGGCGGCGATAAAAAAGCCTCCTGACGCGCTTGCCTCCACCCGGGCAAGGCGTTACCCGCCGGCGGTTTGCCGGCATTATTACCCGGCTGTCCGCGCCTCGTGGCGCGGGCGGTCCGAGCAAAGCTCCGGCAGAGCCGGAGGAAGGAGCAAAATATGAGCGCGATAGAGATAGTGGTCATCATAGCGGCGGTTTTGTTCGTGGCGGCGGTAACGGCGGTTTCGTTGTGGCGCAAAAAGCACGGCAAGGGCGGCTGTTCCGCCTGCGGCGGTTGCAGCGCCTGCGCCAAGGCGGCGGAAAAGGCGCGGGAAAAAGAGGGCGCCTGCGGCGGGAATTGCTCCGGCTGTCCCGGCTGCGGCGGCAGACCGCGCGAATAAAAGAGAACGGCTATACGATAATACTCCATATATGGGAAGCGTCCGGCACTGCCGGGCGTTTTCTTTTGTGCAAAAGCGGCGCGGCAGGCGGCAAAAGCGCCCCGGCTGTGGCAAATGCGGCGCGGATGCGGCAAAGGCGGCGGAAAAATTCTTTGATTCGGCTTAAATTCTTAAATATGCGGGCTATACGCGCGGGCGCGATATTGACAAATATGCTCATCGGTGATAAGATAATGGCGTATTAAGCAGATGAATTGTCAAACTAAGTGCAACACTTTGCGAGATTTTATTGGAACAAATCTTGCGGTGTTCGGAAATGCAAAACTTTCTTTGGCCTGGCGTTGATCAACGCCAGATTTTTTTTCAGAGTCGCGGGACTGACCCGAGAAAGATTCCTGCCTTTCGGGTAAAACTCCCGCAGCAGTCCGTTCAGGTTCTCGTTCGTTCCTTTTTGCCATGCGCAATACGGATCGGCAAAATACATATCGCATTGCAGCGCTTTCTCTATCTCTCTCCAACAGGCGAACTCGCTCCCTCGGTCGCAGGTGATCGTCTTTACCGCTTCTTTGGGAAACTTGGAAAGCACCTCTATGATTGCTTTCGCCATCGTTTCTCCTTTTCTGTCAGGGATCTTCACGGCGATATAGTATCTCGTCTTTCTCTCCGCGAGCGTGGCAAAACACGCTTTGCTTTTCCCTTGCCCGGACACCACCGTGTCCGCTTCCCAATGCCCGAATTCTTTGCGGTTGTATACGCTCTTATCCCGTTTGCGTATGCTTTTCCCGGTCGTGAACCTTCCGCCGTTCCCTAACCGCTTCCGCGTTTTCCCTTTCCTGCGTAGGTTTTTAAGGGTGGAGCGAAGATACCTTTCGTCTATCCAACGATAAATGGTTTTGAATGACGGCATCTTCATCCGGCATGGCGTTTTGGAGATCTGTTCGGGTGACCACGTTTGCGACAGCTTCTCGTCTATGTAATCCAACACCTCTTTACCACAGATTTGTATGAACTCCTTTTTTTCTCTCAACTGTTGCACTTAATAGTATAATTCACCTTTATTAAACAGCGCCGAATATATATAATATATTCGGCACATAAGAGTGCAAATTTTTTTGCGCAAGAATAAGGCTGTCAAAGGGAAGGGCAGGGCGGCGTTTTTGCGTTTGTTGCCGCCCTAGCAATCATAATTTTGCCACTTTGTAGCCCTCTTTGGTGTCTGTCACGCCATAGCCCAGCTCGCTTATGCGTGCGCGCAACGCGTCTGCTTTTGCCCAATCGCGGGCGGCTTTGGCGGCTTTTCTCTGCTCGCAAAGTTCAAGTATCTCCGCGGGGACGTCTTCCTGCTCTTCCTGCGCCGGCTGCGCCTTGTCAAGGGAAAGTCCCAAAACTTTGTCGAATTCCAAAACGGCTTCATAGATCTCGCGGCAGGGCTTTTCTTTGATCATCGTCCACAAAATGCCCAAAGCCAAGGGCACGTTCAGATCGTCGTCCACCGCCTCTTTGAATTGCGCCAAATATCTCTCCGCCGCGCTCTTGTCGCCGCAGGCGGGCGCGCTCTTGTGCTTGAACACCTGCGTGAGCAGGCGGGCGTATGCCGCCTTTGCCGCGTCCAAGCCCTCAAAGGTGAAGTTCAATTTTTTGCGATAATGCGTGTTGAGGCAGAAATAGCGGAAGTCAAGCGCCTTGTAGCCGCGCTCTTCCAGGTCCGCGATGCGGTATGTGTTGCCCAAAGACTTGGACATCTTGCCGCCGTCTACCAGCATAAATTCGCCGTGCACCCAATAATTCACGCTCTTTTCGCCCGTGAGCGCCTCGTTTTGCGCGATCTCGTTCTCGTGGTGCACGGGTATGTGATCCACGCCGCCCGTGTGTATGTCAAATGGCATGCCCAAATATTTCAAGCTCATGGCACTGCACTCTATGTGCCAGCCGGGATAACCCATGCCCCAGGGGCTTTCCCATTGCATGATGTGCTCCGGCTCCGCCTTTTTCCACAGCGCAAAGTCCGCCGGGTGCCGCTTTTGGCTGTTCACCTCCACGCGCGCGCCCGCTTGTTGCTCTTCCAGATTCAAACGCGAAAGTTTGCCGTATGCGGGGAATTTGCCTATGTCAAAATATATGCCGTCGTCTATCTCGTAGCCGTATCCCTTGTCCACCAGCTTTTGCACATAATCTATCATCTCCTTGATGTGGTCGGTGGCTTTGGCGATTATCTCCGGCTTGCCGATGTTAAGCGCGGCAAGATCTTTGAAAAATACGTCCGTGTAAAACGCCGCTATCTCCCAGGGCGACTTTTTTTGCTCGCGCGAGGCTTTTTGCATCTTGTCCTCGCCCTCGTCGCCGTCGGAGAGCAAATGCCCCACATCCGTGATGTTCATCACGCCTTTGAGCTTGTAGCCGTCATATTTCAAAGTGCGGCGGAACAAGTCCATGAATATATACGTGCGCAAATTGCCGATGTGCGCATAATTGTATACCGTGGGTCCGCAGCTATACATATAAGCCTTGCCTTGACGTATCGGCACAAATTCCTCTTTTTGCCTGCTCAACGTGTTGTATATCTTCAACATTTCTCCGCTCCTTTATTCTTCGTCCGCTTTATCTTTGGCGGCGCCCGCCGCACGATGTTCCAGCCTGTCTATGCGCTCGCGTAAACGCCTTATCTCTTCTTGTATCGGGTCGGGCAGCTGCTGGCTCTGCTCGTCTACGCGCTTGTCTTTTTGCTTGACTATGCGCCCCGGCACGCCCACCACCGTGCTGTGCGGCGGCACGTCTTTCAAAACCACGCTCCCCGCGCCCACCTTGCTGTGCGCGCCCACCGTGATCGGACCCAGCACCTTGGCGCCCGCAGAGATCATCACCCCTTCTTCTATCGTGGGGTGGCGCTTGCCCGTGTCTTTGCCCGTGCCGCCCAGCGTCACGCCTTGATATATCAGCACGTCGCGCCCGACCACCGCCGTTTCGCCTATCACCACGCCCACGCCGTGATCGATGAACACGCCGCCTTCTATCTGCGCGGCAGGGTGGATGTCCACGCCCGTCAGCCTGCGCGTGCGCGCCGAGATGAACTGCGCCAAGCCTTTCATTCCGTGCGTGTAAAACCAGTGCGCGCGGCGGTGGCGGAAGAGCGCGCGAAAACCGCCGTATGTGAAAAACACTTCCAGCTTGCTGCGCGCGGCGGGATCTTTTGCCATTGCCGCATTCAGATCGTCTTTTATTTTGCCCATATTCACCTCATAAAAAAACGGACGCGTCCTTTTTTCAAAGACGCATCCGCGCGGTCCCACTTTGATTGAACGGCAAATGCCGCCCCTCTCTTCGGCAGATAACGGTGCCCCCGTGCGGCATTTCCTCCGCAAGCGCCGCGCCCGCACTTCACGCTTTTTACTCGGGGCGGCTTTCAGCCGGCGACCACCCCTCTCTGGGAGATATTAACGCTACTCTTGACGCGTAAGCCTTATTGTTATGTGTATGAATTATAGCAAGAAAGAGTGCGGTTGTCAAGTATTTTTTTCTGCCGGGCAGGCGCTATACGGGCACGCAGTAGGGCGCGGCTTTACGCACATCTTTGGACGGCGGGGGCTTGACAATACCGCAAGAGTATTGCCTGCGCCCCCGCCGTCCAAACCTGCACGCAAATCCATCGCTCTCCTGCGCACCCTTAATAGCGCCTGCCCGGCATTAATAGTTATTGGAAACAGCATATCGTTATAAACCGGCAAGTATGACCTGCGTCCCCGCCGAACAAAATCAATAAGCGTAAGCGATGTTCGGCGGCGCAGAACGTGAAATTTTTCGGCAGATATAGCGGTTGCGTAAGCGCCGCGTTTACTCTGCCGAAAAGTGAAATGTTTTTGCCAACGAGTTGGCAAAACGTGAAATGTGCCCTCAAACCGCAAGCGACGAGAGGGCACGTGAAATGTCCGCTCGTCCAGCCGTGCACGGCACGGCGCATCGCGGACGTGGCGGCTGCCTGCGGCGCTATTAGAGTATAATGCTGCACCCGGAGCGCGGGGCGGCAGCGTGACGCTGCACCCTTGATATGCCTTGATGTAACTTGTTCGTTTTTCCGGCTAATCTCTTCGCAATACTTACGCAATAAAGCGCGGGCAGCGTGACGCTGCACCCTTATTTCCCGAATACATGGTTGTGTGAATGGTCATGCCGTTAGCATCATTATATACCAAACAAATATCAGTGCGAAAAACCTCGATTACCGATAGTTCCGTTACTGCGAAGCATATCAAGGATGCAGCGTCACGCTGCTACGGAGCATATCAAGGGTGCAGCGTCACGCTGCTTTTGCAATAATTTCTCCGCGTTTTGACGATCTCCTTGCAAGGCTTGTCGATCGCTTTGTTTGACATTTATATCGCAAGCGGTTATAATATCTTACGATATGCGATATTTGTTTTATGATGTGGAGTGCTCCAACTGTTTCAACGGCGAGGGCAAAATGTGTTCGTTCGGGTATGTCATCACGGACGAAGAGTTCAATGTGCTCAAAAAAGAGGACATCGTTATGAATCCCGCCTCGCGTTTTTATCTCAGGCGCAAGGAGGGCAGACCGGAGATAGAATTGGCTTATTCGGAAGAGTATTTCCGCGCACAGCCCAAGTTCGATAAGTTTTACGACAAGATACGCGATATGCTGGAAGACCCCGACCAGATAGTGATGGGGCACAGCATACTCAACGACGTCAAACACCTGGCGTATCAATGCAAACGCTACAAACTGCCCTGCATAAATTACCGCTTCGGCGACAGTCAGCTCGTTTATAAAAAGCTGGTGCAGAACGGCACGGGCGGTCAGGTGGGGCTTGCCCGCATCTGCGAGGAGTTCGGCATAGAGCCGGAGCACCTCCACCGCAGCGACGACGACGCCTGGGCGACCATGGAGTTCATGCGTATCATCTGCCGGCAAAGGCACGTTTCGCTTTATCGCCTGCTCTCGGACAACCCCGAATGCACGGGCGAGATAAACGACTTTGAGATCACCATGAACGGCGTTTCCGTCACGCGCAGCAAGCGCTTTTTGCAGCGCATGCTGGAAGAGTATATCAAAACTTTGCGCAGCGCGGAGGGCGGAGAGCTTGCCGGCAAGCGCTTTTGCATGTCACGTAAGTTCGAGCGCGACAACGCCGACTTGTGCGGTTATTTTGCCAAAAAGTGCTTTGAGCTGGGCGGCAAGTATACGCGCAACGCCATGCGCTGCAACGTGCTGGTGAGCGCGGACGGAGAGCCTTGCACGCGAGAAAAAGCCATTCTGGCAGACGCCAAGATGAAACAGCGCGTGCGCATAATTTCTTTGGACGAATTCAAAAACATCTTACATATCGCGGAAGAGGACATGCCGCAGGCGGCGGCGTTCGCCCTTGACGAGCACGTGTCCCTGCCCGCCGTGGCTTACGGCAAACCGCTGAAAATGACCATAGGCGAAGCGCACCGCAAAAAGAGCGAGATCAAACAGCGCGCCGCAGCTCCCGCCGCGGCAGGAGAGGCGCCCGCCAAAAAGAAAAAGCGGAAAAGGCGCAAAAAGAAAAAGCCCGCTCCCGCGGCGCCCGCGGCAGGTGAGTGAGATGGAACTTTTGCCCGGTGAGCGTTTGGACAATCTGCAATACAAGGGGCTGAGGCTCTTGCAGCGCCCCGACGCTTATTGCTTCACCTCGGACGCGGTGCTGCTTGCCAATCTGGTCAAGGCGGGCGCGCGGGATAAGGTGGCGGATCTGGGCGCGGGCGGCGGGATCATCTCCGTGCTCATCGCCGCCAAGAGGGGCGCGGACGTCACGGCGGTGGAATTTCAGCCCTGGGCGGCGCAATTGTGCCGCCGCAACGCCTTGCTCAACGGCTTGCAGGAGAAGATAAGCGTTTTTCAGGGCGACATCAAAGGCTGCGCCGCGGCGCTGGGCGCCGGCGCGTTCGACGCCGTTGTAAGCAATCCCCCTTACTTCAAGGCGGGCAGCGGCGAGGTGCGGGAAGAAGAAAGCGTCGCTCTTTCCCGGCACGAAAGCACCGCCACGCTGGCGGATATATGCGCGGAAGCGGCGGCGCTGCTCAAAAACGGCGGCGCTTTTTATATGGTCCACAAAGTGGAACGCATGGCGGAGGCGCTCACCGCGCTTTCTCTGCACGGGTTGCAGCCCAAAGCCGTCACGCTCATTCTGCCCAAGCCGGGCAAGGGCGCGGATACCTTTGTGGTGCGCGCCGTCAAGGGCGGCAGAGCGGGCATGAAACTGGATATGCTGACGGTTTACGAAAAAAACGGAGAGATGACCAAGGAGGCGGCGCGGCTTTATGGAAAAGCATGAGGGCGTTTTAACGCTGGTGGGCACGCCCATCGGCAACATGGGCGATCTGAGCAAAAGGGCGGAAGAAGCGCTCTTGAACGCGGACGTCATCGCCTGTGAAGATACGCGCCGTTCGCTGCCGTTTTTGCTGGGCAGGGGCGTGAAAAAGCCGCTGGTGAGCTATCATAAACACAACGAAAAAGGCGGCGCGCAACACCTGGTCAAACTGCTGCAAGAGGGCAAAAACGTAGCCCTCATCACAGACGCGGGCATGCCCGGCATTTCCGACCCGGGCGCGGAGGCGGTCAACGCCGCGCGCGCGGCGGGCATAAAAGTGACCTGTGCGCCCGGTCCCACCGCTTTTGCCACCGCTTTGGCGCTGGCGGGAGTGCAGGGCGCGTTTGCCTTTTTGGGCTTTCTGCCCGAAAAGTTAAAAGATAAGACCGCGCTCATCTCCGCGTTCAAGCACGTGCCCGCGGCGCTGGTTTTTTACGTTTCTCCGCACGATCTGCAAAAACAGCTGGACTTTTTGCACGCGCAGCTGGGCGCAAGACGGGTGACGTTGGCGCGCGAGCTGACCAAGATGTTCGAAGAAGTGGAAGAGGGGGTTTTGGGCGCGATCTCCGTGCCCGAACCGCGCGGCGAATACGTGCTCATCGTGCACGCGGGAGAGGAGCAGGAAGCGCCCGATCCGCAAGACATGTTAAAGCGGCTTTTAGAGGGCGGAGAGGAGAGAAAAAGCGCGATAAAGCAGGTGGCGGCGCGCTGCAAACTGCCGCGTGACGAAGTTTATAAAATGGCGCTCAAAGCGGAGGGGAAAGAGTGAACGGCTTGGAGAGGATCACCCGCCTTTTGCTGGAAGGCGGCAGCATAAGCGCGCAGGACGCGGAAACGGCGCGCGCTTACTTTTCCCGTGAAAGGGAGATGCGCGCCATGGCGGAAAAGTTTGTCAAGGAAAAGAAAATGCCCTGCCAAAGCGCGGCGGAAAAACTTGCCGTCACCCTGAGCGCGGCGGACATCGCGCGCGTGCGCTATGCGGAGCTGGGCATACCGCAAGACATATACTTCGACACAATGAGCGACATAGGCGTGTGGGCGGGGCAATGCCGCGTGCAAGGCGGAGAAGGCTTGGAAAACACGCCTTGGCTTGCCCACCACGTGCGCCTGGAACTTTTTAAGTTGGGCAGGCTGCAATTTCAGCCGATCAAGCGTCCCGTTATCCTCAATATGGGCTTGGCATGCGCCCTAAGATTGCGAAAATTGCCGGAAATGTGCCTTAATGTGCATATCCCGCGCGGCGGCAGACTGGACAGATCGGCGTGCGAAGCGGCGCTTTACGGCGCGCCCATGTTTTTCAAAAAGTATTTTGCGGCGGAATATACCGCCTTTTTCTGCCTTTCCTGGC
Source organism: uncultured Christensenellaceae bacterium (assembly GCA_944380295.1). Lineage (GTDB taxonomy): Bacteria > Bacillota > Clostridia > Christensenellales > UBA3700 > Alloclostridium. The sequence goes on from CALWHE010000003.1 coordinate 68,040, forward strand.
TGCTCTACCCGGGCAACGAAAAATTCATGGACAAAAAGTCAAATATCCTCGCCTTTGCCAAGCTCTTCGATTTGGCGGGCAGCTGCAAGAGCAACGGCGATACGCTCTATTATCTCTTCGGCTCGCGCCGCATAGACCCGGAAAAGACGCAGGCGCACACTTCCTTGCAAAGAGCCGCCTTGGAATATTATAAAAAGGGCGGCAGATTCGGGCTGGGCTGCGGGATCAAAAATTTATAAAAAGCCGAAAAATTTAATAAAGCATAACAAGCGTTTTCATATATAAGCCTTCATAATACGGGTGAAGAAAAAAAGGAGGCAAAAAAATGGTGTTTATGTTGCTTGGCTTGTTGTATTTCATGTATTTGTTTTGCAACTGAACGTCTGTTGAGCGCCACCGTTTGTTTTGCGACCGAACGCCCGCTTCCGCCGCCATTTGTTGCGCAGCCAACGCCCGGGGCTGCGCTTCGCCGCTTTTTATCCTGCGCAAAAGCAAAAGCCTTGAAACGATTTCAAGGCTTGCTTTTTTATATTATCCCGCAGTTGTATTTTTCGCACTCCGGCTCTTCTTCGGGCGGCGGAGGGGCTTCCGAGGTGATTTTGGGGAAGCGCTTGAAAAAGTTTTTGCTCAGCCGCACCACCTCGCCCGAGAGCAGGATCACGGCGATGAGGTTGGGGATAGCCATCAGTCCGTTGAAGATGTCCGCGATGTCCCACACCGCCTGTATGGTCATGTAAGGACCGATGAAAACGGCGAGGATATAGAGCACGCGGTATGTGAGGATGGCTTTTTTATTGCGCCCCGCCAGATATTCCAGGCAGCGTTCGCCGTAAAAGTTCCAGCCCAAAATGGTGGTGAAGGCAAAAAAGATCAGGCAGACCAGCAAAATTATCGGTCCCGCCTGCGCCAGCGCGCCGGGCAGTCCCTGCGCAAAGGCGTTTATGGTCACGCCCACGCCCTCTTGTCCGATGTTCCAGCTGCCCGTGATCACAATGGTCAGTCCGGTCATGGTGCACACCACCAGCGTGTCAATGAAGGTGCCGGTCATGGACACAAGTCCCTGGCGCACCGGTTCGCGCGTGGAAGCCACCGCCGCGGCTATCGGCGCGGAGCCAAGTCCCGCTTCGTTGGAGAAAATGCCGCGCGCAATGCCCATTTGCATGGCGATAAGCATGCTGCCGGCGGCGCCGCCCGCCACCGCGCGGGGGTCGAACGCGCCCACAAAGATCTGGCGGAACGCTTCGGGTATGGAAGTTATGTTGGCGGCGAGCACTATCAGTCCGAACAGGATATAGGCAAGCGCCATAAAGGGCACCACCGCTTCCGACACCTTGGCGATGCGTTTTACTCCGCCTATCAGCACCAACGCCACCAAAAGGGTGAGAACGGCGCCGGAAACCATGGTGGACACGGTGTATTCCCCGCCCAGGAAGGAAACCGTTTCGGAAGGGATTATTTCGTTGACGGCGGAGGAGATGGAGTTGACCTGCGTGAAGGTGCCAATGCCGAACAAGCCCACGCACATGCCGAACACGGCAAACAGCACGGCAAGCCACTTGAATTTGGGACCCAAGCCGCGCTCTATGTAATAAAAAGGTCCGCCCAGCGCGTGACCGTCGCGGTATATTTTTCGGTATCTGACCGCCAGCACGCCTTCGGCAAACTTGGTAGCCATGCCGAAAAACGCCGCCACCCACATCCAGAACATGGCGCCCGGACCGCCCGTGACAATGGCGGTGGCAACGCCCACGATGTTGCCCGTGCCGATGGTGGCGGAGAGGGCGGTGCAGAGCGCGCCGAAGCTGGAAACTTCGCCCTTGCCGCCCCTTTCCTTGGCGAACATATAGCGGAACGCGCGCGGCAGACGGATGAGCGGCAAAAACACCAGCCGCACCGTGAGATATATGCCCACGCCCAAAATGAGCACGATGAGCGGTATGCCCCAGACAAAACCGTCTATGTCCGCAATGACCTGTCCGAACGTTTCCATAAGCCTGCCTTTGTGAAAATAATAACGAAGCTATGATATAACAAACGCGCGCATAAGTCAACGCTTTGGGCGGGATTTGTCGGTTTTTGCGCGATTTTTTGCGGAAAAGTGGGTCAAGGGCGCGCGGCAAGGCAAAGTAAAGACTTTATATTGACAAAGGAGCGTGCGAGCGGGTATAATTTGGAAGGAGGAAAAGTTATGACGCTTATCGATATCATCAAGGAAAATTCTTTTTGTTTTCAGCCCTCCGGCTCGCGTTATTTCAAGGCGCAGCGGCAGTGGGACAGGCGCGTGAAGCTCACCACCGGCAACGAGCGGGAAGACTTTGCGGTGGGAGAAAAGCCGCGCGCGGAATATCCGCGCCCGCAGATGGAGCGCATGCAGTTTGAAGTGCTCAACGGTTATTGGGACTACGGCGTTATTTCGGCAAGCGAATATGTGCGCCTGAATGGCAAAACGGACATTTCCGCGGGCAGGATATTGGTGCCGTTCAGCCCGGAGTGCGACGCGAGCGGCGTGGGCAGGATCATAGACGCCAACGAAGTGCTCATCTACCGCACGTCCTTTGCCTATAAGGGCGGGGAGAGGATCTTGCTGCACTTTGACGCGGTGGACGAAAAGTGCGAAGTGTTTGTCAACGGCGTGAGCCTGGGCGTGCACGAGGGCGGCTATCTGCCTTTTTATTTCGACGCGACCAAGGCGTGCAAAAAGGGTGAAAACGCGCTGGAAGTGCACGTGGCGGACTTCACGGACAGATCCCCCGCGCCCAAAGGCAAGCAGACGCTCTCGCGCGGCGGCATTTGGTATACGCCGCAGGCGGGCATATGGGGCACGGTGTGGACGGAAGAGGTGCCCGGCAACTATATCAAAGACGTGGTGTGTTATGCCGATCCGGACACGGGCGAAGTGAACGTGAACGTCACGCCCTGCGGAGAGCTTGGCGAGCTGACCGTCAAGATATACGACGAGGGCAAAGAGATAGCCTGCGCGCGGGGCGGCGCGGGGGACAACGTCATCAAATTGGGCGCAGTCAAGCTGTGGTCGCCCGATTCGCCCTTCCTTTACAAGGTGCAGGTCAAGAGCGAGCAAGACACCGTGCGCACTTATTTTGCCATGCGCAAGGTGGAGCTTTGCACGGACGCGCGCGGCTTTAAGCGGGTCAAGCTGAACGGGGAATACGTCTTCCAAAGCGGCGTGCTCGACCAGGGCTATTATCCGGAGGGCATGCTCACTCCGCCTTCGGACAGAGCCATGATCAACGATATCCAAGCCATGAAGGACTGCGGCTTCAACATGATCCGCAAGCATATCAAAATAGAGCCGGCGCGCTGGTATTATCATTGCGACAGGCTGGGCATGCTGGTGTGGCAGGACATGGTCTCCGGCGGGGACAAGTATAACTTTGCCGTGATAGGCGCGCTGCCCTTTGTGGGCATTATGCTGGACGATACCAAGCGCTATAAGGCGTTCGGGCGCGCCAATGCCGCGGAGCGGGCAAACTATAAGAATTTTGTGGGAGAAACGGTGCAATACCTCAAACGCTTTCCCTCGATAATCCTCTGGTGCATTTTCAACGAAGGCTGGGGGCAGTTCGACAGCGTGGCGATGACCGAATATGTGCGCAGCCTGGATAACACCCGCCTCATAGACAGCGTGAGCGGCTGGCATGACCAGGGCAGGCAATATTACGACTTCAAGTCTTATCACATCTATTTCCGCAAATTCCGCATGCCCAAAGATGAAAAGCGCTGCGTGATCCTCTCAGAGTTCGGCGGATATTCCATGCCCGTGCAGGGGCATATGCAAATGCCGCACAAGATCTTCGGATACAAGATCTTCCGCGAGCAGGACGCTTTGCGGGAAAACATCGATAAACTCTACACGCGCGAGGTCATACCCGCCGTGCAACAGGGCTTGTGCGCCGCCGTTTATACGCAGCTTTCCGACGTGGAAGAGGAGATAAACGGCATTCTCACTTACGACCGCAAGGTGAACAAGGCGGGCAGGGAGCTTTTGAACAACATCAACAGCCGCCTTTACTTTGAACACGCCGCTTACACCACCGAATACGACAGGCGCGTGGAAGAGGACCTGGCAAAAAAAGAAGAGGGAAAAGACCCCTTTATCGAATAAAAGCCGCGCGGACATATGGTAAAGCGCCGCCCGAGGGCGGCGCTTTTTGTCAAGGCGGGGCGCGTTAAAACGCTGCGATGATCATAAAAGTAAGTCCGGCGGTATGATCACGCCGTAGATCTCATTGGTGGCCGCGCCATAAGCGCTTGAAGGGGAGGCTTTGTCGAACAGCCATTGCCAAACTTGCCCGTCGGCGCTGCCTGTTTGCACGGATATGGCATTTGCTTCTATGCGGTAAGCGGGACATAAGCCCGGCTCGCTTGTCCTATACCAGCCGTCTTCGCTCAAAGTATATTTTTCGTTTATCTCGGCATAAACGGCGTCCCAGTCCGGGGTGGTGACAACATCGCCTTCTTTGTTCAACAATAAAAGCGGCAGCATTTGCGCATACAGAGTGCATTCGCCGTGGATGAGGGCGTCTTCGCCGGTGAATTTCTCATATGTATACTCGTTTGTCTGTTCGTTCAAAGTGATGACGAGCGCGCTATAAGTGCCGTTATCGTTTTTGAAGTAAGTCAGCTGAGTTATCTTGCCCTCTGTGTTGCGGGAGATGAGCACGGCTTCATCGGCAACCGCGCCGCCGACAACGTCTGCCAAGGTCATGCCTTCGGGACATTTGATCACGCCGTAGGCTTTGCCTTCGGGCGAAGTGGCTTTTATGCTGTATGTCCGCACTTGCGCCGCGGCGTTTACCGCCTCTTCAAGCGTCATGTCGGAAGAGATCGCCTCGTTCGGGGCTATCTTGTCTTGCACTTGCACTTGTGCGAGAACATATATGCCTGCGGGGCCGAGGTTTGTGGCGTTGGATGAAAGCTCCAATCTTTGCACGCCGTCGCTGCTTGTTTGAATGGCAATGGCGTTATTTTCCACGCGGTAGGCAAGGCAGAACGCGTTGGCGTTGCTTGTCTTATACCAGCCGTCGGCGGGATCCAAAATATAATTTGCGTCTATTTCGTCATAAAGGGCGTCCCACTCCTCTTGGGTCTGGGGAATCGTTTCGGTATCCGCCAACAAAAGCGGCAGCAATTGCGCATAGAGCGTGCATGCGCCGTAACCGGTATTAATGGCATCTTCGCCGTCCAACTCCTCTTTTTCGTATTCATATTGGGCGGCGTGCCAAATATCGTTTATCCTGTTGCTTGACGATATGTCGCAGCTGTAATATTCGTTGCCGTTGTGTTGAAAAAAGTATATGTAATCTATCCCGCCCGCACTGTTTTTCAGACCCACAAGCACGGCTTCATCGGCAACCGCGCCGCTCATAACTTTTTCCAAGGTTATGTATTCGGGGCAATTGACGGCTCCGTAGCAGATGGTTTCGCCGTTTGTTTCCACCGATATCAGGTAATTGTTATGCAGTGCAGCAATTGTCACCGCTTCTTTGAGGGACATATCGGATGTGATGGAGCTTTGGCTTATTATCTCTTCGTAGGCGGCGGCAAATTTATCTGCGGGTATATCTTGTGCGGCAGGCACGCGCCACTTATAGATCATGTCCGGATAGGCGTATAATTGTGCGGCGTTATCGAGCACATTATAGCGTAGGTCGCCGTTTTCCGTGCAGAACCAGCCGTCTGCAAGCACGGTGTAATTCTCGTCTATAAAAGAATAGGCTGCGTCGAGGTCGAAGCCGACGTCTTCGGGGAATGTTTCGGCAAGGGAGTAGACTATCATATTCGGACCGTAATCGCAATATGTGCCGTCGATCTCGATCAAAAAGTAACATTCTTCAAGCGCCGCGTCGCCCTCGTAAACGGTTTTCTCGAACAAGTCGGAGCCGGCTGCTTTGGCATATTTGGACAGTTGCCAGCCGTCTTGCGCGGACAGGAGATGATAAAGCGCGGATATCGCGTTGTCGGCATATTCTATATATACGCATTCAACAGGTGTGCTGAGCAGCGGCGCTTCCGGTGCGAGAGTGTAAGAGAGAAATCTTTCCAAATCGCCGGTTTTGCCGTCGATGATCTCCATAACGAACGTTTCGTCACTGTTGAGCATGTCCAGCGTTGCTCTCAGGGCTATGCCGGAAGATATGTCTTGAGCTATCCTGTCTTCTATCTCCGCATAGGCGGCGGCGAACATGTTTGCCGGCGTATCGGGAGCGGATAGGTAGGAGTGATATATCTCGGAACCGATGTAAGACACCCGGTCGGTGCCCACCATGAAGCCGATCGGCAAGTCTGTATTATCGTAAGGAGTGCGCCATATCTCGTTTTCGTCTTTATAAAATTCGATGGTTTCCAAAAGGGAGATCACTTCATCGTAATTGCTCTCGTCGATAATATCTGCGCCGTAGTAGTCCGTTCCCGTCATCATGGCGAGGAGAACGATCGATTTGCATTCCGCCGCGAATTGTGCCGTATTTTCGTAATATACCAGCGCTTCCGCACCGGTCAATTCCGTCTTGTCGAAGAGGGCTTTGCCGTAAGAGCGTTCATAGCCGTAATATTCTATGTCGTCCTCGCCGTTGTATTTGAGATAATGCAACTGTCTGATCCCGTCGTCGTCGCGGGCGATCACCACCATGTCGTTTCCCATCTTGCACAGCTCGATGTTAGGGAGAGTATTGTCTTCGGAAAGGAAAGAGGTCATATAAGTGTCTTCCGCCGCAAAAACTATTTTTGCCGCCTCCAACAGATCCATGTCGGGGGTTACGGAAGGCGTTGAGGGCTCTTCCGGCTCTGCGGGTGTTTCCGGCTCGGTAGGGGTGGAAGGTTCACCGGGAGTTTCCGGCTCGGCAGGAGCGGCGGGCTGTTCCGGCTGTTCCGGCTGTTCCGGGTCTTCGGGCGGGTCGCATGCCACCGCCGCAAAGACCAGGCACAAGACCACCGCTAAGGCCAATATCAAAAGCAATTTCTTTTTCATTGTTATTCCTCCGTTGGCTCGATAGGTCCAATGTTTGCTAATATCTCATGCAGAGTCGCGCGGTATAGCTCAGAAGGGTCGGTTTTATCGAATACCCATCTCATTATGCCATCGACGGATTCGATGGCAATGGCGTTTTCTTCTATGCGGTAAGCGGGATAATCCGTATTGACGTCGCTTGTCCTATACCAGCCGTCTTCGCTCAAAGTATATTTTTCGTCTATCTCGGCATAAACGGCGTTCCACTCATCTTCGTTGACAAGGGTTCCTCCGTTCGACAATAAGAGCGGCAGCGCTTGCGCATAAAGAGGAAATTCGCCGTAAGGAGCGGCTTCTTCGCCGGTGAACGACTTGACATTATATTTGCCAGTTTGTGCGTTCAAAGTAAAAATCCCTGCGTTGTAAGTGCCGTATCTGTGGTCGAAGTAAGACAGCTGAGTTATCTTGCCCTCTGTGTTGCGGGAGATGAGCACGGAATAATCGGGGACCGCGCCGTCATCCATATCTGCCAAGGTCATGCCCTCGGGGCGTGTGACGGCTCCGACCACGGTCGTTACGCCGTCCACTTCAAGGGATATGCTGTAAGTCCGCACTTGCGCCGCAGCGTTCACCGCCTCTTCCAAGGACATATCGGGAGTGATAACGCGGTCTTCTCGGACGATCTTGCTTTGCTCTATCTCCGCATAGGCGGAGGTAAACATGTTTGCCGGCGTATCGAGAGCGGACATGTAGGAGTAATATGTAATCCCATTGTCAAGGCATGTCATGCGGTCGTTTTCCACCGTATAAAAAACGTCTTCATAATAAGGGGTGTGCCAAGCGCCGAGATCGTCTTTGGTGAAGTCAATGGTTTTCAAATCGGCAACGAGCGCGTCCAAATTGCTCTCGTCCACCATCACATATTCATCTGCGAATTCCGATCCCGCCATCATGTTCATGAACATCAATGACTTGCCGTCGATAACGTCTTCATAATATTCGGGAAGCGCGGCGTCGCCGGTCAGTTCCGTTGCAAAAAATAAGGTTTCGCTATAATTAAAATTTTTCTTGTAACCGCGATATTCCGACGCTTGTTCGCCGTCTGTTCTGACATATTTCAAACTATAAATGCTGCCGTCTGAATTGCGTTCAATCACCGTTATTTCGTTACCCACCTTGCATATTTGAAGACTAGCAAAAGTATAGTCCTCTTCAAACATTTCCAAATAAGTGTCTTCTGCGCCAAAGAGTATTTTTGCCGCATCCACAGGATGCATGCCGGGGGTTAGGGAAGGCGTGGCTGGTCCTTCCGGCTTTGCGGGTGTTTCCGGTTCGGCGGGAGCGGCAGGCTGTTCCGGCTGTTCCGGATCTTCGGGCGGGTCGCATGCCACCGCCGCAAAAACCAGGCACAAGACCACCGCCAGGGCCAATATCAAAAGCAATTTCTTTTTCATGGTTTTGCCTCACTGAGTTTAATACTTTCATTTTAACATAAATGAAATCAAAATACAATTATGCTTCGCATAAAATTTTCGTCAACGCGGCGGGGCGCATATAGGCGATGTTTTGCCGCGCGGTATAAAAAATTTTTTCGCGGCAATAATTGGCGCATGAAGATAAAGGTGATGCTCGCCGTGTTTTTTTCTGTCTGCGCCGTGGCGGCGGCGTGTTCGCCCGCGCTTTTGCTCCCGCAGGCAGACGCGGCGGAAGTTTATGTGCAAAAGCCCTGTCCCGGCGCGGTGGCGGCGGGCGATTTTTATATCGCAAAGACGGATACGAGCGGACTTTTTTCCCGCTTGCGGCAAAAAGACGTTTTGGGTATGACTTTGCGCTTTGATGGCAATAATATCACCGCACAAGAGTTGATGGACAAGCTGGGCGTGACGCGCGCAAGGCGCGCCGACATTGACGGCAAGGAGTGCTATTATTGCTTTTCGCCGCTGTTGGGCGAGGGCAGGCGCATAGGCGGAGAAACTATCAACGTGCAGATAGTGCAAAGCCCGGAGCGACTGTTGGCGGGCTTTCCGCTGATAATGGGAAGTTATTGATATCGGAGGTATAAAATGAAAGAAAAAAAAGACAAAGTTCCCGCCGAGGGAACGAGCAGAGCAAAGCGTGCCGCGGCAAGTGCGGCGCTGTTTTTCCGCAAGAACATCTATATCATTTTGATGATATTGTGCGTGCTTGCCATCGCGGCGATGATAACCGTGGCGGCGGTGCTGGGTTCGCAGCCGGAAGATATGCCCGATACGCCCGTGGTGGAGCTGCCCGACGACAATACGGATACGCCCACCGTTCAGCCCGATGACGACGACGTGATCGCGCCCGATCCGCAGCCGGAGCCGGCGTGGACGTTCGCTCCGCAGCTGCCGATAGACAACGCGCAGGTGGTTAAGGAGCATTCGGAAACGGAACTGGTGTTCAGCGCCACGGAAAACAAGTGGAAGGCGCATATCGGCACAGACTTTGCCGCAAGCGCGGGTAGCACGGTCAAGGCGATGTTCGACGGCACCGTGAGCGCCGTGAGCAGCGATCCTTATTACGGCGGAGTGGTGGAGATCACGCACGAAAACGGATATGTGACCACATGCAAGCTGCTGGACGAGGTGAGCGTTGCCGTGGGCGATAAGGTGAGCGCGGGAGATAAGATAGGCGTTGTGGGAAGCAACTTTTATTTTGAATGCGCAGACGCGCCGCATATCCACGCGGAACTCACCGTAAACGGCAAATACGAGGACATCACCGCATATTTGAAGGAGGGAGATAAGTGAGATAAAGGGCAGCCACGCTGCCCTTTTATGTCCTCCGCGGCCCGGCAATGAGCGATAAGCGAAAGTGTGCCGTGCCGCTCCGGACGTGAAATTTTTGCGCAGATACAAGTGAACGGTAAGCGAACGTATACTGCTGCGCAAAAGTGAAATGTTTTTGCCAACGAGTTGGCAAAAACGTGAAATGTGCCCTCAAACCGCAAGCGACGAGAGGGCACGTGAAATGTCCGCTCATACTGCCGTGCACAGCACGGCGCATCGCGGACGTGGCGGCTGCCTGCGGCGCTATTGGAATATATCGCCATACAAAAAAACTACTGTCCACAGAAGTGGACAAATCTAAGAAACAGACGATACCTTTGCTCTCCTTTTGAAGTGTCCACTTATCGGTTTATTTTTGAATGGCGGGGTGTTGCGGCAACGAAGCGAAAAGTTGCAATATTCCGCCACCGAAAACCGCGCTTTTCGGTGAGCGCACCTTGGGCAAGGCGGCTGCCTTGCGCGCCGCTCCCGCGGCGGCGGAAAGAGTGGCGTGGTGACCACGCTGTCTTATTCCCCTGCAAAAGCGTGCTTTGCAATATACATATCTCTTCGCACAGCAGCGTTATACCGCTCCGCAAAAAGAGAGAAAACCGCGGCTCAAGCAATCGATTTCTCGGTAAAGAGGCGGAGGCAGCGTGACGCTGCACTCCAAGTAAAAGTATATTGGAATGATAATCTCGATTGCGAATGCCGGGGTTGTCTTTCGGGAAGCGAAAAACGAAAGGGCAGATATGGCATAAAACCATATCCGCCCTATCCCTTTTGTTTTTCGCTTATCAAATATCCCGCCGTCCAAAACCGCGCTTTTGGACGAGCGCACCTCTAAAATGCGCCGTGCGCATTTTCCGAGTGAGCGGAGCGCGCGAAGCGAATGAGGGCGGAAAGAGTGAATTTTTGCGGCAAGACCAAGTGTGATACGAGATAACGTGTTCCGCAAAAAGAGAGAAAACCGCGGCTCAAGCAATCGATTTCTCGGCGTAGGGGGCAGAGGCAGCGTGACGCTGCACTCTAAAATAAAAGTGTATTGGAATGATAATCTCGATTGCGAATGCCGGGGTTGTCGTTCAGCAAGCGAAAAACGAAAGGGCAGATATGGCATAAAACCATATCCGCCCTATCCCTTTTGTTTTTCGCTTATCAAATATCCCGCCGTCCAAAACCGCGCTTTTGGACGAGCGCACCTCTAAAATGCGCCGTGCGCATTTTCCGAGTGAGCGGAACTTGTGGAGCGAATGAGGGCGGAAAGAGTGAATTTTTGCGGCAAGACCAAGCGCGATACGAGATTACGCCGCCCGCAAAAAGAGGGAAAACTACGCCTCAAAAAAATAAAACGGCGATATATTGCGCTTTATATCACCGCTTGTCGTTTTATTTTTGAATGGCGGGGTGTCCCCTAGGGAAGCGAAAGAGGAAAAGGCAGTTCCCGTAAAAAAAGGGACCCGCCTTATCCTTTTTCTCTTTCGCTTATTATTTGTTGCATATTATCCCCCTCCATGCTATAATGTAAAGGAAAAACGCAGGCAGGTATGGAAAAATGGCGAAAGTTTTCCGAAATTTATCTTTGACGTTCTCGGCGCTCGCGCTTGTCGCCGCCGCGGCGTTTTTTGCCTTTCCGCCCGCCGCCGTCGCCCAGGAAGCGGACGGGTCGCAAAGTTTGGCAGATAAAATAGGCTCTTACGGGCTGACTTCCATCTTGGGACAGCCTTATCCGCTTTGGCTGGCGATCGTGGCGCTGGTGCTGTTCGGCGGCGCGGTGGTCGCGCTGGTCGCCTTTTTGATAGCGCGCGCCACACCCACGGAAAAGCCCGCCAAAGCCGCCGCTCCCGCAGCAAAAACCGCGCCCGCGGAAGAGCCCGCTTTTGCGGAAGAAACCGCGCCCGCGCCGATAGAGCCGGACTTTGTTTTGGAAGAAGACAATGGCGCGCAAGCCGCGCAGGATATAACGCCTCCCGAAGAGATAGCGCCGGTCGAAGAAGTTACGCCCGTTGAAGAAGTTACGCCCGTTGAAGAAGTTGCGCCGGTCGAAGAAGTAATGCCGGTCGAGGAAGTAACGCCCGTTGAAGAAGTAACGCCCGTTGAAGAAGTAACGCCGGTCGAGGAGATAACGCCGGTCGAAGAGGCGGCGCCCGCGGAAGAGCAGGCGGAAGTGGCGGAGGTGCAGGACATCACGCCCGTGGAAGACATCCCCGCGGAAGTTGTTCCGCTTGCCGACATTGCGCCGGCGGAAGAGGTCGCGCCCGTCCCGGAAGTTGCGCCGGCAGAGGAAGTCGCGCCCGTCCCGGAAGTTGCGCCGGCAGAAGAAGTTGCGGCGGCGGAAGAGGTCGCGCCCATTGAGGAAGTTGCGCCCGCAGAAGAAATCGCACCCGCAGAGGAAGCGGCGGCGATCGCGCCGCTTATCCTGCCCGCGGAGGAGAGCGAGAGAGAGGAGAGGGCGGAGTTTTACTCTTCTTTGGAAGAAAACAAGAAATACGACCGTTCTTTCCGCGCCAAGCTCATTCAGTCTTCCGACGTGGTCAAGGAGCGTTACGGCGCGATTTTCAATATGCTGACGGCTTACAAGGGCGTGAAGAGCAGATACAGCTGGGACTGCGAGACCTTTAAGGCGGGCGGCAGGGTCGTTGCCAAGATGACCATCATAGGCAAAACGCCCGTGCTCTTTTTGGCGCTCGATCCCGCGCAGTTCGAAAACACCAAATACCGCATAGAAGACGCGTCCAAGTATGCCAAATATGCCGTGACGCCCGCGCGCTTCAAGGTGAATGCGGAGCGCAAGGTGGGCTATGCGCGCGACCTCATCGCGCTTGCCATGCAGGACTTTGAATATCTCGGCGAGAGCGAGCGGCTGCCCGAAATACCTTATCAGGAAGATGAAGAACTTTTGAGTGAAGGTCTGATAAAAACGATAAAATAAAGCACCTTGGGGCAAGTTCCGTGCGGACGTGAAGGAGCAAAAAAAGCCGTGAGGTGGATATGAGCGTCAAAGCAAAAAAAATCTTGGTCATAGCACTTTTGTGCTGCGTATGCCTTGTTGCGCTCGGTGTGGGCGCGTGGGGCGTGACGCATTATTTTCTGCCCTTCGGCAGCTCTTCCGCCGGGGGCTTTGAAATCGCCTTTGACAGTAATACCGTGCTGATGCGCGGGGACGCCGTCACCGCGCCCGCGTCCGGCTATGTGCGCCGCTCTTTTGCCGCCGGCGTGTTCAACGAGCAGGGCGAAGCGGTGGAAGACGCGCAGATAACTTATTCTCTCTCCAAAAAAATAAAGGGCGTCACGCTGGATGAAGACGGCATGCTCAGCGTGAGCGCGGAGCTGCAAAAGGGCGCCACGTTCGACGTGACCGCCTCTTATGTCACGCCGGAGGGCAAAACCATAAGCGTGACCAAGCGCACGAGCGTGAGCAAGGATAGAAAGCTGGCGGACGTGCCGCGCAACCCCAGGGAAAAAGAGGGCTGGGAGCTTTATTACGAAGACGACTTCGACGGCGGGGAGCTGGACTATTCCTCTTGGTCGCCTTACTACCTGCGCAACTGGGTGGACGAGGACGAGCGCACGCGCTGCGACTATCGCTTTGACGTGAACGGGGAGGATACGTCCCTGGTCATCTCCGCGGCGCAGGGCAGGCGCAGCTGGAGCAGTCAGAATTCCGGCGTGGTGGTGAGCGGCATTTCCTCTTACGAACATAATTGGCTGCACAAGTTCGGCGCGCTCGGCGAAGGCGCGGTGTTCAACAAGGACGTGGGCGTGTTCGACGGCATGGCAACCAAATACGGTTACTTCGAAGTGCGCATGCGCATGCCCGATACGCGCGATGGTTCGCACTTTGCCTGGTGGATGATAGGCGTGCAGGACGATATGAACGACAGCGCGCTGCTCGACGGAGAAAACGTGCCCATGAGCGGGCATTACAGCAATCAGACGGGCGAGATAGACATCATAGAAACCACGCTCACTTCCGTGAAGGGCATGAAGGCGTGGCGCCCGGTGATACACCCCAACGGCACCACCGATTATGAATATCATTGGGTGGAAGAGGGGCAGATCCCCGGCAATCCCATGCTGGAATATCACATTTACGGTTTTGAGTGGGACGAAGAGGGCGTGAAGTTTTATGTGGACGATCAGCTCGTTTCCTCTTCCGACAGGTCGCCTTCTTACCGCATGATGACCTTCCTCACCCTTTACGCCACGGGCGGCTTGGGTGAAGACAGAGGCATTTATCCCAAGGAAGCGTTCATAGATTATCTGCGCGTTTACAAGCGCAAAGACATGGCGGACAAGCCCTCTTCCGTGCAGCTCGATATGACAAGCGTGCCCGACTGCGTTTATGTGCCGCAGCAAGGGGAGAGCAGGATAAACCTGAAAGCGAGCGTGCTGAACGGCATGGATAAGGTGATGGAGGACAAGCAGGTCAAATGGCGGCTTTCGCAAACGATAGACGGCTTCGATCCTGCCTCTTCCGCGCCCTATGAAAAGCAAGGCGTGAGCTTGTCGGAAGACGGCACGCTCATCGTCACGCCGCAGGCGTGGGCGGGGAATAAGGACCTGTTCGTCACCGCCTATTACAACGACGAGGTCAGGCAGACTTACCACATCAAGCTCTCGCGTGACAGCGCGCGCGACGACAGGCTCATGTTCACGGACGGCGGCGGCAGCGGCTATAAGGCGGTCTACACGGTGAAAAAGGGCAAAAGAGTGACGCTCAAAGCCACGCTTTTCGACCAATATCTGCGCGCACGCACGGGCGTGGAAGCGCAATTCTTCCTCGCGCGCGACCTCGCCGGAGCGCCGGCGGCTTATGACGGCGTGACTTTGAGCGGCGGCACGCTCACGCTTTCCGCCTCTTCTTCTCTGCAAAGCGGCGACATCATCGTGGTCGTGGCAAAGGCGGGCAGCAAACAGGCGGCGGCGTTCATCAAAGTTGAATAAAGCATTGCAAAATTTTTGCAGGCGTGTTATCATATAAGCGTCGGCGGTATCCGCCGGCAGGAATATTGGAAGACTAGGACGCAGCGCGTTAAGTATCGTCGGACGGAGGAGTGCCGGCGGGCGAAGAGCGCAAGGCTCGCGGTGCGGCGTCCGCTCCCGCTTTGAATATGCGCAAAAAGTGATTTTAGGCGAGCTTCCAAAACGGCGCCGCTGCGGCGGCAAGGCAAGGAAGCCCGTTTTTTTATCGGGGCTTCGCGCCCCGATTTTTTTCGGGAAAGACAAGGAGAAAACATGGCTTGGACTTATTCCCGCGCGGTGGCATATGTGAAAGAAAATGCCGTCAGCCGCCCCGGTCTTGAACGTATCAACGCGCTTTTGCGCGCGCTCGGCATGCCGCAGGAGCGCTTTTTGCGCGTGCATGTGGCGGGCACCAACGGCAAAGGCTCCACGGCGGCGTATATCGCCGCGGCGCTGAATGCGGCGGGACACAAAACGGGATTGTTTTCTTCCCCCGCCGTGTGCGACCGCCGCGAGTGCATCTGCCTGGGCGGCGAACCGATAGGAGAGCTTGAATACGCCTATTGCATGGAGCGCGTGGCGCGCGCGGCGCAAGCTCTGCCGCAGCGCCCCACCGCCTTTGAAGCGGAAACGGCGGCGGCGTATCTCTATTTCGCCCTCAAAGGCTGCCGTGTGGCGGTGCTGGAAGCGGGCATGGGCGGAGAGTGGGACGCCACCAACGCGGAGGGCGCAAAAGCCGCCGTGGCGCTCACCTCCGTGGGCTTGGACCACACCGCTTTTTTGGGCGGCAGCGCGGAGGAGATCGCGCGCACCAAGGCGGCGCTCGCCTCGCGCGGCGAAGCGCTCTTTTGCCAGCGCCAGACGCCCGAGTGCGAAGAGGCGATCAAAGACGTTGCGCGGCGCCGCGGCGCCGAATGCGTGTTTGTGCCGCCCCTTGAAAGCGGCGTGGATGAGGACGGACAATGGGTGCTCGCCTTTGGCAGAAAAACGCGCGTCATGCTCGGCACGCGCCAGGCGGACAACGCCGCCCTGGCTGCCGCCGTGTGCACGCATTTGGGAAAAGAAGGTCTGCTTGTGCCGCCGTCCGCCTTTTGCGCGGGCGTGGCGGGGGTGCGCCTGCCGGGCAGACAGGAACTTGTGGGCAAAGACCTCATGCTGGACGGCGCGCACAATCCGCAGGCGGCGCGGGAGTTGGGCAAAAGTTTGGATCTTTACTTCCCCGGCAGACCAAAAACGGCGCTCATCGGCGTGTTTGCGGACAAAGACGTTGAGGGCGTGCTTGCCGGCGTGCTGCCGCACGTGAGCGCGGCGGTCACCTTTGATTGGGACGATCCGCGCGCTTCGAGCGGAGAAAAACTCCAAGCGGCGGCGGAAAAATATTGCAAGGCATATTATCTGCCCGACATAAGGCAGGCGGCGGCGCTGGCAAAAAAGCTGTCCGGCGTTCACGGTCTGACGGTGGGGTGCGGGTCTTTTTCCCACTTGCAGGAGATAAGAAAGGTTTGGAGCGAGGTGTGAATATGGATAAAAACAAGGTGGAACAGGCAGTCAAACTCATGCTGGAAGCCATCGGCGAGGACGCGGAACGCGAAGGGCTGAAAGATACCCCCGCCAGGGTGGCGCGCGCCTTTGAAGAGATCTTTGCCGGCTATGAAGACAGGGCGGAAAAACATCTTTCCGTGACCTTTGCCGCGCAGGGGAGCGACGTGGTGCTGGAAAAGGACATACCCGTTTATTCGGTGTGCGAACACCATCTTTTGCCCTTTTTCGGCAAGGCGCACGTGGCGTATATCCCCGACGGACGGGTGGCGGGACTTTCCAAGATAGCGCGCGCGGTGGAAGTGTTCGCGCGCCGCTTGCAGTTGCAGGAAAGGCTCACCCGCCAGGTGGCGGAAGCGCTGCAAAAGGAGCTGGCGCCCAAGGGCGTGCTGGTGGTCACGGAGGCGGAACACACCTGCATGACCATGCGCGGCATAAAAAAGACGGGCAGCAAAACGCTGACTTATTGCGCGCTGGGCGCCTTTGAAGAGGACGAAGAACTGCGCCGCCGCGTGACGGAGATGATCAAATGGTGAGCGCGCGCGTGCGCAGCGTTTACGCCCACCCGCTCTTTGCCGCCGCTTTGGCAAGCATACAAGAGCGGGAGCGGGAGAGAAAATTCTGCCGCCACGGCTTGCCGCACCTGCTGGATACGGCGCGTATCATGTGCATTCTGGGTGCGGAAGAGGGCTATGCCGCGGACGAGATCTATGCCTGCGCGCTGCTGCACGATCTGGGCAGAGCGGAAGAGGGAGATCACGCGCAAAAGAGCGCGGAGTTGGCGGCAAAGATCTTGCCGGAGTGCGGGTTTTCCGCAGAAGAGAGCGGGCGTATCTGCGCGGCGATAGCCGCCCACGGACACGAAAAAGAGGGAGAAGGGCTTGCCGGCTTGCTCTCGCGTGCAGACAGGCTTTCGCGCGCCTGTTACGCCTGCCCCGCCGCCGAAGAGTGTTACTGGACGGAGAAAAACAAGGGGATAGAGGTATGATAATAGGCGGCAAAAACTTTGATACGCAAAACAAAACGTATATCATGGGCATTCTCAACGTCACGCCCGATTCCTTTTCCGACGGCGGCACGCTTTCCGGCACGCAAGCGGCGTTGGAGCGCGCCGAACGCATGGTGAGCGAGGGCGCGGACATCATAGACGTGGGCGGAGAATCCACCCGTCCCGGCTATACGCGCATCAGCGCGGATGAAGAGAAAAAGCGCATACTGCCCGTCATAGAGCTGATAAAAAGCCGCGTTAATGTTCCCGTTTCCGTGGACACTTACAAGTCCGATGTGGCTTTTGCCGCTCTTAGGGCGGGTGCGGACATGGTGAACGATATTTGGGGCTTTAAGGCGGATAAAAAAATGGCAGACGTGACGGCGCAGGCGGGCGCGGCGTGCTGTCTGATGCACAACCGTGAGGGCGCTGAGTATGAAAACTTTATGCAAGAGGTGAAGTCGGACCTGCTTGAAAGCGTGAATATCGCTCTTAGGGCGGGTGTGAGCGCGGATAAGATAATTTTGGATCCGGGCATAGGCTTTGCCAAATCGCCGCAGAGGAATTTGCAGGTGTTAAACGAGCTGGAAAAACTCTTTTGCGGTTATCCGCTGCTGGTGGGCGCTTCGCGCAAGTCGCTTATTTATCACGCGCTGGGCTTGCCCGTGCAGCGGCGGGAGCAGGCGTCCGTGGCGGCGGCGGTGATAGCCGCTTACAAGGGAGCGGCGTTCGTGCGCGTGCACAACGTGGCGGCGCACCGTCACGCGGTGGATATGGCGCGCGCGCTGGCGGGCGCAAAGGAGGAATGATGCAGGGAAAAATCACCGTTACGGGCGTGAAAGTCATGGCAAACCACGGCGTGTTCGGCTTTGAAAGGGAGCAGCCGCACCCCTTTATCGCCGACGCCGTCATCTATACAGACATCGCCGAGAGCGATTGCCTGCAAGACACCTGCGATTACGGCGAGGCGGCGCGCATTTTGGAGCAGACGCTCTCTTCTCCCGCCTGCGCGCTGGTGGAAACTTTGGCTGCCAAGGCGGCGCGCGCCCTGGCGCGTTATTTCAAGGCGGACGCGGACGTGACCGTGCACAAGCCGGAAGCGCCGATCGAGCAGTCTTTTGCCGATGTGAGCGTGAGCGCGAGCGCGCGTTTTGCGCGGGCGTATCTGTCTTTGGGTTCCAACCTGGGGGACAGGCGCGCTTTTATCCTGCGCGCTTTTGCACGCATAAGAGAGTGCGCGGATATTTGCGAGCCGGTGTTTTCTTCGCTTTATGCCACTTCGCCTTACGGCGGCGCCGCCAAGGGCGAATTTCTCAATGCCTGCGCGGGCTTTGACACGCTCATGTCGCCTACGGAGCTGCTGGCTTTTTGCCGCCGACTGGAAGAAGAGGCGGGGCGCACGCGCGAGGTGCGCTGGGGCGACCGCACTCTGGACGCGGACATCTTGCTCTATGCGGACAAGGTGGTCAGCCTGCCCGAACTTTTGGTGCCGCACGAGGACATGTGCGCGCGGGAATTCGTGCTGGCGCCGCTCAATGAGATAGCGCCTTACGCCCTGCACCCGCAAAAGGGCAGGAGCGTGAGAAAATTGCTGGAAGAACTGCGCCGAGAGCTGCCCGGCGGCGGCACGGTGCTGAGAGTGGAGAAGAGCGATGAATGAAAAATTTTTGGCGATAAATTGTTCGCCGCATCTCGGCGGCAGCTGCGACAGCCTCACTCGCGCCGCGCAGGAAGAGGGCTTTTTCCCCGTTATCCTGCGCGAGCACGACATTGTCCCCTGCAACGGTTGCGGCGCCTGCGAAAACGGCTCCTGCCCGCATGAAGACGCCGCCGCGCGCCTGCTGCCGCGCATACGCGGATCGGAAAAGACCGTGTTCATCACGCCCCTTTATTTCTGCAATTTTCCCGCCCGCGCCAAGGCGCTCATAGACAGGGCGCAGGCGTTCTGGACCAAAAGGGAAAAGTGCGGCGCAAAACTCTATTTGCTGGCGGTGGGCGATCAGGCGGAAGAGCTCAATTTTGAGAGCGTCAGGCTGACTTTCCGCGCTTTTTGCCTGACAATGGGCGCGGAATTTGCCGGCGCACGCTATCTGCCGCATGTGGGCAGCGCGGAGCTGCAACCGGAGCGCGGGGCGTTCCACTCCATTATGTCCTGCGTGGCACGGCAAAGTCAATAAGCGAAAGTGTGCCGTGCCGCTCCGGACGTGAAATTTTTGCGCGGATATATGTGAGCGATTAGCGAACATAACTTCCGCGCAAAAGTGAAATGTTTTTGCCAACGAGTTGGCAAAAACGTGAAATGTGCCCTCAAACCGCAAGCGACGAGAGGGCACGTGAAATGCACGACGATACAGCTCCGCGCTCGTCGTGCGTGGCGGCTGCCTGCGGCGCTATTAGAGTATAGCGCTGCACCCGGAGCGCGGGGCGCTCCACCCCTTACACACCTTGACGTCACTTTTCTGTATTTTCAGCTAAACTCTTCGTAATGCTTGCTCTTAATAAAGTGTAATAAAGCGCGGCAAAATCGCACTTTTGCCAAGCGTCACCTCTAAAATGCGCCGTGCGCATTTTCCGAATGAGCGGAGCGCGCGTGACGCTGCACCTCAATTAAAAGTGTGACTTCCTGCCACCGAAAACCGCGCTTTTCGGTGAGCACACCTTGGGCAAGGCGACTGCCTTGCGCGCCGCTCCCGCGGCGGCGGAAAAGGGTGAAGTTTTGCGGCTAAGGCTTGCACGCTTTCTTATATTTCGCCGCAAAACGAGGGGAAAACCGCAGCGGAGCGTGTCGGGTTTGCCCCTCACACGTAGGCGCAAAGTGCTGTGCGCAGATATTGTCAGAACATCAAAATGTTTTATCGCACGGCACTTTCACTCGGCGCCTATCTTCAATGCCGGGGTTGTCTTTCAGCAAGCGAAAAACGAAAGGGCAGATATGGCATAAAACCATATCCGCCCTATCCCTTTTGTTTTTCGCTTATTTTACAGGCTTGTCGAATATATCGCCACCACATCATCTTCATCAAGCGGCACATAGGCGTGCGCCAAGTCTTCCGCCACGGCTTTTTTTGCCATTTCGTGGAAGTATTCGCTGCTGTGTATGCCCAGTCCGCGCAGCGTTTCCGGCAGACCCAGCGAGGCGAAAAATTCGCGCGTTTTGGCGATGGCTTCCTTGGCGATGGCAAAGGGGTGTTCGCCCGTGATTCCCCAGACGTTTTTGCCGTAGGACACGAATTTATCCAGCGTTTTTTCCGAAAGGATATGGTCGAACCAGGAGATGGTCACCACGGCAAGTCCCGCGCCGTGAGTGATGTCGTAATAGGCGCTGAGCTGGTGTTCGATGGCGTGGCAGCTCCAGGCGTTGCCCGTGCCGCAGCTTGTCAGACCGTTGATGGCGAGCGAGGACGCCCACATCAGATTGGCGCGCGCGGTGTAATCGGTGGGAGTGACCACGGCGCGCCTGCCGTATTCTATGCACACTTTCAGCAGCGCTTCGGAGATGCCGTCCTGCACGGCGGCGCAATGCACGTCGGAAAAATAACATTCCAAAATGTGGCTCATGATGTCCGCCACGCCCGCCGCCGTCTGGAAGCGCGGCACGGTGAAGGTGTATGTGGGGTCGAGCACGGAAGCCACCGGTTTGAGCAGCTCGCTTTTGATGGCTTTTTTCTCGTTGAGCGCCATGTTGGAGATGACGGCGTTGCCGTTCATTTCACTGCCCGTGGCTGCCATGGTCAGCACGGCGTAAAGGGGCAGGGCGTGTTTGACGGCGTTTTTCTCCACCATTTCCCACAGATCGCCCTTGTGGAAAACGCCTGCGGCAACGGCTTTGCAGCAGTCTATCACGGAGCCGCCGCCCAGGGCGATCACGGCTTTCAGATCGTGTTCTTTGCACAGGCGCACGCCCTCTTGCACGGAAGTTATCTTGGGGTTGGGCTGAATGCCGGAAAGTTCCTGCCACTCTATGCCCGCGGCGCGCAGGAGCGAGGTAAGCTCGTCGTAAATGCCGGCGCGCTTGACCGAACCGCCGCCATAGGCAAGCAGAACTTTTTTGGCGCCGATGTGCTGCGGCAATTCGGCTATCTTACCCTTGCCGAATAAAATGCGCGTGGGGGCGAAAAAAGTAAAATCTCTCATAATTGTCTCCTTTGCCTTGCGGCTACGTTTATATTATATAATAAATGCGGCGGCTTTTCAAGAGGGGCAAAAAAATTTTACACTGACCGGGGCAGGGCGCGAAAGGCGGCGCCAAAATTGGCGTTTAAGTAAAAAATAAAAGTCAGGGTTGATTTTTGCGGCGTTCGGGGTTAAAATTTGTGTAAAGGAAAAGGAGGATATTATGAAAAAACGCATTGTTTTGATAGTTGCCGTGCTGACTCTGGCGGCGGTGGCGGCGGGCTGTTTTGCAGCCTGCGGCGATCCGGACTATTTCAAAAACTTAGACGCTTACGGCTTTTGGGACAATGAGCGGAAGAGACGATCGCACAGCCCAAGATAGGGCAGATGGTGCGCGATTTCCTCTCCGCTCCGTCTGCGGACGGCAAAGCCAAAAAGGTGGCGTTCATCGGTTACGACGGCTGCCGCGCGGACGCGCTCATCAACGTGCTCGACACCCCCGACGAGATAGGCGGAGATAATTCCACTTCGCTTTTCAGCGGCATAGCGGAAGTGCTCAAAGGCGAAGACGCGGGCATTTATTATGCCTATGCGGGCGGCGAAAAGGGCAAAGACAACGAACAGCACACTTCCACCGCGCCCGGTTGGGCGGCGCTCACCACGGGCGTTTGGGGCGCGGAAAACGGCATTACGGACAACGGCATGCCCAAAAAGATAGAGCACAAGACCTTTATGCTGGAAGCGGCGGAAGGCGCCTTCGGCGGCGTTGAATACAGCACCACTTTTGCGGCAAGCTGGCTGGCGCGCTTCAACGAAAATTATATGGACGAGATAGAGTATCTGCGCGAGCATTCCGCCTCGCCCGTGGCAAAAACGGAGCTCGCCGGCGCGGACGCGGAAACGGTCACGCAATATTTGGACGCGATAGCGGGCAGCACGGATATCTCCATGCGCCATAAGTATGTGAAGAACGACGCCGAGCTGCACGAATATCTGCTCGCCTGCGTGCAGGAGGGCGGCGAGCTGGAGCGCGACATCATCTTCGGCATTTACGAGGGCACCGACCACAACGGACACGGCACCGGCTTCGGCAACGACAACTATAAGTATATCAAGGGCTTCCGCGACGAAGACGCGATGGCGTTCGAACTGTTGCAGGCGATCTACTCCCGCCCTTCATACGAGCAGGAAGACTGGCTGATAATCATCACCACCGACCACGGCGGCAGACAGACCTGGCACGGCAATCAGACTTATGAAGAGCGCAGCACCTGGGTGGTGTGCAACAAGGGCATAGACGCAAAATACTTCGGCAGCGGCTATGACGGATACACGGAAAACGTCTGAAAATTTATCGGCATAAACAGACGGCAGGGCGGCGCGAGCCGCCCTTTTCGTTACTTTTCAAACACTTTGAACAGGGGCAGGCAGGCGGAGAAAAACGCCTTGTAAGCGGTGCAGTAGTCGTAACTTGCGCGCGCCCGCTTGCAGCCGCCGCCGCGGCAGAGGAAAAAGTATGGACAGGCGCGGCATTTTGGCGGCACCGGCAAAGACTGCGCGATAAAGTCGCGCGCCCTGCCGCTGCGGGCAAGCTCGGCAAAGCCGCGGTTTTCTATGTTGCCCAGCAGCCATTCGTCCAGACAGTAAAAGTCGCAGGGATAGATGTTGCCGTTGCCTTCCGCCACGAATTGGTGCGAGCAAAAACCGCCCACGCCGCACTCTTCAAACGGCTCGCCGCGATAAAGGCGCACCCAGTTGTCAAAGCGGCGCACGCTCACGTATTCCCCGCGCAGATAGTCTTTGACATACAGGTTGAAGAGCACTATCAAAAAGCGCGCGTATTGCGCGTTCGTCATATAAAGCTCCCCCTCGGGCGCGCCCTCGAAGGGGCGCAGGCAGGGGATGAATTGCAGATATTTGAAGCCGTTTTCCTTGAAAAATTTGTAGACGCGCTCAATGTTGTCCGCCAGTTTGCCCGTGACCACGGAGATGACGTTGAACTGCGCTCCCGCCGCTTGCAGCAGGCTTGCGCCGCGCATGATGTCGTTGAAGGCGGGGGAAAAGTCCGCGCGCATGCGGAAGGCGTTGTCGTCCCTGCCCCCGTCCAGGGAAAGCCCTACGAGCGCGCCGCTCGCGGCAAACAGCTCCGCCCATTCTTCGTCGATGAGCGTGCCGTTGGTCTGCACGGCGTAATTTATGCGCGTTTTGCCCTTGCTTTTGTCCACACGCTCGAAAAAGAAGCGGAAAAATTCTTTGCCCGCCAGCAGCGGTTCTCCGCCCTGGAAGGAAAAATAAACGCTCTCGCCCCCGGCAAATTCGAGGGCGGAATCTATCAGCGCGCAGGCGGTCTTTTTGCTCATCGCGCCGAACGAGAGCTGCTCTCTGCTTTGCGCCACGTCGTGATAAAAGCAGTATTTGCAGCGCATGTTGCACGCCGAAGAGGCGGGCTTCAACATCACGGAAAGCGCCGGCATCAGTTGTAATATGAGGCGTATGCGCCCCTGCGGTTTTTGGCAAAATCCTTTTTGACCATCTCTATGCTCTCTTGCAGCGCCTCGCCCACGGCGGGATAAACGCTCATGCGGTCATAGCTCTCGGAAGGGTCGTCCGTGAGGCAGATCAGCCAGTTTTTGCGCGTGAGATTGAAAAACGCCGGATTGTCGTTGGGCGCGGAGCCGAAATACTTCCAGGTGGTGTAAGCGTGCCCGCCCTGCGGCAGATCGTAACTGTGCGGAGCCAGCTTTTCCAGACTTTCACGCGAAAGACTGAATTGCGCCGCCACTATCTTTTCCCGCTTCATGTGCAGGATGGGATCGTTCTGCCCGTGGATAAAGGTGGAATTCGTGGCGTCGCGCAGCAGCGGCACAAAGGACACGCCGTCCAGCCGTCTGTCCACGTCCTCGGGCGTCAGACCGCGCTTGCTCCCGTCCGTGACGTTGCACAGATAGGCGAGGGTGGGGAAGAGGTCCGCCATCGCCGCGGGCGCGTAAACGGTGTTGTCCGCGGCGGAAAACATTGCGTATTCCTCGGGCGCGTTGTCCCAGCGCATGAAGAAGGGCACTTTCTGCCCTGCCTCGTAAGCGGTATACTTGCCGCCGCGCAGATCGCCCGCCGAGCCTTGCAGCGCCGGACCGTTGTCCGACGTGAAGATGACGATGGTGTCTTGCATCACGCCCAGCTCTTCCAGCTCGTCGAACAAAAGTCCCAGATAGTGGTCGAACTCCGTCAGGCAGTCGCCGTATATGCCCGCGCCCGACGTGCCTACAAAATCCGCTCCCGCATGCACGGGCGCGTGCGGCCAGGGAGAGGCGTAATAGGCAAAAAACTTTTCGCCCGCCGTCACCGCGTCTTCTATCCAAGCGGATATCTCGCCGTGGATGAGCGCGGTGTTTTCGCCCTGATCCATGCCCGCGCCCTCGGCAACTTGGTAATTGCCCGCGCCCGGATCGCCGCCTTCGCGCACGTGGTAGTAAGGCGTGTTGTCGTTGATGTGGTGCGAACCGTAAAAATAGTCAAAGCCCTGGTTGGTGGGCAGGTATTGCCCGTAATCGCCCAGGTGCCATTTGCCGAAGGCTCCCGTGGCGTAACCCGCCGCCGAGAACATCTCCGCCAGCGTGACCTCGTCGCCGAGCATACCGTCGCAGTTGCCGCCCATCTCTATCGGGTCGAAAACGCGCGTGGCGTTGAAGGGAGAGAGCGTGTTCACGGAAGGATAGAGCACGTTGTCCGCGTGCCCGCGATAAGGATAGCGCCCGGTGAGCGCGGCAAAGCGAGAGGGAGAACAGACGGAATAATTGGCGTAAAAATTGTCAAAGGACACGCCGTTTTCCGCCACGGAGTCTATGTTTGGCGTTTCGTAAGGTATGGAAAGAGAGGAACGCGCGGCGTTGTAAGAAGCGTCCGCCCAGCCCATGTCGTCCATGAGGATAAAGAGCACGTTGGGGGAGTTGTCCTGCCTGGCGTTCTGCCTGATCCTGCCCAAATAGTCGTCGTGCCCGGCGCTCATGTCCAAAACGCGCGGCTTGGCGCGCAGGTTGACGGTGAATACCAGAATGACGGAAGCGCCCACCAGCGCCACGCTCAAAGCGGTGCACACGGCGTTTTTTACGCGCGCGGCGCTCTTGCCCGCCGCCACGGCGTAAAGCGCCACCAGCAGGATAAAAGAAGGGGAGAGGATGAGCGCGTTGCCCACAAGGCGGGTGAGGGCGCTGCCTTCTCCCTGCCACAGCGGGTGGTCGGCGCTTGCCCAGCCTTCCGTGGCGCTCAAAAAGCCGCCCCAGCCCGCGTCCGCGCCCGCGATGACGTAAAAGGTGAAAACGCCGAAGCTCACACATATATACCCCACCATCAGCCACACGTAAACGCGGCGCTTGAACAGGAGCGCGATCAGGATCGCCGCCGCCGTCACGCACATATAAACCACGCCCACCAGCGTGACCGTGTTCAGCCCCGCTATCCATTGCGCCAGCATGATGGCAATGCCTGCCAGGGCGAACGTCAAGGGGACTTTTTTCCTGCTGCCGTCAAAGACGACGCCGCGCGGCGCGCAGCCTGCGTTTTCGAGTTTGTCTTTCATGAGCCACCAAAAGTGTTTTATATGTAAAATGATAACATACGCGCGGCGCGCAGTCAACAGCGCTTTACATGTTTTTTACAAGTTTGTTACGCGGGCGGAAAAAGTTATGATATTAAGTTAAGATAAAAAGTTGCATCGTTCAATGTTAAATTTTGGCGGCGGTGGGCGCGGCGCGCAAAAAAAATCGCAAAAAATTTGTTTTCTTGTTGTCAATTTGTTATCATTGAGTTGTATATAGGTTGTAACACCTGTAAAAGAAGGAGAAATTATGAGCAAAGACAACGCAAAGCCCGCCAGGATCAAGGCGGAAATGTGGGACAGAATGCAATTTTTGTTCCGCAATTATTATGACAGAATGATCCACTTTTATCTCAAATTCGAATCCCCGCTCGATTTTAAGGCGCTCTCCAAGGCGTATAAATACATAGTGGACAGGGTGGGAGTGCTGCACTCTTCTTTCGTCAACAATCCCATCACCCCGTTCTGGAAGGTCAATTACGATTATTCGGAAGAGGACATCATCGTCTTCAAGCAGTCGGACGATCCGCAAAAAGACGCCTTTGAGTTTTTGACGCAGGAGATCTCCGTCAAGGAAAAGGTGCAGATAAAAGCCGCGCTCATCCGCGGCGCGGACGGCAGCGATACGCTGGTGCAGGTGCTCAACCATATGTGCATGGACGGACCGGACACCAAGGAGTTCCTGATGCTCGTGCAGAAGGCTTACGCGCAGATAATGGCGGGACAGGAGCCGGACGTGGAGGTGAAAAACGGCGACCGCAGCCATTATCAGTGCTACTCGCTCTATAATGAAGAGGAAAAGAAAAAGGCGCTGGGACTTTATAAAAACGTGAGCATGGTCAAGCACCAGATCAAGTTCCCTTACACCAAAAAGGATAAGAAAAAAGACCGTTCGCGCATCTTGCGCCGCGTGATAGACACGGAAAAGTTCGCCCGGCTCAAAGACATGTCCAAGCGCGCCGGCGTCACGCTCAACGACGTGCTGCTGGTGGCTTATATGCGTTCGCTTTACCGCGCCTGCAATATCCCGGACGAACAGAACGTGTCCGTGCCCTGCATGGTGGATCTGCGCAGACACATCAAGGGCGGAAAATCTTTCGGCTTTTCCAATCATATCGGCTTTATGATCTGCACCGCGCACGGAAATTCCGACGATTACGCCAAGATGTTCGCCGATATCAAAAAACAGTCGGACGAGGCAAAAGACGATCCTTACTTCGGACTTTACTCGCTGCCGCTGCTCAACCTGGCTTACACGATTTTCCCGCAGTGCCTGGCGGAGATTGCCATCGGACTGGGCTACACCAATCCCTATACGGGCATGAGCAACCTGGGCTTGCTCAAAGAAACGGACTTTGTCTTTAACGGTCAGACGCCGTCCGACCTGTTCATCACGGGCGCCGTCAAGTCCATACCTTATTTGCAGCTAGCCATCTCCACTTACCGTTCGCAAATGACGCTCACCATCGCCGTCAAGTGCAAAGACGAGGACGAAAAAGCCCTCACCGTGCTCATCGACGACGTGGTGGGAGAACTGGACAAGATGTTGGAGCAGGTAAAGTAAAACCGCTTGAAATAAGCAGCGCAAAGGAGCGCCACGGCGCTCCTTTTTGTCTGCAAAAGGCGCGCAATGCGCCCGCCGCGGGCGCGGGCAATATTGGTGCGACAGCCCTGAGAGCGCTTGTCTGCCGCACATTAAGATAAAGCGGCGCCGCCCGCGCGCGGCGGAAATGCGGGGCGATATGCGCGGAGGAGCGATATTTGCGTCGGCAGCCGCCCTAAGAGCGCCGCTTTATTTGTCTTAGGCAAAGCGGAGAAGAGAAAAACGCGCGCCGCCGGCGCGCGCTTTTCGTCTGCGATCAGACAGGGCTTATTGCAGATACCCCTTGATGATGGTGTCTTCCGCCTCTTGTTCGGTAAGCCCCAGGGACATGAGTTTGATCAGCTGTTCGCCGGCTATCTTGCCCACGGCGGCTTCGTGCACCAGGCTGGCTTCCGGGCTGATCGCGTCTATGCGCGGCGTGGAAAGTATGCGCGCGTTGTCCAGCAGTATGCTGTCGCACTCCACATGCCCGAAGCAGCGGTTTTTGCCTATCACGTCCGAGATGAACGATTGATAGGAACTGCCCCTCGCCACGCTGCGGCTGACCACGTCCACGGAGCTGTCTTTGCCCAGGAGCTTGACTTTGAAGCGGGTGATGGCTTTGTCCGTGCCGTTAGTGAGCAATTTTTCCCGCACGGTGAATTTGGCGCCCGCCCTAAGAGTGGCGGTGGTGAGCCTGTCCGTGAAAGTCACGCCGCCCAGCTGCGTGCTCTCCATATAAAGGCTCGCGCCCTTTTTCAAAAAAGCCTTGGTCACGGGCGTGAATTCTTTCTTGCCCTCGGGGGCGCCCTCGCCGTAATGCCGCTCTATGTAGCGCACACTGCTGCCTTCTTCCAGATAAAAGGTGTGCACGCCGTCATGCCGGCTCTCGCCGCAGGTATCGTTGTGAATGCCGCAGCCGGCGATGATGGTCACTTCCGCGCCCTTGCCGATATAAAAATCGTTGTATACCTTGTCCAGCATGTCGCCGGCGGTGAGTATCACCGGAATGTGCACGCTTTTGCCCTTGACGCCCGCTTTGACGATGATGTCTATGCCGTCTTTATCCGTTTTGGGCACTATCTCCACGTCCTCCGTGCTCGCTCTGCCCAGGCTCTTGCCGTTTTTGCGGATATTGTATGACCCTTCCGGAATGCCGTGCAGGTCGGCTATCTTCATCAAAAGTTCCAGATCCAGTTTTTCCATATCACACCCCCTGGCGCGCGGCGCACAATCCGCCGCGGTTTTCCAAAAGCGGCAGCATTTTTTCGCGGCTGCCCGTGACGGGCGCGCTCTCTTTGTCAAGCAGCACGATGTTGTCCGCTATCTCCATTATCTTGCTCTGGTGGGACACTATCAGCACCGTTTTGCCGCGCAAGGACTCGAAAAGTTTGGTCAGGTCGGCAAAGCTCCACAGATCTATGCCCGCTTCCGGCTCGTCCAGCAAAAACACATCTCCGCCTTTGGCGATCGCCATGGCAAGTTCTATGCGCTTAGCCTCTCCGCCGGAAAGACTGCCGTCAAGCTCGCGGTCGATATAGTTGCGGGCGCAAAGCCCCACCCGCGAAAGGTGGTCGCACAATTCGGAAAGATTGCTCTGTCTGCCGCAGGCAATGTCCAAAAGTTTTTTGACCGTGATGCCCTTAAAGCGCACGGGTTGCTGAAAAGCGGTGGTAAAGCCCAAACGCGCGCGCTCGGTCACGGAAAGAGAAGTGATGTCCTCGCCGTTATAAAGTATGCTGCCGGAAGAGGGTTTTTCCAGACCCATGATCAGCTTGATCAAGGTGGATTTGCCGCTTCCGTTCTGTCCCGTTATCACCGTGATGGTCCCGTCGGGGAAAGCAAGGTCTATGCCGGAGAGTATCTTCACCGGGCGCTCGCCTTGCTCTTTTATCTGATAACTTACGTTTTTGAGTTCAAGCATCGATATACCTCTTTATTATCGTCAATCAATATATATAAAGAAAGGCGTGAAAAGTCAAGCGTTTTTGTCACAAAAGCAAAAACAGTGGCAAATGCCACAACGGCGCGCAGGCGGCGCAGATAATGCCCGTTTTATGCACTATCAGCATATAGACGCTAGTAATATGTATATTATATGCACCAACCGGCGAGAAAGCGGGGCGGGGAGCGGAAAGGTGCAGTATGTATATTATATGCACTTTAACTTTTTTCACGCTTTTTTATCGACATATATTGCATTGGCGGGAAATTGATAGTATAATTTTTTACGGCAGCTTAACAATTTGGCGCCGCTTGATTGTATATAAGGTGTGAGGCAATGGATATAGGAGGTTTGGTGCGCAGCATACGTGAAGGCGACGAGCAGGCTTTTTCCCGTCTTTACGAACTTACTCGCAGATCGGTATATTACACGGCGTATTCCGTATGCCGCGATAAGTATGCCGCGGAAACCGTGATGCAGGACACCTTTGTCAAATTTTACGAATGCATCGCCTATGTGGATGAAAAGCACAACCCTTATTCCTATCTGCTCACCATCGCCCGCAACCTCTCCCTTAACCTGGTCAAGCGCGAGGGCAGGAGAGTCAACGTGGAGCCGGAAAAGGTGGACTACGTGACGAGCGACACCGATCTGCAACGCGACGACGGACTGGTGGATTATGCCGCCAAGGTGCTCACCGAGCGGGAATTTAGGGTGCTGATGTTGTGCGTGGTGCACAAATACAAGCGGCGGGAAGTGGGCAAAATGTTGGATATGCCAACGGCAACGGTGACGTGGACATATAATAAGGCGATAAGTAAATTAAAGAAAAAATTGGAGGAGGAGCGATGAAGCGCAAAGATATTCAGGCAATGTTAGAGCGTGAAGCGGAAAAGCTGGACGGCAGAGAAAGCTTTGAGCGCATCTTGTCGCGCACCTCTTCTTTGCAGTCCAAGGCGCGCAGCGGGGACGTTGAGGTGGTCGCGCTCACCCACCGCCGCCGCGACCTTGCCATCGTCTGCATTGCCGCGCTGCTCATCCTTGTCATTGCGGCAGTCAGCGTGGGCGTGGTGTTCGCCGTGACCGCGGCGCCCTTCGCCGGCATAACTTATATCAGCATCAGCATAAATCCCGCCGTGTCCATGCAGGTGAACGAGCGCAACAAGGTGGTGTCCGTCACCGCGCTCAACGATGACGCGCAGCTGCTCTTGCTGGGCATGGACCTGGTGGGCATGGATTACCGCTCCGCGTGTCTGGCGGTGCTGAGCGAGGCGGACAGAGAGCAGTATCTCGCGGACGGCAGGGACGTGAACGCCATCGCGGTGAACGATAACCACAGGCGTGAAGAGGAAGTGCGCGTCAATGTGCAGAACACGCTCAACGGATATATCAATGAAAATGCCTTGCCCAACAACGTTTTTGTCAATTATTTCTCCGGCGAGGCGATAGACTTTGCCAAGCGGAACAACATCTCCGCGGGCAGGGCGCAGCTGCTGCTGGAAGCGGACGCGCTTTCCGACATGAGCGTGAGCGAGCTTTCGCAGCTGAGTTACGAAGAGCTGCTGCTGATGGTGATGGGCACTTCCGCCGGCGTGAGCGCGGACTTCCGCGAGGAGCTGGAAGAGCGCCTGGACAGGCTGGAAGAGGAATTTGAGCGCAAGAGCAAGGAGCTGGAAGAAAAGATAGAGGAGATAGAAGACCTCTTTGACGATTCCGACGACTTCGAACACATGACCTGGCAGGAGCGCGAGCGCATCAAAAAGGTGCTCAAAAGCATAGTAAACGATCCGGACGTGGGCGTTTATTTCAAAGACGTCATACCTCAAAGCGAAGTGCAGCTCGACCAAAAAATGCGCGACATGCCCGCCTTTGCCCGCGAGTTGGAAGAATTTGCGGATAATTTGGAAGAGCGTTTCAAAGATCTGGAAGACGATTTCGAGGACCGCTTGGAGCAGATAAAGGACGAATACAAGCGTTATTCGGACAGATAATCCCCGGCGCAGTTCTCATGACAAAAAGCAGCGCTTGCCGCTTTGCGGCGGCGCTTTTTTGTTTTGCCGCAAGCGGGACGCGGCACATATGCGTTGCCGTTTTATCGCATATGCATTGCACCGCGCGCTTGTCGTGCGCGCGTTAAAATTCGGCGCGGCGCGTTTATGATTTGCGGCATATATACGCGGTTTTATTGCGTAAGCGTTCGGTTTGCCGCGTGTGCGTGCGGTTTTATGGCGCGGCGCTTGTCCTGCGCGCGTTTTGCGGCAGGGGCGGGCGGAGCAAAGATAAGCAAAAATAAAGGCGGCGGAAAAATTTTTTTTGCGATTTTTAGCCAAACCGCGCCGCTTGATTGTATAATGTGCAGAAAACCCCCAAAAGGAGGACGAAAAATGAAGAAAAAAATCATCTTGACGATCGTGACGGCGCTGGTGCTGGCGCTTTCGCTCACCGCCGTTTTGGCGGCGTGCGGTAAGGAGAAGGGCGATCCCGCCAAGCAGGACGCGCAGGCGCAGCAGGACATCTTTGCTTTGGCGGCGGTGTCTGCGGGAGAACTCATCGGCGGCAACGGCGTTGCCGCGGCGGCGCTTGCCGGCGGCGATACCGCGGCGATAGCGGCGGAGTTGGACGATTATATGGCGATGCTGGATAAGCTGATCGGCGGCGAACACCCCATCACCTCCACGGTGGCGGACAACACAAGCGAGGCTTATGCCGATTATCAAAAAGTGCAGACGGTGACCGCAGCTTCTCCCGACGGCAGCAGCGAAACTTACGTCATCTACTATAACGAGAGTTTGCAGCCCAATTATGACGATGACGACGATGCGGACGAGCACGAAGAAAATTACCGCATCGAAGGCGTGATGGTCAACGGCGAAAACGTCTTTGACATAAGCGGATTCAGGCAGGTGGAAACCGAGCGCGACGAAAACGAAGAGTCTTTGGAATTCACCGCCACCAACAGCGCCAACGGGCTGAGAATGGAATTCGAGTTGGAAAACGAGAGCGAGAAGAACGAAAACGGCATGGAATTCGGCTATGAGATCTATGACGGCAGGAGCCGGGTGCGCGCCTTTGAGATAGAGTTCGAAAAGGAGAGCGGCTGGATGGGCGAGGAGACCGAGTTTGAGCTGTTCACCCACGAAAACGGCGTGAGCCGCGAATACGAGATAGAGAGCGAAGTGGTCGCCGGCAAGGAACGTATCCGCATCACGCGCAGAGATGGCAGGACGTTTGAGCGTTATCGCGCCACCCGCAATGCGGACGGCACGTATGCTTACGAATACGCGGGCACGGGCGAAAAGTGGTAAGCGATCGGAGCAAAAGACAAAGGGCACGCCGCCGGCGCGCCCTTTTTTTAAGCGTAAATCATGCTTTTGGCGCGGCGCGGGCTTGAATAAGCGCAAAATTTGTGTTATAATGCAGAAGATAAAATAAAAAAAGGCAGGAAAAATTATGAAACTCATTCCCAGACCGGTGGAATACGCCATCAAAGAAGGCGTGGTGGGGTGGAGCTCTTCCACGCAAGTCACGGGCGATTTTCCCAAGACCATTGAACAGGCAAAACAGCTGTTGGCGCAAAAGAGCGCCGGCAAGGCAAGCAGGCTGCACTTCACCAAAGACGACGAGCGCATTAAGGACCCGGAAGGCTATGCCATCAAGAGCAATAAGGACGTGATACAGGTGCTGGCTTCCACGGAAACGGGCGCTTTTTATGCGCTCATGTCCCTGGAACAGCTGGGTGAAAGCGGAGAGATGGAATGCTGCTTTGTGCGCGACGACGCGCCTAAATATGCTTACCGTTCCTTCCAGTTGGACTGCTCGCGCCATTTTTGGACGGTGGAAAAGATAAAGAGCATTTTGCGACTGCTGGCGGCGGTGAAGATGAACACCTTCCATTGGCACCTCTCCGACGACCAGGGCTGGCGCGCGGAGATAAAAAAATATCCGCTGCTGACGGAAAAGGGCAGTATCCGCAAAAAAACGCAGATAGGTCTGGTGGGATACAGCCGCGGCAACGAGCCTTATGAGGAAAAAGAATACGGCAGAGGTCTGTTCTATACGCAGGAACAGATGAAGGAAGTGGTGGCTTACGCCGCAGATCTGCACATCCAGGTGGTGCCGGAGATAGACATGCCCGGGCACATGGTGGCGGCGATCGCCTGCTATCCGGAGCTGTCCTGCACGGGCGAACCTGCGGAAGTTTCTTCCCGCTGGGGCGTGATGGACAACATCTGCTGCTGCGGCAAGGAGAATATCTATAACTTTGCCAAAGACGTGATAGACGAGCTGTGCGAGATATTCCCCGCGCCTTACTTCCACATCGGCGGCGACGAAGTGCCCAAAACGCGCTGGAAGACCTGCCCCGCCTGCCAAGCCAAGATAAAGGAACTGGGACTTAAAGACGAAAACGCCCTGCAAGGTTACTTCAATAACGAAATGGCAAAGTATCTGCGCACCAAGGGCAAGCGCATGATCGGCTGGAACGAGGTGCTGGACGCTTCCGACATCATGGACACGGACGTGATCGCGCAATGGTGGGTATACCGCGGCAGCAAAACGCGCGAACTGGGCTGGCTGGAAAAGGGCGGCAACCTCATCATGTCCATGTGGGGATATGTGTATATGGACCACCCTTACAACGTGCGTCCGCTCTCCAAAACTTACAAGATGACCGCGCAGGCGCTGGGTATCAAGGATAAAAAGGGCGTGCTGGGCGTGGAATGCCCGCAGTGGTGCGAATATATCCGCACGGAAGAAAAGCTGGACTTCCTCTCCTTTGCCCGCATCATCACGGTGGCGGAGGTGGGCTGGACGCCCGACCACAAGATGGATTACAAGGATTTTGAAGGGCGCCTGGAAGCGCTGCGCTCCTTCTTTGAAAGCCACGGCTGGTATATCCCGCCGCAAAAGGTTTATCGCGGCAAGGCGCGCGATCTTGCCACGCTCACTTATGCCGGACGCTGGAACATGTGGCGCAAAAACTCCTATTGGGAAGTGGAGTGGACCAAAAAGCACTTTGGCGAAATTATCAAGAAAAAGTAAGGCAGACACAAGCAAAAGCCGCGCCGGAAAGCGCGGCTTTTTTGCTTGGGCTCAACTCTTTTTCCGTCCGCTCAGGTCGGATAAAAACGCGCGTATCTGCCGCATCGCCCGCCGGCTCTCTTTGAGCGCCATGGTCACGGCAAAGGCGTGCACGGCAAATCTGCCCTCGCCGTGGAAGTGGGTCACGGGCACGTTGAGGGCGCGCAGCCTGTCCACCAGATCGAAGGTGAGCAGGGCGAGCTTGTCGTTTTCCGCGGAGATGGCAAAGGTGGGCGGAAAGTTTTCCGTCAGCCAATAGATGGGGGATACTTCGCGCTTTTTCTCTTCGCTCAGCTCTTTCAGGGGCGTGCCGCCGCAATATGCCTGCGTGTATATGTCCGCGCGCTTAAAGCCGGAGCGCAGCACCTCTTCCAGATCGTAAACGCCGCAGTTGAGCACCAGCCCCGCTATCTTCTGCTCCTTGGCGCGCTCGTCCAGGTCGAAGCGCGCGGCATATTCCGGATCGGTGGCTATGCAGCCAGCCATGGCGGCAAGGTGCGCGCCCGCCGATTCTCCGCCCACAAACACGGAGGACATGTCTATGTTCAGCTGCTGCGCGTGCTCGCGCAGCCAGCCCAGAGCGGTATAAATGTTGCGGATCATCTTGGGGTGGGCGTAACGCGGCGCCTCGCCGTAATATATGCTCGCCACAAAATATCCCGCCGCGGCAATGCGCGTGGTGAAAGCCTCGCGCGATTCCGGCCAGCCGCCCATCCAGCCGCCGCCGTGTATGTAAACGAAAACCTTTTCTTTGCCCGTCTTGGCGGCGCGCAGCGGACGATATATGTTCAGGTAAAGCCGCCTGTCGTTTTCGTCAAAGCGCACATGCCGTTTTTTGCGCACAAATACCGCCGCGCCCAGGTTGTAAACGGTCAGCATGCCCACGATCTCGTTGCGCAGTCTGCCGCCAAGCGCATAAGTGTATTTGAGGGAAAAGGCTATCTTTTTGCCCAATTTTTTCGCCCCTGCCTTGGCTTTTGCACCGCTTTGCCGCAAAAGTTCGCGGCGCTCGGCGGCGGCTTTTTTCAGCTCGGCATGAAAGCGCGCCTGCCGGCTGCGCAGTTGCGCGTATTTTTCCCTGAACGATTTTTCGTCTTGTCCGCGAAGCTTTTTCTTCATACTTTCAGTATAGCACATATTGTCAAGCCGCGCCGCAAAAAGAGCGCATATGCGCGCGGAGCGCCCCGTGCAATTGCTCTCGGCGATATGAGTTTAAGCGGGATGGTCGGTTCCCGCCGTCATGGCGATCGGGCGGAAAAAGTCTGCGGCGGGAGCGCGTTTGTTTTTGCGAAAAAATGTTAATTGTGCTTGACTTTTACTTTTCGCGGGCATATGATTTATATGTTTAGGCAAGACTAACCGCCTGCGGAAAAGCGCCGCGGGAGCAGGCAGCCGCAGAAGGAAGGCGTAGCGTGCATGCCGCAAGAGCACGGCAGCCGCGGGCAGACGGGCGGAAAAGCGCGCCGAGCCGGGCAGCGCAAAAGGCGCGGCGGGGCGGCGGACAAGGACGTTTTGCGGCGCTCGGTTAGTTAAAACTAACCGACAAGGAGGAGAGGCGATGGAAGAGGAAAAGGGCGCCGCGGCGGGCGCCGTGCCCGAATATAACGGCAGAGCGGGAAGGGCGCTCACCGCGCAGGCGGAGAGGGAGATGCAGACGTTGGAGCTTATGCTCAAACTGTTCTGCCGCAAAAAGCACAAGTGCAAAGAGGGGCTGTGCGAAGAGTGCCGCGATCTTTTGGCATACGCGCGCTATCGCCGCAGTCTTTGTCCGTTCGGGGACAAAAAGACCTTTTGCTCAAACTGCAAAATACATTGCTATCTGCCGCAGATGCATGAAAAGATGCGCGCCGTGATGCGTTTTTCCGGTCCGCGCATGCTGTTTTATTCGCCCAAGGCGGCGCTTGCGCATGTGGCGGAAACGGTGCGCACGTCAAGGGCGCGCAAGAGAGAGGAAAAAGTGAAAAAAAGAGCGGCAAAAGCCGCAAAAGGAGCGGATAAATGAAAAAGAAGGTTTTGACGGCGCTCATCGCTTTGGCGGCGCTCGCGGCTGTGCTCGCCGCCTGCGGGGACGGAGAGGAGAGCTTTTCCGGCACTGACGAACACGGCAGGGAATACGGCGCGGTCTGCGCGCTGGAAGCGGATTCTCCCGACGGGTGGTTCCGCGTGCCCGCCGCCTCGCATTCGGAGAGCGCGATGGGCAAGATGATGGTGGACACCACGCGTCTGGACTATCTGACCGTTATCAAAACGGGCGAGGAATATTCGCTCATCTATCACGCCACGAGCACGGATATGAACAACGTGCGCCTGGTCTTTGACGGCGAGGAGATGGCGGCGCAGACAGAAAAGTCGGGCAACTTGGAAAATTACCGCTTTGACAAGCTCACTTACGAGCAGCTGAGCGGGGAGATAGCCGTGCGCGTTTATGTGGCGACGATGATGAAGAGGGATACGAATTTCACGCTCACGCTCGATCTTGCGCAGGCGGTGCTCGTGCCGGAAGGGACGCAGGCAAAAGAGGTTTGACATGCTGGACAGACAACTCATTTCGCTCATCGGCGAAGACAAAAAATATGTGGCGCTGGCGGTGCTCATCAATGTGTTTTCCATGCTGGTCAACACCCTCATCACCGCCGCCGTGTGTTATATCGTCTATTTGGTTTACAGCGGGGAGAGAGGGATAAGTTACCTTCTGCCCGCGCTGACGGTGGTCTTGGGCGCGCTGCTGCGCTATCTGCTCATGCGCGCGTCGGGAGAGTGCGCGGCGCGGTTGGGCGGCAGCGTGAAAAAGACTCTGCGCGACAAGACATACGACAAGATAATGCGCCTGGGCGTGCGCTCTTCCGGGGACATGTCCGTTGCCGGGCTTACGCAGATCTCGCTTGAAGGCGTGGAACAGCTGGACACTTATTTTTCGCAATATCTGCCGCAGTTTTTTTATTCCGTGCTTGCGCCCGTGCTGCTGTTTGCCGTGTGCGCGTTCATCGATCTTTCCACCGCGCTCATCCTGCTCGCCTGCGTGCCGCTCATTCCCGTGTCCATCGTGGCGGTGAGCAAGTATGCGAAAAAGGTGTTTGCCAAGTATTGGGGCAGGTATACCAATATGGGCGACGCCTTTTTGGACAGCGTGCAGGGCTTGAAGGAGTTGAAGATCTTCCGCGCCGACGAGGCGCGTCACCGCAAGATGAACCAAAGCAGCGAGGAATTCCGCAAAATAACCATGAAGGTGCTGGTCATGCAGCTTTTGTCCGTCACCGTTATGGATCTGGTGGCGTTCGGCGGCGCGGGCGCGGGCATAGCCGTGGCAATATCCGCCGGGATCAAGGGGCTGGAACCTGCCAAAGTGCTGTTTCTCATTCTGGTGGCGGCGGAATTTTTCCTGCCGCTGCGCGCGCTTGGCTCAGCGTTCCATGTGGCGATGAACGGCGCGTCCGCCGGGCGCAAGATCTTGCAGCTGCTTGCCCTGCCCGAACCGGAGTGGGGGAGCGAAAAGGTGGGGGATACCTCTCTGCGCCTGCAAGAGGTGAGCTTTGCCTACGAGGGCGGCAAACAGGCGCTGCAAGGGGTGAACATGAGCTTTCCCCGGCGCAGTCTGACCGCCATCGTGGGCGAGAGCGGCAGCGGCAAATCCACCTGCGTTTCCCTTATCACCGGCGCGTTGCGCGCGCAGAGCGGCAACGTGACCGTGGGCGGCGTGCCCGTGCAAAATCTGGACAGAGAGGACTATTACGCGCATTTGGGCGTGGTGTCTTACAACACCTTTGTCTTTAACGCTTCCGTGCGGGAAAATTTCCTCATGTATGCGCCCCGCGCCACGCAGGAGCAGATGTTCGCCGCGCTGGAAGAGGTGGATCTGGCGGACTTTGTGCGCGCGGAAGGGGGCTTGGACAAGGTGATAGGGGAAGACGGCGTGAACATTTCCGGCGGGCAGCGGCAGAGGCTGGCGCTGGCGGTGAATTTGCTCGCGCAAAAATCCGTATACGTCTTTGACGAAGCCACTTCCAACATAGACGGCGAAAGCGAAGCGCTCATCATGGCGGGGATAAGAAGACTGGCGGAAAAAGCCGTGGTGATACTCATCTCCCACCGCATGGCAAACGTGACCTGCGCGGACAATATCTACGTGTTGGACGGCGGGCGCGTGGCGGAAGAGGGCACGCACGAACAACTCATGCAAAACGGCGGCGTTTACGCCCGCCTTTTTGCCGCGCAAAAACGGCTGGAACAAGGAGAAGAGGCGATATGAAAAGTCAAACGGAAGGCGTGCGCCAAAGCGGCGGCAGGATCATGGCAAGACTGATCGTCTTGCTGGGCAGCCTGTCTTATGTGATGGTATTTGCCGTGTTCAACGGCTTTTTGGGTTACGTGTGCGCCATGGGCGTGACCGTGTCCGGAGCCGTGGCGGTGGCAAAACTGCTGGGGGAGAGCGTAGCGCTCTCTTACGGCGCGCTCATGGGGATAGCCATAGGCTGCGGCGTGGCGCGCGGTCTGCTGCGTTACGTGGAACAGTATTGCAACCATTATATCGCGTTCAGGATACTCGCCGTGCTGCGCGACAAGATCTTCGGCGCGCTGCGCAGGCTCTGCCCCGCCAAACTGGAAGGCAAGCAAAAGGGCGGCATCATCGCCACCATCACGGCGGATATAGAAACGCTGGAAGTATTTTACGCGCACACCATCTCCCCCGTGTGCATCGCGCTGAGCGTGTCTTTGGCGGTGTTTTTGTTCACGGGCTTTATCTCTTCGTGGTATATTGCGCTCACCGCGTTGGCGGGCTATCTGGTCATAGCCCTGCCGCTCCCGCTCATCTCCGCGGCAAAATTGCGCGCGCCGGGCGTGGCATACAGACAGGAGTTCGCCTCCTTCAACGCCTATTACATGGACAGCGTAAAGGGGGTGCGCGACGTGCTTTTGAGCGGCAGCGTCGGGGCGCGCGGCGAGGAGATAGACAGGCGCACGCAGGCGCTCACGGAGAAAACGCGCCTTATCAAGCGGCTTTCTTCACGCGCGGGAGCGCTCACCGCGCTGACCATTTCCTTTTTCATCGCCGCAACTTTGGCGGTGGCGGCGGCGCTCACGCTCACGGGCGCGCTCTCCGCGGGACGCGCCGTGATAGGCATAGTGGCGGTGTTCGGCTCTTTCGGACCGGTCACGGCGATCGCCGCGCTGCCTTCCAACCTCAACCAGACGCTCGCCGGCGGCGACCGCGTGTTAAAGCTGCTCGACGAAGCTCCCGCCGTGCTGCCGATCGAGGGCGGAAGGGAGCCCGAATTCGACGAGGTGCGCACCCGGGCGCTCTGCTTTGCCTATGAGGACAAACAGGTGCTGCGCGGAGTGGACATTGCCGCAAAGC
Source organism: uncultured Christensenellaceae bacterium (assembly GCA_944380295.1). Classification (GTDB taxonomy): domain Bacteria; phylum Bacillota; class Clostridia; order Christensenellales; family UBA3700; genus Alloclostridium. Next base: position 107,954 of record CALWHE010000003.1, read on the forward strand.
GCGGAGAAACGGTGGGGATCGCCGGCAGTTCCGGCTGCGGCAAAAGCACCTTTTTGAAGCTGCTTTTGCGCTTTTGGCACAGAGGCGGCGGAGAGATAGAGTATGACGGCACGAGCATAGACGAGATAAACACCGCCGCGCTGCTGCAAAACGTGACCATGGTCAGCCAGAGCACTTATCTGTTCAACGAAAGCGTGCTGGACAATCTGCTCATCGCCAAGCCGGACGCCACGCGCGCGGAGGTGGAAGAGGCGTGCGCCATGGCGGGCATACACGATTTTATCCTCACTCTGCCGCAGGGGTATGACAGCCGGGTGGCGGCGCTGGGGGACAATCTCTCCGCCGGCGAACAGCAGCGGCTGGGGCTTGCCAGGGCGTTTTTGCGCGGCAGTAAGATCTTGCTGCTGGACGAACCCACCAGCAACGTGGACAGCGTGAACGAAGGGATCATCCTGCGCGCGCTGGAAAAACACGGCAGTGACAAGAGCGTTATCCTGGTGTCGCACCGCCTGTCCACGCTGTCGGCGGCGGACAGGATATACAAACTGGAAGGAGGAGTGGCGCATGAACAAAAAAAACCGTGTTGAAAATGCGGGAGAAGAAAAAGAACGCGCGCAAAGCGTTGAAAAAGTGAGCGCGGCGGACATAGACGAACTGCTCGGCGCAAGCGCGGAAGAGAGCGCCGAGAGTGAAGAAAAATCAGAGCAGGGGCGGGAAAACGCGCCAAAAGAGCAAGCGACGGAGCGCAAAAAATCGTTCGTCAAGGGCGGCGTGCGTTATGACAAAAACGGACGCGAGGCGCTCTTTCAGCCCTTCACGGTCAAAGACGTGGTCTTTCTTGCCGTCATCGGCGCGGCGGCGCTGATAACTTCCGCCGTCATGCCCCTGGTGGCGCAGATACCTATTTTCGGTCTGCCGCAGTTGGTCACCGGTTTGCAGATGTCGCTCTTCCCCACCATCGGGCTGATGAAGGTGCGCAAGCCGGGCAGCGTGCTGCTGGTGGCGGCGCTTGTCTCCGTTTTGGAGCTGTTCATGGCGCCCGCCATGGGCGTGACCTCGCTGGTGTCCGCACTCGTCATAGAGGCGGTGAACCTCGCGCTCTTTCGTGGCTATAAAAAGGACGCGGCGTGCTTTGTCAGCGGCATGCTGATAAATCCGATGACGCTGCCTTTTTATTACTTATACTGCCTTGCCTTTGAAACCGGCTCCGTGTTTTTCCGCGCCGCCGGCGACAGCCCCTGGGTGGCGGTGGGAGTGTCTTTCGCCGTGCTCGCCGTGTGCGCGGCGGGCGCAGGCTTGGGCGTGCTCATCTCGCGGGAAATACGCAAAGCGGGGTTGATGAAAAAATGACGGATCTCTTGCACGCCAAACGCCCCGTATATCCGCTCTTCGGCTTTGCCGCCGCGCTGATCGTCTTTGCCTGCGGGCTTGCCGCGGCAAAGCATTTTGAAACCATCTGGTATCTGTGCGGCGTGTGGGCATGGTTTTTGCTCTTCGGCTATTACCGCAGCTGTCTGGCGCTCCTACCCGCGGCGGCGGCGCTTTGCGCCCTCTTTGCCGGGGTCACTTACGCCGCTTCTCAAAGCGTGGAGGAGGTGTGGACGGCGGTGAGGCGCTGTCTGGCGGTGTGCCTCGCCGTTTTGCCGGGGATCTCCCTGCCGGCGGTCAAATTCACCCGCGCGCTCTCACGGCTTAAAGTGCCGCGCGCCGTTACGCTGGGCATGATGATAGTGCTCTCCTTCGCGCCCCTGCTGGGCAGGGAGATCAAGCGCATACGCGAGGCGATGCGCACGCGCGGCGCGGGCAGTCTGCTCTCTCCCAAAGTGCTCTACCGCGCCCTTTTGGTGCCCTTTGCCGCCAGACTGGTGAACATCTCGGACACCTTGGCGCTCTCCGTGGAAACGCGCGGTTTTTGCACGGGGAAGGTCCCTTACACCGTCTATCACCCCGTCAAGGCGGGCGTGCGCGACGTGATATTCCTGCTCGGGTTGGTCGCGGGCAGCGTAACTTTGATGGTATTCTGTTTTATATGACGGCTGTGGAATTGAAAAACGTGCGCTTTGCGTATAAAGAGGGCTTGACTGTGTTGGACGGCGTGGACTTTTTTGCCGAATACGGCAAGATAACGCTGCTCTCCGGCATGTCGGGAGAGGGCAAATCCACGCTGCTTTCACTGATCGCCGGCATCATTCCCAACATGGTGGAGGGAGAGTTGCACGGAGAGGTGACGGTGGCGGGCGCAAGCGTGAAGGAGATGAAAACGGCGCAGATCTGCCGCCGCGTGGGCTGCGTGCTGCAAAACGCGGAATTGCAGATAGTGTTCGACGTCACGGAAGACGAGGTGGCTTTCGGCTGCGAAAATCTGGCGATGCCGGAGCCGGTCATGGAAAGGCGCGTCGCCGCCGCCTGCGCCATGATGGAGCTTGATCCGCGCTCCAAAACGCGCACGCTCTCCGGCGGACAAAAACAGCGGCTCATCACCGCCGCCACCCTGGCGATGGGGCAGAAAATAATCGTGCTTGACGAGCCGCTCGCCAACCTGGACAAAGAGGGCACGCACACGCTGATGACGGCGCTCGGCAAACTCGCCGCGCGCGGCTATTGCGTGATAATTTCCGAACATCGCCTGGATATGGTCATGGCTTACGCGGACGAGGTGTGGAACATCGCCCGAGGCAAGGTGACGCGGGTGTGCGACAGACGGGCGTATTTTGCCGCGCAGGCGGAGGCGATCGTCAACACCTGCCCCGCGCCGGAGCAAAGCGCGCCGCTGCTTTCTCTGCGCGGCGTGGAAAAAAGCTTTGGCAAACGCCTTGTCTTAAAGGGGATAGACCTGGACGTTTTTGCCGGGGAAAGACTGCTCATTCTGGGACAGAACGGCTGCGGCAAAACCACGCTCATGCGCGTGCTGGCGCGCTTGGAAAAGGCGGACCGCGGAGAGATAAGACAGTTTATCGATAAAAAGGCGGGGCGCCGCGCGGGCAAACGCTGGTTTGCGCAGGTGGGCGTGGTGTATCAAAACCCCAATTATCAGCTGTTCATGCCCACCGTCCGCCGCGAGATAGAATTCGGCGCGCAGAGCAGGGAATACGCGCGCGAAATAATCGAGATGTTCGACCTGCGCGAACTGGAAAACAGACACCCGCAATCGCTCTCCGAGGGGCAGAAGAGGCGCGTTTCCATCGCCGCCGTGGTCGCTTCCCGCCCCAAACTTCTGCTGCTGGACGAACCCACCGTGGGACAGGACCTCGCCGGCTTGCAACGCCTGACGAGCGTGCTCACGGAGATACACCGGCGCGACAACAACACCATGATAACCGTCACGCACGATATGCGCCCCGCGCAGGCGCTGTGCGACAGAGCGGTGTTCATGGAAGCGGGCAAAATAGAGCGGACGGGCGGAAGAGAGGACGTGAAGAAGTATTTCGAGGCGTTCGCCCCGCCGGAAGAGCGCTGACGGGGCAAAGCAAGCGCCTTGCGCGCCGGCGATAAAAGCGCCGCGGCGGCAAAAGACGTTCAAAACGCTTTTGCGCAAGAAAAGCCTTCACCGGCGGCGCGGCGGGACGAGCGGAAAAGCCGGGCAAAAAACATTGTCTGCCCGGGGAGCGGGGCAGAAAAAAAGCGGCGTGCGCGCCGCTTTTTTGCCGTTAAGGACAAGGTCAGTCTTCTTTTTCGCAAAAAGCCTTGGGGCTTACTCCGGAGATTTTTTTGAAGACGCGCGAAAAGTAAAGCTGGTCGGTAAAACCGCACATTTCCGCGATCTCGTATATCTTGTAATTGTTGATGTTGCGCGAAAGCAGCAGTTTCTGCGCATAGTTTATGCGCGTGTGGTTGAGGAATTGCAGCGGAGAAATACCTTTTTCTTTAATAAATTGCCGGCGCAGATAATCCTTGCTCAGCGGTATGTCGCGGTAGATCTCGTCTATGCAGAAAGAGGGGTCGGAAAAGTTGTCCACTATCATGTTCGCCATGTTCTCCACATGCTGCGAGTTGCCCGAAGTGCCGGAAAACGCGGACAGCATGTTCAGCAAAAGCTCCGTGAGCGAGATCATCAGTTTGGGCTGCTGCTGGATGTTGGTGTTGAAGTAACGGTAACACATGCTCATCACCGTGTAAAGGTCGCGGTGAGAGTTGTCGTCCAGCAGCTGCGGCGTTTTGAAGGGGGGCGTCCAGCCGGAAATCGTCATGTGGATGTTCTTAAAGCCGCGCTCGGACTGGTTAGCGTGCATCACCCCCGGCGGCACCAACACCAGCTGATGCTGCGTGTAATCCAACTCTCTGCCGTCTTCAAAGGTCACGGTGCCGTCGCCGCCCGTGCAATAGATGAATTCCCAAAAGTCATGCTTGTGCCGGGAAACTTCGTATGTGCGCAAATTCTTGCCCGAATAATTGATTATCGCCATGTCGTCACCTCGCTTTTCCATAAAAATCATAGCATAAAAATCCCAAATTGTCCATACTTTTTTCACAAACATTATTTTTGCGCAAAAATGCGGCATATGCGCGCGCCGTGTGCTATAATAGGCTTGGAGAAAAAGATGAAAAATTATCCTTATAAACTCGAAACGCATATGCACACCGTGCATAACAGCGACTGCGCCAAGACCGATCCGCGCCGCGCCGCGGAAGTTTACGCCCAAAAGGGATATAACGGCGTCATATGCACCAATCACTTCAACACCCACGACGTGGGCTATCTGCGCAAAACTTACAACGATGAGCGCGCAAGCGCCGCCGAACTGTTCCTGCGCGATTTTTACGAGCTGAAAGCCGCCGGCGAAAAGCTGGGGCTGGACGTCTTTTGCGGCGCGGAGATCTCTCCCGACGGCACGACTTACTATAAAGACAAGCCCCCTTACCGCGAATTTCTCATCATCGGCGTCACGCCGGAGGAGCTGAAAGAGGGCGGAGAGGCGCTTTTGCAAAAAGATCAGCGCGAGCTGTTCGAGTGGTGTGACGAGCGCGGCGCTCTGCTCGTGCAGGCGCACCCTTTCCGCGAGATATGCACGCCCGGCGAGCCGCGCTTTCTGCACGGCGCGGAGATATCCAACCTCCACCCGCTGCACAATTCCAAGAATAAAAAAGCCGCAGCTTTCGCCCGCGCAAATAACCTCATCGCCACCGGCGGCAGCGATTTCCACTTCCCGCTCGGCATCGGCGGCGGCATGCTCCTGCCCCGCGCTCCCAAGGACGACAAAGACCTCGCAGCCTTGCTCAAAGCGCGCGACTTCAAAGTGATAAAAAGCCGCTTTTGCGGCAGGCTTGTTTAACAACAGCCGCCCTAATAAATATATTTTCAAAACCGGCGCAACAGCAGAGAGTTGTCGCGCTCATCGAGGGATCGAAATGAAAGAGATGAAGATCGAATTTTACGACGAGCTTCCCGCGCAAGCCGCAAAGATCCGCACAGCCGTGTTTGTGGAAGAGCAGGGCTTTGAGGAAGAATTCGACGACCTGGATCTTATCGCCCGCCACACCGTGCTCTATCTAGATGGCGCGCCTGCCGGCACCTGCCGCTATTTTGTCCGCGAAGGAGAGTGGACGTTGGGGCGCTTTGCGCTTTTGCCGCAATTCCGCGGCACGGGCGCCGGCAGAGCCTTGCTCCGCGCCGCAGAGGGCGACATCCTCTCCCGCGGCGGCTTTAAGGTGAATATCTTTGCCCAATGCCGCGCCCGCGGCTTTTACGAAAAATGCGGCTATCTCCCCACCGGCAGAACGGGAGGAGAGCAGGGCTGTCCGCACCTTTTTATGGAAAAAATCCTGTCCGGCGGCGCTGAGTAATACTATCTGCCGCTTTGCCGCACACTTATTTTGCGTGTGCGCAAAAAAGCTTGCCACTTTTTCCGCGATGTAGTATAATCAAGAAAAAGACATAAACGCATCAGAGGATGAGAATGAGTTGTAAAAACATAAGTTTTTCTCCGCCGGACATAGGAGCGGAGGAGATAGAAGAGGTCGTTTCGGCACTTAAATCAGGCTGGATCACCACGGGACCCAAAACAAAAGAATTCGAAAGGCAGATAGCCGAATATTGCGGCACGCAAAAGGCCGTTTGCTTAAATTCGGCAACCGCCGGATTGGAACTTACATTGCGCATTCTTGGAATAGGAAAGGGCGATGAAGTCATCACAAGCGCATATACATATACTTCAAGCGCCAGCGTGATAGAACACGTGGGCGCCAAAATAGTTTTCTGCGATGTGGCGGAAAACAGTTTTGAGATGGATTACGATAAGTTGCCGGGACTTATCACGGAAAAGACAAAAGCCATTATCCCCGTAGATATTGCAGGCAGAATATGCGATTACGATAAACTGCGCACGATCATCGAAGAGAATGCTTATAAGTTTCGCGCAGCCAACGCCGTGCAGGAAGGCTTTGGCAGAGTTATCTTGTTGGCGGACGCGGCGCATAGTTTCGGCGCGGTGAGGAAGGGCGTTCACAGCGGGAATATCGCCGATTTCACCGTTTTCAGTTTTCATGCCGTAAAGAATCTTACCACGGCGGAGGGAGGAGCGGTCACATGGCGCGAACATCCGGCGCTCGATAATGAAGAGTTATACAAGCAATATATGCTGTGGTCTTTGCACGGGCAGAGCAAGGACGCGCTTGCCAAAACCAAGATAGGGTCGTGGGAATACGACATCAAGTTGTGCGGACAAAAATGCAATATGACAGATATTGCCGCGGCGCTCGGCATCGCGCAGTTGCGCCGCTATTCCGCGTTGCTTGCAAGGCGCAGAGAGATGATCGAAAAATATGACGAGGCGATCAAAGGCAAAGTTGCAGATACATTGACTCATTTCGGTGACGATTTTGCATCTTCCGGGCATCTGTATCTGACGCGCATATACGGAGCGGGCGCGCAGCAGCGCAACGAAATCATAAAGAAAATGGCGGAAGCAGGCGTGGCTGCAAACGTGCACTATAAACCGCTACCCATGCATACGGCATATATCGATCTCGGATTTGATATAAAAAATTACCCCAATGCATATAAGCAATATTGCAACGAAATAACATTGCCGCTGCATACATTGCTGAGCAACGACGATGTCGAATATGTCATCGACGCTTATTTGACCGCGGTAAAGGAAACATTGTGATGGAAGAGAAAGTGAGCGAAGAAGTCGTTCCGGCAGAAAACGCCGCGCTCGACGGCAAGCCGGAAGTGCAAAACGAAGACGCGCCCGCCTCACAAGCGGAAATCGATTTTGATGCGCTGATTAAAAAAAAGCGAGCCGCATTGTTTTTCAAACGCTGCTTTGACATATTCGCGTCGCTTTTCGGGCTTTTGTTTTTGGCGTTGCCTTTTCTTATCATCGCCGTCGCCATCAAAGCGTCGTCAAAAGGTCCAGTCTATTTTCGCCAGGAACGTGTGGGTAAAAACGGTAAGCATTTTCGTATTTTCAAATTTCGCACCATGATAGCGGATGCGGAAAGCAAGGGAATGCAAATTACGGTCGGCGCAGATCCCAGAATAACAAAAATCGGCAAGTTTTTGCGGAAAACAAAAATGGACGAGTTGCCGCAGCTTATAAATGTGCTTATCGGACAGATGAGCTTTGTCGGTCCGCGTCCCGAAGTGCCGCACTATGTGGAGCTTTATTCGGAGTATCAGCGCAACGTGTTGCGCATAAAGCCCGGGATAACCGAACTTGCCTCCATAATCTATAAAGACGAAAACGAGGTGCTGGCGCAAAGCGACGATCCGGAAAAAACTTACATAGAAGAGATAATGCCGAAAAAAATCGAGATAAATATGCAGTATATCGAAAAAATGAATGTGTTTTACGATATAAAACTCATATTCAAAACTTTTGCGGCGGTGCTGAGGTGAGTTATGAAACAAAATAAAGTGAAAACGGTTTGGATAATAAATCATTATGCTCAAACACCCGAACAAGGCGGTTTGAGCAGACATTATTTTTTTGCGAAAGAATTGATCGCCCGCGGATATTATGTGAGGATATTTACTTCGAGCGTTATCCACAATTCCGAGATAAATATGATAGACGGAAGCGAAAAAATATTATTCAAAGACGTCGATCAAAACGGAGTGCCGTATACATATATAAAATCATCGGCATATAAGGGAAACGGGTTGGCGAGAATTAAAAATATGCTCGGATTTGCTTTTGATATAAAAAAGATTTGGAAGACATATAAGCAGGAAAAGCCCGATGTCATATATGCTTCCACACCCGATCTTTTAACGGCATGGCAAGCTCAAAATTTCGCAAAAAAGCACAAGATCCCGTGCGTTGTGGAAGTGAGAGATCTTTGGCCGCTTTCCATTGTGGAGTATAATAACATTTCTCCTAAAAATCCGGTAATCATTGCGCTTTATATGCTTGAAAAAAGGATATACAAGCGCGCAGACGCACTTGTTTTTACAATGCCGGGAGGCAAAGATTACATAATCGATAAAAAGTGGGAGAAGAAAGTCGATCTTGAAAAGATATTTAACATCAATAACGGCATCGATGTAGAGGAACAGGAACGACAGGTCAAAGAGAATGCGTTCTCCGATCCCGATCTTGATGACGACAGTTTTAAGGTAATTTATTGCGGGTCGATACGACCTGCCAACAACGTCAAGTTGATTGTGGACGCCGCAAAAGTGGTAGAGGACAAACATAGCGATATCAAATTTTTAATTTATGGTGGTGGCACTTATGCTGAGGCATTGAAAAATGAAGTTAAAGAGAAAGGGAATAGCAATGTAGTGTTCAAAGGATACGTCGATAAAAAATATATACCGTATATTGTTTCCAAGGCGTCATTGAATGTTTTAACGTATAAAAACGCAAAAACGTGGAAATACGGTGGCAGTCAAAACAAAGTTTTCGACTATATGAACGCGGGCAAACCTATATTGACTAACATCAAGATGGGCAGATCGGTGCTGGCAGAATGCGGTTGCGGAATCGAAGTAGATACAGACAACGCTGAAAAATTTGCCAACGCTATAATTGAAGCGTATGATCTTCCGCAGGAGACCAGACTGGATATGGGGGCGAGAGGTAAAGAAAAAGCGAAGGAATTCGATTTCAAGGTCTTGACGGACAAATTTGAGCAAGTAATAAATTTTGCTATTAAGAAGAAGGAGAAGTGATATGCAGTTTATCGATTTAAAGAAGCAATATCAGGTATTGAAAGCGGATATGGACGCGGCTATTGCACAGGCGGTGGAAGGCGCGCATTATATCGGCGGTCCCGAGGTCAAGGAGTTGGAAACTAAACTTGCCGAATATTGTGGCACAAAATTTTGTTTGACTTGCGCAAATGGCACGGACGCACTTACTCTTGCCATGAGATGTCTCGGGGTGACGCGAGGAGACGCGGTATTCGTTCCCACATTTACTTTTTTCTCAACTGCCGAGGTCGTTGCGCTTGAAGGGGCAACATGCGTATTTATCGATGTGGATGAGAGAACGTTTAACATGGATCCGCAAAAACTCGAACAAGCCATTAAAGCGGTCAAAAAGGAAGGCAGGCTCAATCTCAAATGCGTTATCGCGGTGGATCTGTTTGGACAAGTTGCCGACTTCCCGAAAATCAGAGAGATAGCGGATAAATATGGTATGAAGGTGGTCGAAGACGGTGCGCAGGGATTTGGAGGCAGTATAAACGGTAAAAAAGCATGCTCATTCGGGGATATATCCACCACATCGTTTTTCCCTGCCAAACCGCTCGGCTGCTATGGTGACGGCGGTGCTGTGTTCACGGATAACAAAGAATATTTCAAAGTAATGAGTTCGCTTGCTGTGCACGGCAAGGGGGATTACAAATACGATAATGTAAGGATCGGCTATAACTCTCGCCTTGACACCGTTCAGGCGGCTGTATTGTCCGTAAAATTGGAAGCTTTTGCAAAATATGAACTTGCAGACAGAAATAAAGTTGCGGCAAGGTATACATCGGCATTATCTGATCTATTCAAGACGCCTGTGGTTCCCGAAGGATACGAAAGCAGCTGGGCGCAATATACATTAATAACAAAAAGCGAAAAAGAGAGAAATGCTTTGCAAGTTGCGTTAAAGGAAAGGAACATACCCACGATGGTGTATTATCCCATTCCCATGCATTTACAGACGGCGTTTAAGGGATGTAAAAACGATTATTGTGATTTGTCTGTGGCAGAAAATCTTTGCAAGACGGTTTTGAGTATACCTATGCATCCATATCTCGATCAAGAGTCGCAGGATATGGTGGTCGCTGCTTTGAGGGAATGCGCCACCGCTTGACATGCGCGCGCGGATACAGTAAAATAAAATTATGGAAAAAAAGTATTTCGTTCATGAGTCGAGCTATGTTGATGAGCCTTGCGAAATAGGAGCGGGCACAAAGATATGGCATTTTTCGCACATTATGAGCGGTTGCAAGATAGGAGATAATTGCAATATCGGTCAGAACGTCGTTATCTCCCCCGGCGTTGTCCTCGGCAATAACGTGAAGATACAAAACAACGTGTCCGTGTATACCGGAGTAAAGTGCGAAGACGACGTGTTTTTGGGTCCCAGCTGCGTGTTTACCAACGTGATAAATCCCCGTAGCCACGTGAGCAGGAAAAGCGAATATCGTGAAACAGTGTTGGAGCGCGGTTGCAGTATCGGAGCGAACAGCACAATAGTTTGTGGTCACAGGCTCGGCAAGTATTCATTGATAGGCGCGGGCAGCGTTGTAACAAAAGATGTGCCCGCATATGCGCTTGTGAAAGGCAATCCGGCAAGGGTGAGCGGATATGTATGCAATTGCGGTGAGAAATTGCATTTTGCCGGAGATGTTGCAGAGTGCGCAAGTTGTAAAAGAAAATACATAAAAGATGAAAATGGAGTAAGGGAGGTATAATTTTTATGACCATGAAAGAAGAGCTGTTGCGTAAAATAGCCGATAAATCTATCGTTGCCGGCGTAGTCGGACTTGGGTATGTGGGGCTGCCGCTTGCTGTGGAAAAAGCAAAGGCTGGCTTTAAGACCATAGGGTTTGATGTGCAGGAAGCAAAGGTCAAAATGGTCAACGAGGGACATAATTATATCGGCGATGTGGTGGATTCCGAATTGAAAGACTTGGTGGCGAAAGGTATGCTGAGCGCTACAAGCGAATTTTCTTTTATCAAAGATGTGGATTTTATCGCCATATGTGTTCCAACGCCTCTTGATACCCATCAACAGCCCGATATCAGCTATGTGCGTGATAGTGCTATTGCAATTTCCAAATATTTGACAAAGGGAACGATGGTCGTTCTCGAATCCACCACATATCCCGGCACGACGGAAGAGCTGATCAAGCCGATTCTTGAAAGCGGCAGTGGCTTAAAATGCGGTGAAGATTTCTATTTGGGATTCAGTCCGGAGAGAGTAGATCCGGGGAATTTGATATACAAGACCAAAAATACGCCAAAAGTCGTAGGAGCAATAGGTGAGGATGCCCGTCAGGTCATTGCCACCATGTATAGGGCGGTTTTGCAAAGCGATATTCACGAAGTGTCATCTCCCGCCGTGGCGGAAATGGAAAAGATATTGGAAAACACATACCGCAATATAAATATCGGTTTGGTCAACGAGCTTGCCCAGCTCTGCCATAAAATGGGTATCAGCATTTGGGAAGTCATTGACGCGGCAAAGACTAAGCCTTATGGCTTCCAAGCGTTTTATCCCGGTCCCGGACTCGGCGGACATTGCATACCGCTCGACCCATATTATCTGTCTTGGAAGGCGCGTGAATACGGCTTCCACACTTCTATGATAGAAGCTTCCATGATGATCAATGACAAGATGCCGGAATATACCATTGAGAGAGCGTCCGATATCCTTAATAGGCATAAAAAGTCTTTGAATGGCGCGAAGGTGCTTCAGCTCGGAGTTGCCTATAAACAGGATATAGACGATTATCGTGAAAGCCCTGCTTTGGTCGTAAGAGAGCTGCTTAATGCCGAAGGGTGCGAAGTTGATTATTTCGATCCTTATGTAAGGCAATATAGGTATAAGGGACATGAATACAGTAGTATCGACAGTATCTCGCCCGAAATCGTCAAGAAATACGATTTGGTGATCGTGACTGCCGGGCACACCAAGAACGTCGACTATCAAATGGTCGCGGACAATGCTAAGGCGGTCTTCGACACGAAGAATGTTATGAAAGCGATCAAGAACAGAGAAAATATCGAGGTTTTATGAAAAAGATAGTTACCGTAGTCGGAGCGCGACCTCAATTTGTAAAAGCAGCGGCGGTTTCACGCGTGCTGCGTCGAGAGTTCGAAGAGGTGCTCGTTCATACCGGGCAACATTACGATCAAAACATGTCGGACATATTCTTTGAGGAATTGTCCATCCCAAAGCCCGACTATAATTTGGGCGTCGGTTCGGGATCTCATGCGCATCAAACGGCGGAAATGCTTATGCGTATAGAAGATGTTTTGATCAAAGAAAAGCCAGACGCATTAATTGTCTATGGTGACACAAATTCTACGTTGGCGGGAGCCTTAGCAGCGATAAAGATCCACATTCCGGTGATCCATATCGAGGCGGGATTGCGTTCCGGCAATATGAATATGCCCGAAGAAGTCAACCGCATTTTGACAGACAGAATATCCGATGTATTGTTTTGTCCGACGAACGATGCGGTCATGAATTTAAAGGCAGAGGGCATTGAAAAAAATGTCTACAATGTCGGCGACGTCATGTGTGATGCAGTGCTGTACTACGGTGCACAGATGGATAAACATGATTCCGAATATTATAAGAACAGGCTGGTTTCGTTGAAATTTAATAGAGCGCAGATAGGAGACGAATGGTATTTAGCGACGATACACAGAGCGGAGAATACGGACGATATCGGTAAGATCGAACAGATCCTCGCAGCGTTCGAGATGCTCGATCGACGGGTGATTTTTCCCGTTCATCCACGCACGAAGAAGTTGGTCGAAAGTGCGGTCGACAAGCACGGATATCAAAATATTTTCTTCTGCGAGCCGATGGGTTACATCGATATGCTGTACTTTTTGAAGCATGCCGTCAAAGCGGTTACCGACAGCGGTGGGTTGCAAAAAGAGGCTTATATTCTCGACACGCCTTGCGTTACCGTGAGAGAGCAGACCGAGTGGGTCGAAACGCTCGGAGGCAATTGCAATATCTTGGCTCATCCGGAAAAAGAGGATATATACAGAAAAGTTGCAGAAACGAGGATCGACGAGTCTGCCAAGAGACCGTATTACGGAAAAGGAGACGCGGCGGAGAAAATTTTAAAGATTTTGGGAGGGCTAATAAAATGAAATACGCGTTGATAGGTTGCGGAAGGATATCCACAAATCATATAAAGGCGGCTGTTGCGAATAAGCTTGAAATAGTTGCGGTATGTGATGTGTTGCCCGAGCGCATGCAGGAAGTTTTGACAAAGCACGGGCTTGAAAACGATACGTCGATCGCTCGCTATACCGATTATAAGAAGATGATCGCCGAGCATTCGGAGATACAATTGATTAGCATAGCGACCGAGAGCGGCTTGCATGCGGAAATTGCGTTATATTGTATAGATAACGGCATAAACGTAATTATAGAAAAACCTATGGCGATGAGCCTTGCTGACGCAGATGAAATCATCAAAAGAAGCGAAGAAAAGCATGTCAAGGTTTCCGCTTGCCATCAAAACCGTTTCAATATCGCCGTTCAGCAAATGAGAAAGGCGCTCGAGTCCGGCAGATTCGGCAAGCTGTCGCATGGTTCCATTCATGTCAGATGGAACAGGAATAAAGACTATTACGATCAAGCTAAGTGGCGCGGAACTTGGGCACAGGATGGCGGCGCCTTGATGAATCAATGTATTCACGGTATCGATTTGCTGCGATGGATGATGGGGAACGATATCGATGAAGTTTACGGCGTTACCAAGCAGCAGTTCCATAAATATCTCGAATGCGAAGATATAGGCATGGCTGTCGTGCGCTTCAAAAACGGAGCGGTCGGTACGATCGAAGGGACGACGAATGTCTATCCCAAAAATTTGGAAGAAACGCTTTATCTTTTCGGCGAGAACGGGACTGTCAAGTTGGGCGGAAAATCCACGAATGCGATCGATGTCTGGGATTTTGCCGATGAGAGCGAAAAAGATAGCGAAAATAAGGGCTTATTCGAGCAAACTTCGAATGTTTACGGTAACGGACATACAAGCCTCTTTGCCGATGTGATAGATGCGATCGAAAACGATCGTGCGCCGTATGTCGACGCGCATGCGGGAAAGAACGCGCTCGAACTTGTGCTCGCTGTCTATAAATCGTCTTTTTCGGGCAACCCTGTCAAGCTGCCGATGAAAGATTGCGCTTGCACTGATTTTACAGGAGGGTTTGATTGCGAGTGAACAAATTGTTGATGTTAACGGCAAATTTTCCGTTTGAAAACTTTGGCGATAGTAATTTTATTAAAAATGAAATCGAAGAGCTTTGCAATAACTTCGATCAAGTTAAAATATTGTCGACTGCCGGCAGCAATACAACAAATTTATGCTCAGATAACAAAATAGCTGAAAAAAGATGCGTGCCTATCAAAAAGTTTAGATTTATAAAAGCATTGAAGGCTGTGCTTATGTGCTTTTCTAAGCAAGCAAGAGAAGAATATTCTTATGCCAAACAAAATTATGCAAATATTGGCGGATTTGAAATATATAAAAAAATATTTAAGTATTATTATGCATGTCATTGTTTGATCAATGATATAGCGGAAATGTCAGATGAAGATACATATATTTACTCGTATTGGTTTTCATCACGGGCTTTTTCTGCGGTAAAAGCAGTGGCGGACGGTAAATGCAAGGCAAAAAAAATAGTTTCGAGGGCACATAGGTTTGATATTTATAAATCTGTCGGATATCAGCCATTTAGGTCATATCTGCTCCAAAACATCGATCGAATATATTTTGTAAGCGAAGCGGGAAAAGCGGATTTTGAAAAAGAGATAGCGTCAAAAGTGCAAAACGTTAAAAGCAGCTTCTGTGTTTATCGGTTGGGGATAAATGCACCGATATCAGTGGTCCCGGACATGCAGAGCGCAGGTAAAATATTCAAAATAGTTTCTTGTTCCAATGTTATACCAATTAAGCGATTGGATTTGATAATAAAGGCATTATCCTTGCTTAATATTGATATTGAGTGGACTCATTATGGTTCGGGGAAAAATTTTTCCGAAGTTGCAGACATGGCGGAAAGCGAATTGAAAAACAATCGGCATATTCATTATCGGTTTGCAGGCCATATAGATAACGATAGATTGTTGGAGATTTATAAGAATGAGCATATCGATTTGTTCTTGAATGTTTCGGACAGCGAGGGCGTGCCTGTTTCAATAATGGAAGCGCAACAGTTCGGTATTCCTGCAATGGCGCGTGATGTGGGTGGCAACAGGGAAATTGTCTTAAATGAATTATTGTTACCGTCTGAAGTTTCTGCAAAAGATATCGCACAGGCTATTTTTGATTATGCGCAAAAAACATGTGAAGAGCAAATTGTTATAAGGCAAAAAAGCAGGCAAATAATTTGCGATCGATACGACAGTATTCGCAATACGAAAAGATTTTGTGATTCTGTCAAGATGTGGGAATAGGCAGAGTTGATATAGTAACAGATGACGGAGAAATGAGATGATCGGAATTGTTATATTGAATTATAAACATTTTGATGATACGTGTTGGTGTGTGGAGCAGTTATTGCAGCAAATTTCACCATACGATATGATATATGTTGTCGATAATGATTCACAAGATTTGTCTTATGAAAAGTTGACGGAAAAATATACCGGTCAAGTTCAAATCAAAGTTCTGCAAAGCGGGAAAAACGGCGGTTTTTCTTTTGGTAATAATGTAGGATTTAAGGAGGCGATAAAGGATGGGTGTGAATTTTTGCTTTGCACAAATAATGACGTCAAGTTTTATCCGAATTGTATCGCGGAACTAGAAAAAGCATTGATCAATAACTCCGAAGTGGCGGTGGTAGGGCCGAAAATTTATACAAAAGACGGAGACTTGCAAAAATGTAATAAAGCGGAATTGACGCCGTTTCGCTTTTTGATGCATCACAAGCCTTTCGTTATTATGGATATTTTTGGGGTTAACAAGCGATATTCGCTCTTGAAGTATGATTTTGATAAGCCGCTGATATTTACCGGCATGGTTGCCGGTTGTTGCTTTATGATCAGAAGCTGCGTTTTGCAAGAAATCGGATATTTAGACGAAGGAACATTTTTATACCATGAAGAAGATATCCTGGCGGCACAATTAAAAAAATGTAAATGGAAAACAATGGTGGAGCCTGCTGCCGAAATAATTCATTACGGAAGCGGCACTATTGGCAATATCAGCCCGTTTACAAGATACTGCACATTCAGCAGCGGATTATATTATTTGTGGCATTATACTTCTATTGGCAAATGCGGAATGAAATTTATGAGTTGTTGGATCGTCGGAATGTTTCGCATCATGTCTTTGAAGAACAATGATTATAAACAATATGCGGGAAAGATAAAGGATGAAGTCAAACAGTTGTTGACATCTGCCAAAAGGAGTGACAATGAGTAGATCGAAGACATTGTATAGATTTTCCAATCATAAAACGGCGTATGCTCTATGGATAATGGCATATTTTAGCTTTGCCATCGTGTCTTCATATGACGCGTTTGCCGCTTTTGATCTGCCCATTCCCGGGGTGCTGGTGTTCGTGGTGTGTTTGGCACTGGCAATGTTTTTATTGATAAGGGATAAATCATTCTCTGTTCCGTTACTACCCGCTATTGTAATAATGCTACGCACGGTATTGTTTGCCTTTTCGGTGGCACTTAACGATGTTGAGGTAACGGAATGGTTCTATGAGCTTGGATTGACATTGTTATGTATCGTGCTTATGTCAATCATGTATAGCTATAGGAGTGGAAATTTTGTTGAATTGCGCATAATGCTGGGCGGCTTTGCAATCATAACAAGTATACAGCTTATCGTTAGTATTTTGCTCGGAGATGCGGTTAAGGGAGCAATCACATCCGGAATAGGCAACAGCAATTATGCTGCGACGTTTTTGGTGATGATTTTCGCTTTCTTCTTGTTTTCTTCAAAAAAATGGTATGAGTGGGGAATTGCTCTAATATCATTGATAAGTGTTTTGGCAACGCAATCGTTTGGAGCAATGGTTGCAGTGGCATTTATTGTTTGTTGGAAAATATATAAAAGTTTGAATTGGAAAGGTCTAAAAGCATGGATGTTGCTTTTGGCGATTATTGTGTGCATCATTGCAGGATACTTTATTTTGGGGATGACGGAATTTGGAAAGCCTATTGTTGATAAAATACAAGAGAAAATTGCGTTGTTTCTCGAAGGCAATTGGGAGGGATTGGGATCTTCCAGATTGTCGCTATATAAGTTTACATGGAATAATATAAAGGAGCACTTTTTATTCGGTGGCGTCAACAATTATTCGCCGACTGTTTTGGAAGCAGATCCGTTATTCCGTTGGCAAAATGCGCGAGCGCATAATTTGGTTTTCGAGTCGCTTATTCGATATGGCTTCTTAGGCACGGTGGTTAATGCGGTATTGGTAGCGTATTTGATCCATATTTATCGCAAAAACGGAAAAAAGAATATTTATAAGAGAGCCATATTTATGGCATTGGTCGAATGCGCTGTTCATGGTCTTGTGGAACCCAACTTTTTTACGATGCATTTCGAATTGTTTATATGGACCATGATAGGGGCATTTCTTTCTCCAGATGCAAAAAAGGAAAATTGTTTTGAAGGAGTCGGATTGTGTCGGAAAAAATATTAGCGGAAATCATTACATATGATCCCGATATAGATATTTTAAAAGAAAATATTGAGGCAACGATCGAACAAGTTGACAAGTTGTTGGTATTTGATAATGGTTCGCAAAATTACGAACAAATCATGGAGTTGGCGGATTTATGCGATAAAGATCGGGTGTTCGTAATAAGTAATGAAGAGAATTTGGGAGTAGCTAAAGCGCTTGCATATGGCGTGAACTTTGCAAAAACGCAAGGATATGCCTATTTATTGACGCTGGATCAAGATACCGTAATTGCGGAGAATGCAGTTGCGGTTTTATCTGACGCTATGCAGCAGGATGATATGTTGGCAATTGTCGGGTGTGGGGACATATACGAGCTAAACGAAGAATTCAAATTAAAAGATAACGGGCAAATCGAATATCAAAACGAAATAATTACGGCAGGAAGTTTGTTTCGCGTAAAAGTTGCGGATGTAATAGGCAATTACAATGAAGACTTGTTTATTGATTGGGTAGACAATGAGTTTTGTTACCGCATGATTTCCGCAGGATTCAAGGTCGGAAAGCATGGCGGAGCGGGCATGAAACATCGAATGGGGGAACCACAAATAAGGCGTTTTTTGTGGAAAGAAATATATGTATTAAATTATTCGCCCAAAAGGCTGTATTATATTTATCGCAATGGGCGATATTGTTTGAAAAAATACGGCAAACTTATCCCTGCCCGCAGAAGGTTTGTATTGTATATAAAATTGCCGCTCGTGATATTACTATACGAGAAGGAAAAATGCAGGAAATTAAAGGCTTTGTTAAGAGGTCGTGCAAACGGGAAAAAGATGTTGCAGGGCAATGTAATACCATTTGAGAAAGCCAAGATATGAGTGAATGGAGAGAAAAATGTATAAGTTTTCAATTGTCGTTCCGGTCTATAACGTCGAAAAATATCTCAAAGAGTGTTTGAAATCGTTACAAACGCAGACATACGCAAAATTTGAGGTGTTATTGGTCGATGACGGGTCTAAAGATAAAAGCGGAGAAATTTGTGACGAGTTTGCCAAACATGACAAGCGGTTCATGGTTTTTCATAAAAGCAACGGAGGAGTTTCTTCTGCAAGAAACTATGCGCTTGACAGAATAACTGGCGATTATGTTAAATTCGTTGATGCAGACGATGTGCTTTCTTCGGAATGT
Organism: uncultured Christensenellaceae bacterium; assembly: GCA_944380295.1. Taxonomy (GTDB): domain Bacteria; phylum Bacillota; class Clostridia; order Christensenellales; family UBA3700; genus Alloclostridium. The sequence goes on from CALWHE010000003.1 coordinate 126,927, forward strand.
TTATCGGATATGGCTGATATTTTAGAACGATATAAATGGGATATGATCGAGCATACATGGTATATTTTTCGTGAAGACGGGACGATAATCAATCAAAGTCATTTTGATGAAGACTGCTCATTAAAAGCCGGCGAGAATAAAAGTAAAGTATATGCTCAATTATTTAATTCATATAAATTGGGATCATTATGCACAAAAGTGATCGACGCTAAATTTTTCAACGGAGAAGTTGCTTCCATCAGACTTGATACATCGATGAGTCATGTGGAAGACCAGGTGGCTTCGGCGCAAATTTACGATTTGTGCAGTAGCGTCAAATTTATAGATAAACCATATTATGGTTATAGAGCGTGGAACGCAAGTTCAACAAAAAAATTTAATGCAAACAGAAAGGACGATATTAAAAAAATGTTGTTGAATTTGGATATGATTTGGGCTAAATTCTGTCATACTCCGGAGGAAAGTCAAAATTACCAGGCGAGAAAATTGAATAATATCGTTACCGAAATCATGCTTGTCCCTTCTTATATAAACGCTACAAAACAGCAAAAGATAAAATATATTAAAAGCATGGTAAACGATGGATACTTTCATCAAATTATAAAGCAGAAGAATAAGGATTTGACATGGAAAAGAAAAATAGTCAGATGGTTACTTGCAAAAAAGATGGTCAATATCGTTTATCTTATTTGTTTTTTAAATCATAAGATGTTAAAATCATAATGCGAATGTGCTCAAAAGCATATAGATAATGAAGTGTGTTGCCGGATAGAAAAATCAACTTATGAAGGAGATGTGACCATGAAGATAGTAGCATTTAATTTGCCGCAATTCCACGAAATTCCCGAAAATGACGAGTGGTGGGGAAAAGGGTTTACTGAATGGACAAACATTAAAGCAAAGAATAAATATAGCGACGGCGTTAAACCATTGAATGGGAATTATTATAATTTTTTAGATAAATCAGTGATGCAATGGCAGACCGATCTGTGTAAAAAATACGGTGTTTACGGTATGTGCTATTATCATTATTATTTCAACGGAAGACTATTGTTGGAGAAGCCGGCGGAAAATTTATTGCGGTGGAAAGACATTGATCAAAAGTTTTGTTTTTGTTGGGCTAATCATACTTGGTATCGTAGCTGGAGCGGAACAAAAGAAGTTTTATTGGAACAAGAGTATGGCTCAGAGGAAGAATGGGAAAAACATTTTGAATATCTTAGACCATTTTTTGAAGATGACAGATATATAAAAATTGATGATAAGCCGGTGCTAATGATTTTTAATGCCGAAGTCGATTGTTTGGAGAATATGATGGTGTATTTTGACGCTGCATGTAAAAGGATAGGTTTTAGGGGGATTTTCTATATTCAATCGATTTCAATTCCGAGTCAGTTGAAGTTTGCGCCTAAAAATGCCGACGCAGTGCTGATACGAGAACCAAGTTTTTCGCATTATAATTATATTATCAAATCGAATAAGACACTGCGTGGATTCGCAAGAAGGTGTATTAGATATATTAACCGTAAGATTTTCCATTTCAAGAGAATAACGCTGGAAAAGTTTAACGGTAATAAGCTGATGCGTTTTGCGACAGATAATTTGTCGCACGCTCCGACGGATACAAGATATTTTAGATGTGCATGGTCAATGTGGGATAATACTTATCGTCACAAGTGGAGAGGATATAAAATTTCCAGACCGTCTAAAAAGGTATTTGAGGCTTATTTACGCGCATTAAAATATGATTGCGAAAAACGTGGTGAAGAACTGATATTTTTTAATGCATGGAATGAGTGGGCAGAGGGGATGATTTTGGAACCCGAAGAAAAATATGGATACTATTTTTTGGAATCCATCAAAAAAGTCGTGATGGATGAGAACGGCAATCGATCGTAAAGCTATGAACAAAGCATTATTTTTGGACAGAGACGGAACGATCAATGAATATGGGGAGTATATTTATCTCCCCAAGGATTTTGTTTTTATAAAAGGTGCCGTAGAGTTTATCAGAAAATTCAATGTAATGGGATATAAAGTCATAGTGATCTCAAACCAAGCCGGTATCGCCAGAGGTTATTATACGGAAAAGGATTTGCTGGCATTACAACGCTGGGTCGATGGCAGGATGGAATCGCAAAAAGCCAAAATAGACGCATGGTATTATTGTCCGCATCATCCGATTTACGGCAAAGGAAAGTATTTGCAAGATTGCGATTGCAGAAAACCCAAAACCGGAATGTTGGACAGGGCAGTAAAAGATTTTGATATAGATATAAAAGGGTCTATCATGGTCGGTGATAAGGAGTGGGATGCGGAGTGCGGAGAAAGAGCCGGGGTAAAAAGTTTTTTGCTGAGAAACAATGATTACTCATTGTTGAATAACGAAGTCGACAAATATTTGTCGTTGCAAAATTCTGCGTCAAAGCACAGTCTTTTGATCGTAAACAAAAACAATGCAGCCCTTACGGAGAATGCAGTCAAAGATTTTTACGCAAAATACGGTGGATTAAACGAAGTCGTTATCGTAGACAACAATTCATCCGACGCTAGTCTTGAAAGATTGAGAAGTTTCGATCATATGGCAAGATTGTTGGCGGTAAAGAGAGATTTGTCGGAAGCTGACGCCATTAAATATGGTCGATCGTTTGTCGGCGGGATAGATCTTGAAATGAAAGTTTACATCAGTGAGTAGTGCGATAACACTATTTGCATTTATATATGAAATGTGTTAAGATATATCCGAGGTAACGAAGATGACAATACGATCACGCGCACCACTCAGAATAGGGCTTGCCGGTGGCGGCACCGATGTTTCTCCGTTTTGTGATTTATACGGGGGAGCCGTTCTTAATGCTACTATCAGCATGTATGCATATTGCACGATACAAGCACGCACTGACGGAAAAATATTGTTTGAAGCTACCGATCGCAAAGAAAAATTTGAAACACAAGCGGAGTCGTTTATACCTATCGACGGAAATTTGCCGTTGCATAAGGGCATATATAATTTTATAGTCAGAACATATAACGGAGGAGAGCCTCTTCCGATAACCGTTACGACATATTCAGATGCACCTGCAGGCTCCGGGCTCGGATCTTCTTCCACAATGGTGGTGGCGATTTTGAAGGCGTATATCGAAATGTTGAAAATTCCGTTGGGGGAATATGATATTGCCAAAATCGCTTATGTCATCGAGCGTGAAGAAGTTGGATTGTCTGGCGGGAAACAAGATCAATATGCGGCAACATTCGGTGGATTTAATTTTATGGAGTTCACAAAAGATAATGTGATAGTAAACCCTTTGAGAATTAAGCGATGGATCATCAACGAATTGGAATGCAGTTTAATATTATATTTTACCGGAGTTTCAAGGTCGTCCGCCGAAATTATCGATCATCAAATAGAAAGCGCGAAAAAACACGACGCCTTGTCACTCGGAGCAATGGAAGAACTGAAAAAGCAGGCGTATGCAATGAAAAACGCATTGCTATTAGGCGATATCGATGAGCTGTGCGGTATCATGAATCAAAGTTGGCAAGCAAAGAAGAAAGTTTCCGCTGCCATTTCAAATGCGGATATAGACAAAGTATATGATTTCGTTATGGCAAACGGCGGTAAGGCGGCAAAAATATCGGGGGCAGGCGGCGGCGGTTTTATGATGATATTGTGCGATCCCGCAAAGAGGAAAGATTTATTTGATAAGTTGGAAAAACTGGACGGCAAACCATATACCGTTAATTTTGAGCTTGACGGAACAAGGGGGTGGACGATTTATGAATAAAGAAGAAAGTATCGATATTATCAGAAAGTCTTTTACGGAAAGTTTGCAAGTGAAGCAAAGTTTGTTGGACGACGGTAAGTTGCAAGAAAAAATCGCAGAAGTCGCAAGCGTAATAGCGCAAGCCATAAAAAGCGGACATAAATTGCTGGTTTGCGGTAACGGCGGAAGCGCTGCGGACGCTCAACATATTGCTGGTGAATTTGTGAACAGGTTTTATTACGACAGACCTCCGATGGCGTGTATCGCATTGTCAACGGACACCTCTGTCATGACCGCGATAAGCAATGACTATTCTTATGAAGATATATTTGCCAAGCAGGTTGACGCTTTCGGGAACTGTGCGGATATTTTTTTAGGTATATCGACGTCGGGCAATTCAAAAAATATCGTGAAAGCAATGCGTTTGTGCAAAGAAAAAGGTATAGTTACGATAGCATTGATCGGCGGAGATGAAAATGCCGCGATGTTGAAGTGGGCCGATCATGGCATAACCATAAAATCAAAGACAACTCCGAGGATACAAGAAGCGCATGAGCTGATTTACCATGTTATCAGCCAACTGGTCGAAGCGGAGATATATCCGAAAAAATAATATATTATGGAAGCGATCGTTCTTGCCGGAGGATTCGGAACAAGATTATCTCATATCGTAAAAGATGTGCCAAAACCAATGGCGCAAGTTGCCGGTCGCCCTTTTTTGGAGTATATTTTAGAGCATCTCGCCAAAAATTACGTTGACAAAGTGGTGTTGGCCACGGGATACAAACATGAATGCATAAGCGAACATTTCAAATCGACATACAAGGGTATGCGACTGGAATATTCCGTGGAAACCGAACCGCTGGGAACAGGCGGCGCGATAAAAAAAGCACTTGCATGTTGCGCGGAAGAATATGTGTTGGTGATAAACGGCGATACGTTTTTTCCGGTAGATTTATCCGCTTTGTGTAATCATGCAGTCGAAAAAAATGCGGATATAGTGATCGCGGCAAAACGTTTGCAGAAGTTTGACAGATACGGGAGCATCGTCACCGATGAGGAAGGTAAGGTTGTTGCCTTTAAGGAAAAAGAATTTTCTGAAGAGGGCATCATTAACGGCGGTATATATGTTCTCAAAAGAGAGCGACTGCTGGAGGTGATGAACGATAAATGTTCTTTTGAACGCGATGTTTTGGAATCGCATTTGTGTGAATTAAATATATACGCGAAGACATGTGAAGAATATTTTATCGATATAGGGATCGAACAGGATTATAATATCGCGCAAAAATATTTTCAAGATAAAAACGAGAATACGCGCGTGTATTTTAATACTTCTGCACGGACTTTGAATGCATCGCGGAATATTGCGGCCGGGTTACTTGCTCAAATTGCCAGTCTGTTATTCGGATTTATATTCAGAACTATTTTTATCAAAGTATTGGCGGTAGAGTATTTGGGGATCAACGGATTGTTTACCGATATACTTACATTATTCTCTCTTGCCGAATTGGGAGTGGGAAGCGCCATAGTGTTTAGAATGTATAGACCGATTGCCGTTGACGATATAGATAAGGTATCCGCGTTATTGGATTTTTACAAAAAAATATACCGCGTTATTGCATTGGTCATCCTGGTTCTCGGTGCGACGATCATGCCGTTTATCAAGTATTTGATACATGATACGAGCGAGATCCCGTCCGATGTCAATATATATGTTATATATGCGTTGTTTTTAATGCAGTCGTTGTCGTCGTATCTGTTTGTTTATAAAACATCGATTTTTACCGCCGATCAAAAAGCGTATGTTGTAAGTGCAATGAGCATTTGCAATCAAATCTTTTCCACTGCTGCCAAAATCGTTGTGCTGTATCTGACATTAAATTACACATTCGTATTATTGAGCGGGATCGTAGTAACATTACTCATCAATATTGCATTCAGCGAATTGTCGAAGAGAAAATACAAGTTTGTATTTGCAAAAAAGAATAAGCTCGATAAAAAAACGATACGTGATATTAAAGGCGATGTGTTGGCAACGATGTGTCATAAAGTCGGCGGCGTGATCGTTACAAATACCGATAGTATTTTGATCTCTGCGATGATCGGTTTGGGGATTCTGGGAATATATTCCAATTATACTTTGATTATAAATGCAATCAATGTATTTATGGGGCAGTTGTTGTCGTCGTTTATTGCGTCAATAGCAAATTCCAAATTAAAATCAGATGAAAATGATTATTATAACACATATAAAAGAGCAATATATTTGGATGCAGTCGCCACATGTTTTACAACAACAGCGTTATTCGGCTTGCTTAATCCGTTCATTTCGGTGTGGCTGGGCGGAGAATTTTTATTACCGCAAACCACCGTGCTGCTTTTATGCCTCAGTTATTTTCTGAAGAACATTAGGCAGATCAACAATAGTTTTACTAACGCTTGCGTGTTATTTAGAAGAGACAAGTGGAGGCCGTTTACAGAGGCTGCAATCAATCTCGTCGTTTCGATAGTATTGGCAAAATTCATGGGGATCGACGGAATTTTCATCGGAACGATAGTGAGTAACCTGTGCACGGTTTTTTGGAGAGAGCCGTATTTGTTATTCAAATACGAATTCAAAAAAAATGTGGCGATTTATTTTATTATAGTTGTGATCTCATTGCTTTTTACCGCAGGGTGTTCGGCGTTAATGTGGTATATATTCACATTTATACCTACCGGCATAGGTTGGTTGATTTTGGAATTTGTTATAATGGCGATCGTGCCTACGACATTGATGATCATATTAACTTGCAGGATGCAAGAATTTAAATATTATGTATCGATAGCAAAAGCATTGTTCCGCAAAATATCTATTAAAGCAAGGAGAAAATGACATGAAGATATTGTTCGATCTGTTGTCACAGCAAGATGGTTTTATAAACGGAGGTAGTTTATACGGGCTGCGTTTGTTCGACGAATTGTTGAACAGCGGTGCGGATATCATAGGTCTGTGTGATAAAACAAAGGAATTCAATGAGGAAGCGAAAAAACTTGTTTCGAAATATCAAATCGATTTGGTCGATATCACGGAAGATATCGCAAATGCTTGCACGGAAAAGCAAATCGATTTGGTGATAATAACTATTGAGCAAAGGTTCCATAATGTTGATTTGACAAAGATTAAAAGCAAGATGATAGTCGTTTGTCATGATCTTAATGATATCGTTTTGAAAAACGGAAGCGTGGAACATAACAATATGTATTGCAACCAAGCAGCGCGTGCGTTGTATCCGAAAAAAAAGTTTATGCTGTTACGCAAGATAAGGCGTGCAGTAATAAAAGCGGTCAGAGAGTTCAAACCCAATATCATTGAGAAATATGTGCAGGACCAAGATCATGAATCGTTGCTTTCTTTTTTGGGTTATCGGCAGTTTGACACCCTCTTGAAAAAAGACAATGTATATTGTATTACGGTTTCGGATTTTTCCAAGCATGTGATAGAGTATTATTTTGACGACATAAAAAATCCGATCAAAGTTTTCCACGCGCATAGTAAATTTATGGAAAAAGGCGAACCGAGCAAAGAAATGCTGGATTTTATAGAAAAGAATCCACACTTTTTCCTGATGATATCTGTCGATAGGTGGTATAAAAATGCGCTGGTTTTTTTGCAGCAAGCCGACAAATTGACACAAAAATTGAACGGAAAATACAAATATGTTTTTATCGGTGACATAGAAACGCATAATGAAAATGCGGTGATGTTCAAAAATTTGTCTGCCGCAGATTTGGAATTACTGTATAAAAATGCAGAAATTTTTATATATCCATCGTTTGGGGAAGGATACGGAATGCCGCCTGTGGAGGCAATGCGTTACGGGGTGCCGGTGATAGCGTCTTATTGCACTTCCATGCCGGAGGTGCTAGGCGATGCTCCGGAATATGTTTTTCCGTTTTATCAAGAAGAAATGCATGCGGCGATATTAAAAATCTTGTCCGATCTCGACGCATATAAGTTGCGCAGTAAGAAACAATATGAAATGATCAAAAACGATCAGGAATCATCGTTGAAACGTCTTTTAAATTTTATACATGATTTGATATAATAAGAACAGGAGGAATGATGATGAAGTTCATATCGACAAAACTCAGAGGTGTTAAAATCATCGAGCCGATCGCATACGGTGACAATCGCGGGTGGTTTATGGAAACATATAACGAAGGGGAGTTTCATAGCAATAACCTTTATTATAATTTTGTGCAGGATAATCAAAGTTTTTCCGCGCAAAAAGGGATATTGCGCGGTCTGCATTTTCAGCTGGCACCTTTTGCGCAAGCAAAACTGGTCAGGTGCACGCAAGGTGCTATCTTGGATGTGGCGGTAGATATCAGAAAGGGCAGCGATACCTATTTGCAATATGTCAGCGTTGAGCTTAGCGCGGAAAATAAAAGACAATTGCTGATTCCTCGCGGTTTTGCGCACGGTTTTGTGACGCTTACCGATAATGTGATGGTGCAATATAAAGTCGACAATCTTTACAGCAAGCCGCACGATAGGGGAATATGTTATTGCGATCCGTCAATAGGCGTTGAGTGGGGGATAACCGATCCCATATTGTCCGTGAAAGATACCACAAGTCCGCTGTTGAAAGACAGCGACGCTAATTTTACAATAAAAGTGTTGGTGACCGGAGTGAATGGGCAGTTAGGACACGATATGGTAAAAAAGCTGACGCGAGAAGGATTTGAATGCAGAGGCATAGACATAGAAGATTGCGATATTACGGACGAAGACGCCGTTAGGGAATACATCGTGCAATACGATCCCGATGTGGTGGTGCATTGCGCTGCATATACGGCTGTCGATAAAGCCGAATCCAATGAGGATGTTTGTCGCATGGTCAATGTGAACGGCAGTGAAAATATTGCAAAAGCGTGCAAATTGACGGGAGCGAAAATGGTGTATATCTCGACTGATTATGTCTATGGCGGCGCGGGCGACAAGCCGTTTGAAGTCGATGACAAAATAGCGCCGCTCAATGTTTACGGCAAGACGAAATACGAAGGAGAGCAGGTTTGCAGGAAACATTTGGACAAATTGTTTGTAGTCAGGACATCCTGGGTCTTCGGGCTGAACGGAGGTAATTTTGTCAAAACCATGCTTAAACTCGCTGGGGAACGCAAAGAGCTGAGTGTGGTCAGCGATCAAATAGGTTCTCCCACTTACACCGTAGATTTGGCGGATTTTCTGTTTTATATAATACAGACAGATAAGTATGGCACATATCATTGTTCTAACGAAGGGTATTGTTCATGGAACGAATTTGCCAAGGAGATTTTCCGTTTGACGGGCAGAGAAGTCAAGGTGAACGATGTTTTGACAAAAGATTATAAGTGCGCCGCAGCAAGACCGTTAAACAGCAGATTGAGTAAAAAGTGCTTGGAAGAGTGCGGATACGGAAAGATGCCGTCGTGGCAGGACGCATTGCAAAGATTTTTAAAGGAGATGGACCAATGAAGATTCTCATTACTGGCGGAGCCGGATTTATCGGCGGGAATTTTGTTTATTATATGCTTGCTAATCATTCCGATTATGAGATCGTATGTCTTGACAAACTCACATATGCAGGCAATTTATCAACGCTTGCCGGTGTGATGAACAATAAAATGTTCAAATTCGTCAAGGGCGATATTGCCGATAAAAAATTTGTGGACGAGTTGTTTTCCAAGGAAAAATTTGACGCTTGTATAAATTTTGCGGCAGAAAGTCATGTGGATAGGAGCATAGAAGATCCGCAAATATTTCTCATAACCAATATTATCGGGACACAGGTGCTCATGGACGCTTGCCGATTTAACGGAAATATTCGTTATCATCAGGTATCCACCGATGAAGTATACGGCGACTTGCCGTTAGACAGACCCGATCTCATGTTTACGGAAGATACGCCTATCCACACGTCCAGTCCTTATAGTTCCAGTAAAGCGGGCGCCGATTTGCTTGTGCTGGCATATTACAGGACATATGGGCTTCCGGTGACCATTTCAAGATGCAGTAATAATTACGGACCGTATCATTTCCCCGAAAAACTTATTCCACTGATGATAACGAGGGCTTTGGCTGATGAAACTTTGCCGGTTTACGGCGATGGTAAAAACGTGCGTGACTGGTTGTATGTGGAAGATCATTGCCACGCTATCGACCTTATTTTGCATAACGGACGGATAGGGGAAGTGTATAACGTGGGCGGACATAACGAAATGTCAAATATAGATATCGTCAAACTTATCCTGAAAAAGTTGGATAAACCTGAAAGTTTGATAAAATACGTGACAGACAGGAAAGGACACGACCGCAGATATGCGATAGATCCGGCAAAAATACATCGTGAATTAGGTTGGTTGCCGCAGACAAAATTTGCAGACGGAATTGAAAAAACCATTGCATGGTATTTGGATAACAAAAAGTGGTGGCAAGACATAATCAGCGGCGATTATCGCAACTATTATGACAAAATGTATTCTAAGAGATGAGGTGAAACATGAAAGGGATCATACTTGCCGGAGGAAGCGGCACAAGACTGTATCCGTTGACGAAATATACATCAAAACAGGCGTTGCCGATATATGATAAGCCCATGATATATTATCCGCTCTCCACGCTCATGTTGGCGGATATACGCGACATTCTGATAATATCCACGCCGCGTGATTTGCCCACGTTTCAAAGTATGTTGGGCGATGGATCTTTCCTTGGGATCAAGTTGAGTTATGAAGTGCAGCCGTCACCGGACGGCTTGGCGCAAGCATTCATCATTGGTGAGAAATTTATCGGTGATGACGCGTGCGCGATGATTTTGGGTGACAATATTTTTTACGGCAACGGCTTGTCAAAACTGTTAAAAAGGGCGGCGTCCAAAACAAATGGGGCGACCGTGTTTGGATACTACGTGGATGACCCCGAACGTTTCGGCGTTGTGGAATTCGATGAAAACGGAAAAGTTATATCTATTGAAGAAAAACCGACAGAGCCGAAATCGCATTATGCCGTTACGGGAATATATTTTTATGATAAAAATGTTGTGGAATATGCAAAGCAAGTCAAACCCAGCGAGAGAGGAGAACTGGAAATAACCGATTTGAATAAGATATATTTGCAAAAAGATCTGTTGGAAGTGCAGCTCATGGGGCGTGGTTTTGCTTGGTTGGATACGGGAACGACGGAAAGTTTGCTCGACGCGGCAAATTTTATGCAGCTGCTTGAAAAAAGGCAGGGAATAAAAGTTTGCGTTCCGGAAGAGATCGCGTATAAAAAGGGCTGGATCGATAAAGAACGGTTATTGCGGATCATCCGCGAATACGGTAAAAGCAAATATGGGGAATATTTGCAGAAAATCGCATCGGATAAAATCAGATATTGACCGCAACGCCCTTATTTTTGATAGGGCGTTCTGTAAAATTTAAGCCAAAAAATTTCCGCGATATTGACATGGCGGCGTGTGCGACGTAAAATATATTTGCTATATATTTTATTGCAGGGCAGGCGGAGGCGGATATGCTCAGATTAAAGGGAATAGAGAAGTTTTACAAGACGAGCACGGGCGGAGTGCAGGCGCTCAAAGGGATAGACGTCAATTTCAGGCGCAGCGAGTTCGTGTCGGTTTTGGGACCTTCGGGGTGCGGAAAGACCACGCTTTTGAACATTATCGGCGGGTTGGATCATTACACCGCCGGGGAGATGAGCATAGACGGAATCAACACGCGCGAATACGGCGACCGCGACTGGGACACTTATCGCAACGAGAGGATCGGGTTTGTTTTTCAGAGTTACAATTTGATACCGCAGCAGTCCATTCAGGGCAATGTGGAGCTGGCGCTGACCATTGCGGGCGTGGACAGGCACGAACGGGCGAGAAGGGCGCGCGAGGCGTTGGACAAGGTGGGTCTGGCGGGGCAGTATGGCAAACGCCCCAACCAGCTTTCGGGCGGGCAGTGCCAGAGGGTGGCGATAGCCAGGGCGCTTGTCAACGAGCCTGAGATCTTGCTGGCGGACGAGCCGACGGGCGCGCTGGACACGGTGACGTCCGTGCAGATAATGGAGCTTATCAAGGAGATCGCCGGGGACAAGCTGGTGGTCATGGTCACGCACAATCCGGAGCTGGCGCGGCAATACTCCACGCGCATAGTGGAGCTTTTGGACGGCAGGATAGTGGGGGACAGCGACCCTTATACAGACGAGGAGTGCGACAAGGACATGGCGCAGTCTGCCGAAGGTGAGCTAGCCGCAGCAGGCGCTTCGGGCGAAGGCGAGAAAAGCGCGGAAGGCGCTCCGGGCGAAGGAGAGGAAAGCGCGGAAAATACTGCCGGCAAGGCGCCGGATAAAGGCGGAGAAAGCGCGCCCGCGGGCAAGGCGGCGGGGCGCGGCAGAGATAAAAAAGCGGGAGCAGGGGCGAAAAAACGCAAGTCAAAGCTCTCTTTGTGGACGGCGTTCGGGCTGTCTGCGCGCAATTTGCGCGCCAAGTTGAAGCGCACGGTGATGGTGTGCATCGCGGGCAGCATAGGCATTATCGGCGTTGCCAGCGTGCTGGCTGTTTCTACGGGCGTGCAGGGGTATATCGAGGATATGCAGAACGATATGCTCTCGGGCAATCCGGTCACCGTGCAGGAGAGCGGATACGATCTTTCCACCATCACGGACATGATGAGCGGCGGCGCCAAGCAGGAGGTTTTGGAGAGCGCCGTTGAGGACGGTTACGTCAACGTGGACGCGGCGATAGACAGACTGGTGGAGATGGCGGACATGTGGGGCGACTTCACCTTTGAAAACGAGATAACGCCGCAATATGTGGAATACGTCAAAGCCATGCCGCGCGAGTATTATTCCGCCATGAGCTTCGACCACGGCGTCAACATGTCCTATTCCGTCTATACGGACGTGCGGACGGCGAAGGGCAGCGAGCGGCTTTCCCTCTATGCGGCGGACGCGACGCTGCGCGCGCTGATAGGGCAGGCGGGGCATGAAGACGTCGCCGAGGCGCTCTCCGGCACTTCCGGGCTGCTTTCTTTGGCGCCGGACAGCAACGAATTTATTCTTTCGCAATACGACATCGTCAACGAAGGCGGGCGCATGCCCGAGCAAAAGGGGGAGATAATGCTCGTCATCAACGACGAGAGCGAGCTTTCCGACCTGGTTTTGGCGCAGCTGGGGTATTATACGCAGGAAGAAGTCCTCAACATCGTTTACAAAGCCACGGGTGACAAGCGTTACGACGCGGGCAAGGACAAGACCAGGTTTTCTTACGAGGAACTGCTGGACAAGACCTTTACGCTCTATTTCAACGACGACATATATTCGATAGACGGCGACAAGATAACATACGATCCCTCTCACGGCGGCGAGGGCGCGGAGTTGAAGATAACCGCCGTTTTGCGCCCCAAGGAAGGGCTTTCCTTCGGCAGTCTGAGCACGGGCATATACTATACGCAGGCGCTTGACGACGAAGTGGCGGAAAAGAATTCCGGCTCCGCGCTTGCCGCCTTTATCGGCGAGAACGGCAAAAAAGGCGCGCTCTCGGGCATGATGACCGGCACGGGCGCGGTGATGGGCAGCATACCCGTATTTGAGATAAGGTATGAGTTTGAGGGGAGCGAGTTTTCTCAAACGGTCTGCGTGGGCAGCGAATATTCCTTGGCGGGGACCTCGTCTTACACGCTCTCCCTGCGCGACGTGGGCGGCAGCGTTCTGCCGCAGACGATCAGCATTTATCCTGCGAACTTCGAGCTGAAAGACGGGGTGACGGCGTATCTCAACGCCTGGAACGAAGAGGGCGACCTCGTCGTGGGCGGCGTCACGCTCACCGCCGAGCAGCGCGCGCAGATAACATACACAGACAATCTCTCCGTGATCATCTCCATGATAGGGGACATGATAGACATCGTCACATACGCTTTGGTGGCGTTCACCGCGCTTTCTCTGGTGGTGTCCACGGTGATGATCGCCATCATCACTTATGTTTCGGTGATAGAGCGGGTAAAGGAGATAGGCGTGATCCGCTCTCTGGGCGGCAGGAAAAAGGACGTTTCGCGCCTGTTCAACGCGGAGACGTTCATCATCGGACTGATCGCCGGCGTGATCGGCGTGGTGATAACTTACATCATCTGCGCCGTCATCAACGGCGTTGTGGGCGCGGCGCTGGGCATTGCGGGCATAGCGCGGCTGCCCTTTACCACGGCGCTCATACTCATTGCGGTAAGCGTGGCGCTCACGCTCATCTCAGGGCTTATCCCGGCGCGTTTTGCGGCGAAGAAAGACCCCGTGGAGGCGCTCAGGAGCGAATGATAAGGCGTTTGCCGGCGGGATAAAAAAGTAAAAAACGCCGCAAAGTGAAGTGACCCCCAAAGTTTGCCCAATTTTTGGAGGCGCATATCAAAGGCGGCGCGGTCATTTTTCCAGATCGAACACGTCGTTGCACAAGCCGTCGGCGTAAGCCGGCTCGTGCGAGACCAGGATAAAGGCTCCCTCATAGGCTTCCAAGGCTTCCGCCAGCGCCTCTTTGGAGAGGGAGTCAAGGTGGTTGGTCGGCTCGTCAAGAATGAGCAGATTGCTCTCTTTTTGCATGAGCGAGCACAGCTTCACGCGCACCTGTTCGCCGCCGGAGAGGCTGCCCACCGCCTTGGTGGCAAGGTCGCCGCGTATGCCCACGCGCGCCAGTTGGTTGCGCACCTCTTTTTGCGAAAGTTTGGGGTGGCGGTAAGACATGAAAGACGCCGCGTTCATCTCTTTGGAGGGGAATTCCAGGTCCTGTTCGATGTAATTTATCTTGACGTTGATGTTATAAGAAAAACTGCCGGAAACGGGCGGGAGCAGCCTCATCAGAGTTTTCAAGATGGTGGTCTTGCCCATGCCGTTGGTGCCGCGCAGCCACAGTTTGCTCTCGCTGCTCAAAGTGAAGTTGAGCGGCGGCAGGATGGCTTTGCCGTTATAACCCACGCTCAGCTCGTTCACGTCCAGCAGGTGTTTGGTCACCAGCAGGGTGTAAGGGAAGAGAAAGGTGGGCTTTTCAAAGGAGACGGGCTTGGAGAGCACGTCTATCCTGTCCAACATCTTTTTGCGGCTGTTCGCCATGCCGGCGGTGGCGGCGCGCGCCTTGTTGCGGGCGATATAATCTTCCATGCGCTTGATCTCGCGCTGCTGGCGCTCGTAACTTTCCGCGTATTGCTTGGCGTCCGATTCGTGTTGCTGCAAAAATTTGTCGTAATCGCCCCAATATTTTTTGATGCGGCTGTTTTCTATGTTGACGATTATTTTGCACACGCGGTTGAGAAATTCCCCGTCGTGTGACACCAAAAGGAAGGTGCCCTTGTAAGAATCCAGGTATTTGGCGAGCCAGTCTATCTGTTCCAGGTCCAAAAAGTTGGTAGGCTCGTCCAGCAGCATGGCGTCCGGCTCGTCCAGCAAAAGTTTTGCCAGCATCACTTTGGCGCGCTGTCCGCCGCTGAGCTTGCCGATGAGCGTGTCGTAACCCAGCGCGCTTATGCCCAAGCCGCCCGCCACCTTTTTTATCTGCGCTTCCAGCGAATAAAAGTCCGCCTCGTCCAATTGCTGCTGCATGGCGGCGGTGCGGTTGATCAGTTTGTCCAGCTCTTTTTCATCTATGTCCGGGTCGGACATGCGCGCATATGCCGCGTCCAGGCGGGCGGAGAGATCGAAGAGGGCTTGGAAACTGCCTTCCAGATACTGCATGACGGTGAGGGAGCGGTCTATGTCCGCGTGCTGATCCAGATACCCCACCTTTATGCCGGGCAGCCAGCGCACCTCGCCCGCATCCTGCACCAGCGTGCCGGTGAGGATCTTCATAAAAGTGGATTTGCCCGCGCCGTTAAGTCCGACAATGCCGATATGCTCGCCGTTGTTCACGGTGAGATCCGCCTCGTCGAAGAGGACTTTGTTGTCGTATGTGTGGCTCAGCCCTTTGATCGTCAGAATGCTCATAACGGAGTAATTTTAACGCATTTAAGCGCAAAAGTCAAAGAAAAACGCCTTCAAACAGGCGCGTGCGGCGGTTTTGGGGCGCGCGGCGTAAGGAAAATTTTTGGATGCGGGCAAAAAAAAAGTAAAAATTTTTATTTACATATTGAAAAGCACCCTAAGAGTGTGGTATAATGGACGCGATAAGGAATTCGAGGTGAAAAATGGCTCGCAAGGAAACGGATTTTCCGATATTTTTGTTTCACGAAGGTAACAATACCGAAGCGTATAAGCTTTTTTCGCCGCACAGAGCGGTGGTGAAGAAAAAAGAAGGCTGGCTGTTTCGCGTCTGGGCGCCGCATGCGCAGGCGGTCTCCGTGGTGGGCGACTTCAACGGTTGGAACAGAGAGGCGGACCCCATGCGGCTCTTGGAGAAGAGCGACGGCATTTGGGAAGCGTTTATCCCCGGACTTAATGTTTACGACGTTTACAAGTATTGCATCACGCAGGCGGACGGCAGGCAGGTGCTCAAAGCCGACCCTTACGCGCTGCATTCGGAAACGGCTCCCGCCACCGGCTCCAAGCTCTATGAGAGCGAATACAAGTGGACGGACGCCAAGTGGATGGCGGCGCGCCGCGATCACGATCCTTACTCCTCGCCCATGAACATATACGAGGTGCACCTCGGCTCTTGGCGCAGGCACGCGGACGGCAATCCGCTCTCTTACCGCGACCTTGCCGTGCAGCTGAGCGAATATGTCAAGGATATGGGCTATACGCACATAGAGATACTGCCCGTGACGGAATATCCCTTCGAAGGTTCGTGGGGGTATCAGGTGACGGGCATGTTCGCGCCCACTTCGCGTTACGGCGCGCCCGACGACTTCAAGTATTTCGTGGACGTCATGCACAAGGCGGGCATTGGCGTGATATTGGATTGGGTGGCGGCGCACTTCCCCAAAGACGAACACGGACTTTATAATTTTGACGGCAAGCCGCTTTACGAATATACCGATCCGCTCAAAGCCGAGCACAAGGAATGGGGCACCATGGTGTTTGATTACGGCAGGCGGGAAGTGGTTTCCTTCCTGCTCTCTTCCGCCTCTTTCTGGCTGAGCGAATACCACATAGACGGCATACGCATGGATGCGGTGGCAAGCATGCTCTATCTGGATTACGGGCGCAAGGAGTGGCGCCCCAACGCCTTTGGCGGCAACTATAATCTGGAAGCCATCGACTTTTTGAAAAAACTGAACACCGCCATGCTCACCGCGCATGAAGGCGCGCTGATGATCGCGGAAGAATCCACCGCGTTCCCCATGGTCACCAAGCCGGCGGACGTGGGCGGACTGGGCTTCAACTTCAAGTGGAACATGGGCTGGATGAACGACATGCTGCGCTATGTTTCCGCCAACCCCTTCTTCCGCAAGGATATGCACAACAACGTGACTTTTGCCATCACATACGCTTTTTCCGAAAATTACATCCTGCCGCTTTCGCATGACGAGGTGGTGCACGGCAAATGCTCTCTCATCAACAAGATGCCGGGAGAGTATGAGGAGAAGTTCGAGGGCTTAAAGACGTTTTTGGGCTTTATGATGGCGCACCCGGGCAAAAAGCTGCTCTTCATGGGCGGGGAGTTCGCCCAGTTCATCGAGTGGGATTACAAGCGCCCGCTGGACTGGTTTTTGCTCGATTATCCCGCGCACGCCGATATGCAGAACTTTGTGCGCGACCTCAACGCCTACTATCTCAAACATCCGGAAATGTATATGCTCGACGCCTCTTACGACGGGTTCAAGTGGATAGTGGTGGACGACAACACGCAGAACATCGTTTCCTTTGTGCGTTACGACAACAAGGGCGGACACACGGTGGCGGTGTTCAATTTCAGTCCCGTGGCACGCACGGGCTATCAGATGGGTATCCCGCAGGCGCGCGAATATAAAGTGGCGCTGTGCAGCACCGATCCCAAATACGGCGGCAGCGGCTTCACGCCCGCATACGCGGCGCAGGAGGGCGGCATGCACGCGCAGGAGTATCACATCACCATGGACATTCCCCCGGCAAGCGTGACTTACCTTGTCCCGGGTAAAAAAATAACTTTCAAAAAGAAAAAGACAGATAAGGAAGGTGAAAAGAAATGAATTCCAGAAAAAAGGAATGCGTGGCAATGCTGCTTGCGGGCGGACAGGGCACCAGACTCTATTCGCTCACCAAAAACGTTGCAAAACCGGCTGTGTCGTTCGGCGGCAAGTATCGCATCATCGATTTTCCGCTGTCCAACTGCATCAATTCGGGCATCGATACCATAGGCGTGCTCACGCAGTATCAGCCGTTTGCGCTCAACCAATACATAGGCAACGGTCAGCCCTGGGATCTGGACAGGCTCAACGGCGGCGTGTTTGTGCTCCCGCCCTATATGAAGGCGAAAAACTCCGACTGGTATAAGGGCACGGCAAACGCCATTTATCAGAACATCGAGTTTATCGACAAGTTTTCGCCCGAATACGTGCTGGTGCTCTCCGGCGACCATATTTACAAGATGGATTACGCGGACATGCTGGCAAGCCACAAGAGGCGCGGCGCGGACTGCACGATAGCGGTCATCAACGTCACGTTGGAAGAGGCGTCCCGCTTCGGCATCATGAACACCAAAGAGGACGGGGAGATCTATGAGTTTGAAGAAAAGCCCAAAAAGCCCAAGAGCACAAACGCTTCCATGGGCATATACATCTTTACCTGGGAAAAGCTGCGCCGCTATCTGATAGAGGACGAGGCGGACAAGACTTCTTCCAACGACTTCGGCAAGAACATCATACCCGCCATGCTCAAAGACGGCTGCAAACTTTACGCTTACAATTTCAGCGGTTACTGGAAGGACGTGGGCACGATAAACAGCCTGTGGGAAGCCAATATGGACCTTTTGGACGAGGACAGCGGGCTTAATCTGGACGACGATAACCATAAGATATACGCGCGCAACTCCGCCGAGCCGCCGCATTACACGGGTGCGGACGCCGTCATCTCCAACTCCCTGGTCACGGAGGGCTGCGAGATAGACGGAAAGGTGGTGCACAGCGTCATCTCCACGGGCGCGGAAGTGTGTAAGGGCGCGCAGGTGAGCCACAGCATCATCATGCCGGGCGCCAAGGTGCACGCCGGCGCAAAGGTGTCTTACGCCATCGTGGGCGACGGCGCGGACATCGGAGAAAACGCCGTGGTGGGCGCGCAGCAGGAGGGGGCGGAACATTACGCCATCTCCGTGGTGGCGCCTTTCTACAAGGTGGACAAGGGCGCGGCGGTGGAAGCCGGCGCCATGGTGGAATAAGGAGGAAGAACAATGAACGATATAATGGGTATCATCTTTGCAAGCGATAACGAAACCAAGCTCAACGAGCTTACCCTGCACCGCACCACGGCGTCTTTGCCCTTCTGCGGCAGGTATAGGTTCATCGACTTCACCCTTTCCAACTTCGTCAACAGCCAGATAACCAACCTGGGCATCATCACGCGCAACAATTATTCTTCGCTCACGGACCATATCCGCATGGGCAGAGATTGGGATCTGAACAGGAAAAACGGCGGCATTGCCGTGTTCCCCCCTTATTTTTCCAACAGCGCGCGCAGCATGAACAGGGGCAAGATAGAGGCGCTTTACAGCGTGATCGACTTTGTGGAAAAAGCCTCGGAGGAATATGTGGTGGTCACCAACTCCAACATCGCCGCCAACATCGACTTCGACGCCGTGTTCATGGCGCACACCGCCAAGGGCGCGGACATCACCATGCTCACTTACACGGCGTGCCCCAACACTTCGCGCAAGGTGATAGTCACGGAGGACATGGCGGGCAGGGTGACGGACATGCGCATCACGCAGACGCCTTCCGCCACTCCCGCGGAGATGGGACTGAACATCTATCTGCTCAAAAAACAACTGCTCATAGACTTGGTCACGGACAGTTACGAGCGGGGATATACCGACTTTGAAAAGCATATACTGCAACAGAAAAAAGACAGCTTGAAGATATACGGTTACCATGTGGACGGCTACGTGGGCGTGATAGACGACATCAAGTCGTATTATCACGAGAGCATGCGCATTCTGGACACCGATCTGCGCAACGATCTGTTCACGCGCAACGGCACCATCTTCACCAAGGTCAAAGACAGCGTGCCCACACGTTACCGCGACGGGGCGAACGTGAAAAATTCGCTCATTGCCGACGGCTGCGACATCAACGGCACGGTGATCAACTCCATTCTCTTCCGCGGAGTCAAAGTGGAAGCGGGTGCGGTGATAGAAAATTCCATCGTCATGGAAGGGGGCAAGGTCAGCGCCGGCGCGCAGATGAGTTACATCATCGCGGACAAAGACGTGACCATCACGGAAGACAAGAAGATAAGCGGTTACGAAACTTATCCGATGGTAATAGTAAAAGGCAAGACCGTTTAATAAAAAGGAGGGAAGAGATATGGCGCAAGCAAAGAAAAAACCTGCCGCAAAGGCGGCTCAGGCTCCGGAAAAAGAGGCTGTGAAGACTGCCGCGGCGCAGGAAAAGACCGTAGGCAAAAAGAAGATACTTTTCGTGGCGTCCGAAGCGTTGCCCTTTGTCAAAACGGGCGGTTTGGCGGACGTGGCGGCGGCTCTGCCCAAGGCGCTGAACGCGGACGGCTATGATTGCAGAGTGGTGATGCCGCTCTATTACGACATACCCGACGACTTCAAGCACACCATGCGCTGTTTGGGCAACGTGTATGTGCCGCTTGCCTGGCGCAACCAGTATTGCGGCGTGTTCACGCAGACTTACGAGGGCGTGACTTATTATTTCCTGGACAACGAATATTACTTCAAGCGCAGGGGACTTTACGGGCATTACGACGACGGGGAGAGGTTCTCCTTCTTCTCCAAGGCGGTTTTGGAGAGCATGTCGGTCACCGGATTTTATCCGGACATCATCCACGCCAACGACTGGCACACGGCGCTGGTGCCCGTCTATCTGGACGTGTTCTACCGCGGCATACCCCAGCTCAACGGCGTGAAGACCATCTTCACCATTCACAATATCCAGTTCCAGGGACAATACGGGGACAGCATCATCGGCGACGTGCTGGGCATACCCGCCGACAGGGCGAGCCTGGTGATGTATAAGGGCTGCGCCAACTTCATGAAGGGCGCGATAGAGTGCTCCAACATCGTCACCACCGTTTCTCCCACTTACGCGGGCGAGATACTGGATCCTTATTACGGCTATGAAATGGAAGACATCCTGCGCCAGCGCAGTTACAAGCTGCGCGGCATTGTCAACGGCATAGACACGGAGAAAAACGACCCCGCCGCGGACAAGGCGCTGTTTGTCAATTACAGCCTGGACACTTTTGCCAAAAAGGCGGAAAACAAGCTGGCGTTGCAGCGCATGCTGGGACTGCCGGAGAACAAGGACGCGGCAATGATAGGCATGGTGGGCAGGCTCACCGAACAAAAGGGACTCGATCTGGTGGCGGCGGTGCTGGAAAACATCATGCAGCTGCCCGTGCAGATGGTCATTTTGGGGCAGGGCGACTGGCGCTATGAGGAAACCTTCAAGCGCGCGCAGAACGAACACACGGCAAAGCTGCGCTGCGTGCTGGGCTTTTCCGCGGATCTGGCGTCCAAGATATACGGCGCTTCTGATATGTTCCTCATGCCGTCCAAGTTCGAGCCTTGCGGGTTGAGCCAGCTGATAGCCATGCGTTACGGTTCCGTGCCCATCGTGCGCGAAACGGGCGGGCTGAAAGACACCGTGCGCCCTTATAACCACGATACGGGCGAGGGCAACGGGCTGACCTTCTATTCGTATAACGCTTACGATATGCTGGACGCGATCCAGCGCGCGGTGGGACTTTACCGCGATTACAAGAGCGACTGGGCAAAAGTGGTGGAAAACGGCATGACCGGGGATTATTCCTGGGCAGCCACCGCCAAGAAATACGAAGAGATCTATCAAAACGTATAATGATACCGTCCCCCGGCAAAAATGCCGGGGGAACGAGAGGGGGAAGAATACGGAAAAACTCGGAGATAAGTATGACAGTAAGTAAAGAAGCATTAAGGCAGGCGATCGAGGACAACGCCATGAAACTGTTCGGCATTGCGCTGAAAGAGGCGTCCTCCAATCAGTTTTACAAGTGCGTGTGCGTGGCGGTGAGAGATATGCTTACGGAACAGCGCCACGAATTCAAACAGCAGATGCGCAAACAGCAGAGCAAACAGGTCTATTACATGTCCATGGAATTTTTGCTGGGGCGCTCGCTGAAAAACCATCTTTTCAACATGGGCATCACACAGCCGGTGGCGGAGATAGCCAAAGAGTTCGGCTGGGACATAGAAGACGTTTTCGCCAACGAACCGGACGCGGGTCTGGGCAACGGCGGTTTGGGCAGGCTGGCGGCGGCATATATGGAATCGCTCACCAATCTGGGCTATGCGGCAAGCGGCTTTTCCATTAAATACGATTACGGCATATTCAAGCAGAAGATAGCGGACGGCTGGCAGCTGGAACTGCCCGACGAATGGCTGGAAGACGGCGCCGTGTGGCTGGCGCCGCGCAAGGAAGACACTTTCCAAGTGCGCTTCGGCGGCAGGATCAACCAGAGGTGGGAGAACGACAGGCTTTATATCGATTATATAGACAGCGACATCGTGGAAGCCACGCCTTACGACATGAACATCAGCGGTTACCACAGCTTTGCGGTCAACAAGCTCAGGCTGTGGACGGCAAGCGCGCCCAAGGTGTTCGACATGCAGCTCTTTTCCGAGGGGCAGTATGTCAAATCCACGGAAGCGCAGGCGCTGGCGGAGAGCATCTGCCGCGTGCTTTATCCCGCCGACCATCACACGGAAGGCAAGATGCTGCGCCTCAAACAGCAATACTTCTTTGTGTCCGCGTCCATGCAGTCCATCATCAAACAGCACCTCAATCAATACGGCACGCTGGATAACTTTGCGGAAAAGGTGGCTATCCACATCAACGATACCCACCCCACCTTGTGCATACCCGAATTGATGAGGCTTTTGCTGGACGAATACGGTTACGACTGGGACAAAGCGTGGGACATCGTCACCAAGACCATCTCTTACACCAACCACACCGTGATGGCGGAGGCGCTGGAAAAGTGGCCGGCAAACCTGTTTGAAAGGCTGCTGCCGCGCATTTATCAGATAGTGACGGAGATAAACAGCCGTTTCTGCGCCGATCTGTGGAATTTTTATCCCAACGACTGGAACAAGGTGTCTTACAACGCCATTCTCTCCCACAACCAGGTGAAGATGGCAAACATGTGCCTGGCGGCGTCGCACACCATCAACGGCGTTTCCGAGCTGCATTCGGAAATACTCAAAAACGACGTGTTCGACGACTATTACAAGATGTATCCCAACAAGTTCACCAATGTCACCAACGGCATAACTTACCGCAGGTGGCTGGCGCAGGCAAACCCCCGCTTGGCGGGCTTGGTGAGCGAGCTGATCGGCAACGGCTATATGGACGACGCCGACGAGCTGAAAAAGCTGGAAAACTTCAAGGGCAACCGCGAGGTGCTCAAAAAGGTGGGGCAGGTCAAGCGCGCCAACAAGGCGGAGCTTGCCGACTTCATCGCCAAGACAAACGGCGTGAAGGTGGATCCGGATTCCATCTTCGACGTGCAGGTGAAGAGGCTGCACGAATACAAGAGGCAGCTGCTCAACGTGCTGCACATTTTGGATCTTTATTACCGCTTGAAGGATGATCCCGACCTGGACGTGAACCCCAGGACGTATATCTTCGGCGCCAAAGCCGCGCCCAGTTATTATATGGCAAAGCAGATAATCAGGCTCATCTGCCAGCTGGGCAACATGGTCAACGCGGACAAGGACATCAAGGATAAGCTGAAAGTGGTGTTCATGGAAAATTATTGCGTCACGCTGGCGGAAAAGATCATGCCGGCGGCGGAAGTTTCCGAGCAGATCTCCGTGGCGGGCAAAGAGGCTTCCGGCACGGGCAACATGAAGTTCATGGTCAACGGCGCGGTGACGATGGGCACCATGGACGGCGCCAACATAGAGATACATCAGCGCGTGGGCGACGACAACATCTTCATCTTCGGACTTTTGGCGGACGAGGTGGAAAAACTGAGCCGCGAAGGCTATCAGCCCAGCAGGTATTACAACGAAAACCCGCGCATCAAGCGGGTGATAGACGCGCTGCGCAAGGGCGTGAACGGCATTGCCATGAACGAGGTGGCAGACAGCCTCATCAACAGCGACACCTTCAAGGTGCTGGCGGACTTCGGCTCTTATTGCGACGCGCAGGACAGGCTGGACAAGGCTTATTCGGACAAGGAACGCTGGGCGCGCATGTCGCTGCTCAACACCGCCAACGCCGGCTTCTTCTCCTCCGACAGGAGCGTGAAGGAATATGCGGACAGGATCTGGCACATACAGCCCGTTAAGGCGCCTTCCAAGGGCGGCAGGGCAAAGAAAAAACAATAATATATAAGCGGGGAGTAAGAGATGGCTGCAAATTTTTATTACAACTGTCTGGATGAAGAGTGTAAACGCCCCTTCGGCGCGCTGCGCGCGGGGCACGACCTTTCGCTGAGCGTTTTTTCACGCGACGGCGTGTTCATCAACAAGGTCACGGTGGTGCTCACCGCCGATGAGGACGGCTCGCAGACGGAGTATCCGATGATCTTCAAGGGCAAGGAAAACGGAGTGAGCCGTTATGACGCTACCTTCAGAGTGGGTTCGGGCGGACTGTATTTTTATCACTTCGTGTTGGACACGGAGTGGGGCGGCGAGGTGCGTTACGCGGACGAAAACCAAACGCCCTGGCAGCTGACCGTGTTCAGTTCCAGTTACAAGACGCCGGACTTTATCAAGGGCGGACTTGTTTATCAGATCTTTGTGGATCGCTTTAACAAGGGCAAGGATCCGCAGGCGGTGTTCGACAAAAAGGGCGGCGTGCTCAAAGCCTGGAACGAACCGCTCACGGTGTGCGATCCCGACGGCGTTTATCGCGCCAACGATTTTTACGGCGGCAACCTGCAAGGCGTGATAGATAAGCTCACTTATCTCAAATCTCTGGGCGTGACGCTCATTTATCTCACCCCCGTGTTTGAATCTGCCTCCAACCACCGTTACGACACGGGCGATTACATGAAGCTGGACAAATTGGTGGGCACGGAAGACAAGCTAAGAGAGCTTATTCAAAAGGCGGCGGAAAAGGGCATGGGCGTCATCTTGGACGGCGTGTTCAACCACACGGGCGCAGACAGCAAATACTTCAACAAGTTCGGCAATTATCCCACCGTGGGCGCCTATCAGTCGGAAAGATCGCCCTATGCAGACTGGTATTTCTTCGACAAGTTCCCCGATAAATACAAGTGCTGGTGGGGCGTGACGGTATCTCCCACGCTCAACAAGCAGGCTCCCTCTCTGCGCCGCATGATGCTGCACAAAAACGGCGTTATCCGCAAGTGGACGGACATGGGCATCGCCGGCTGGCGCCTGGACGTGGTGGACGAGCTGGAAGAGAATTACGTGCGCGCTCTGCGCCGCGCCATCAAGCAGAAGGACAAGGACAAACTCATCATCGGCGAGGTGTGGGAGGACGCGTCCAACAAGGTGAGTTACGATAAGCGCCGCCATTATCTTTTGGGCGGAGAGTTGGACGGCGTGATGAATTACGTCTTCAAAAACGCCATCATCGATTTTGTGCGCGGCGGCGATCCCGATACCTTTATCGGCGCGGTGGGCAACATCATGGACCATTATCCCAAGCGCGCGCTGGACTGCTGCTTCACGCTGCTCGACTCTCACGACACCGCGCGTATCAAGAGCGTGCTGGCGGATAAAGACGTGTCAGGGCTGAGCAAGCAGGAAAAGCTCAACGTCACGCTCACGCCTTTTGAGCGCGATCTGGCGTGGCGCAGGCTGAAAATAGCGGCGGTGCTGCAATACACTCTGCCCGGCAACCCCATGCTCTATTACGGCGACGAGCGCGGCATGGAGGGATATGAAGACCCCACCAACCGCAAAACGGTGGATTGGAAAAATAAAGACGAAGAGATCTTTGCGCTTTATAAAAAGCTGGGCAGGATACGCAAAAAGTATGCCAGCGTGTTCCGCGGCACCACTTATCTGGAAACGGGCAACGGCATGGCGGTGTTCCACCGCGTTGCCAGGAGCCGCGAGGTGATCGTGCTCGCCAACAGCAGCAACCACGTGCAGACTTATTACATAGACGGCAAATACACGGATCTGCTCACGGACAGGGAATACGACTTCGGCGACATACCCGTTGCTCCCATGGGCGTGATGATCTTGGCAAAAAAGTAAAGCGTTCCGGAATAAGAAAAGCGGCGCCGCGGCGCCGCTTTTTTAATTCGGATCGGCTGCGCAGAGCGCGCAAAAGGCGTTCAGCCCTTGTTTTCTTTGGCGCGGAGCGCCTTTTTGTCGTAGCCTTCCGGCGCGACGGGCAGCGATCTTCCGCCCATGAAGTTTATCAGAAATTCCTCCTGCGGCAGCGGCGCGCCCTCGTCCATGTGCTCGTTGACCAGGGCGATCAGGCGCAGAGCGTCTTCTATGCTGTTTTGGATCATCTCCGGCACGGTGAGGTTGGAAGTTTCGCTGCCGCCCGTCACGGTGGGATATATCCTGCGGTTGAGGTTCATCCAGTCCTGTTTGGCGTATTTTTTCTTGGGTTTGCGGAAGCCGTAAATATAGGAAGGGTAATTCATGAGCGCGCCCGCCATCATCAAAAGCCCGTATTTGAACGAGTGCTTGTTTTCAAAGATACGCTGATATTTGAGCATGCGTCCGGGCAGGGCGAGCAGCTCTTCATAGGGCATGTCCACGCCGTAAATGGGATCTACCGCGCCCGTGAACATGTCCGCCAGGCACGCGCAGGCGCGCTGTTCGGTTTTGAGGATAAAGTCGCAGTTGCAGCCGGGGTGCTTTTTTTCCAGCTTGTCGCGCTGAATGACGTAATCTATGCCCGCTTCCAACATCATGTGCAGGCTCTTGCGGTATTTGGCGGGGAAAAAGCCGTGCATGTATGTCGCCGCGCAGTAAATGACGTAAGGGTGGATGTGCCTGTCCAGCGTGTAATGGCAGATAAAGCCGTAAAGATAGGCGCGCAGATCCTCTCTTTCGCTCTTTTTCACAAACTCGCACATGCGTTTGAAGATCTCGTAAGTGCCGCGCGTGTGCGTGATACCCGCATAACCCTTGAATTTGAAAAAGGAATAAAAGAGCAGATCGTTGCCCTGACAGCCCAAATAAAAACAATCGGAATAATTTTCCATTATCTCGCGCTCTTTGCCCAAGCTGCGCGAGAGCACTTTTTCCGCCATATAAAAATGCGTCATGTGCGAAGCCATAATATCTCCCTCTTTGCCGCAGTATCAAAGCGGCGCTCTTTGCGAAGTTTTCTTCACATATACAGTATAGCATAAGAGGGCGGAATTGCAATAGCGGAATTGCAATTATATTTTTTGTATGCTATAATATCCTTATGGAAGTTTTTGATAAAGTGTTCAAAAATTGCCGCCTGCTCGACGTGCGCGGCGGCAAGGTGAAAAAAACGGACATCGCCGTCAAAGACGGGCTGATCGCCGCCGTGGGCGCGGACCTGGGCGCGGGAGAAGACATGGGCGGACTTTATGCGCTGCCCGGGTTTATCGACGCGCACGTGCACATAGAGAGCAGCCAGCTCACGCCGGCGCGCTTTGCCGAGGCGGTCATGCCATGCGGCACCACCACCGTCATTGCCGATCCGCACGAGATAGCCAACGTGTGCGGCATGGACGGCGTGGACTTCATGATAAAAGACGCCGCTTCCACGCCGCTGGAAGTGAAGATGATGATGCCTTCCTGCGTGCCCGCTTCTCCGGCGGAGAGCAGCGGCGCGGTGCTGGACGCGCAGGCGGTGAAAGACGCGCTCAAACGCGAAGACATCTTCGGTCTTGGCGAAATGATGAATTATCCCGGCGTGACGGCGGGCGACGCGGACGTGCTGGCAAAGCTGGCGGCGGCGCGCGGGGCGGGCAAACCCATAGACGGACATTTTCCCCTGGGCAGCGGCTTGGAACTTGCCGCTTACGCCGCTCAGGGCGTGACTTCCGATCACGAGTGCGGCAGCGCGGACGAGGCGCGCGACAAGCTGGCGGCGGGCATGGACGTGTTCATTCGCCAGGGCAGCGCGGGCAAACAGCTGCTCGACATACTGCCCGCGGTGAACAAGGATAACATCGGGCGTTTTTCCTTCTGCACGGACGACTGCCATGCGGCGGACATACTCAACTTCGGACATATAGACCACATCATCGCCACGGCGGTGCAGGCGGGCATGAGCGCGGCGGACGCGGTGCGCATGGCAACGCTCTCTCCCGCGGAACATTACAAACTCAACTGCGGCGTTCTGGAAGAAGGCAGGCAGGCGGACATCCTTTTCACCATCGATCTGAAAAACTTCAAGCCGCTGGAAGTATACAAGCGCGGTGTGCTTGTGGCAAAGGCGGGCAAGGCGCTGTTCACGGCGCACTCGCAGGTGCCCGCCAAGGTGCGCAACACCCTGCATATGCCGCCGCTGACCAAGGAAAAACTGCAATTAAAGGGCGCGGCGCTGCAATACGCGCTCAAAATAAAAGCCGGCACGCTGAACAAAGAGCAGGTGAAGATAAAAGACGGCTTGCCCAAGCTGTGCGTGGCGGAAAGGCATAAAAACACGGGCAGAGTGGGCGTGTGCGCGCTTGCCGGATACGGCATAACGGGCGGCGCGGTGGCCGTTTCCGTTTCCCACGATTCGCACAACGTCATCTGCGCCGGAGATTCGGACAAGGATATGTGCCTGGCGGTAAATTCGCTTTTGCCCATGGGCGGCGGCGTCTGCGTGGTCGAACAGGGCAAAGCGGCGCTTTCTCTGCCGCTGCCCGTGGCGGGACTGATGAGCGGCCGCCCCGCAGGGGAAGTGGCGCAGACCATGACTCAAATCAACGAGTTCTGCAAGACCCGCCTGCATGTGAGCGTGGACGCCGAACCCGTGATGACTCTGTCTTTTTTGGCGCTCACCGTGATCCCGCATATCTGCCTGACCGACCGCGGACTTTTTGACGTGGACACCTTCTGCTTGATTTAGAGGACGTCGTGCAAGGCGGAAGCGCTGCGGGCGCTGCACCGCGCCTTTCCGCCCTCTCACAACAAGATGCGCCTTGACAATATGTTTACGTCGGGCAAGGCGGAAGCGTTGCGGGCGCTGCACCGTGCCTTTCCGCCCTCTCACAACAAGATACGCCTTGACAATACCGCAAGAGTATTGCCTGCGGCGCCTCTTGCCGCGATAGGACGAAAAAACCCGGCGGATCGCCCGTATCGCTTCCGCCTTGCCCGACAAGGGGAGTTGCGGGAAAAGAAAGCGCGAGTAGTTTTATGCTGCGATAGGACGAAAACCCGGCGGATCGCCCGTATCGCTTCCGCCTTGCCCGACAAGGGGAGTTGCGGGAAAAGAAAGCGCGAGTAGTTTTATGCCGCGATAGGACGAAAAACTCCGGCGGATCGCCCGTATCGCTTCCGCCTTGCCCGACAAAGGGGAGTTGCGGGAAAAGAAAGCGCGAGTAGTTTTTTGCCGCGACAGGACGAAAAAAACCGGCGTCGGTCGGGCAAGGTAAAGGAGGGGAAAATGGCTGTTATCAAGGAGAGCAAGGGCGCGCGCCCGGCGATGGCGGCGTTTTTTGTCATCGGGGTCTTGCTGCTCTGCGCCGCCGTGGGGCTGGGCGTTTATTTTGCCGCGGATTCGGCAAACAAGGCGGAGGTGCAAGCCGTGATCACGCAGATAGAACCTTATACTGACGATGACGGCGAACGGCAATATGATGTTTATGTGGATTTTGAGCACGGCGGGGAAAAATACGAGCATGTGCGCATAAATTTTTGGCAGACGGGCATGCGCGTGGGCGAGATCGTTACTTTGGAGATAAACGCGTCCGATCCCACGGGCATGGGCATACCCAAGTTTGCCAAGACGGCGATCCCCTGCGTGTTGGCTCTCTTCGGCGCGGTGTTCGCCCTCGCGGGCGGCGTGCAGCTGTTCAAGGATTTGAAAAAGCGCAGACGCGCCCTGCAAGCCAAGGCAAACGGCAGGGCGGTGCCGTGCGTGGTGACCGCCGTTTATCCGGACACGTCAATGAGCGTGAACGGCAGATTTCCCAACAATCTTTTGGAGTGCGTGCCGGCAGACAAGAGCATGGTTGCCGTTTATGTCAGCGCGCCCTTTGCCGCGCATTATCCCGTGCAGATCGCAAGCGGCATAACCGTGTTTATCGGCAGGGAAGATCCGGGCGAATACTATGTGGATCTTGCCTCGCTCACACCGCCCGAAGAGGGCGAGGCGCCGCCGAACGGCACGCGGGAGGTGCCGGGCGCGGTCTTCTCCGATGAGCGCGTCACTTACGAATAAGCCGCGGAAAAAGCCTTGCGCCGCTTCTGCTCCTGCGGCGCGGTGAAAAGGCGGGGCAGGGAAGCCCGCAGCGATACGGCAAAGTAAAAAAACAAGACCGCCGAACGGCGGCCTTTTTTGTGAAAGCGCTTTTATCATTCCTGCGCGTTTTTCTTCTCTTCGTCCTCTTGCTTGGAGGCGCTTTCCTTGCCCTCTTCCGCGCTTTCCGCGTCTTCCTGCGCGCTCTCCTGTGCGGGAGCGGCTTTTTTGCCCTTTATCTTGGCGAGGATCACCTTGATGAGGTCGATGTTTTTCACCGTGCAATAGGTGCTCAGAATGGGCACGACCAGGAACACCGCCCCCATCAGAGAGCCCAAAACAAAGATGGTGTAATAAGCGCCGGGCGTTTTGAAGATGTCCATCATGTCGTCCGCTATCATGTTCACCATGTCAAAGTCCAAAATCCCGCCCGCACGGAAAAAGCAGAGGATAAAGGTCAAAAACAGCGGAATGGTCAGGATGGTGCTGTATGCGCAGAAAATTATGGAGAGCACGTTGCGCTTTTTGCCCGAGAGCTGCGCCGCCCAGTTGCTCAAAGAAAGAATGCCTATCATCATGGTGATGACCACTATCACGTATTTGTGGATGATGTGCGGTATCTTGTCCAGGTAAGTAAGCCCCACGCTTATGCCCGCGTCGTGACCCGCCGTCTGCACCAGCGTGAGCAGCCCCCAGATGTTAAAGGCTATGCCCACCGCCAGCAGCACGCCTTGGATAACGCGTTTTTTCTCAACTGCCATTGCTCTTCTCCCGCAGTTTTATTTTTTGAGCGCGATAACTTGTTTGCAGCGCTCCGTTATGTCGGATACGTTCATGCCGTAAACTTGGGAAAGATAGGGCATTTTGCCCACTTCGCCGAACTTGTCGTTCACGCCCACGGAGAGCACCGGCACGGGGCAGCCCGCGCACACCGCTTCCGTCACGGCGGAGGTCAGACCGCCGCAGGTATTGTGGTTTTCCGCCACCACGAGGGCGCCGCTCTCCCTTGCCGCTTCCAGCACTGCCTGCCTGTCCAGCGGCTTCCAGGTGTAAGTGTTCAGCACGCCCGCGCTTATGCCTTCTTTTTCCAGTTGCGCCGCCGCTTCCAGGGCGCGGCTGACCATGATGCCGGAGGCGATGACGGTCACGTCTTTGCCCTTTTTCAGGCTGCGCGCCTTGAAAAGATCGAAGTGCTCGCCCTCTTCAAACACCTTTTCCGTTTTTTTGCGGAACAGTCTGATATAAACAAGCCCTTTATAGGCGGCTATCTGCGGCATGAGCGACTTCAACATGGCGCCGTCGGTGGGCTCCACGCACACGCAGCCGGGAATGAGGCGCATGATGCCCATGTCCTCAAAGGGCATGTGCGTGCCGCCGTTCACTTCCGCGCTGATGCCGGGGTCCGTGCCCACTATCTTCACGTTTTGTTTGCTGTATGCCACGGAGATGAAGATCTGATCGTAACACCTGCGCGTGGCAAAGGGCGCAAAAGAGGAGATGAAGGGCACTTTGCCGCAGGTGGAAAGCCCCGCCGCAATGCCCACCATGTTGGCTTCGGCAATGCCCACGTTGAAAAACCGCTGCGGATACGCCGCCTTGAAGCGGTCGGTCTTGATGCAGTTCATCAAGTCCGCCTCTATCACCACGATGTCTTTATTGTCCTTGGCAAGCTCGAGCAGACAATCGCAATAAATTTGCCTCATTTCTTTTTCGTCTTGCATCAGTCCTTCTCCTTTCCGCAAAATTCGCGCCACTGTTCTTCCGTGATGGCAAAGCTGTGCGAGCCTACTTTGCGTGATTCCGCCCAGGGCACGCCGTATCCCTTCACGGTGTCCATGATCACGGCGGTGCACTTGTCTTTGCACGCCTTGGCGGCGTTTATCGCCTCGTCTATGGCGGCTATGTCATGCCCGTTTATCCTGATGGTGTTCAGGTTGAAGGCGCGGTATTTGTCGTCCAGCGGATCGAGGGAATTTATCTCGTCCGTATATCCGTCTATCTGCATGCGGTTGTAATCGATAAAAACGGTCAGATTGTCCAATTTCATGTTGCCCGCATACATCAGCGCTTCCCAGATCTGCCCCTCCTGGCTTTCTCCGTCGCCTATTACGCAATACACGCGGTAATCCTTTTTGTCCAGCTTGCCCGCCAGCGCCATGCCTATCGCGCAGGAAAGCCCCTGTCCCAGACTGCCCGCCGTCATGTCCACGCCCACCGTTTTGTTCATGTCGCAGTGGGAGGGCAGATGGGTGCCGCCCTTGTTCAGCGTTTGTATCTCTTCCATGGGGAAGTATCCCTTGCTTGCCAAAACGGCGTAAAGTCCCGGTCCGGCGTGACCTTTGCTGATGACCACTCTGTCCCTGTCCGGATCGGAAGGGTTTTTCGCGTCCATGTTGCCGGCGTTGTAATATATGTCCGTCAAGAGATCGATTATGGAAAGAGAACCGCCCACATGGCCGCTCCCCAGCCTTCCTATCATCTCTATGGTGATCTTGCGGATATCCTTTGCTTTGTTTTGCAAAAATTCGAGTTTTTCCTTGTCCATAAGACTCCTCGCGGCCGGAGCGGCTCACTTGCTCCGCGCATATTTATATTACAATAAAAGGGGAAGTCTTGGCAATGATTTTCCGCTTGTTTTCGCCAAATCTCCGCAACTTTTTTGCGCGCCTTCCCTGCGCGCCGCGCCGCGGAAAATCTGCTTGCGCGGGCATATGTTCGGCTGCACGCATGCTCGTCTGCGCAAATGCGCAAAAAAGGCAAAAGTTTGCTCCGCACAGAAAAACAGATGAAAATATGCGCCTGCGCGCAGGCTTTTGAACGATTATTTGTTGCAAGGCGCGCGGCTTTGTGTTACAATGTTTACTATCAGATAAAAAGAGGTAGTTTATGTTACTGAGCAAACTTGTGTGCGAAAGGACCAAGGAAGCGCCGCAGGACGCGCGTATAACCAGCCATATCCTGCTCTCCCGCGCCGGCTTTATCAAGCAGGTGGCGGCGGGGATATATTCGCTCACGCCGCCCGCGCAGCGCATGAGCCAAAAGATACAAAACATCATCCGCGAGGAGATGAACGCCATAGACGGGCAGGAAGTGCTCTTCCCCGTGGTCATGCCGCGCGAAATGTGGGAAGAATCGGGCAGATATACTTCCATCGGGCAGGAGATGGTGCGCTTTAAGGACCGCACCGGTCACGACATGCTTTTGGGCATGACGCATGAAGAAGCCGCCGTGCACATGGCGCGTCACATCGTGTCTTCTTATAACCAGCTGCCCTGCATGATCTATCAGATACAAACCAAGTTCCGTGACGAAGCCAGGAGCCGCGGCGGACTTATCCGCGTGCGCGAATTCACCATGAAGGACGCTTATTCCTTCCACGTTTCGCAAGAGGATCTGGACAAATATTATCAGCGCGCTTATGAGGCGTATTACCGCATTTTCAAACGCATAGGGCTGAAAAACTTTACCGATTTCAAGTCCGACACCGGCATGATGGGCGGCAGCGTGGCGCACGAATTCATGCTGGTCACCCCGGCGGGAGAAGACACTTTGGTCTTCTGCGACGGCTGCGATTACCGCGCCAACATGGAAGTTGCGGAGTGTAAAAGAGAAGAACTGCCCCGCGTGGAAGAGACGCTCGAACTTGTGGATACGGGCAGCGCCGCCACCATAGAAGAGGTGTGCGCTCTGCTCAAAACGCAGGCAAAGCGCTCCGTCAAAGCGGTGGTCTATGCCGTCAGGGGCGACGCGTCCAAGATAGTCGTTGCCTTTGTGCGCGGCGATCTGGAAGTGAACGAGGCAAAGCTGAAAAAAGCCGTCAAAATGGACGTGGTGCCTTACGACGGCGGCGTGACGGAAGAGATAGCCTGCGGCAACATCGGACCCGTGGGGCTTTCCGACAAGATAATAAAGGTGTTCGACCTTTCGCTGAAAGGCGCCACCGGCATGGTGACCGGCGCCAACAAGCCGCAATACCATTACAAGGGCTTTGATACGGCGCGCGATCTGCCCGGCGTTGAGTTCACGGACATTGCCAAGGTGGCGGCAGGCGACGTCTGCCCCGTGTGCGGCGGCAGGCTGCGCCTGGAAAACGGCATAGAGATAGGCAACATCTTCCAGCTGGGGACCAAGTATACCGCGGCGATGAACATGACCGTGCACGCGGAAGACGGCAGCTCCTTTAATCCTATCATGGGCTGTTACGGCATAGGCGTGGGCAGGGCGATAGCTTCCGTGGCGGAAGAGAGCAACGATGAAAAGGGGCTGATCCTGCCCGTGACCGTGGCGCCCTGGCAGGTGTACCTGTGCGTGCTGCGCCCGGATAAAGAGGAAGTTAGGGCGGCTGCCGACAAGATATATGCGGATATGGAGCGCGCGGGCATAGAAGTTTTGCTTGACGATCGCGACTGCGCCGCCGGTATCAAATTCGCGGACGCGGACCTGATGGGCATGCCCATAAGGGTGGTGGTATCTCCGCGCACGCTGGAAGCGGAAGAGGCGGAGGTAAAGCTGCGCCGCGGCGGCGAGGCGGAGAGAGTGAAGATAAGCCGTCTTATCGGACATATAAAGGACACGATAAGCCGGCTCACGGAAGAGATAAACGGCAGCCTGTAAGGGGCTGCCGCCTTTTTTATAATGCTAGGGCGCGCTCCGATGTGCGCAGAGGAAAACGGGGGTAACGGGACATGAAACTTTCCGTCAAGGAAAAAGCCTTTTACGGCATGGGCGATCTTTCCGCCAACATCTTGTTTGCGGCGATCTCTTTTTATCTGTTATACTTTTTTGTCAACGTGGGCGGACTTACGCCCGGACTTGCCTCGGCGGTGTTCCTCATCGCCAAGGCGTGGGACGCCATCACGGATTATCTGATGGGGCGCATAACGGACAAGACAAACAGCCGCTGGGGCAAGCGCAGAGTTTACATGATCTTCGGCGCGCTGCCTTACGGGTTGTGCTTTTTATTGTTGTGGCTGGTGCCCGCGGGCGCGGACGAGCAGTGGGAAAAGATGCTCTATTACACCTTTGCCTATATGCTCTTCAACACCGCTTGGACGGTGGTCTACATTCCTTACAACTCCGTGACCGCCAACATGACTGACGATTACGACGAGCGCACCTCGCTCAACGGCATCCGCATCGCCCTTGCCAACGTGGGGCTCATCTTGGGCGCGGCGGTGTTCGCGCTGCTCGCAGACGGCACGGAGAGCGTGTTTTACGCCCTGTTCGGCGACCTCAAACGCGCCTATCTGCTGGCGGCGGGCATCTTTGCCGCCATCGCCGTGATCATCATGTTTTTCAGCGGCTGGAACATCAAGGAGCGCGTTTCCGTTGCTCCGGAAAACGACAAAGGCTTTTTCACCACGCTCAAAGAGTTTTTCAAGCTGCCGGAATTCCGCAACATCATGATGTGCTATCTTTTGAGCATGGTCGGCTTTGACATCATCATGGCGGTGTTTATGTTCTTCATCAACGACGCGCTCGGCTTCGGCGGCGGCACCATGGCAATGGTGTTCGTGGCGGTGCCGCTGGTGTGCGCCATCCTCTCCGCCGCGCTGTGGGTCAAGCTGAGCGAAAAATTCAACAAACACAAAGTTTACGTCGTTGCCTGCGTGTATATGGCGGCGGTGCTGCTTTTTGCCATCTTCGTGCCGGCAAAAACCGTGTGGTCCACGCTGCTTTTGTGCATTTTTGCCGGAGCGGGCATGTCCGCCATTCAGATATTGCCTTACGCCGGCGTGCCCGATGTGGTGGAAGTGGACGAATACGTGAACGGAGTGCGCCGTGAGGGCGCTTATTACGGCATAACCCAATTTATGTATAAGATAGCCAGCGGCGTTTCCATCGCCCTGGTATCCCTGCTTTTGGAAGCGTTCAATTACGAAGAGAGCATGGACGGCACGGTGATCGAACAGCCGCAGGAAGCGCTGATGGCGGTGCGCATCGTTTTGGGCGTGCTGCCGGGCGTGATATTCCTTATCTCCATCATCTTTTCCCACAAAGCCAACATGGGGCGCGAACGCTTTGATATGATAAAAGAAGAATTGCGCAAACGGCACGAACAGGCGGCGCTCGCCGCCGCGGGCATGGCGGAAGACATCAACGAATTTGCCGGCATGGATCTCGCCGCCGGCGGAGTGCAACAGCCCGTTTTGGACGAGCAGGCGGCTTTTGCGCGGGAAGTAGGGCAGTCCATGCCGGAGGGCATAGAGCAGCCCGCGGAACGGGAGCCGCAGCAAACGGAAGAAAAAGCAGCTCCAAGCGCGGAGAGCAAAGAGCAGGCGCAAAAGCCCGTGCAGCGCGCCGTGGTGGGCACGCGCCGTCCGCCCAAAAAGGAACGCAACAAGGGCGAATAATAATTTTATCTTCTCCACAGCAAAAAGGACGGTCTTTGCCGCGCATATTTGATACAAGACGGTGGGATTCGCCTTACAGCGAACGGAGAGGGAAAGCGGGACAGGACAAAAAAGCATAACTCCGTTCGCGTGCAGCACGAGATATGTGCTCCCACATATCTCGCGGGTGCACGCCCACCGTCTCCGCCATAGCAAAAAGGACGGTCATTGCCGTGCATATCCGATATAAGACGGTGGGATTCGCCTTACAGCGAACGGAGAGGAAAAGCGGGGCAGGACAAGAAAGCATAACTCCGTTCGCGTGCAGCACGAGCTCTCGTGGGGCTCGTGCTCACCGTCTCCGCCATAGCAAAAAGGACGGTCATTGCCGTGCATATCCGATATAAGACGGTGGGATTCGCCTTACAGCGAACGGAGAGGAAAAGCGGGACAGGACAAGAAAGCATAACTCCGTTCGCGTGCAGCACGAGCTCTCGTTGGGCTCGTGCTCACCGTCTCCGCCATAGCAAAAAGGACGGCCATTGCCGCGCATATTTGATATAAGACGGTGGGATTCGCCTTACAGCGAACGGAGAGGAAAAGCGAGTAAGAACAACAAAATAATAACTCCGTTCGCGTGCAGCACGAGATATGTGCTCCCACATATCTCGCGGGTGCACGCCCGCCGTCTCCGCCATAGCAAAAAGGGCGGTCATTGCCGTGCATATTTGATATAAGACGGTGGGATTCGCCTTACAGCGAACGGAGAGGGAAAGCGGGACAGGACAAAAAAGCATAACTCCGTTCGCGTGCAGCACGAGCTCTCGTTGGGCTCGTGCTCACCGTCTCCGCCATAGCAAAAAGGACGGCCATTGCCGCGCATATTTGATATAAGACGGTGGGATTCGCCTTACAGCGAACGGAGAGGAAAAGCGAGTAAGAACAACAAAATAATAACTCCGTTCGCGTGCAGCACGAGCTCTCGTGGGGCTGGTGCTCACCGTCTCCGCCATAGCAAAAAGGACGGTCATTGCCGTGCATATCCGATATAAGACGGTGGGATTCGCCTTACAGCGAACGGAGAGGAAAAGCGGGACAGGACAAAAAGCATAACTCCGTTCGCGTGCAGCACGAGCTCTCGTGGGGCTTGTGCTCACTGTCTCCGCCATAGCAAAAAGGACGGTTATAGCCGCGCATATCCGATATAAGACGGTGGGATTCGCCTTACAGCGAACGGAGAGGAAAAGCGGGACAGGACAAGAAAGCATAACTCCGTTCGCGTGCAGCACGAGCTCTCGTTGGGCTCGTGCTCACCGTCTCCGCCATAGCAAAAAGGACGGTCATTGCCGTCCTTTTTGCTATGGCGGAGAGAGTGTAACATAAGTTGAACACTGTGGCGTAATTTTTTCATGTTTTATATTGCTTTTCTCCAAAATAATAATTAATTGTTTTCTAAAAACTGTGTCATGCTATATATTTCATTAAATGATGGCTCCAAAAGTTTGTGTACCTTGTCAAAGCATCTAAATCCCCCATTCTCATATTTTAAAATATAAAAATAGCCATCTTGGCATAATAAAGTGGCGAAAGTATCATTGTTTATGTTATCTCTCAAAGCAAATAAACTTGAAAGAAAAGTCGTCGCAACACTAGAAATCCCACAACCATCTACATTTACAATGCACGGAAGGAAAACTAGCAAGTTTTTCTCTTTTTTAAGCATTTTAACGGTGCTATACAGAGGATTTTCCATATCGTTTCCACAAGCTTCAATTTGATTTTCCTTCATTGATGCCAGCCTTCGCATAAACCGAATAAACAAGCCATTGGCTTGTATCTGTGTCAAATTACCTTTATTTGCAGCCTTATCGTTAACAAAAATAAAGCCCTCTTTTACATGAGAATAATCTACATTTGGCAATGATTTCAATTTAGCGTTGACAAACTCTTGGTTAACAAGCAACTTGAAATCCAATGCATAATTACCCGCAACCACATCTGGTTCGCCATGCGATTGTTCCAAAACCTTTTCGAATTTAATTCTACCCGTCAATGACATAAAATAACGACTGTTGTTTATTAGCTCAGTCAAATACTTCTCATAATCAATTTTTATACCATTTATATCAATCTTGCTTATCATCTTTGTTGGAAGCAATGTAAACAAACTATTCATATTTTACTCCATAGGTTTTATCATTGATTCGATGAAGGAAATCTCTTCATCGGTAAGGTTGTACTTTTTGTACAGCTGTTGGTCTATTTCGGGTATAGGCTTACTCCAATCAATATCCGATTTGTCTGTAAAATCTTGGAGAGGGACAAAAGAATAGACTACTGCAGCAGCATGCTGCGAAGATTTTTTTAGCATAACTAAAAATCTAAAAAATCTTGTCTTGATATACGACATCACACTATCTGCTATTTCTCGTGAGGGGAAAGGACCTATAACCACATATGTTTCTGTACAACAACTATTTGGCTCACCTAAAATGGGCTTTCCTAAAATTTGATGAGGATAAGAATCCCCTGCATTATACGCAGCTGAAATATAAACCTTGTATTGATTAAGCCACTCATCATTTTTAGTTATAATTTTTTTATCAATATAACCTACGCCACCACGTTCATAAAGTTTTACCGCCCCAGAAAAAGCAGTAGGTGAGCCATGTATGAATGTGCGCAATCCAAAAGGTTTTTGAGAACTAACACATTTTTCAAATGAATTAATGCTTTGGGGCTGTATTTTACGAACAACAGATACGCCTTCGGCATAACGGATAAACACATCTCCACCCCCTTCAGCCAATGTGCGACTTTGTTGAGCCGTAATTTGTCCATCTTGATGTGTAAAAATTTTACATTCGCCATTATGACTTTTATCCCACAAAAAATAGCAAATGCCACCTTTGATTTCACAAGATGAACCAAAGCAATCAACAGCATCTAGATAATCATGCAGTATAGAAATTCTTTCATCATTAATCATATTAGTGCGAAAAGAATCTAACCCTTTCCCACCAGCAAACCATCTTGCTGGCATAATCATTGAAATATAATTCGGAGAAAGTTTTTTTACGCCTTCAACAAATAAATTATAGACTGGTGTTGCACTTGCTTGTGCTCCACCATCCATGACTTGATACGGCGGATTGCCAACTACTGCATCGAATTTCATTTGCTTATTCTCCTTGTTCCAAAATCTTCCTTTTAGAATTTTTTCTTTGAATTTTTCGGGTTTTTCTTTAAGTTGCATAATGATGTCGTCAAAGGCATGTGCATTTATTTTACCCTTGCGGTATCCTAAAAGCGTGCGGCGGGTGATTGCCTTTGCCATAGGCGTCTTGCAAATGACGAACACATTTTCTTCGACCGTCTGCCGCCACAACTGATATTGCTTTTCTATCGTCAGCTCTTTCGGATCGACCGCTTCGCAACGCTTACGATAAATGCTATATGTGACGTAGAGAGGGTATAGTCCGGTCTTTGAATTGATCTCTAAAATCTGTGCCTTAGTATTGGATAGCGTGTCCGCGGTCACTTTTCCACGATCAACAAAGCGAGGTTCTTCCAATGTGTCCGAAAAATCTTCATTGTAAAAACAATACCCGCCGAGGCAGTCGCTCATATGCATGTTGACGACACGCCATGGGGTGAGCACGGTCTCCTTATCCGGGTTTTTGAACATGGCAAATTGCGCTGCTATTTTTTTCACACGATCATCGGGAGATAATTTGTCGGCAGCAAGAGCCATATTTCTTATTTGTCTGCCCGCCGCCACAAAGACATCCTGCTCATAATATTTGGAGAATTTTTTGTATATGTCCTTTGTGACGCCCGTAGGCATAAATTCATCCCACGAAGCATCATCAATGAGGTCGACAAAATTATCAACCGTGATTTCCTTGTTGACGGGCACGTCTGCGCCGTATATAAGCAAAGGAATTCTTATTGAAATGCCGCGAAGGATTGACATAGCTTTTTGGGCATTGTCGCGTTTTTTCTTCTTTTCTTCCAAAAGGGCGAGTTCCTCAGGAGTACGCTCTTTTTTCGGTGTCTTTTCTATGCGCTCAAGCTCGGCATATTCCTCGTCGGTAAAGCCTTGGTCGTTAATATTTACCGCATTGACTTTTTCCGTCTGTTTGCTGGCGCCGACAATTTTCTTCAACGATTCAAAGTCGGCAAGTTCTATATCATTCAACTTCAGCAAGTTATCGTTATAGATATGCCTGTCGTCAAAACCGTTGCGCACAACTCTATCCGTGTACGCCTTTTTCAACTGTTGCAGCAACTTGTCCACATTATAGGGTTGCATATTCGAGCCGCTCACAGCAATTACGGGGCAGAAATTCAAAAATTCGCCCATAATAATGCGATCCGCAGAAGTGTTTCCTGTTTTTGTGGAAAGTTTGCCTGCCTCGGCAACCATTTTTAGCGTTCTGTCCGGAGCAAAGTCGAATACGCAGCACCGTTCCTTAACTTTTCCGTTGATATTGGCAGGCGATTGCACTCTGAAAATAGTCTGCATATAACTAGACGCAGAAGTAGAAAATGTGCCTGCAAGCATAAACACCGCTGTCCATTCCGGGACGGTAACTCCGGTGGTTAGTCTCCCGCACGAAAGAGTAATGGAATATGTTTCGTCGGGATTGTCGCCAAATGCCTTGCGAACAGCATCCAGCGCGTCTCTTGAGTCGATTTCTTCGTCGCCGTTGCCGGCAACGTTGACAATATTAAATGCGCCGGAACCGAAAACGGAGTGTTCTTTGAGCAGTGCGCTGAGCGCTTTGGCTTCTTTTACTCCGGGAAGAATCCACAGAGAGTGTCTGAAAAATTCACGATACTCTTGCGTTGAAAACGGATAATTGCTTTTATCATCCGACGCGCACATAAGGTCAAGGAATTTTTTGACATCGGTCTTATGCACAAAGTCGCCTACCCGAGTGCCATCTGGCATAGGCTTGAAATCCTTTTGTACATTGCCTGTCCATGTGCGGAAAAATTCGCGGAAGTTGAATGCACTGTCTTCAACATCCATATATCCCGGTATGAGCTTGTCCAGGTTGTATGTAAAAATTTGAAGTTCGGGTAATGCGGCGTACGGATTCGGATCTCCGAAGTGCGCCATATTCCATTCTAGCTTTGCCCGCTGTTCCATTACATAATCCCATGTATAAATCTCATCTTCCTTAAACTTATCCAGCAAGTTGAAAGGAGTCCCTGAAAGGCGGAGAATTTTAGGATTATCGCTTAAATCGGTTATTGTGTCGATGACTGCTTGCCCCAGCTTTGTCAAAGTGCCTTCATGCGCCTCGTCTATGACGACAAAGTCCCACTTCGTCAAGAATATTTCATCGTTTTTATCGAATTTTCCGCCCACCGATTCAGACCCCCTAAGGTCTTGCATAGAGGCGAAATAAACGAATTTTTTGTCGGTATCTATCAGATGAGAAATATCCTCGCCTTTTGTTTTGGAGCCAAATACATAATCAGTATCATAAAAAATCTTTCCGAAATCGTCATACCACCCATCACTTACAACCGGGCGATGGGTAAGGATGAGTATATGTTCAAAACGGCATTCCTTGGCTACTTGAAGCGCTGTCAGTGTTTTGCCGAAACGCATCTTTGCATTCCAAAGCATCTGGTTGCCGGTTTTGAATTTTTTTACAGTTTTCCTGATCGCCTCAACCTGCTCAGGTCGGAATATGATCGGATTTCTTCCTTCGCTTATTTCTGATGACAGTAAAGAAGACCTATTTTCTTTGACGGCGGAAATTGCCTTTTTTGCCGTTTCCAGATCGACCCTAAACCATTCGTTTGCTTTTCTTTCAGTATCAAAGTAGTGGTTCTTAATGCCAGATCTTTTCAAGACATCATGAACGTCGTGATCACGGAAAGCCAGCGTTTTTACTTTATCTCCGCTTGTGACGGTTTTTTGAGCCAATTCAGTATACAGCAAGTCATAGGCAATGCCAGCGGTGGTAGTATATTGATTGATGCGAAATTTTGCCGCCACATTCAGCTCATGGCAGTTGGGAATCAGGTCGGTAGGCGCTTTATCGGTATTGCAAGTAGCCTCCCCGATTTTCAGCAGTCCTTTATGAGCCTCGTCGTTTATACGAAAGACATAAATCAATTTGTATTCGAATGTTGACTGAAATGCATTCACTTTTTTCTCCCTCCGACGATACTGACGAATTTTACTCTTTTGTTCTTTTCCCAGTCCATTATGTAACAATAAATGCCATTATGTTTGTTTCGGTTGTTTTTCCTGCAGCCTTCACAATATTCCTCGTGCCTTTCTTCACCCCAAATCAAATGCTCAACAACAGTTTCATTATGGCAGCTGTTTGGGATCACAAACTTCAATCCGTCCATTTGCCATATATTCCACGAAAGTATTCCGGCAATTTCCCTCAGATACTCCTTTATAGGGTATACGCCGAATCTGCTTTCGTAAAAGTCAATGAATGTAAAAAGCAAGTTTTCACGTGCAAGCAAAACATTGTCGCCTTGCCAATCGTATCCGTAAACACTTTGAATCGCTTTCTTTGCCCAAATATACCAATCGCGTTCATTTTCTGTGTTCTCTGAGACAATGCGCAGTTTTCTGTCAAGCAACCCTATGCGATTTTTGACGG
The DNA here is from genome assembly GCA_944380295.1 of uncultured Christensenellaceae bacterium. GTDB lineage: Bacteria > Bacillota > Clostridia > Christensenellales > UBA3700 > Alloclostridium. The sequence continues at coordinate 170,112 of CALWHE010000003.1, forward strand.
CAATTACTTTTCCGCTGACAGCGTCATATCTGCTAACAAGATACGGCGCCTCGCCGCATGAAATCTCAAGACGATTTGCAGTCACATAATCTTTCCAGCTCTTACCGTCAGCAGTGGGGAAGTTTATTTTGTTTTTTGTTGTTGTCCATGTTTTGTCATGCTCTGTGTTAAAAACATTTTCAGCGCCAAACCAGGCATTATCGATCAGGTTATTTTGCTTATTGCAAACCCATGCCGGAGTAAATACTTCGGCTTTGCATTTGATTCGATTTTGCTGTTCCTGCTTTGTTTTTGCAGTCCGCGGTCTTATAATATCGCCATTGTTTCCGACAATAGCATAGATTTGTATCTCATCATCTCTACGAAATCCGTATCCGTTTTGCGAATAATCATCGGTAGCCCATATTATATTTTTACCGGAGCTTTTATCTTGCAAAAGGATAGTCAGCAGCTCGTAATCCAGCCGCTTAATAGAATCTTCTTTAATATCGATGCTATTAGTATCTATCATCTCAGCTCCAATCTGCCCCTGTTGTCTAAATCATCCGTTCTTCTTTTCGTCAAGCAGTTTTTTTACTTCTTTGTCAAAATCGGAAGTAATTTTCTGCGTTTTATTGTAAATATCATACTCACTTGCGGCTTTACGTTCGGCATCAACTCTCGAGACGCTACCTTTGCCTTGCAGAATCTTATATTGCCTGAATTCCAAAAAGGCATTGATCGACTCGGCAAATTGTTGCATTGTAAAGGTCCGTTCGTTCTCTATAAGGTCTTCAACGTAATCAAAGAATCCGGAAACAGCCCTTTCCAGTCTGCGTATCTGTTTTTCGTCGAGATAGTTTTTCGCAATCGTGACGTCGGACTTTAATATTCTGCCGTCCGGGGAATTCTTCCACGTCGTAAGTCCCATGTGTTCCTTCGAACTATCTGCTTTAGAATATACGATTTCCGCCGCTGTTTGCCCCGTGATCGCATAGTGGAACTTGTTTTGCACCGTTGCATAAAATTCTTGCGTAACAGGGGAATTTTTGTCGTAGTCAATACTGCATTCTGCAAATATATCTGTTATCTGTTGCCATATGCGCCGCTCGCTTGCACGAATTGAGCGTACTCTTTCGAGCAGTTCGCGGAAATAGTCTTTGCCGAATACCGACTCGCCCTGCTTAAGCCTTTCATCATCCAGCACAAACCCTTTCTTGATAAACTCTTTCAACACACCGGTCGCCCAGATGCGGAATTGCGTTGCTCGGCGTGAATTTACACGGTAGCCGACCGATATAATTGCGTCAAGATTATAAAAATCTATTAACCGTGTTACTTGTCTTGTTCCTTCTGTTTGAACTATTTCCATTTTGGAAACAGTTGCCGCCTGACTTAATTCTCCTTCTGCGTAAATATTGGCTAAATGTTTTGAAACGGCAGAAACATTGACATCAAACAATTCTGCCATACCGCGTTGTGTAACCCAAATGGTTTCATCCTTGATAGCAACTTTGACCTTTATATCTTCACTGTCTATACTGTATAAAGTGTATTGGATTTCGTTAGACATTTGCATCCTCTACAATCTCCATGATATCTGCAATATCGCAATTTAAGGCAGTACAGACTTTTACCAGCATTTCGGTATTGACATTTTCATTTTTACCGAGTTTAGCCATGGTGTTGGTAGAGATTCCGGCTTTGAGTCGTAAATCTTCCTTCCTCATGTCCTTGTCAATAAGGAGCTTCCAAAGTTTTTTGTAGCTGATAGCCATATAATTGCACTCCAAAGGTATCGATTGAAATAATTATATCATAGCACAGCGTAGATTGCAAGAAAATCTTTGCGAACACAAAAATTGACAATTTTATTATTTGGCACCATGGCGTGTGCTTGGCATAGACGAGCGTATTATGAGCGGGCGCTGAAACTCGAGCCGCAGATGCTGATAAACGCCCTGGTAAAACAAATAACGCTGTACGACGACAAAATGATAATTGCATACAACAGTCCCGTAAGAGCCGGTCCCGATGAAAGTCGGAACTATTCATTTTACGAAAAACAACTTAAAATGCCGTATGTAATACAAAATAGAGAGTATTACGGACTTAAAGATTTCAGACTTGTAATGCGTGTATAATACATACGCAGACGATTTATTCCACGGTGTTCTTGACCTGAGCCTCTCAGGAGCGTGTCGGTAGGCAAATAAACCGCCAACCGACAGCCCCAAAGAGGCTTTTCGTTTGCCTTTGGCAAGATAGCCTGACACACTCCTTTCTCACGTCAAGAACCTTTCGCAGCATAAAAAACTATCTAATGAATAACGAAACATCAATACAGTTAAGCGTTAATGCCATACTATGAACTTCATCTGAAAATCGTTTTGGATTTATAAGATAAGGTTTTTCTCTATAAAGATCATTATTATTTGATGTGGAATAGCGAAAATGTGAACCGTCATTATCCAAGGAATCCAAAACCTCGACCAATACAGAAATGCGTTTAATAAAGCATTGCTCTCCCTCAAATATATAAGTTTTATTCTCTTTGACAAAGACATCCCACAATTTTTTAATATTATGTGTTGGTCCCTTAATCTTAATATTTGTCAATTCCAATGCATTTTTTAATGATAATTCAACTGCCTGTCTGCACAAGAATAAGAATGGAATCCAAACCGACCTTAACGAAACGATTTTAAGATTTTGGTTATATGAACCATTGTGTGAGGGATTGGAAAGAATATCTATAGCGTGTAAATATGATTGGACAATCTCAAACTTTGCACCGCTATACTTGAACTCATTTTTCATAATAGTAGAAGCCGAAATCAGTTCCCATCCGTTTGACCTATCTAAATCAATGCTGTTGCGAATAAAGTCCTCTTTTGTCGGGATATCATCGCTCATTTTAATGCCGATAAACATAACAAATCTCCTATAAATTGGAATACCTAAATAATAGCAAAAGCAAATACTTTTATCAATCAAAAAACCTAAACCAAACACTCTTGTATTCGATTTAGGTTTTGTTTGGCGGGACGGGTCACTTCGCGTTTGAACTCCCTTTACAGTTTCGAGAGCGGTTATTGTGTCTTCGAAGGTTATCTCTTCGATTTCCTTGCCGCCTTTTATGTTGAAATAGATATAGGTATTTTCATCGCTAACATACACTTTGTAGACCAAGTTGTCAATTAGGCGGCGTCTGAATTCCAAATCGTTTACATCGCCTTGCAGTATCATATTTATGAACGCAACGATGTCTTTTTCGGTCAGCTTTTGCCCACGCTCAAGAATGAGCTGGGCTTTTAATTTCTCCAAGTCTGCCAGCAGGACTTCGCATTCTTGCATTCGCTTTTCGATACGCTGTTTTAGCAGAGGGCTTTTCGCTTCTATAAAGGCGTTCGCTGCCGCATCCGCTTCGTTCTGTATATCGGCGATCCTTTTGCGGATGGATTTAAGTTCGCTTTCATCGGTACGGGAGTCAAAGTATTTCAAGACATCTTGAACGATGATCGCGAGGTTGGCTTCATCCGATAGGAACGCCATGACATTTTGCACGACATACTTTTCTAGCTTATCTTTGTGTTCGATCCGCTTGGTACAAAGTTTCTTTTTCTTCTTTTTGCATTCGTAATAATAATACTTCTTCCCGGTCTTACTTTGACCGCCTCCCGCTACCATTTCGGTTCCGCAATGTCCGCAGAATAGTTTGCCAGTCAGGAGATACGGCTCCTTTGCGGTTTCCTTGCCACCCAAGCAGTAACGGTTTTCGGCAAGCCGCTGTTGCACCCTATCAAAAGTGCCTTTATCGATGATGGGGGGATACATATTTGTGCAGAACCTGTCGCCGAAATAGAATTCGCCCGTGTATTTTGGGTTTGTCATATAATGGTCAAAGGTTTTGGGGGTAACAGGTTTGCCTTTTACTCTAATGCCCTGTGAATTAAGCACTTCCGCGATTTGTTTTTTGCTTACGCCCTTATCATATTGCTCGAAGACATAGCGCATCACTTTGGCTTCTTCTTCGTTGATGACCACACGCTTTATGAACTTGCCTTGTTTGCCTGGTATCGGTTCCAATTCGAGTTGATAGCCGTAAATGATAAATCCGCCGCAGAAAGTACCGTTTGCCACGCTGGTGTCAAGCCCGTCGCGGACTCTTTTGGAAAGCCTTTTACTGTATTTCTCGGCATTCCATTCAAGGAACATCTCATAAAACTCGCCACCTTCGTCTTCGGCAATCGGCTCCAATGCCGATATGACCTTGACTCCGTATTTTTCTTTCAGCATCTCTTTATAGATGATGCTGTCGCGGCGATTTCGGGCGAACCTATCGAACATATACACGATAATGTACTGAAAGGCGCCTGATTTTGCGTCGGCAATCATCTTCTGAAAAGCCGGACGGGCGTCGTTAGTTCCCGTTCTGGCTTTATCGGTGTAAAGATTGACGACATCCAAGCCCTTGCTTTCGGCGTATTCTTTGCAGATACGCACCTGCGCTTCGATGCTTTGTTCATTCTGTCCGTGAGAACTGAAACGAGCGTATATTACACAATTTTCCATACAGATCTCCTTTTCTTAAATGTTGTTGGCGCTATTGCCTTTTGCAAACCACCCAAACCTACCTCAGGGGAAAAAGTCAAGGGAATAGGCAATGTTTTATGCTTAACGAGGGATAAACATTGCCCCTTGAACTTTTTCTGCTGAAGTAGGAACCTACCCGACAAAAGGCAATTCTGCGACCACATGATTAACTTTTACTGACTGCATTTTCAACTAAAGATAAATTAGTGTCGTCAATTACGAAACTTTTTGCTGTGGCTGTTATGTAACCATCTATGAAATGCAATTTAATATCGTTATCATTGCTCCAAATTTCAATGGGTATATTATATTCTTCTTTTGTTGTATCAATTTCTTTGTCGCTGAGCAGCATATAGAAACTTAGCGTTCGAGAAATAGGGCATATCATTATGCTCGGAATATTTTCTGCATATATATGATTTTGATTTTTAGGAATCATGTATCGTAACGTTGCATATGTGTTGTGTAACAGGAAATGGATATTTGATGTATTGTTAACAATAAAAGGTGAGTAATGCTTGATTGTTTTAAGTACAGTCGGATCATCATCTTTGGTTTCAGGAATAACTTTATCGTATAGGGCTTTTCTAACATCATCCATCTTTTCATCAAACATTTTCTCAAATGAATAATCTTTATACTCCGGTTTCAGCATTTCTTTATAATGATTTCCAAACAATGATTTCAACATGTTTTCAAGCTGAATACCCATTTCTTTTGCTTTTTCAAGTTGAATATCATTTCTTCGCCACATAATAACAAAAAATCGAAAAAGCAGTTTGTATTCCTTATTTGAAAGAGAAATAGATAGTTTCTTTTCTGTTGCGGCTTTTGAAGCTCGTTGAAAAATTTTAGCGACCTTTGATTCGTATTCGTATGCCAAATATTTTTCTGTTTCGGGGGAATTAAAATTACGCAAAGAGTAGGCGTCTGCTATTTTTTTAGTATGGACTTGCTTTGTATCCTTGTCGTAAATCATAATTTTCTGATTTTGTTTATTTGCAGCAGGATTAATAGCGAAGCCGCGCAAAATAAATTGGGGAATGATATGATCTCTTGACATGCTTTTAACCTCGTTCAATTTCCATTATGTCTGCAATATCACAATCAAGAGCATTGCAGATGCGTAATAAGATTTCCGTATTTACATTTTCTCCCTTGCCAAGTTTAGCCATAGTAGCCGCGCTGATTTTGGTTACGTTACATAAGTCCTGTTTATTCATTTTTTTATCGATTAGCAGTTTCCAAAGTTTGTTATATGTGATTTTCATTTTTTACTCCTGTAAATCGCTATCAGAAGGTTTAGTAATCCAAGATGAGCCAAACAGTTCATTGCCATTGCCTGACAACTCTAATATTTTATTGTTCTCAATTATTTTCTGCGCGTTTTCATTATATTTTGCTGATTCATCAATCGCAATAAAAATTTGTTTCTCACTTTTGTTATATAGCTCTAAAATTTTTGCCATTGGATCTTGACCAATATTGTGGAACACAATGGTGTCATGTGCAATGGTCGGTAATTCAGTAAGTTTTAAGGATGCAAGGTCTAACAATATTAGGTTTTTATAATTCGTCCCGGTACCATCATCCATATCGGTTCCAAACGTGTACGCAGTAGGCTTTAAGACAGTCAATGTCGGGACAACTATATTTTCACCATATATAAACGCATTCAATTTGGCCATAACATCATTGATTTTTGATGTTATGTCTTTGAAGACATCGGTAAAAAGTTGGTGATACTTTGACTTTAGGTTGCGAATATCAGTTTCAATTTCTTTTTTTGCGACATATAGCTCATTTTGTCGCTCAAGTTCATTGATTTGATTTTGTGTCTGTGCATAGGCTTTTAACGTGCTCTCTGCAATTCTTTTCGGGACGTCTAATTCTTTTAATGAAACTTCGATTTGAGTAAGTTCAATAGATATTTCATTAATTTGTTTCAAAATTTGCGACATAGAGATTGTAAATTCTTCACTCAATATATTGGTGAGCGTTGAATGAAACTTTTCTATATCACGTAACAGTTTTATATTGCTATTAGGGAAAAACTGTAATAATGCATTAAAATCTTGTGTCGTTGCGGTGCGTGTGGTTTCGGCATTATTTTTTATTGAATAATACTTTGCCCAAAGTTGTTTTTTGCGTCTTGTCAGTGTTTCATAACGACTTTTATATTCTGCGGCTTTTTCTGCTTGCTCTGAATCAAGGTATAATAGGTCTTGATGTCCGAAACGAGCAAGGGATTGTAATTCGTCTTTAAGCCGTTCAATATCCGACAAATTCTTATTATAATCTCTCTTGTTCTTAATAATAGTAACAAGATTGTATTTGTCAGCACTTATGATTGCGTCTTTGCGTTCGCCCTTATCTTTTATCTTTAAATACAATGTTTCAATAGGCGTATATCCATTGAAAAGTTTAAGGAGAGCGATAAGCGACTCCTTTGGGGCTTCGCCATCATAAGAAGCAAGAGGTTTTCTTTCATTTGAACTTCCTCTTCCATATACGCGAAAGTACCTGCCAACAATTTGACGAAAAGATATATTTGGCAAGTCAATACCGTATAATTCTAATAATGTATTATTGTATTCGTCAATGGGCATAGTTGCCTGTGAGACATAATTTGCGTCGCAAATATTAACTTCCTTGGGAGTAGCTGTATTGCGTGAAAAATAATATAATTCACCGCCAAACTTAAAGCAGTAGTTTATTGTATGGTGACCTATCTTTTTAATTAAGCTTTTATCATCGGCATAAGAATTTCCACCAAAGGCAAAATCAATAGCCAATAGGAAGGTAGATTTTCCAATTGAATTGGTGCCGGAATCATGGCCCTTGACAACGTTTAACGTTTTGTTAAAGCGTATAACGCCTCGCGGTTTGTTGTTGCATTTAAACTGGTCACACCATATTTCATACAGCATAACGAATACTCCTTGTTGAATAGTCTATTTCTATTTTTCCAAGCGCAAATAAACAATCTAACACTTCAATGAAATTTTCTATATCCAAAGATGCTTTTAATTGCTCATATAAATCAAAGATTAGATAGTCGTTGTCTTTTAAGGCATTCAACACAATTGGGAATTTGGAAAGAATACTTTCATTATAAGAGATAATCTTATTCGGTAAAAGCATGAAACACCTCGCAATTTTGGACAAAGAAAGAAATAATTTTTCTGCAAGCAATATCGCTTTTGTGGGAAACTTTACTTTTAAGCCACTTCACCATTTCATAAAAGACCGTTTCTTGTGAATGCGGTTGGGAAATTAAATTATCACAAACATATTTCACTTCCGATGCGATTTGATCAAAAAACAAAGCATTTTTTTGCGAAGCGTTTTTAAATAACTCTTCAATATAGACATAGTTTTCTACTACGTCTTTTTTTATTTCACTGATCAAGGAGAAATTTCCCGGTAAAATTTTATTGTCTACCTTATATGGCTCGTAAGACAGATTGATTTTGCGTTGTTCGGGAGGGAGTGATGCTAAATCTTTCACTATTTCGGTTAATTCTCTTTCTAAAGTGAAATTAGAAAGCTCAAGAGCTACAGGTTTGTTAATAGCTACGTCTTTTTTTGTTACGATTTCTTTGAGTATAGATGTAAACAAATCGGCTATTTTTGTTGATATATAGTCGGTTGATGAATTACCTACAATTGGTTCAAAATCATTGCAGAGTTCGATAAGTGCATCTTCTGCCAATAAGTCATACAGATAGGTATCAAACTTACTTTTATCCAAGTGCGTTAAAAGATAGGAAGCGCTTTTTTGAGGTAACTTTCTTTTCCCACTGAAAATTTTCCTCAAGTAATCATCATCTATCTTGAAAATAGAATCATCATGTTCACTTGAGATTTTGAAAAACAATTCTCTGAGAAAGTTGGATTGCGTTTCACCGTTTCCGCAACGTGTATAGAGTTTCTGTGCAAATTCATTAAAATTCAAAATATGGTTCCCCCTACATTTTGTCTCATATTGTCCCGTTTTGTCCTGCGTTGTCCTTTTCACCTCTTACCACGTCTGATAATATGTTAACGTAAAGGTTAACTGTTTCAGGCAAGGATCATGAATTAACATAATTATATCATGGTTTTTTGCAAAAATCAAGTTTATCTTTGCGAAAACAAAAACGGAGGTGAGATTATGCAAGACATAAGAAATGGTGCCAACAAATTGATTTGTCGTATTGATAAAGTTAGCAAGACCATTGAAATTGTCCGAAAAGGCTATAAGACGATTATTCGCTTCTTAGACAGTGGACAAGTTCTAATCAAAAACATAAGTATGGTTGCGTAATAAGTTACAGCCTTAATAATTCCGCAGACCGCAAGACGGCAAGGGAAACAAATCTCAATCGTTTTCCTGCCGTCTTTTTGTTTGTGGAAAACCGGCTCTGCGGATTTTAAAAAATCGAAAGGAGTTCGGTATGAAAAGAATCAAGTATGAAATTAATGGAAAAGTTATCGACATTGAAGTTACAGACGAATTCGCCGCACAGTATGAACAGATTGAAGCGAAAGAAAAGCGTGTGAATCGCAAAGAAACTCGTCGGCATCAATCTTTGGATGCTCTTGTGGAAAGCGGGTTCCAAATAGCCGACCAGGGAAGTGACATTGAAGCAAATTTGATAATGCAAAACAATATCGACTTATTACGTCGCGCGTTTGCTGCCTTAACGAACGACCAAAAATGGCTGGTGGAGCAAGTTTTTTATTATGGGCGTAAGCAGTCAGAAATAGCAGCTGAATTGGGTATTGATGTTACATCAATCAGAGATAGATTGCGAGTGATTTACAAGCAAATAAAAAATTTTTGGAAGTGACCCCATTTTTACCTTTTTCGTGGCTTCTAAGTGAGGGGGATTGATAAGATACCCGGCAAAAAGGAGTGATTGGATGATCGAAAGGTATCAAATGGTAGCTTGTATCGGGCTAAGAAAGAGCGAATCAGACGAAATGGTCACTGTACCGTTGTATGTCAAGGTTCGCGAGAAAGAAGGTAGCTCGCTATCAGCGGAACAGCAAGAAATGCTCCATCGAGTGTCCGAGTGTATGATACGTCGGTATGAACAGCAACTCGCTGATTTCATAAAAAATAAACAAAAAGGAGAAGGCAAAAATGAACAAAACCGAAAGCGAAAGACAGTATGAGAATGTTTACCGGACGCGAGATTACATAGTGAAGCAAGAGCTTTACTTGATTGTTGATGGTGAACAAAACAATGCCGTTTTGAGTGTGGACACTTATTATCGTAGAACGCTTGTGCGCGACAACAGGTACCTGCTTTTATATAAAGATCGCAAGCACATCAACGGCAAGCGTCTTCCGTCGAACTCTTACATTCGTAAGTATATCGACTGACTGAGACATAATCGAACGCAAAGATTATCATGGCGAAACCTTGCGGTATTGCAAGATAAGAGCGGCCGCTCCACCGCATAATGTCGCACAAAGCAGAGGCTTAAAATCAGCGTTCCGTGCCACTACAACTTAATAGCTGTGCTATCGGCATAACGGGCAATAACAAACACATGGAGGAAAAATTTATGGCAAATTCTAAGTATAACAAACGCCGTTGGTCGATCCCATCCAAGAGGGCGAAAGGTTATGCGGAAGACAGAAAGGCAAAGGTACATACCTACGGCCCCAAGGAAGGTAAAGAACT
>CALWHE010000004.1 GCA_944380295.1 uncultured Christensenellaceae bacterium
AATTGCTTTTGCCTTGACCGTTGCACCGCAACACGGCGGCAAGGCAAAGCTCCTAAGCCTACAACCGCCGCGCACCCGAAAGCACGGCGCCGGTGTTTGTAACTTGCAAAAAAATACCCGCCCGGCAGCAGCGCCGGACGGGCTTGCTTTTTTGCTCGGCTTATCAGATCTCCACGCTGCCTTCAAACACCTTGACCGCGTCGCCGGTCATATAGACGGCGTCGTCCGTGTAATTCACGACCAAATCTCCGCCCAGCAGGCGCACGGTGATGTCGTTGCCCTTCTTGCAATGACCGTTGAGGCACGCCGCCACGGCGGAGGCGCAAGCGCCCGTGCCGCAGGCAAAGGTCTCGCCGCTGCCGCGCTCCCACACGCGCATTTTCAGCGTGTGATCGTCCAGCACCTTGACGAATTCCACGTTCACGCCCTCGGGGAAGAGCGGCGATTCTTCAAACGCCCGCCCTATCTTGTCCACGTCGATATTATCCACGGCGTCTTCAAAGATCACGCAATGGGGATTGCCCATGGACAGGCAGGTGGCTTCGTATTTTTTACCGTCCACTTCCACGGTGCGGGCGATAACGTCTTTGCCGTCCAGCTTGACGGGCACCGCCTCGGGCGCAAGTTCCGCCCTGCCCATGTCCACGCGCACCTGTATGACCTCGCCGGCGCGGGTGATGACTTTGACGTTCTTTATGCCGCTGAGCGTTTCCACGGTGAATTCCTTTTTGTTGACCTTGTGCGTATCGTAAAGATATTTTGCCACGCAGCGAATGCCGTTGCCGCACATTTTGCCCTCGGAGCCGTCCAGGTTGAACATGCGCATCTTGGCTTCCGCCTTGTCCGAATCGCAGATGAGGATCACGCCGTCGCCGCCGATGCCGAAGTGCCTTTCGGAAAGCCGGACCGCCAGACCTTCCGGGCTGTCCAGATCGTTGCCGCCCATGCAGTCGAAGTAGATGTAATCGTTGCCGCAGCCCTGCATTTTGACGAATTCCCTCTTCACCTTGCCCGTGCGCAGCTTGTTGATGTCCACCAGCTCCGTGTTGTATTCGGAATAACGGCTCATCAGGCTGTTCACCACCGCTTCCGCCGTGTCTATGGAAGTGAGGCAGGGGATCGCGCGCTCTATGGCTTTGCGGCGTATCTTCACGCTGTCACGCGTGGGCAGTTTGCCCTTGGCAGAGGTGGAGATGATGTAATTGACCTTGCCGCTTTCTATCAGCGTGAGGTTGTTTTCAAACTGGTTCTGGTGTATCTTGTCCACCACTATCACGTCCATGCCCGCCTTTTTGAGCACGGCAGCCGTGCCGGCGGTGGCGTATATGGTATAACCCAGATCGTCGAACTTCTGCGCTATCTCCGCTATCTCGCCCTTATCCTGGTCGCGCACGGTGATGAACACGCCGCCCTTCTTGCGCATCTTGTAGCCCGCCGCCACCAGACCTTTGAACAGCGCCTCTTCCAGCGTGGAAGCGATGCCCAGCACCTCGCCGGTGGACTTCATCTCCGGTCCCAGCTGGGTGTCCACGTTGCTCAGCTTTTCAAAGGAGAACACCGGCACCTTGACCGCCACATAAGGGGAGTTGCGGTAAAGTCCCGTGCCGAAGCCCATGTCTTTGAGCTTTTCGCCCAAAATGGCGCGGGTGGCAAGATCCACCATGGGAATGCCCGTGACCTTGCTGATATAAGGCACGGTGCGCGAAGAACGCGGGTTGACCTCTATCACGTAAAGCTCGCCGTGATAGATGAGATACTGGATGTTGACAAGTCCCACCGTGTGCAAAGAAAGCGCCAGCTTGCGGGAGCTGTCCACGATGCGCTCTATCATCTCGTCGCTGATGTTCCAGGAAGGATAGACGGCGATTGAGTCGCCGGAGTGGATACCCGTGCGCTCTATGTGCTCCATCACGCCGGGGATGAGAATATCCTCTCCGTCGCAGATGGCGTCCACTTCTATCTCCGTGCCCATCAGATATTTGTCCACCAGCACGGGGTTTTCTATCTTCTGCGCCAGGATGACGTCCATGTATTGGGAAACGTCCGCCTCGGAATAACATATCTCCATGTTCTGTCCGCCCAGCACGTAAGAGGGGCGCAGCAGCGCGGGATAGCCTATCTCGCCCGCCACCTTGATCGCCTCTTCCTTGGTCATCACGGTGAAGCCGCGCGGACGCTTGATCTGCAACTCTTCCAAAAGCTCGTCAAAGCGCTCTCTGTCTTCCGCCATGTCGATGTATTCCGCCTGCGTGCCCATGATGGGAATGTTCTTTTCGCGCAGCATTTTGGTCAGCTTGATGGCGGTCTGTCCGCCGAACGCCACCACCACGCCGTCCGGCTTTTCCGTGTTGATGATGGAGAGCACGTCCTCATTGGAGAGCGGCTCGAAATAAAGCCTGTCCGCCGTGTCGAAGTCGGTGGACACCGTTTCCGGATTGTTGTTGACGATGACCACTTCGTATCCCCTGGCTTTGAGCGCCCACACGCAGTGCACGGAGGCATAGTCGAACTCTATGCCCTGACCGATGCGGATGGGTCCGGAACCGAAGACGATCACCTTTTTCTTGTCGCTCTTCAAGTTGTCGATGAACTCGCGCGCCTCGTTTTCCTCGTCGTAAGTGGAGTAGAAGTAAGGCGTCTGCGCGGCAAATTCCGCGGCGCAGGTGTCCACCATCTTGTAAGAAGCGTAACGGGGATTTTTTATCTTCTGCCCGCTCAGCTCTTCTATCGTGGAATCGAGGTAACCCATCTTTTTGGCTTGCAGATACAGCTCGTCCGTGAGCTTTTCTTCCGCCAGTTTTTTGTCCATTTCCACCAGGTTTTTCAGCTTGGCGATGAACCAGGGGTCTATCTTGGTGATCATGTTGATCGCCTCTATCTCCACACCGCGGCGCAGCGCCTCATAGACGACGAAGATGCGCTCGTCGTCGCAGTCGTGCAGCTTGTCCCACACCTGGCTGTCCGTCCAGCCGGCATACTTTTTGGAGCGAAGGCTGTCTTTGGAGATCTCCGCGCCGCGCACCGCCTTCATGATGGCTTGCTCGAAGGTGGTGCCTATCGCCATCACCTCGCCCGTGGCTTTCATCTGCGTGCCCAGCTTGCGGTTGGCATAATAGAATTTGTCGAACGGCCACTTGGGGAATTTGACCACGATATAGTCTATCGCCGGCTCGAAGCAGGCGTAAGTCTTGCCCGTGACCTTGTTGAGTATTTCGTCCAGCGTATAGCCGATAGCTATCTTGGTAGCCACCCTGGCAATGGGATAACCCGTTGCCTTGCTTGCCAGCGCGGAAGAACGGCTCACGCGCGGATTGACCTCTATCACCGCGTATTCAAACGAATCCGGGCGCAGCGCGAACTGCACGTTGCAGCCGCCGTTGACGCGCAGCTTGTTGACTATGCGCAGCGCGGCGGAGCGCAGCATTTCGTATTCTTTGTCCGCCAGCGTGACCGCGGGAGCGGCAACGATGGAGTCACCCGTATGCACGCCCACGGGGTCGAAGTTTTCCATGGAGCAGATGGCGATGGCGTTGCCCTTGGAATCGCGCATCACTTCAAACTCTATCTCCTTCCAGCCGCTTATGCACTTTTCCACCAATATCTGATGTATGGGAGATACGCGCAGACCGCCGCTTGCTATCTCTATGAACTGCGCCTCGTCGTCGGCTATGCCGCCGCCGCTGCCGCCCAGCGTGAAAGCGGGGCGCACGATGACGGGATAACCTATCCTTCTTGCCACCGCCACGGCGGTGTCTATGTCCTCGGCGATGTCGGAGGGAATGACCGGCTCGTTTATCTCCGCCAGCGTTTCCTTGAAGCGCTCTCTGTCCTCCGCCCTGTCTATCGTTTCCGGATCGGCGCCCAGCAGGGTGACGTTCATCTTTTCCAAAAAGCCCTCTTTGGCAAGCTGCATGGAAAGGGTAAGACCCGTCTGACCGCCCAGCGTGGAAAGCAGGCTGTCGGGACGCTCTTTTTCTATGATCCTCTTGACGGTGGTGAGGGTGAGCGGCTCTATGTATATCCTGTCCGCCACGGCGTTATCCGTCATGATGGTGGCGGGGTTGGAGTTGACCAGCACCACTTCAAGTCCGTCTTCTTTGAGGGCGCGGCACGCCTGCGTTCCCGCATAGTCGAACTCCGCCGCCTGACCGATCACGATGGGACCGGAACCTATGACCATTACTTTGTGCAAATTCTTGTTGAGCGGCATTTATTTTTCCTCCATTCTGCTGATAAATCTGTCGAATAAAAACTGCGTGTCCAAAGGTCCCGCGCACGCTTCCGGGTGGAACTGCACGGAAAAGGCGTTGCAGCAGGTATACTCTATGCCCTCGCAGGTGCCGTCATTGGCGTTGACAAAGCTCACGCGCCCCTTGTCCTTGGGCAGCGTGTCCCCGTCCACCGCGTAACCGTGGTTTTGCGAAGTGACGTATATCCGCTCCGTCCCCACCTCTTTGGCGGGCTGATTGCCGCCGCGGTGACCGTATTTGAGTTTGACCGTTTTCGCGCCCTGGGCAAGCGCCATCAGCTGATGTCCCAGGCAGATGCCGAACACGGGCACGCCCGCGCCCATCATCTTTTTCACCTGCTCTATCTCAAAGGTGTTTTCCGCCGGATCGCCGGGTCCGTTGGTGAGCATGATGCCGTCAAAACCTCCCGCTATCACCTCTTCGGCTTTGGCAGAGCTGGGGAACACGGTTATCTCGCAGCCGCGCTTGACAAGCTCGCGCTCTATGTTGGATTTGCTGCCGTAATCGAGCAGCGCCACTTTGAACTTCTTCTCTCCCTCGGCGGGGACGACGTAACGTTTTTTGCAGGAAGTAGCCTGCACCGCGCCCTTGACGGAATATTCCGCCAAAGCCTTTTTCTGCGCCGCGGTCAACTTGGGAGAAGAGGTGATGATGCCGTTCATCACGCCGCGCTCGCGCACTATCTTGGTGAGGTGGCGCGTGTCTATGCCCTGAATGCCGATAACGCCCTGCTCCTTCAAAAAGTCGCCCAGCCTGCCCTTGCAACGGAAGTTGGAAGGATACTCGCACAGCTCGCGCACGATGTAACCTTTGAGTCTGATGCCGCTGCTCTCAAAGTCCTCCGGGATCACGCCCACATTGCCGATGAGGGGGAAGGTCTGCACCACTATCTGCCCGTAATAACTGGGATCGGTGATGGTTTCCAAATAACCAGCCATGGCGGTGGTGAACACCACTTCGCCCACGGCTTCGCCCTTGGCGCCGATAGACGTTCCTTCAAACACGTCGCCGCTTGCCAAAACCAAATAAACCTTGTCGTCCATAAGCCCGTCCTTGTGTGTTTATTTTGACCGCTAGAAAAAAACCTCGGCTTTAAGCCAAGGTCTTTATAACGGTAATACGCTTGTTTGCGGGAAAAACGCCGCAAAGCTCCGAATAAATATCGGGGCGGACAGATTGTGCGGAAACGGGCGTCACGCCCATGATTTGTGCTCCTGCCACGGCGCTCTCCTTTTTTGCATTTTAATCAGTATACCACAACTTTGCGATTTGCACAATTGTTTTTTACCGCGTTTTTTCATTTTTTCTCCGCGCCGGATTTTGCGATATCCGCGCGCGGATCCCGTCTCCGCCGTCCGACGTCACGCCGCCGCCGGGAGGAACGGCGGCGCAGAACAGCTCCGAACAAAAAATGAAAACGTCCGCGCGCAAACAGCCTTTTTTCGGAGAAGCGGGCGCGTCTTTTCCGCCCTCTTCCCCGCGGAAAGCGCCCTCCACCGTCACGCCCGGCGCCACCAAAAGCAGCGGGCATTCCGTCCCGGGATATTTTTTCCGCAAAGCGCGCACCGCCGCCGCGGCAAGGCGGTCGCGCCTGCACGGAAGACAGTAAAATATCAGCCGTTCCCCCCGCATAAAAAGCTCTTCGAGCACGGGCGTGAGCGCGGCGAAAAAGCGCTGTTCGTCAACTATTTCCCGCTGTCCGCAAAAAGCTATCCTCATCGAAAACAGGACAATATCTTTACTTCATCATTATAAAGTGCTACACGCACAATTAATATATTTTCGCCGCAAAATTTTATACTTATGACATATAGGCAGGTGATCATGACTTTATCCGAAGCGATAGCGGCACACATAGAAGAACTGCTGCGGCTCAACGGCATGACGCAATACAGGCTGTTCAAAGCCTCGGGCGTGCCGCAGTCCACCATCAGCAGCATACGCAGGCGGAAAAACGCTTCCGTCAGCTCCCTTTTGCTCTGGCAGCTGGCGCAGGGCTTTGGCATGAGCCTGCGCGAATTTTTCGATTCTCCCCTTTTCGACACGGAAAACATAGAAAATTGAACGCCCGCGGCGCGGGTATACACCCCGCCCATGCGCGCGCCATGCCGCTACGTCCGCCCCTTTCCGCGGGCGGTTTTTTTGTTGAAAACGCGGATTTTTCGCAGAAAAAAGAGCGACGCCTTGTCGCTCTTTCCCCCGCCGCGGCGACAGGGTGACTCGCCTCACGCGGACGGAAAATGTCTTGTCCTTTTTTTTGTGTTCGCCTGCGGCGGCGGATTTTCCCGCGTTTTCCGCATAATTTACACAAACTTTACATTTTCACCCACGCTTCCGCCGCCCGCCTCTCCGTCCGGGAAAAACGCGCTCCGCGGCGGTTTTCGCCCCTTCCTCTTCTTTGCCGTTTGCGGAAATTTTTACTTGTCTTTTCCGCGATTATCTTTTATAATGTATGCGTATGGAAAACAAGGACGTGAATATACTTTGGGAAGCGGCTCTGGTGGATCTTTCCCGCGTCATCTCCACGGTGTCTTATCAGCTGTGGCTTTCGGACGTGAAACCGCTGAAAATTTTTAACAACAAACTGGTTTTGAGCGTGAAACTGCATTCCAACAAAACGCAGCTGGACAACGTCTTGCGCGACAAGATCGTGGCATGCATACGCAAAAACAGCGACTTTGTCAACGATTTCATGGTGGTTTTGCAATCGGACGAGCAAAATCTGGAAGAGGCGGAGAGCGCTTCTCTCCCCCTTGCGGAAGAGGCGGAGAGAGAAGAGACGGAGAGCGCGGCGGCTTCTTCCCGCTTCAAGAGCAGTTTTACCTTTGACAACTTTGTGGTGGGCGACAGCAACCAGCTGGTGTTCGCCGCCGCCAAAACGGTGGCGGAAGAGCCGGGCAAGCGTTACGACCCCCTCTTCATTTACGGCGGCGTGGGCTTGGGCAAAACGCACATCATGCACGCCATCGGCAATTACATCTCCGCCACCCGTCCCCAGCTGCGCGTGCGTTACGCGGCGGCGGAAACCTTTACCAACGACTTCATAGAGAGCATACGCACCAACAAGGATTCCGGTCTGAACCGCAAATTCCGCGACAAATACCGCAACGTGGACGTGCTGATGCTGGACGACATACAATACATAGCCAACAAACCGGGCACGGAAGAGGCGCTTTTCCACACCTTTAACTTTCTGATAGAAAACGAAAAGCAGATAGTCCTTTCCAGTGACCGCCACCCTTCTCTGCTCAAAAACATAGAAGACAGGCTCATCTCCCGCTTTGCCTCCGGACTGACGGTGGACATAGCGCCGCCGGGACTGGAAACCAGGATAGCCATCATTCAGCGCAAGGCATATGGCAGGCGCTTCCACATCTCTTCCGAGTGCATGTATTACATCGCGGAAAAGATAGACACCAACATCCGCGAGCTGGAAGGCGCGCTGAACAAGGTGGCTTTTTTCTGCGAGATGAACAAGGTGACGGCAGACAGCATAGACGTGATACGCGAAGCGCTCAGGGACGACATAGAAGAGGGCGGCAGAGCGCTGAATTACGAGGACATTTTGGACGCCTGCGCCGCTTACTTCGGCGTGCGGCGGGACGACATCACCGGTTCGCGCCGCAGCAAACAGATAGTTTCCGCCAGACAGATGGCTATTTATCTCATCTACGACATCCTGGGACTGCCGCTGGCGGACATAGGCGCCTGCATAGGCGGCAAAGACCACACCACCATAGGTTACACCCGCGACAAGATAGAAAAGCTGCGCCGTGAAGACCCCATTGTGGAAAGACAGATACAGGACATCCGCGCCAAGCTGGGCAAGGCGTAATAAATAAGAAGGAGCATACCATGGCAAAGAAAACGGGAAGCGACGTTTTTGAACTGAGCGGCGCAAAATCTTATGACGAACACGGCAATCTGCAAGAGGGCGTGGAAGAGATCAGACTGGGACTGATAGACACCAATCCCGACCAGCCCCGCAAGAACTTCGACGGCGACGCCTTGGACGAGCTTGCCCGTTCCATCAGGCAGTTCGGCGTGATCCAGCCCATCATCCTCTCCCCCGACGGAGGCAGATACACCATCATCGCCGGCGAGAGGAGATACCGCGCGGCAAAGCTGGCGGGACTGGAAAAGATCCCCGCCATCGTGCGCAGACTGGACGAAATGCAGCGCCGCGAGATAGCTCTGATAGAAAACTTGCAGCGCGAAGACCTCAATCCCATAGAAGAAGCCACCGCTTACAAAACGCTGATGGAGCGCTTTGACCTCACGCAGGAAGAGCTGGCGGGCAAGCTGGGCAAGGGCCGCCCCACCGTGGCGAACAGCCTGCGCCTGCTGAATCTGGCGCCCGCCGTGCAGGAAATGCTGATAGACGGCAGGCTGACCGCGGGACACGCGCGCGCTCTGGTGATCATCAAAGACCCCGCCGTGCAGGTGACTTACGCGCTTGCCGCCTGCGACAGGAAGCTGAGCGTCAGGCAGCTGGAATATATGGTGCAGCGCTATGTGAACCCGGAAAAGAAAAAACCGGTGCCCAGAGTGCCGCTGCCCACCGAGCTGAAAGGTTTGGTGAAGGACATGCAGCACATCTTTGCCACCAAAGTCAAAGCGGTGGGCACCAACGATAAGGGCAGGATATATATCGATTATTACACGCAGAGCGATCTGCAAAGGATATTCGAACTTATCGAGAGGCTGAAGAGTGAGTAAAAAAATAGAAGCCTGGCAAAAACTGGACAACGCCGCCACCATCTTTCCTTTGATGAGCGGCAAACGCAGTCAGAACAACTTCCGCATGCAGGTGACCATGACGGAAGAGGTGGACAGAGCGGTTTTGGCAAAGGCGGTGAACGCCGTCCTGCCCCGCTTTCCGCAATACGACGTCACCTTGAAGGGCGGCTTTATCTGGTATCGCTTCGAGCGCGCGCGCACTCCGGTCACGGTGGGCGACGTGAACGACTGGGGCATGTCACCCCTGCCCCTTTTTGAAAAGGGCGCCAGGACCTTCCGCTTCAACACGCAGGGCAAAGACATTTATGCGGACTTTTTCCACGCCATGGGCGACGGCGCCGGCACGGGCGAATTCCTCAAAGCCGTGGTGTTTGAGTATCTCAAAGAAAAAGGCTGCCCCGTGCAGGCGGAAGAGAAGGTGATAACCACGGATTCCGCCGCCGACCCGGAAGAGAGCGAAGACGCTTTCCACCGGTATTACAAGCCCCTGCCGCTCAAAGACCTGGAAATAAAGTCCATGCAGGGCAGCAAAGCCTTTCACATAGAGGGCACGCGTTATGAAGACGGCGGCACGGAATGCGTGCAATACACCCTGCCCTCGCACGAGGTGGTGGCGCTGTGCCATTCCCTGGGTTGCACGGTCACGGAATATCTGGGCGCGGCGTTCGCCATGGCGGTTTACGACGGCATGATCGCGGGCAAAAAGAAAAAAACGCGCGCCATCCAACTGTTCATGCCCATCAATCTGCGCAGGTTTTTCCCCTCGCGCACGCTGAAAAACTTCTCGCTCTTTTCGCGCGTGAAGATAGACACCAAAACCCCGCCCACCATGGAAGGGTGCATAAAAGCCATTCACGAAAGCCTCAAACGCGACACGGACAAGGCGCTTTTGCAAAGGAAGATCTGCACCACCGTGCGCGGCGAGATCCTGGGGATCATGCAGATGATCCCGCGCGCCCTCAAACGGCTGGTGCTGAACTTTTCCAACCTCTTCTTCGGCAAGGGCAAAAAAACAGCCACCTTCTCCAACGTGGGCATCGTGCGGCTGCCCGAGAGCATGCGCCCTTATGTTGCCAACATGCATTTCAGCCTCTGGCCCAACTCCAACTCCCCTTATACGGCGGTGGTGGTCTCCGTGTGGGACAGCTTGAACATCACTTTCAACAAGAGCATCAAAGAAGACGACATAGAACGCGCCCTCAACCTGCGCTTTGCGGCGGATAAACTTAAATACGCCTTCAAATCGCGCCTGTGGGCGGGAATAAAAAGAAACAAAGCGGGAGCAAATACCGTAAAATAAAACCGATAAAACACATTATCGCAAAAGGGAGATATTCATCATGTATTACATAGGGATCGACGTAGGCGGCATGAGCATCAAAGCGGGCGTTACCGACAAAAACGGCAACGTGCTGCACAAGACCACGATAGTCACCAAGGGCGAGTATAACGCGCAATACACCATCAGCAACGATATCCACGCGCTCATCGTCAAACTGCTTGACGAGGCCGGCATCGCCGAAAGCGAGATAGCCGCCGTGGGCATAGGTCAGGCGGGCAGCATAGATTCCGAGCGCGGCGTCATAAACTATTGGAACAATATCCCCATGAAAAACGTGCACGTGACGCAGGAGCTGAAAGCCTGGCACAAAATGCCCGTCTTCATCGATAACGACGCCAACGTGGCGGCTTTGGGCGAATGCGTGTTCGGCGCCGCCAAAGGCATGAAAAACATGCTGCTCGTCACCCTGGGCACGGGCGTGGGCAGCGGCATCATC
Source organism: uncultured Christensenellaceae bacterium (assembly GCA_944380295.1). Taxonomy (GTDB): domain Bacteria; phylum Bacillota; class Clostridia; order Christensenellales; family UBA3700; genus Alloclostridium. The sequence goes on from CALWHE010000004.1 coordinate 10,769, forward strand.
ATCAACGGTCAGATCTACCGCGGCGAATACGGCGCCGGCGCGGAGGCGGGGCATATGCGCATAGTCATGGACGGCGAACCCTGCACCTGCGGCGGGCGCGGCTGCTGGGAGGCTTACGCTTCCGTTTCCGCACTCATCCGCCAGACCAAAGCGGCAATGGCAAAACACCCCGAAAGCCTGATGTGCTCCATCGCAAAAGATATGGGCGAAGTCAACGGCATCACCTCTTTCAAAGCCGCGCGCGCGGGCGACAAGGCGGCGCTCGAAGTGGTGGACAAGTATATCCGCTATGTGGCGGAAGGCTTGATAAGTTTGCAGAATATCTTCCGTCCGCAAATGTTCCTCATCGGCGGCGGCATCTCCAAAGAGGGCGAATTCCTCACCGCTCCCTTGGAAAAACTGGTGCTGGAAGGCATGTTCGACAAAGAAACGGGCGACCCGGTGAAAATACGCCCCGCCGCCCTGCATAACGACGCCGGCATCCTGGGCGCGGCGGCGCTGGCGATAAAATCTCTGTAATGTCCTGCGCAAGGGCGCAATGAGCGATAAGCGAAGAAATGCGCCCTTGCTCCGGACGCGATATTTTTCTCTGCCGGACAGGCGCTATGCGGGCACGCAGTAGGGCGCGTCTTTACGCACGCCTTTGCACAAATGCGCCTTGACAATACAACAAGTATTGCCTGCGGCACCTTTGTCCAAATCCGCACGCAAATCCATCACCCTCCTGTGCACCCTTATAGACGTCTGTCCGGCATAATTGTCATCATAAACAAACACATGAAATATGCCAACCGCGCAAAAGTGAAATGTTTTTGCCTTGAAGGGCAAAAACGTGAAATGTGCCCTCAAAGCAGCGTGACGCTGCACCCCGTTCATATGTGACTGTAATGTGACGCACTTGCGCGCTCACAGAGAGGGCTCGTGAAATGCACGACGATACAGCTCCGCGCTCGTCGTGCGTGGCGGCTGGGAGCGCGGGGCGCTCCACCCCATTATATGCCTTGAAGTAACTTTTTCATGTTTTCCGATAATCACTCCTCAACAGCGAAATCTGTAATCGGCATTACTTTTATCGCAATACATGTGTGGTATACAATAAAAATGCCGGGCGGGGGCTATTAAGAGTGCGCATGAGGGCGATGGATTTGCGTGCAGGTTTGGACGGCGGGGGCGCAGGCTGTCCTATTGCGGTATTGTCAAGCCCACGCCGTTCAAAGATGTGCGTAAAGACGCGTCCTCATGCGTGCCCGTATAGCCCCCGTTCGGCAACAATATCCACTTCGTATTCAAGTTTGACGCCCAGGCGTTTTTCCGCCCCTGCCCTCACTTTTTCTGCCAGAATATAATAATCTTCCGCCGTGCCGCCGCCCGTATTGACGATAAATCCGGCGTGCTGCTCGGACACTTGCGCGCCCCCTTGCCGCGCGCCCTTGAAGCCGGCTTTTTCTATATAGTAAGCGGCGGAAATGTCCCCCGCCCTTTTGAACGTGCTGCCCAAAGAGGGTCTGCCCGGCTGGGAAGAGGCGCGCACGCTCTGCCACACGCGCATGTTTTCTTCTATCTTTTCTCTGTCGCCGGGCGCGAGTTCCAGCATCGCTCCCACGATCAAGCCCCTGCCTTTGAGCGCGCAGGCGCGGTAGGCAAAGCCCGCGTCCTTGGCGTAAATGCGCTCCACCCTGCCGCCCACGCTCACGTCCACATAAAGCGTTATGTCGCTCATCTCCCTGCCGAAGCAGCCGCTGTTGCCCGCCGCCGCGCCGCCTATGCTGCCGGGAATACCGCACAGCTGTTCCATGCCGGAAAGTCCCAGCGCGCAGGCGTAGCGGCAGACGGAAGAGAGCTTTTCTCCGCCCATCACATAAAGCGTCCTGCCGTTTGCGATCATGCCGCGCACGCCGCCCGTAAACACGGCGAGCGGCAGTTCCCCCAGCGGCAGGACGTTGCTCGCTCCACCCAAAAAACAGGCGCCGCGGCACACCTCCTCCGCCTTGACCGCGGCGGTGAAGTCGCGGGGAAAAACGGCGGTCCGCACCATAAACTTGCTGCCGTATGTGCAGCTTGCGGAATAATTTTTCCGCACGTCGCAGCCGTGCGCACGCAGATATTCTTCTTCTTTCATGCTTTATTGTATGAAAAGCGCGGGCGGAAAGATACTCCGCGCATAAAAACCGCGCCGCGGCAAACAATGATATTGCGCCCCATCCAAAGCGGGGCGGCAGAAAAGGAGAAAACACATGCAACTGAAAGAGAGCAAAACTTATCAAAATCTGGCAAACGCCTATGCGGGCGAGTGCATGGCGATGGTGCGTTATCGCTTTGTGTCTTACGGAGCGCGCGCACAGGGATACAAAGCGCTTGCCGCGCTGGTGGACGACGTTATCTACAACGAATTCCAGCACGCGCGCATGATCTACACCTTTATCCAAACGGGCAGGGAGAGCACGATAAACGATCTGACCGTCAGCTCCGGCTTCCCCTTCAAAGAAAAATGGGACCTCGAAGACAACCTCAAATTTGCCGCGAGCGACGAAGAGGCGGAAGCGGAGCTTTACGCCGGCTTTGCCCGGGAAGCGCGCGAAGAGGGCTTTGAAGACGTTGCCGGCATGTTTGAAAACCTGGTGCAGGTGGAAACCTGCCACAAAAAACTGTTCACTCAACTCTATGAGCAGTTCAGAACGGGCAGCATGTATAAAAAGCCGCAGGCGATCAAATGGAAGTGCGGCGACTGCGGTTACGAAGCCACCGGGCGCGAAGCGTGGAGCGAATGTCCGCTCTGTCAAGCCAAGCAGGGCGCCGTGCTTTTGCAGATACAAGACGAATGAGCCAAAATTCGGCTCAAAAAATTTTGCGGACGTCACGTCCGCTTTTTTTTGCGAAAAACAGGGGGCAAACGGGCGGATATTCCCTGTTTTTTGGCTTTTTTCGGCAAAATTTTTGCGCTCCGCCCTTTTTGCACGCGCTTTTGCGCCTCACCGTCCGCTTGCCTGAACGCGCGCAATATAGTATAATATCCGCACAGTAAAAAAGCGCAGAGGTATTTATGAACAAGCGATCCAAATTGCTCGCGGAAACATTGGAAGCGGAATGCGAAATACGCGGCGACATAAGTTACGGCACATATTACTGCCGCCTGCCGCTGTTTACTTCTCTGCGCCTGAAAAACACGGGCGAGAGCAACACCGAATCTCTCACTGTCAAAGTGACGGGCGGAGAAGCGGTGCTGCCGCGCACGGCGGAGATAGACGACATCCAACCGGACAGCAGCGTGGAGATAGCTCTGCCTCCCCTGCTCAACCCCAAATTTTTGGCGGAAGCGGAAGAGGTGAGCGCCTGTGCGGTGACGGTGAGCGTTTTTTCCGGCAAAGACGAACTGCTCTCCCTCACCCGCGAAATGCGCTGTCTGCCCATAGATTTTTGGGGCGGTCTGTCCGCCAACGTGGAAATGCTCGCCTCTGTGGTGCGCCCCAAGCCGGCGGACTGCCGCAAAATATTGGCGGACGCCGCGGAGCAGCTGCAAAAGTGGGGCTATCCCGGCGAATGGAGCGGCTATTCCGGCAACGATAAAAACGCGGTGCGCTCCGCCGCGGCGGCGATATTCTCCGCCCTGCGCGCGCAAGATCTGCAAATGCTGCCCCAGCCCGACCTCAACTCTCCCCAACAGGCGGGCGCCACGGGCATTTTGGCAAGCGGCTCCGCCACGCCTCTGCAAGCGGCGGTGTTTTACGCCTCCTGCCTGGAAGCGGCGGGGCTGGCTCCCGTCATCTGTCTGGGTGCGGGCGGAGGGATCGCCGCCGGCGTGTGGCTGAGAGAGAATTGCTTTAACGCCTGCGTGACGGACGACCTCTCCGTGGTGGAAAAATATATCCAAGACGGAGTGAACAACCTGGCGATATTTGACGTGACGGACCTGTTTTCACACAAAAACGCCAGCTTCACCACCTCGTGCGCCCACTTTGTCTCCGCGCTGAAAAGCGGCGCTTTCGAGCTGTGCCTGGACGTGAAACGCTGCCGCATAGGCGGACTTTTCCCCCTGCCCGTCAAGGTGAAGCAAAACGGCAGATACGAGCTTTTGGACGAGAAAAACTTTGCCTACGACAACAAGCCGGAAGAACTGCCCGTGTTCGACGTCACGGAAAAGGGCGCTTCACGCGAGCGCACCTGGCAGCGCAGACTGCTCGACCTCTCTCTGAAAAACAACCTTTTGGCGTTCAAAACGAGCGGCGACGGCGTGCGCATACTCTCCGCCGACCTCGCCGCCTTTGCCGCGGGTCTGGACAAGGCGGAAAAATTCGAGCTGCTGCCCGCGTCCTCGCCCGTCAAAGAGCCGGCGGGCTTTGGTTGCAGCCTGGAAGTGCGCGCCCTGCGCGAGCTGATAGACATAGAACTTGCTTCCGGCATCATCCGCTCCTATCAGGACGCGGCACAACTGAGCGAAAACTGCTCTTCCCTGATCAGAAAGGCGCGCACCGCGGAAGAAGAGGCGGGCGCCAACACCCTCTGCCTGGCGCTGGGCTTTTTGAAGTGGCAGAAAGACGGCGACCCCCGTTACGCGCCGCTGGTGCTGCTGCCCGTGACTTTGCAGAAAAACCGCCGCCGCGGCATAACCCTGACGCGCGACGAAGATCTGCACGTCAACACCACCCTTTTGGAATTTCTCAAACGCGAATTCGACATCGACCTGCGCGGCATGGAAGACGAAGAGCTGTCCGTGGCGCAGACGCTGGCGCTCTTCCGCGCCAAAACGGCGGAGATGAAAGGCTGGGAAGTGTGCGAAGACGTTTACATCTCCCAATTCACCTTTGCCCGTTACGCCATGTGGAGCGACGTGAAAAACAACATCGGCGTCTACAAGAAAAATCCGCTGATCGCTTCTCTGCTCTCCGGCATGAACAAACTGCCCGCGGACAAGAGCGCGGCGGCATGCGAAGACGACGCCGACCCCTGCAAAATAATCACGCCGCTGCCCTGCGACAGCTCGCAGTTCGAGGCGGTGGCGGCAAGCGCGGCGGGCAAGACCTTTGTTTTGCACGGTCCGCCCGGCACGGGCAAGAGCCAGACCATCACCAACATGATCGCAAACGCCGTGATGGACGGCAAGCGCGTGCTGTTCGTGGCAGAAAAGCAAGCCGCCCTCTCCGTGGTGAAAAAGCGCCTTGCGGAGATAGGCATAGGGGAATTCTGCCTGGAATTCATGAGCGGCAAACCGGCGGACAAGAGCGCGCTGGTGAACAGTTTGCGCTCCACCCTGGAACTGAAAAATTCCGCAAACGAGGGCGAATTTTACGCCGACGGGCAAAAGGTGGCGCAGGTGCGCGACGAACTCAAACGCCCTTATGCGGCGTTGCACAAAACGCGCAGCCTGGGCGCTTCTGTTTACGAAGGGATACTTTATTACTTCCGCAACCGCCGCGCGCCCGAATTGATGAACATAGAGAGCACTTTTTATGACAGCCTGACCAAAGAGCGCCTGCAAGAGTGCGAAGAGATGCTCCTGCGCGCGCAGGTGGCGGCAAAAGAGTGCGGCGGCGTTTACCGCTCCCCCTTTGACAACGTGAACAGAACGGACTTTTCCGCCGAGGTAAAGGACTCTCTGCTGTGCGCGGCGGAAGTGCTGCTGGCGGAGCTGAAACATTTCCGCAATTACATGGGTCTGTTTTTGGAAACGTTCAATCAGAAGATAAGTTCCTTCACTCCCAAAAAGCTGGAAAACTTCCGCACCCTGCTGGACATACTCAAAAGCGGCGAGCCGCGCGGCTTTTTCTCCTGCGAGGAAAAGCAGATGCACGCCTTTTTCAACGCCTCTCTGACTTACGACAAAAATCTGCGCCTGTGGTTCAAGCGATTTGACAGCCTGCCCGACATAGGCAAACTGCTGCCAGGCGTCCGCGAAGAGCTGGACAAGTGGGACGAAAATTACCGCTCTTCCCGCCGCGTGCTGGCGATCGTCAAAAAGCTGAACAAGTGCACTTCCTCTCCGCTGAGCGAAAAGGAAGAGCCGGAGTGGATACGCCGCGCCTGCGACCTGTTTGCGGCGGAAGAGAGCATACGCAAAAACACCGCGCTTGCCAAAAACTTCCTCACTTTCACCGGCGCTTTCAACGAAAAAAAGCGCGCGCAGTTCATGCTGCCCTTATACCGTTTGCACGATTTGGGCGCGCAGGTGTTCATGGATTATAACGCAGACGCCTTCAACAGCGTGTGCCACCGCATATCCGGCGGCAGCGCCAAGCCGCTTTTGAACGGCATTTGCGCGGCGGCAAAGGCTTTTTCCGCGGCGATAAGCGCCTTTTTGAAGATAACGGATGCAGACGCTTCCGTCTATGCCGACGAGGACGTTTTTGACTGTTACACGGCAAAGTGCGGCGCGCTGATAGACAACATAGACCTGCTGCCCGGCTGGTGCGCTTACAAAAACACCGCCAAAAAACTGGGCGACGCGGGACTTTCTTTTGTCACGGGCGCCATGGAGAGCGGCGCGATAAGCGGCGACAAGATACTCTCTTCTTTCCGCCGCAACGTTTACCGCAACTTTGTGCAGACGAATATCCCCGCAGACGAGGACTTGGCTGACTTTTCCGCCGGCATGATGGACGAAAACGCCGCCAAATTCGCCGCGCTGTGCGAACAGTTCACCGCGGACACGCGCGCGCAGCTGCGGCGCGAGCTGATCTCCCGCCTGCCCTCGCAGGAAACGGAAGGTCCGCTGGCTTTGGAGCTGATGGCGTTCAGCCGCCGCACCTCGGGCAACGTGAAGAGGCTGAACGTGCGCGAGCTGTTTGCGGAGATCCCGCAACTGCTCAAAGTGTGCGCGCCCTGCATGATGATGAGCCCTTCGGCGGTGTCGCAGTATCTGGCGGCGCAGCCCGATCTGTTCGACCTGCTCATCTTTGACGAAGCCTCCCAGCTGCCCACCTGCGAAGCCGTGCCCGCCCTGGCAAGGGCAAAGAGCGCGGTGATAGTGGGCGACCCCAATCAGCTGCCGCCCACCACCTTTTTCATGGCGATGGGAGAGGACTCGGAAGAAGAGCGCGAGGCGGAGGATCTGGACAGCGTGCTGGACGACGCGCTGGCGCTGGGCATTCCGCAGCGGCATCTGCGCTGGCATTACCGCAGCAATCACGAAAGTCTGATAGCCTTTTCCAACATCATGTATTATTCGGGCAGACTGTGCACCTTCCCCTCTCCGGACGCGCCGGAGAGCCGCGTAAAGCTCAAATTCATAGAAAACGGCGTATACGACCGCGGCTTTACCAAGTGCAACAAGCCGGAGGCGGAAGCGGTGGTGGCGGAAGTGGTGCGCCGCCTGCGCGACGAAAAACTGCGCCGCAAGAGCATGGGCATAGTCACCTTTTCCACCCCTCAGCAAAATTACATAGAACGGCTTTTGAGCAAGGCGCTGGCGGAAAAGGGCTTGGAAGAAGCGGCTTACGAACGGGAAGAACCGCTGTTTGTCAAAAACCTGGAAAACGTGCAGGGCGACGAACGCGACGTTATAATTTTTTCCGTGTGTTACGGTCCGGACAGGCTGGGCAGGATCTCGCTCAACTTCGGACCGCTCAACCAGTTCGGCGGCTGGCGCAGGCTGAACGTGGCGGTCTCGCGCGCACGCACGGACATGTTGGTGTTTTCTTCCATGCGCTATTCCGTGATAGACCTTTCCCGCACCAATTCGCGCGGCGTGGCGGGTCTGAAAGCCTTTTTGGAATTTGCGGAAAAAGGCAGGACGAGCATCGCCGTGAAGAGCGACGAGATGATCCTCAACAAGACGGGCTTGGGCAAATTTGTGGCGGAAGAGCTTGCCGCCTGCGGCTATGACTGCCGCTGCGACGTGGGCGTTTCCGACTTCAAGATAGACGTGGCGGTGACCGACCCCAAAAACAAACACAACTTTATCCTTGCCATTCTGCTGGACGGAAAGAGCGATTTTTCCGTCAAAGACCGCGCCGTGATGCAGGTGCAGACCTTGAAGCGCGCCAACTGGAACGTCACGCGCATTTATTCCATCAACTTCTTCAACAACCCCAAGCGCGAGATAAAGCGGATAAAGGAGCTGCTGGACAGGATTTGTTCGGGCGGAAAGAGCGCTTCTTCCGGCTTTAAGCGCGCCTACCGCGTTGCCAAAACGGAAGAAAAAACGGTGGACGCGCAATACGTTTTGAGCGGCGAGCACGACGCGGAGCTGATCAGACTGCTCAAAACCATCGTGAGCGCGGAAGAGCCCATCTCCGCCCGCTTCCTCGCCAAGCGCGCCCTCTCTGCTTTGGGCATTTTCCGTTTTGGCGTCAAGCTGGAAAACAAGATGACCGCGCTCGCGGAGCAATGCGCCTTCCGCAGCGCGGAGATCCTGGGCGTGAAGTATTACTTCCGCACGGATAAATATTCCTCTTTCGACCGTTACCGCGTGGAAGAAGGCGCGCAGCTGCGCACCCAGGACGCGGATTACGCCGCCTACGACGTGATCTCCGCCGTCAAGAGCGTGCTTTTGAGCAAAGTCAGCCTCTATATGGACGAGCTTGCCGTGGCGGTGCAGCGCGAATTCAAAGTGCCGCGCCTGTCCGACAAGTTCACCTCCTTCATCGGCGCCTGCGTGGACTGGGGCGTTTCCAAAGGCATGTTTGTAAGAAGCATTTCCGATAAAATATCGCTGGTCTGACGGTGTGACGGCGGCGTGAAAGCGCCGTGAAAATGCGCGCATAAGATGTGAAAATATTGTGAATGCAGCGTGAAAATAATGCGCAAACGTTTTGCATATATCGTGAAAAGAATGTGAAAAAGCCGTGACGGCAAAGTGAAGCCGCACAACGCCGCTCTCCGTGCAGACATGATAAAAATATTCGGCGGCGTGGCGCACGCGCCGCTTTTTTCGCGGGCGGACAAATCACGCTTTCATAATATAAAACGTGCCCCCGCTTTGGCAGAGGGCACGCGCTTGTCAAACGATCGCGCCGTCACTCAAAGGCGTGATATATCGCTCTCACGGCCTTTTCATAATCCTCCGTGGCAACGCCCACGATGATGTTCATCTCGCTGGAACCCTGGTCTATCATGCGGATGTTCACGCCGGCAACGGCAAGCGCGCCGCACAGCTTTGCCGCCGTGCCGGGCTTGAAAGACATGCCGTGTCCCACCGTGGCTATCAGGCTGATTCCGTTTTTTATCTCCGCATGGTCGGGCGCAACGGTTTTTTGGATGCGCTCCATCACCACGCTCTCTCTGCCGGCGATCTCGCTGTCCGCCACCACTATGCTCAGCGTGTCTATGCCCGAAGGCATGTGCTCAAAACCGATGTTGTAATATTCCAGCACGGAAAGCACTTTGCGCGCAAAGCCTATTTCGCTGTTCATCATGGATTTTTCTATATAGATGATGCTGTATCCCTTTTTGCCGGCAATGCCCGTGATGGTGTTGCCCTTGCGGCTCTCGTCTATCTCCGGCACTATCATCGTGCCCTTGTTTTCCGGCTCGAAGGTGTTGCGGATATTGATGGGTATGCCGCCCGCACGCACGGGGAAAATGCTCTCCGGGTGCAGCACGTTGGCGCCCATATAGGCAAGCTCGCGCAGTTCGCGGTAAGACAGCTGCTGTATGCCCGCGGGGTGATCCACAATGCGCGGATCGGCGGTCAGAAAGCCGTTCACGTCCGTCCAGTTTTCATAGAGATCCGCTCCCACGGCTTCCGCTATCAACGCGCCGGTGATGTCAGAACCGCCCCTGCTGAACGTGTGGATAAGTCCGCTTTCGTCCGCGCCGTAAAAGCCGGGGACCACCGCGTATTTCACGCCGGCAAGCCGCTTTTTGAGCGCCGCTTTGGTGGCGGCGGCGTCAAACTCTCCGCCGGAAGTGAACACTATCACCTCCGCCGCGTCCACAAATTCAAACCCCAGATGCGCCGCCATGATCCTGCCGCTGAGATATTCGCCGCGCGAGGCGAAATATTCCGTGCTGCGGTATTTATACATGCCCGCCTTCACCTCTTCCAGGCAGGCGTCCATGTCCATATCCAACCCCAGATCCGCCGCTATGCCGGCAAATCTTTCCTTTATCTTTTCAAACGCGGGATCGAAATTGCCGTCCATCTCCGACATGTGAAAGCACTCGTAAAGCATGTCCGTGACTTTGACGTCCTGGGAATAACGCTTGCCGGGCGCGGATACCACCACATACCTGCGCGCAGGCTCCGCCTTTACGATGTCTGCGCTGCGCACTATCGCCTGCGCGTCCGCCATGGACGTGCCGCCGAATTTGGCCACTTTGATTTTCATTGCCTCTCCTTGATAAGGACGTTTCCGTCCGAAATAGTATATTCGGTTGTTATCAGGCGCGCTTCCATATAGTAGCGCTTATCCCTGCCCTCTCCCATGGAAAAGGACTTGCGCGGCAGCGTTCCGCGCGCCTTTACGCAGGCAAAGAGGTTCTCCTTGGTGATGAGCGGCATGATCACCGCCGTGCCGCCGCACCGCGCCGCCACCTGCTCCGTGTTGTAAGCGCCGTGAACATAGTCCACGCCGCACTCCGGCTTGACCTGCAAAAACTCGTCTATCACCGCCTGTATCTGCGCTATCGCCTGCGCCGGCTCCGCGTTGACGGGGATAAGCCTGCGCACGCCGCCGCTTATCATCACGCAGCTGCCCGCGCCTTTGAGCCTGTCTGCGGCATAAGCCACAAACTCTCCGTCCTTGTCGAACACCACGCGGTTGATGGGCTCGAAGATGAGCGCCGGATCCTGCACGCTGACTATCTCGCACAGGCAGAAGCGGGCGGGATGTTCGCGCGCCTCTTGCGCGGAAAGCCCCTTTTTCAGCTCTTCCCAGCACGCCTTTGCCGTTGCCAGCGAATGATTGCCGTCGCCCACGGCAAAAACTATGCTGCCTTCGCCCTGCTCGCGCGCTCGCTCTTCCATCTCGCGCATATAGGCGTCTATCTTTTCCGTGCAGTTAAGTTCATATCCGGTCAGCCTTCCGCCGCCCATGTTCAGGGGCGTGTCGTAAAGCTGCTTGCCGCGCAACATATAAAGCTCGCGCATAAAGTTGTCGCGGTTGTCCATCAGCATCATGATGTGCGGCAGTTCCAGCGGCGCGCCGCGGCGCACCTCTATGCGCACGGGCAGACGTTCCACCACCGTCTGTTCGCTGGCGCGCACGGGCGTGCGGGAAGTGAAATCGTAATCGTATTTTTCCAGATCCACTTCCGCCATGATGCCCAAACGGTGTTTGCCGTCGGAACAGGTGCGGTCCACCAGGATATATCCCTCGTGCGCTCTGAACATGCCGCTTTGCAGATATTCGTGCATGCGGGCGCGTATTTTTTCACCCCTGCCCTCGGTTTTTCCCAGGTATACTTCCGGATAAATAAGCCCCAGCGTGCCGGGCGCACCCGCCACCACGCTCTCTAATTCCTGCCAATATTCCGGCTCGGAAGTGAATTGATCGCAGGCGATCACGCACCATTTATAAAGGTCCGTGCCCTCGCGCGGCAGCAGGACGGTGGGACGGCGCACTATCATAAAAACTTGTGCTCCTTGACTTTTTCTTTGCGCGGGCGGGTGGATATGCCAAACGCCTGCTCTATCTGTTCGGAAAGGCTCTCCGGCGTCATATAGCGCCTGATCTTGCCCGCCGTGACCGTGGAAATGATGCCCGTTTCCTCGCTCACCACCACGGCGAAAATATCGTTGTTTTCTTCCGTTATGCCGATCGCGGCGCGGTGACGCGTGCCCAGTTCCTTGGAGATGTTCACCTCCTGCGAAAGGGGCAGAAAACAGCCCGCGCCCAATATCTTGTTGCCCTTGACCACCACGGCGCCGTCATGCAGCGGCGCGTGAGTGTTGAAAATGCTCTCCAAAAGTCCGCAGGAAACGTTGGCGTTGAGAATGGTGCCCGTGTCCAGGATATGCGGCGGCACCGCGCCGGGACAGATGATTATCAGCGCGCCCACATTGTTTTTCGCCATCGTCTGACAGGCGCGCACGATCTCGTTGGCGCCAGCCTTCATCTCTTCGTAAGTCACGTCCGTTTCGCTTTTTCCGCTCTTTTCGCCGATGTGCGCCAGCTTGGAAAAACTAACTTTCAGATCCGTTTGATAGACCACGATGAACGCGCCTATCATAAACATGCCCACCACGGAGAGGATCATCTTGGTGACGTAAAGTTTGCCCAGCAAGCCGTTTATCACCCACACCACGCAGTAGAGCAGCAGATAGGCGGAAAAAACCAGCGCCAACTTGATACTGTTGCGCCGCTTGAAAAAGATGAGCACCATCACCGCCACGGCGATGAGCACCAAAAGATCTATGGCTATCGTCCAGTCCAAACTGGTGAGATACGTCCCCGCAGAGTCCGCGCACAAAGCAAACATCTTTTATCCTCCGCCATTATTCCGCCTGCGCACGCGCATATCGGTATGTAATATTTTAACGCATAACCGCGCATTTATCAAGCAATTTGAGGGGGCGGAAGAATTTATCCCGCGCGACGGGCGCGCCGACCTGCCGCGGCTCCGCCCGCGCAAAAACTTTTTTTTGCGATTTCACCGCACAAAAAGCCCTGCAACCGCTATATGCGACTGCGAAGCATATAAGGGTGCAGCGTCACGCTGCAAAACGCCCCGCAACCGCTATATACGACTGCGGAGCATATAAGGATGCAGCGTCACGCTGCCGGCACGCTGCCGCTGCCGCGATCAGAAGCCTTCAAAAATATCGTCGCCGCCGGAGCCGCCGCCTGCGTTGCCGGAGCCGGAATTTCCGCCCCTGCCCTTGTTTTTATCCTCGTCGAACTCTTCAAACGGACTGCCCTGCCCCTTGTTGAACTCCGTAAACGGGTCTTGCGGCGGGCGCGTAGGATCGACGGGCGGGCGGCGCATTGCCATTTTGGTCACGTTTTTGCCGCGCAGCACGATGGCTGCGACCAAAAAGCCGATGACCAGCGCCCAGGTGAGCACCATTGTCGCCACGGAAAGCCCGTAGAGCGCGGAGCCGTTATCCGCCAGTTCTTCTCTGGCGGTGGAGATGACGGACAAAAATTGCTGCGCGTTTTCTCCGGTAAGCGCGGTGACGATGTTGAGCGCCACGCCGTTGAGCTGCGCTTTCACCGCCTTTTTCCCCTCTTCTCCGCCGCCTCTGGCGAGGAGCATGTTGCTGAGCGTATCGTTGCCGGTAAAGGCGCAGTTTTTCCCGCCCGAATTTTCTTTGCCGCCCTCCCAGTCAAGGCTCATATAAGTGAGGGTGGGCACGCCTTCGTTGACAAAATATATGCTGTCGTTGAGCAGACCGGGGTGGAACACGCCGGAGGGAGAAGCAGCCAGGATCTGCGAGGCAAAGGTTTCCGTGAACGCGTGCTTATATTCGGGCACCTTGGCAAAGTCCAGTCCGTCCGCCGCTGCCGCCGCGTAAAAATAATTGTTGTAAGAAGTGTCGCGGTCGGAAGAATACATATAGAGTTTTTCTCCGCCGCCCAACCGCCACAGCGTGATGTTCAACAGCAAATTATATTCCTTGCCAAACATGGTCGGCAAAAAGTCTTTGAGCGCGCTCGCGCCGTTCCAGCAATAAGAAATGCTGTTATTGGCGGAGATCACGGAAGAGCCCAAAAAGGCGAACACCACGTCAAAGGGCAGATCCGTATCTTGCAGCAGCTGCGCGACATAGAGCATGGCAGCCACCGCCGCGCCGTTTTCGTAAGCGCCTTCCGCGGTGATCACCTGCCCGTCCGCGGAGGGCATGTCGAAGAGATTGTCAAAGTGCGCCGTTATCACCACCTGTCCGGCACTGCTCTGCCCCTCTTCCGTTTTTGCCGGCTTGACATAGACCACGTTCAGGCTCTCCTGCCCCTGTATGGACGTGTTCACGCGCATGATGCCCGTCACCTTTTGACTGTTTGCGCTCAGAGAAGTCACCGCCCCGTTTTCACCCACGTAAACGGCGATGTCTTCCTGGGGCAGATAGCCCATCTCGTCCATCTCCGCGGCAAGCGCCATCGCCGCTCTGCCTATGCCGTAATTGACGTTTATCTCGCCGCTGTCCACGCTGCCGTAACGGGAGATCATCTCCTCTCCGCCCATCCATTCCAGATATTCGTAAGCAACGTCGGAAGAAAGAACGCTTTCTCTTGTCTGCTCGCTTGCGGGAGTGAGGGAAAACTCTTCAACGCCCTTCACGTCCGCGCAGCCGGCAAGGATGACGGCGCACACCGCCGTTAAAGTCACGATAGCCGCAAGGATAAATATCTTTCTTTTCATACCCACCTCACAGCAAAATTATCGTCACCGCAAAAAGCGGCGCAAAAGCGGAAAAGGCAAATGAGAAGTTCCCTTTGCCCACCTTGCGCAGCAGCAGCAAAAGCGCCGCCGCCATTGCCAAAACTTTGAATATTATCGCCAGAAAAGCGCTGAGCACCGTCAGCTGCGAAGCGTAAAAAATGCTCAGCACGGAAAACAGCGCGGTAAGCGCGTTGGCGCAGATATAGCATGTGCCGATCAGCGTGGCGTTGAAGTTGGGGTCGGGCGCCGTTTCTCCCATATACCCCAGCGTGCGCGTAAGGGAGTTTGTGCCCAGCCTGAGCAAAAGCTCATAGATAAGGCACCTCACCGCCGTGATGACAATGCCCGCTATCACGCAAAAAGCGACAAGCCCGCCGCCGGAAAACATGCCGAACACGCCGAACGGCGCGCCGTCGTATATCTGCACCACGGTGCTTGCCGTGCAGCCGGCATAGGTGAGCGCCAAAACTGCGCGCACCGCCCAAACGGCGGGCGTGGCGCGCACCTTTTTGACTTGCGGACCGTAATAACCGTTGTTATACATTTACTTTTACTCCCATAATGCGGCTTATCGCCAGATCGAGCGCGTTTTCCACGCTTATCCTGCCGCTTTTGAAATGATATTCCAGATCGTTCAACCCGTCGCAGAGCGCTTTGAGGGCAACGGGCGTGTAACGGCGCGCCACCGGGCGCATCTTTTTGACCGCATAGGGCTTGACCCCCAGCGCCTTGGCGGCGTCTTCGTCGCCGAGCGGCGAAATGCGCAAAAACAAAAGCCCGCGATATGCCGACGCCAGCGAGCGCAGCACCGCCGAGCTTTGCACTCCCGCCGCGGCAAGACGGGTCAGATAAGCCGTTGCCGCCGCCTTATTGCCCGTGGAGAGCGCGTTGGTCAATTCATACGCCTTGGCGCGCTCGTCGGGCGCTACCAGCAGCCGGATGAGTTCGGAATCCGCCACACCGCCCTCCGGCGCGTATGCCGCTATCTTTTCCAGTTCCTTTTCCGCTCTGCCCGTATCGGCGTTGCAATAGTCGAAGAGGAGGGAGAGCGCGGGCGCCCTTATCTTCAAGCCCAAACGCTCCGCCGCGTCGCGCAAAAAATCCTTGCCGTCTGCGCTGTCCGGCGCGGAACAGTCCACCTCCGCGGCAAACGCCTTGACGCAGGAAAACACGCCCTTTTCGTCGCACAGGATAAGCACGCTGTCCGCCGCCGGCGCGGCGCAATACCCTTTGAGCGCCTTTTCCTCCGCGGAAGAGAGTTTGCCCGTCCTGCCGCGCACCACCACCGTCTTGCTCCCGCCGCTCAGCGAGGGCGTGGCAAGCGCAAAAACAACGTCGTCCACGGAAGAGCCGTCCAAGACTTCCACCCGCAGTTCCCGCTCTTCCGCCGGGATCGAGTCCGTGAGCCGGGCAACGGCGTAAGAAGTCCAGTATCCGTCGCCGCCCGTGAGCAGCATGACGGACGCCGGCTTTATTCCCTTTTTCAGTTCGCACGCCTTCATTATTATTTATTGTAACACACTTTTTGCCGCTTAGCCATACCCTTTTTCATACGCGCGCTATATTTTACTTTTATTTTGCAAAAAACGCGCGCGCAAAGGCTTTTTATCCGTTTTTTCCCGCAAAAAGCCCTCCGCGCCGCGCTTTCCCTCTTATTCGGACGCGCCGCTTTCGTCTTTTTCGCGCCAATATTCGTCCGCCGACATGCGGACGAGAGAAGTAAAATATTCCGAACGATTGAAAACCATCACGGTCGCCACCGCTTCCGCAACCGCCGCGCCCATAAGCAGTCCGCCGGCGAGATGTTCTCCGAAAATAAAACAGCTCACGCTCCCGTCCAGGAGCGCCAGGCAGAAAAGTATGGGCAGCGCCGCCAGGCGGCAGACTTTTTTCCAACATTTCACCGCCCGCAGATCCGACGGCTTTTCGTGAAAACCTGCGATCAAGCCGCCGCCCGCCCCGCAGAGCAGCGCGACGCACATAAAAACCGGTATCGCCATCACCGCCTGCGTTATGACAAACGGTATCAGTTGCACGGCACTCATAAACTCCCCCGTATCCGGCGGCGCCGCGCCCTTACTTTTCTTGTGTAAACCGGCTCGGCACGCGCCCTAAGAGCGATTTTTATCGAAAAAGGGGACGGTCGCCCGTCCCCGAAACGTTACCCTTACTTTATCTTTTTGCCGATAAATTCCGCAAGGGAAGTGAAGATGACGCCCAGACCGTAAGCGCCCGCGTCGGGATAACCGATGGATTTTTCACCCACGGTGCCCGCTCTGCCCAGCTTGGCAACCACCGTCTTGGTGGCGTCCGCGCCGGCAACGGCGGCTTTTGCGCCCTTTTCAAGTCCGACCTTCATCTTGTCGCCTGCCTTGGCAGCGGCTTCCAGAGCGTCCGCGCATGGTTTGAGCGCGTCCACCAGCGTTTTGTCGCCCACCACGGCGCCCTTGCCGAAGCTGCGTTTGCCCGTTTCGTAAACGCCCGTGTTTGCCGCCTGCATGATCTCGGCGATGTCGGCAAGGGTGACTTCTTCCTTGCTGCCCGCCGCCTTGCCGGCATACTTGAAGGCGCTGCCCCAAATGGGACCGGAGGCTCCGCCGCAATACTCTTTGATGATTTCCGAACAGCTGAGCAAAAATTCGCCAATGTTGCCCTTTTTGCGGCTCTTCCAGTCCGCTTTGAGCTGACGGAAGCCCTTGGCTATGCTCATGCCGAAGTCACCGTCGCCCATCTTGTCCGCGTCGCAGAAAGGCACTTCGTTTTCTATGATAACGTCCGCCATCTTGTCTATCACTTCCACCATGGCGGCAGTGTTCAGCTTTTCTCCGTAAGCGGGTTTGCCCTTGACCTCGTAAACGGCGTTTTTCTCATCGGCAGCCGCCTTAGCAACGGCTTTTTTCCCTTCATGATGAGCGGGCAGGTTTGCCACGCCCATGGCTTTGGCAAGCGCGCGCACCGCTTCCACTGCCGCCTGCGCCTCGCCGTCCGCCGCGCCCCAGGTCAGCGCCGGAGCGGAAACGGGATAATCGAGCAGCGCTTTGAGTTCTTCGTCCAGTTTGAGGAAGGTGACGGAAGCGCCCGCCATATCCAAAGAGGTCATGAAGTTGCCCACCAGCGTTTTGTAAGTGACAAGCCCCATCTCGTCCGTGAGTTTGCGCACGGAGGCGTTGAGGATATAAAGTTCGCTCTGCGGAGTGGCGCCGAAACCGTTGACTATCACGGCTATCTCGTCGCCCTTTTTCAGCTTGATCACGGCGTTGTCAGCCAGCAGTTTGACCATTTTTTCCGCCAGCTCGTCCGCCGTGGCGTAATTATCCGTGCTCTTGCCCGGCTCGCCGTGAATGCCCACGCCGAATTCTATCTTGTCTTCCGCCAGATCGAAAATGGGCGTGCCCTTGGCGGGAGGGGTGCAGGAAGAGAGCGCAAAGCCTATGCTGGCAAGATTGTCTATCGTCTTTTGCGCCACGCGCTTGACCTCTTGCAGGTCTTTGCCCTGCTGCGCCGCCGCGCCCGCTATCTTGTGCACGAACACCGTGCCGGCAACGCCGCGCCTGCCCACCACATAATCGTCGTTGGTATAGGAGCTGCCCTGCACGGCAACGTCGTCGTTGACGAACACGCGCTCTATCTGCATGTCTTCGTCTTCGCTCGCGTCCGCGCCCGCGCCGTTAAAGTTCATGCAGTCGCCAGAATAATTCTTGATTATCATCAGCGTGCCCTTTTCGGAAGCGGTGAGTTTGAGCGCATTGTAGATCTGCACCTGCGAAGGAGAGGCGAACACGTCGCCGCACACCGCCGCGTCCAGCATGCCCGTGCCTACAAAGCCCGCGTGCGCCGGCTCGTGTCCCGAACCGCCGCCGGAGATGAGCGTGACCTTGTTTTGATCTATCTCTTTTTTCTTTACTATCTTGTATTTTTCCACAAACTCCAATTCCGGGTGCGCCATGGCAATGCCGCGGCACATGTCCGTAACGTAAGTTTGGGCGGTATTCATTATCTTTTTCATGCTCACTCTCCGTATTTGGCGGCTCTGCCTATCTTATCAGCGGCGATGATGGCGGCTGCCACCATGTCCGTGGTCACGGGGAAAGGCATGGCGTGAATGGATTCTTCCGCTATGCAGGATTTCTCCGCCACGGCTTGCAGCTCTTCCTTGCTGATCTTGTCCACGCCGATGTCTTCAAGGCACACGGGCAGACCCACGTCGAGGCAGAAGTCTATCACTTCGTAAAGCTCTTCTTCGGGCGCATTCTCCAACACCAGCTGGCAGATGGTGCCGAAGGCGACTTTTTCGCCGTGATAATACTTGTGCGTGCCGGGCAGCACGGTGAGTCCGTCGTGGATGGCGTGCGCCGCGGCAAGTCCGCCGCTCTCAAAGCCCAAGCCGGAGAGCAGGATATTGGTTTCTATGATGTTTTCCAAAGCGGGGGTGACCACCTTGCATTCGCAGGCGGCTTTCGCCTTCATGCCGTCGGAGAGCAAGGTCTTGTAACACAGCGTGGCAAGCGCCATCGCCGCCATGGTGCCCTTTGTCGTGGGGCAGGGACCGGGCTTCATGCCGTCGGGCTTGGCGGAATTGCGCGCACCGCAGGGCAGTCCCGCGTTGACGTTGCTGAAAGACGCCTGCGTGGCTCTCGCTTCAAAATAAGTGGAGAGCGCGTCGCCCATGCCGGACACGAGGAAGCGCACCGGCGCGTTGGCGATGACGGTGGTGTCTATCATGACCACGCTGGGGCTGCGCTTGAAGTAGAAGTAATCGTCAAACGCTCCGTCTTCGGTATAGACCACGGCGGAGTGGGAAGTGGGCGCGTCCGTCGCCGCTATCGTGGGCACGATGATCAGCGGAGTGACGCCTTCGGCAACGCACTTGGACGTGTCGATGGCTTTGCCGCCGCCCAGACCGATGATGCACTTGCACTTGTTTTCTTTGCCTATCTTGCGCAAACGCTCTATCTCCGCGCGCGAGCACTCGCCGGTGAAGGGGCTTTCTATCAGCTCCACGCCGAATTTTTTGCAAGTGGCGTCCAGCTTGTCCTGCACGCGTGCGATGTCGTCCTTATGGGCGATGAGCAGCGCGTTTTTGCCGTAAGAGGCAATAAAGTAGCCCAGGTTGAGCAGTTCGTTTTCGCCCTGCACATACTTGGTGGGGCAGATAAATGCTTTTCTCATAATTTTCTCCTTTTTTATTTGGAATCGGAAAACGTCCGTTATTTTTATTATAAAACATATTTTTGCGCTTTTCAAGACCCAATTTTGCGAATTTTCATATTTTTTACCCGACAAAAAGCCGCCTTTTTGTGGAAATTCCCCCACGAAGGCGTTTTTCTGCGAAAAACCCGCCCGCGCTTTCTTTGTCCCGTCTTGCGAAAAAAAGCCGGATTTCTTTCATGACATTATCCTTTTTTTGTGTTATAATGTATTCGGTCATCCACGCACAAAAGGAGTATAACATGGTCCAGCAGCACTTATCATATGAAGAAATGACAAACCTCGGCTGCTTTTATACTCCGCAAAAATTTGTGGACAAACTCATAGCCATCGTCAAAGCAAACGTCCCCGACTATGACAAACACGTGTTTTTGGATTCTTCCTGCGGTTACGGTTCTTTTTTGTCCTCTCTGTATCCGCTCAGGACCATCGGCTGCGACATAGACGAAAAGGCGATAGAGAAGGCAAAACTTTTGTGCCCCGGCTGCGAATACCACGTTGCCAACACTCTGCACGCTTTTACTCGCGCTTCGATAGATCTGAGCGCGGACAAAAAGCTGCTGATCATCGGCAACCCGCCGTATAACGACACCACGTCAAAGGTGAAAAACTCCATTAAAAATTCGGAGCCGTGCGCCATCGACGCCGATTTGAAGACCAGGGATCTGGGGATATCTTTTCTGCTCTCTTACAACAAGTTGCAGCCCGACTATGTGGCGGTCCTGCACCCTCTGTCTTATATGATAAAAAAGGCAAACCACGCTCTCTTGAAGCCTTTTTACGACAATTATCGGCTTGTAGACCACTGCATAGTCAACAGCCAGGAATTCGGCAGCACTTCCAGGACAAAAGGTTTCCCGATAATTTTGGCGCTCTATGAAAAAAGCGCTTCGGGTCTGAAATATTCCGACGTTTTGAACATGCGCTTCAAAACCATCGACGGCAAATGCTTCGATCTCAAACACGATTACGTAAAAAATTATATCGCAAAATACCCCTCCAAATACAGCCGGTACAAAGACGGCGATATTTTGTTTTTCACGATGAGGGACATAAACGCCTTGAACAGGAGCAAGACGTTCATCGAAGAGTGGAGCGATAACGCCATCATTATCGACAAAAAGAAGTTTGCTTACTATTGCTATGTGGACGTCTTCAAAGACTATATATGCAAACTGCCCTATTATTACGGCAATTGCGACGTTTTTATCGACAACGCCGCTTTTTTGGCGGTGCAAGACGTTTTTGTCACCAAGAGCATGGAAAAACACCCGTGGCTGAAAGAGAAAGCGGCGTATACGGAAAACCGAAACTTTCACTTGATAGACGATTATTTTGCAAAACTATTCGACTTGTAAAGGAGAAAAAACGATATGTATATCAAAGAAATAAGCGATCGCAAAATCAAAGTTGCCATTCCCCTCACGAACGGGACGGGCAAGACGCGGATCAAAAAAAGATCCGCCCTCAACGAATACGGTCTGCCCGTGCCGACAAAGAAGGAGGCTTTTACAAACAACTGCTATGTGGAGTGGCAGATAGGTTACGACGTGATCAAGTCCAACAGCGCAAAATTGGAGAGGACGTCGCTGAAAGATCTCAGCTTTATCGGCGCGAACGGCAAAGAAAAAACTTTATACGAATTGTCCGAATACATAAAATATTTTTACGATTGGGGCGTTGTGTCCAAAGAAGCCCTGACGGAGATAAAGACATATCTGAGCGGCTTGTCCGAAAAAGATTTTTTGGATACCGATCCCGAATTGTCGATAAAAAGATCCGACCCCGTCAAGAAAAGCGTCAACGGCTTTGACTTTTTGCAGACGCATGTGAATTATCCTCTGCTGATCTACCGCTTTGCTTCTTCCGACCTGGTAGCCGAAATAAAGATAACGGAAAAACAATATGCGATAGGTACTCAACCCATGCTGTATCTGTGTTTTCCCGTGACGGCGCTGGAAAACGGCGACAAACTGCCGGGCAGGACCGCTCAGACCAAAGAAACCGCAACTTTGGTGATAGACGAATCAAACATCGGCGTGTTCTTGGAGCTTTTCAAGCTGTTCGGCACGCTGAGCAAAAATCACAATAAAGACGTCATCAGCATCATAGACGTGATAATATAGAAAAACGCCGTTGAAAAGCGGCGTTTTTACTATCTTTTCCGCGGCGCGGGCGCTTATTGCCTTTGCTCCGCGTCTTTTATATGCGCGCCGCAATAAGGGCAGACCGCGCCGCCCTGCTGCGGGTCCACGGAAACGGGCGCGCCGCAGAAGGGGCATTTGACGGTGCTCTTTTCCCAGGTCTGCTTGCGCGATCTGATCAGCTCCAATCTGCCGTTTTCCCACTTGTAACCGGTGAGATAACCCTTCTGCAACGCCTCGTTGATATAGCCGAGCACGGCTTTTCCCCTGATACCGGTGCCGGCGGCTATCTCCTCGGCGGTGTAAAGGTTTTGGTTCTCCACGGCGGCGATGACGCGCCCCAGCTTTTTCTTTTCTCCCACCTGCACCAGCAGCACGGGTCCCGCGTAAAAGCCCGCCACGATCAGCACTATGCCGATGACCAGCAGCGCCGTAATGCTTTTTGTCGCGCCGAATACGGTCATGACGATGCCCGCGGGCAGTCCGATCAGCAGCGCCAGCCCCACGCCGAAAAACGTGCGTATCTTCTTTTTTATCTTGTCCATATGCCTGCCTTCCGGGAGCGGCGGGCGCTCCCGCGTTCGTCATTGATATTATACTCCCGCCGAACGCTTCTTTCAACGGTATGCGTGAAAAAATCCGCTTTTCTTTTTCTCGCGCTTATCTTTCTATCTTGTTCAGTTCGGCGTTGAGCGTTTTCACCGCATCCGCGGGCACGGCGGCGCCCAGCATGGAGATGATGCGCGTCACGCGCATGCCGGACGCCATTTTCAGCATGACGTCGCTCACTTTGGGCATGCTTTTGCCCTGCGCGGTCAGATGTTTTTCCGCCTGTTCCAAGGTGCGGTAGACAAGCGCTTTCCCCTGCGGACGCGCCATTATCTCCCCCAGTTTGTCGTGCACGGAGAGCTTGCCTGCCGGCGCGGGATAATCGTCAAACTCCAACGTCTTTTCTCCCTTTTTGCTTTTTCTCTTTGACTTTCACGCGCGTTATTTTGGCTTTGGCGACATGTGCGCCGGCGTGCGCCTCCACTTTTAGCCTGCGCTTTAAGGGCACTTTAAAGAGGAACACCTTGTCCGCTTTAAGCGTTCCCACCGCCTTTTTACCCGCATAAAGCGTGACTTCCGGCAGGTTGGAATATACTTTGACGACCGCCGTTTCTCCCGCGCGCACCTGCGTTTCTCCGCCCGCGACGTGCACGAAAGGTTCCTCGCTCCAATACGCCTTGTAAAGATAAAAGGCGTCTTTTTTCACCTTGCGGTCATAGGACGCAAGTCCGCTACCGTTCACGCTTTTTGCTCCGGCGGGCGGCGCGGAGGCGAAATCGAACATGCTCCGCACATGCGTCGCCCACAGTTCGGGGTGCGCGTTTATCAGCTTTATCATCTCTTCGTGATATTCCGCCTGCGATTCGAGCGAGCGGTCGCCGAACTCCGGGAAGAGCGCGTGCCTGCCCGCCACGCCCTCACAGCCGTATTCGGACAGAGCCAAGGCGCGCTGCCCGCCCAAAGCGTTGAGCCGCGCGGCAACGTTTTCCGCTCTCGCATCATTTTTATCGCCGCAGAGGTCATAAGCCGGCGCGTCCGCCCGCGCAGCATCTTGTGCGGCGGAGCGCGCCGCCACGGTAAAGCGGGCGGGATCCAGCTCGTGCGCCAAGGCGTTGAGCTTTTGCATTAAATGCGGAGAAAAGTCCCCGCTGCCGCCTATGCCCCAGCAGACGATCGAAGGATGGTGGAAGTTTTGCACGATGAGTTCGCGCAGCTGCCGCGTGGCGTTTTCCTCTCCGCCCCCGCTGCCGGGCATATCCGCCCACACGCACAGTCCTTCCCTGTCCGCCAGCTCGCAGATGAGCGGCGCGTGCTGATGATATGCAAGGCGCAGGGTGTTTGCGCCCAACTCTTTTATGAGTTCAAAATCCTCTCTCTCTTCCGCGTCCGTGACCGCCCAGCCTTTGCCGCACCTGTCCTGACGCACGGCAACGCCGCGCAAAGGCAGCCGCTCGCCGTTGAGCCAAAAGCCTTCTTTGTCCGCGCGCACTCCGCGTATGCCGAATTTTATCGTGCGTTCGTCCCATTTGCGTATGCCGTCCGTAATGCAAAGACGCGCTTCATACATGAGCGGCGACCTTTTCCCCTGCCACAAATGCGCCTCGCACAGCTCGAAGACCATGTGCGCCCGCGCCGTGCAGGGCACGCTTTGCTCCGCCACGCGCTCGCCCAAAAAATATATCTCCGCGCCGACTTTGAGGTCCGCACGCGGATTAGTCACATAGGCGGTCATATCTACCTGCGCGCCGCCTTTTTCGTCGGGAGCGGAAAGGATCCTCACCCCCTCGCTGCCGAAGTAGTCCAGATCGAAGCGCGTCTGCGACGCGGTGATGAGCGACGCGCCGCGATAAAGCCCGCCGAAAGAGGCAAAGTCCGCGCCTCGGGATCCCTCTTTATCCGCGCCGTCTACCCGCACTTCCAGCTCGTTTTGCCCGGTTTTGAGCAGTTTGGTCACGTCAAAGCGGAAGAGGGAAAAGCCGCCCTCGTGCCTGCCGGCAAACGCCTTGTTCACATAAACTTCCGCCGCGGAAAACGCCGCGCCGAATTCCAGATAGTATGCCGCGCCAATGCACTTATAGAGCGTGAAAGTGCGCGTATAAACACCCGCGCCGCGCCGATAAGCGGCGCCAAATCCGTCTTTTTCACCCCAGGAGTGCGGCAGATCCACCGTGGCAACGTGCGATTTGAGCGCCGAGCCCACGTCGCCTTCCAGACGGAACTTCCAGCCTCTGTCCAAACTCTCTTTTTTCATCATGCCTCCGCTTTTCCGGTCTTGACTTGCGGCAAAGCGCTTCCGCCGCGATCCACGCTCTTATTATATAACAACCGCTCTTATTTTTCAAGACGTGTTTGCAGAATCGTTGCCAAGCGCGCGGGCGTTGTGCTAGGATAAGAGTGCGGCGGGCTTTACGGAAAAGGCGCCGCACAACATCGTTTTGCCGCGGCGCACGCGGCGAGAGGAGCTTTTGCCCGATGAAATTCGTCTTTGAAAACAAGGTCCTTTCGGATATTCCCCCTTCCTTCCGCGCCGCGGTGGTGACGGATTCGCAGCTCTCGCCCTTTTCGTGCAAAAAGCACAACACTTTCGAGGGCAATCTGCGCCGCGCTTTCCGCCGTTTGGCGGCGCTCTCTCCGGACGTGCTCATCTTTGCCGGCGACATCTGCAACATCGGCTCGCGCGTGGCTTACGCGCGCTGGACGGCGGCTTTTGCAGACGCTTTCGGCGAGAAAAAACCTTTCCCCATGGTGATAATGGGCAACCACGATTATTTTCCGCGCCCGGAGATACCCGCGTTGCGCAGGAAAAAATTCAGCGAGTGCACTTGCTTTTCTCCCTTTTGGCACTATGTGGCGGGCGGCGTGCACTTCATAGGCGCTTCTCCCGACTGCGGCAGTCTGCGCCGCGGCTATGCCGAAGTGGGCGCGCAAATAAGAGAGCAGTTGAGCAAAGCCGTGGCGGCAAGCGGCAAAAAACCGGTGATCCTGGTGACGCACAACGCCGCGAAAAACACCGTTTACGGCTCCGACGACTGGGGCGACGAAACCCTGGATTTTTTGCACGAATTCCCCACGGTGGTGCACATTTCCGGACATCTGCACTATTCCGTGCTGGACGAGCGCAGCCTGCACATAGGCGATTTCATCTCCCTGGGCGCGCAGTCCACAGCCTACGTGGAGATGGAAAAGGGCAAAGCCAACGGCTCCGTGCCGCCGAACGCGCATGACGCGGCGATGGGCTATATCCTGGACTTCTCCCCGGCGGGCATCTGCGTGAAACGCTTCAACATGGTCACGGGCGCGGAGGAAAAAGCGGACAAGCGCCTGTTTATCCCCTGCTCTCTGGACGGGGAAACGCTGCAAAAGCTGCGCGCTTCCCGCCCCGTGCCCGCTCCCCCCGTCATGGAAGCGGAGGCGGGCGTGTGCGAGGTAGACAACGGGCGCACATACCTCGTCTTCGACCGCGGCACGAGCGACGATCTGGTGCACTCTTATCGGGTGGTCTATAATACGGGCGCGAGCCAGCTCTATTTTTCCGACTTTTACCGCGGTCTGACCCGCCTGCAAGCGCAGATGCGGCTGGAACTTTTCGGCATGCCCGCGGGCGTTTACTCCGCGGACGTTTACGCGGTGGACAGCGCAGGACAGGTCAGCCGCACCGCCGTGCACATAGACGACGTGCGCATACTCAAAAAACGCAGATACCCCCTGGTGTTTGCTCCCGACGCGAGGTATTTATGAACATACACGACTTTGAAGGATACATCTTCGACCTGGACGGCACGCTGCTGGATTCCATGGAGATCTGGCAGAAGATATACGCCGCGCCCTTCCGCGAAGTGGGGCTTTCCATGCCCAAAAACCTGCTGGAAAAGATCAACCATCTCAGCCTTGCCGATTCGGCGAAATACACCGTGCAAAACACGAGCATCCACCTCTCCGCCGCCGATCTGGCGGCAAAGTGGCTGAAAACGGCGCGCTGGGCTTATGCCCGCGACGTGCAGCTCAAAGAGGGCGCGCGCGAACTTTTGCGGCAGCTGCACGATGCGGGCAAGCGCCTGGGCATTGCCACCGCCACGCCCAAGGGCGTTTTTGAACCGTGCCTGGAACGCGAAGGCATTGCCGAGCTTTTCATGAGCGCCACCAGCGTGGACGAGGTGCCGCGCGGCAAGGGCTTCCCGGACATCTACCGCGAAGAGGCGCGCCGCCTGGGACTTTCCGCGGACGAATGCCTGGTCTTTGAAGACAGCCACATGGGCGCACAGGGTGCCAAAGACGGCGGCTTTGCCGTGGTGGGCGTTTACGACAAGCAGTCCGCAAAGTTTGCCAAGCAAATGCAAAAACTCTGCGACAAATACGTCTATTCTTTGGACGAATTGCTCTGAACTCATCGCTGCGGCGCCCGCTTTTTGCGGCGCGGCAGCCGTGGCGGGAGCGCTGTGCGACTTGAAAAAATATCGCTCCGCCCGGCGGGCATAAAAAAAAGCGGCTCACGCCGCCTTTTTTTGTTTTATCCGCCCTCTCTCACCCTTCTATCTCGCTCAGCTTGACTTCTCTTCCTTCCGCCAGCGACTTTTTGGCGGCAACGCCTATCCTCACTGCCTGTAAGCCGTCTTCTATGCCCACGGGCACGGGCTTGTCGTTTTGCACGCAGTCTATGAAATCGCTCACTTCCTTCACATACGCCTGCATATAGCGTTCCAGGAAGAAGTAGAGCGGCTTTTCCGCGGTCACGCCGTTTTTATCGGAGATGACGGCGGTGGACGGCGCGTCGTTGCCCACGGCGACCTGCCCCAGCTCTCCGAACGCTTCCGCGCGCTGATCGTAACCGTAAGCGGCTCTGCGGCAGTTGTCTATCACCGCCAAAGCGCCGCTTTTGAGGCGCATGGTGATGACGGCGGTGTCTATGTCCCCCGCTTCTCCTATGCCCTTGTCCACCAGCACGCCGCCCATGGCGTAAACGCTCTCCACCTCGTCCGCGGAGAGGAAACGCACCATGTCGAAATCGTGAATGGTCATGTCCAGGAAAATGCCGCCGCTGACCTTGATATAGGAAACGGGCGGCGCGGCGGGATCGCGCGAGCAGATCTTAAGCACGTTGAGCGCGCCTATCCTGCCCTCTTCCACCGCCTGTCTGACGGCGGCGAAGTTGTGGTCGAAGCGGCGGTTGAATCCCACCTGATATTTGACCTTGCTCCCCGCGAGCGCCTCTTTCACTTTGAGGATGTTTTTTATGTCGTGATCGACGGGCTTTTCGCAAAAGACGTGCTTGCCCGCGGCGATGGCGTCCAGCGAAACTGGCGCGTGCGTATCCGTGGAAGAACAGATGAGCACGGCGTCTATCTCCTTGTCCGCCAAGATCTCTTTATAGTCACGGCACACCTTTTTCACGCCGAAACCTTTGATGAACTCTTCCGTTTTTTCGTCCATGAACGGGTCCGCCATGGCGGCGACTTCCGCGCCCTTGACATAACGGGAGATGGATTCCAAATGCACTTTGCCTATGCGCCCCGCGCCGATGATACCTATTTTCATTTTTCGCCTCCTTAAATGGTGCCGTCCCAGGTGGAAACCTTGGTGGACTTTGCCTCGTGTTCGTCAAACCAGTGCGTGGTGACGGTCTTGCTGTCCGTGAAGAATTTGAAGCTGTCCCTGCCCAGGCAGTGCAGATCTCCGAAGAAGGAGAACTTGTGTCCGGTGAAAGAGAACACGCCCACGGGCACGGGTATGCCCACGTTCACGCCCACCATGCCGCCGTGCGTATAGCGGGTGAATTCGCGGGCGTAATAGCCGTTTTGCGTATAGATGACGGAACCGTTGGCAAAGGGGTTGGCGTTCATCACCGCCAAGCCTTCTTCAAAGGTCTTCACGCGCTTTATGCACAGCACGGGTCCGAAGATCTCCCTCTGCCCCACGCTCATCTCGGGCGTGACGCGGTCCAGAATGGTGGGACCAAGATAAAAGCCCTTTTCAAAGCCCTTCACCTGCACTCCTCTGCCGTCCAGCACCAGCTCGGCTCCCTCGTCCAAGCCCTTTTGTATCCACTCTTCCACGCTCTTTTTGTGCGCGGCGCTGTAAACGGGACCCAGCGTGGTGTCTTTTTCGTAGGCGGGTCCCACCTTGACTTTGCTCTTTGCCAGCGCGACCAGCCTTTCCACCAGTTTGTCCGCGATGCTCTCCTGCGCCACCACCACGGGCAAAGCCATGCAGCGCTCTCCCGCGCAGCCGTAAGCGGCGTTTATGATGCCGGCGGCGGTGCGCTCCAAGGCGGCGTCTTCAAGCACCAGAGCGTGATTTTTCGCCTCGCAAAGGCATTGCACGCGCTTGCCGTATTTGGCGGCGGTTTCATAAATGTATCTGCCCACCGTGGTGGAACCGACAAAGGATATGCCCACTATCTTGGGATTGGAGATAAGCTCCTGCGTATCGTTGCGGTCGCAGCTGACGATGTTGAGCACGCCGTCGGGCAGACCCGCTTCTTTATAAAGTTCGGCGATGCGCAGCGAGGTCATGGGCGTGGCGCCCGCCACTTTGAGCACGATGGAATTGCCGCAGGCGATGCACACGGGCGCCATCCAGCCCATGGGGATCATGGCGGGGAAGTTGAAGGGCGCAATGCCGGCGAAAACGCCCATGGATTCTCGGTAAAGCACGGTGTCGTAACCGCTCGAAGCGTCCATCAGGCTCTCCCCCTGCAAGAGGGAAGGCATGTTGCAGGCAAGCTCCGTGCCCTCTTTGGCTTTGAGGATATCGCCCTTGCTCTCTTCCCAATTTTTGCCGTGCTCCGTGGCGCACAGCAGGGTGAGTTCGTCCATGTGCTCTATGAGCAGTTCGCGCAGTTTGTAGAGCACCTGCACCCTTTTGAGCACGGGCACGCGGCTCCACTTTTCGTAAGCGGCGTGGGCGTTGTCTATCACCTGCGCCACTTCTTTTGCCGTGCAGCGCGGCATCTGCGCTATCTGCTCACCGGTGGAAGGGTTGAAAACGGGATAATATTTGTCCGTTTCCGATTCCACAAAAGTGTTGTTGGTAAAGTATTTCAACGTTTTGATTGCCATCTTTCTCTCCTTATATTCCCGCCGTATCGGCGATATATTTTCTTGCTTTGAGCGCGTATTCCAGCGGATCGGCTTTGGCGGGATCCTGTTCCGCCTCCACTATCATCCAGCCTTCGTATCCCGCCTTGTCCAAAATGTCGAACACGGGCGCAAAGTCTATCGCGCCGTCGCCCGGCACGGTGAAAGCGCCCGCGCGCACGCCTTGCAGGAAGGAAAGGTTTTCTTTTTTCACCCTCTCCACCACCTGCGGACGGATATCTTTGAGGTGCACGTGTTTCACCCTTTTCACATGCTTTTTCAGCACCTGCACGGGATCTTCCCCGCAATAGGCGAGGTGTCCGGTGTCATAGAGCAGCGAAAAGACCTCGCCGTTTGTCATCTCCATCAGCCTGTCCACCTCTTCCGCCGTCTGCACCACCGTGCCCATATGGTGGTGATAAGTGAGGCTTATGCCCATGTCGCGCGCGATCATGCCCAGCCTGTTCAAGCCCTGCGCGAGTTTTTCCCACTCTTTGCCGTTCATCACGTATTTGCTGCCGAAAACGGGCGTGTCCTGCCGCCCCTGCACGCTGTAACTCTGCTCGGACGCGCCGATCACCTTGGCGCCCATCTCGCGCAAAAAGGCGCATTGCGCGGCAAATTCCGCCTCCACCTCTTCCATGGGCTTGGTGAGGATAAAGGAAGAAAACCACTGGTTGGCGATTTTAAGTCCGCGCATGTCCAGCTGCTTTTTGAGTTGAGCGGTATCTTTGGGATACTTGTTGCCCACCTCGCAGCCGGAAAAACCGGCGAGAGCCATCTCGCTCACGCATTGCTTAAAGGTGTTTTCCGCGCCCAGATCGGGCATGTCGTCATTGGTCCAGGCGATGGGCGCTATGCCCAGCTTTATCTTGTTTTTGTCCATAACTCCCTCTCAATATTTTCTTGCGCGGGCGAGATGTTCCTGCCTGTCCTCGCGCGCTTTTTTCTGCTTTTCCGTGCGCGGGTTCTGCGTCACGCCCACGTTCCACCAGCCGTCGTAACCGTGCGTCATGGTCTTGGGCGCGGTCTTGATGTCTATGAGGGTGGAAACGCTCTGTTTGAGGCTGTCCCTCAGCGCCGCGCGCAGCTCTTCCAGGGTGCGCACGGAGTAAGCCTTGCAGCCGTATCCCTCCGCCACCTTGGCAAAATCCACGTTCATGAACCTGCCCTCTCTGATGGGTTTGTCCCCTTCACGATAGCGCAGTTCCGTGCAGAGCGCGTCCACGCCCTGCTCCATCTGCAAATTGTTGATACAGCCGAAAGAGGCGTTGTCAAAGAGCAGCACGTTTATCTTCACGCCCTCTTGCAGCGCGGTGACCAGCTCCGAGTGCAGCATGAAAAAGCTACCGTCGCCCACCATGGCGTAAACCTCTCTCTCCGGCTCGGCGAGCTTGCTGCCCAGCGCGCCGGCTATCTCGTATCCCATGCAGGAGTAGCCGTATTCCATATTGTAAGCGTCTTTCGTATCCGTGGTCCACATGCGTTGCAAGTCGCCGGGCAGAGAGCCTGCCGAACCCACTATTATCGCGTTTGCCGGTATCTCTTCCCGCACCGCCGCCACAGCCGCCGTCTGCGCCACCGCGCCGCCGTGCGCCTTGATAAAGCCGCTTATCGCGTCGGGCATTTTGGAGCCTATCTCGCCGGGCGAATTTTCGTCAAGCTCGATGCCGGCAAGGCGGTCGTATTCTTTTTTCCATTCCTTCTTTGCCCTTTCCGTCTCCTCGCCCCACTCGCTGCGGTATTCTCCCAGCGCGATGTGCAAGATCTCCAAGCCCGCCTTGGCGTCGCAGGTCATCTTGACCGCGTCCAGCTTGCCGCCGTGGAAGTCGGAGGCGTTGAGCGTGAGCACCTTTTTATCCGCAAACAGCTCTTTGCTGCCCGTGGTGAAATCGGTAAAGCGCGTGCCCACGGCTATTATCAGATCCGCCTGCCGCACCAGCGCGTTGGCGCAGGAATTGCCCGTCACGCCCAAGCCGCCCGCATTGAGCGGGTGGGAAGAAGGCAGCGCGCTCTTGCCCGCCTGCGTTTCCGCAAAGGGAACGTTGTGCTCTTCCGCAAACTCTTTGAGCGCCGCGCCCGCTTCCGAATAGCGCACGCCGCCGCCCGCGATGAGCAGGGGCTTTTTTGCCGCTCTCACGGCAGCCACTCCCTCTTCAAGCTCCTCGCGCACGGGCAGAGGACGCGTGATCTTGTGCACGCGCTTGCGGAAAAATTCTTCCGGATAATCAAAGGTTTCCCCCTGCACGTCCTGGGGCAGAGCGATCGCCGCCGCGCCCGTGTGCGCCGGGTCGGTGAGCACGCGCATGGCGCCGGTGAGGGCGGACATTATCTGCTCCGGACGGGTGATTCGGTCGAAAAAGCGGGTCACGGCGCGAAAAGCGTCGTTGGTGGTGACGGTGGGGGAATAAAGCTGTTCTATCTGTTGCAGCACCGGGTCGGGCTGGCGGGAGGCAAAGGTGTCCCCGCAAAAGAGCAGCAGCGGGATGTTGTTCGCCGTTGCCGTGCCGGCGGCGGTGATCATGTTGGCAGCCCCCGGACCTATGGAAGACATGCAGGGCAGGATCTTGCGCCTGTTGTGCTGTTTGGCGTATGCTATGGCAACGTGCGCCATGCCCTGCTCGTTTTTACCCTGATACACTTTCAGTCCGTGGTTTGCCATGGAGAGCGCCTCGCCCACGCCCAGCACGCAGCCGTGTCCGAAGATGGTGAAAAACCCTTCCACAAACTTTTCTTCTTTCCCGTCCAGGGAAACGTATTGATTGTCCAGATATCTGACGATCGCCTCTCCCAGGCTGATCTTGACCGTTTTTCCCATAATTTTCCCTCCTCTTTATTCTTCCCAATGCTTAAAGCGCGGATCCACGATACGCGTCTTGTCCCAGGGGTTCCCGGGCAGATGGCGGATCATCCAGCAGCAATACATGGGATAGCCGGGCGCGGTGACCTGCACGTGCGTTTTGCCGCCGGGGAAACAGCCGGCGCTGCCGTCTTTCACCGTGTATGCCTTGTTGCCGATAAAGCACGCTCCGAAGCCCTCCGGGGCGGGCAGCTTGTAATAATAAACTTCCGGCTGCGGGTGGGAATGGGGCAGATAACTCCACCACCTGCCCTGACGGGCGATCACCTCTCCCACCACCAGGTTGGAATAAGGCGCGTTGGAATAGTCGAACACCGTGTTCACGTCGCGCACGGCGGTGTTTTCCCACAGTCCCTCGCAGGATACGGTGCGGATAACGTCTTCTTTGCCGTAAAATTTGGCGGGGAACACGGCGGGGTTTTCCGTGGCGAGATATATTATTTCGCAATCGGATACCGCGGTGACGGAGATGGTTGTGCCCTTGCAGGCGTGCAGCGTCACGGGCAGATCGGTGAACACGTCCGTGCGCAGAGCGCGCCGGCGGATCTCTCCGCAGGAAAAAACCGCCTCTCCTTCCGTGAGCAGCACGCAGATCTCCTTGTCGCTCTTCATAAAGCGTCTGCGCGTGCCCGCCTGCATTTTTATGACGCGGATGTCCATGAGCATGTCTTTATTCCTGCCGCCCACGGAACATATCTTTTTTACGCCGTGTTCATCGAATTCCGGATACAAAAAAGCCATATTTCCCTCCTATTTGCGTGCGACCATGTCGCCGTAAGTCTTTTTTTCTTCCGCTATGAATTTTTCCAGCTCCGCCATGGTGGGCATAAATTCCGAACAGCCGTGCGCCGCCACCAGCATGGAAGCGGACGCGCTGCCCATTTCCAGACAGTCCATGATGTCCTTTCCCGCAAACAGCGCCGCCAAAAACGCCGAACCGTAACCGTCGCCGCCGCCGAAAGATTTGAACGCCTTGACCGGGAAAGGCTTGATGTCGTATTTTTTGCCGTCGCAGGTGTGGGCGGTGGAGCCTTCCTTGCCGTGTTTGATGATGACTATCTTGGCACCCCTGCCCGTCCAGTAAGCGGCGGTCTGCTCGTCCGTGGCGCCGGGCATGTATATGCTCTCCGTGAGGTCGTATTCCTCGCGCGAGCCCATGATGACGTCCGCCTTTTCCGCCGCAGCGGTGTAATAAACGGAGATCTCTTCCTTGTTTTTCCAGTTGTAAGGGCGGTAATCTATGTCGAAAATAACGCGCGTGCCGCACTTTTTTGCCAAAAGTATCGCTTTGAGCGCCGCCTCGCGCGAAGGGCTTTGCGCCAGCGCCGTGCCCGATACCAGCAGCGCCTTGGCAGAGGCGATATATTCCTCGTCCACGTCCTGCGGCTCCAACATCAGATCGGCAACGCCGTCACGATACATGAGTATGCTGCTCTCCGTGGGCGAGAGTATCTCCGTGAAGGTAAGCCCCAGCTTTTCCCCGTGCTCCGCGCGGGTGATATGGGAGATGTCTATGCCCTCTTTTGCAAAAAACTCCGTGACGTAATCGCCGAATCTGTCGTCCGACACCTTGCCGATAAAGCCCACTTTGCCGCCCAGGCGCGCCAAGCCCACCGCCACGTTGGCGGGGGATCCGCCCAGATATTTGCGGTATTCTTTGCTTTCGCTCAGCGGTTTGAAGTAATCAAGGGGGTTGAAATCTATCGCCACTCTGCCCAGGGCGATGAGATCGAGCGCTCTTTCTTGCTCAAAAGATACGTAATTCATAATTTCCTCCCGCGGCAAAAAACAAGACTTATCTCTCCGCCGCATAATTATGATAATATATTTTATAATGCAAAGCAATATCAATTGATCGCCTTAACAAAAAATATCCCCGTTTCGTCCATAAATTTTACATTCTTTTTTCACAAAATTTATCGACACACAGGCGATGTTTTTCTGCAAAAAACCTTGCTTTTTTGCGGTTTTTTCGTAAATTTTTGTTCGTTGCAAAAATTTACTTAACCGTAAGATTACCCCCTCCCATAACTTATTCTTGCTTTTTTCTGAAATTTTTAAGCAGATTGTAAACAAAACGCTTGACAGGCGCGCACATAGTTGCTAAAATTCTTGGCGTTAAGGGACAAAGGGTGAAGTTATGAGCTTGCACTTTGTCCTTCTTTTTGCCTTTTTTTAACGCGCGAACGCGGAAAAAGGCGAAAAACGAGCAAAACGCGGCGGTAAAACTCCGCCCGAAGCACGGCTGCCGCCGCGGCAAAAACGCGGGGCGGCGCAAGGAGAACGAATGGGAAAAAAGGCTGTGGCGATCCTGATAACGGCGCTGGCGGTGATCACGATATGCACCGCGGTGGGCGCGGCTTACCTGGTGCAAAGCAAAGACTCCGAACTGGTTTTGAAAGACGCGGGCGACGCTTTTTCCGACAGCGTGGAGATAGAAGGCTTTGTGCCCGGACAGGCGGCGGAGCGGACCTTTAAGGCGCAGGCGCCCAAAGGGGCGGTGTTCACCCTGGCGCTGCGCGGAGAGGGAGAGCTGTGCGACTTTTTGCGGGTGAGCCTGACGATAAACGGAGAAGAGGTTTTTTCCGGCGCCTTTGCCGAATACAACGGCGCGGCGGCGGTGCGCGAGGTGTCCGGCGAATTCACCTTCACCCTCTCCTACTCCCTGCCGAGCGACGCGGGCAACGGCGCGCAGGGGCTGAAATGCAAAATAAGCGCAAACTGCTCTTTGCAGGAAGCGTGAGCAATGCCGCAGGGGTGCGGCGATAACGACCTGCCGCAGGGGTGCGGCGAGAAATATGGCGGAAAACAAAATGAAACAGGAAAAAACTTTGCCGGAAGAAAAAGCTCCGGCAGCCCCCTCCAAGGGCAAAAAGGCGTGGAACGTCATCTCCACCGTGTTGGTCTTTGCACTGCTTGCCGTGGCGGTGAGCGCGCTTTGCGTATCCATAGCTTATCGAGTGCAGGGGCAAACGCTGACGGTGGGCGGCAAACAGTGGCGCATCGTGCTGACG
The DNA here is from genome assembly GCA_944380295.1 of uncultured Christensenellaceae bacterium. Classification (GTDB taxonomy): domain Bacteria; phylum Bacillota; class Clostridia; order Christensenellales; family UBA3700; genus Alloclostridium. The sequence goes on from CALWHE010000004.1 coordinate 45,873, forward strand.
GGCTCCATGGAAGGCGAGGCGGAGGACTCCATCCGCACACACTCGCTGATAACGGTGCGCACGGTGCCGGAGGACGAGCAGGAGGCGCGCGAATTTTTCGCGGAGCTGGAAGTGGGCGACATCATCACCTTTTACGATACCTCGGCGGGAGCGCGGGAGTTGGTGGTGACCCACCGCATAACGGAAATAAGGCAGGCGGGCGGCTCTTACGCCTATGTGACCAAGGGCGACGCCAACGCCACGCACGACGCGGCGGCGGTCCTGCCGAGCGAAGTCATCGGCGTGGTGACGGGCAGCAATTACGCGGCGGGCGCTTTCCTTTACTTTCTCACCTCGCGCACGGGGATAGTGGTGTTCCTGATAGTGCCGGCGGCGCTCATCATGATCTATGAGGTGTTCAACATCGCGCGCATGGTGAGCCGCGACAGGCAGCGCAAACGCGAGCGCGAGATGGAAGAAAAGCAGCGGGAGATAGACCGCCTGCGCAAAGAGTTGGAAGAAATGCAAAAGAGAGGTGAAAACAATGAGTGAGACCTTGTTTATCGTCTGCGTATCGATAGTGCTTGCCGTGGCAGTTTTGCTGGCGGTGTGGCTGATAATATCGCTGATCCGCAGAAAAAAGCACGTGGAAGAAGTGAAAGTGGTGAGCGTGGACGGCGAAGAATATTATCTGGTGCCGCTGGGCGAAAAGGCGCCCGAACGCCCCGCCGCGCAGGCAAGCCCCGCTCCCGCGCAAGCGCCCGTCAAGACAAGCGCCGAGCCGGAAAGCGAAGCCGCAGCCGCGCTCGCGGACGGAGCCGTGCTGCTGCGCAGGAGCAGCGCTCTGCCCTATCCGCAGGCTTATGCGGCGCTGAGCGGCGCTCAGAAAAAACTGGTAGACGCCGTTTTGGCGCACGCGGAGAGCAAAAGCGGCTGCAAAACGGTGGTCAACGAGCACGCCGCCTGCGTTTACTTCGGCAAAAAGCAGTTGGTGCGCGTCCTGCTGCGCCGCGGCAGGATAATCGCGCGCATGCAAGTGCAGAACAACGCGCTGTGCGCTTATGCGGACGAAAACGACTTTGACATACGCGAAAAACCCGTGGACGTGCGCGTGGAAGACGCCCGCACCGTGGAGCACATAAAGGGCATGATAGACATCAATTACGCCACCTTTACGGAAGAGCGCGCCGCCAGGGAACAAAAGCAAAAAGAAGAACGTGCCAAAAGAAGGCAGGCAAAACGCCTTGCCGCCGCGGCGCACAAACAACATTAAATAAGAAGGAGAAAGAGCAATGCAGAAAAAAGCTGTTTTGGCTTCCGTGCTGATAGCGCTGGTGTGCGTGACCGTGCTGGTGGCGGCGTCTGTGGCGCTGTTTTCGCAAAGCGCCACCGTGGACACTTACCTCAACGCGGGCGAGCTGAAAATATCGCTGGTGCGCACGGATCTGAAAGGACGTTTTGCGGATAAAAACGGCGTTTTGAGCGCCGAAAAGACCTTTACGGAAGACGTGGATCTGACCGACGCGGAGGCAACGGGCAATTCCGCCTTCAAATTCGGCAACGAGCAAAGCCCCGTCTTCAACGTGCCGGGCGTGTGGGAAGAGGCGTGGCTGAAACTCACCAACCTGGGCAACGTGGCGTTCGACTATTCCCTCACCTTCATATACGGAGAGGAAGGCGCGCCCGTGAGCGGCACCCCCGAATACAACCTGGCAAACAAACTTCTGGTGACTGTGTCCCTGCCCGACGGCACGCCGATCAAGAGCGGCACGCTGGCACAGACGGTGCAGGACGGAAAGCTGGAACTGGGCACGATAACGGCAACCAACGCGCACGCCACCATCCGCGTCAAGGTGGAGCTGCCTTACGAGGCGGACAGCGTGGACGACGGCACGGGCGACACCGTTATGAACGCCAACCTCAAATTCGGCTTTGTGATAACCGCCACGCAGCACGTAGCGGGCGCGATAAATTAAAGAATACACGCCGAAAGGCATAACGTAAGGAGATAAAATCATGAAAACAAAAAAAGCGACAATTTTATCCGCGGGGCTGATCGCCCTGCTGTGCGTGGCGGTGATCGCAGGCGCCACCTTTGCGCTCTTCGGCGTGAGCCGTGAGAACAAGATAGTGGTGAGCACGGGCAGCGTGGACGTGAGCGCCGCGGCGAGCGACCTCACCACAAGCAGCCTTTCCGCCACCGATCCGAGCGGCACGGCGGTCAACGATCCCGTCACCTCTTTCGCCACGGGCGGCACGGCAAAGCTGGAAGACGGCGTGCTCACCCTCACGGGCGTTGTGCCGGGAGATTCCGCCACCTTCACCCTCACCGTGACCAACACGGGCAGCGTTTCCGCCAAACTGCGCGTGAACGCCGTCAAGGAAGTCACCGGTTCAAACGGCGCGGCGGACAAACTGCTCCTCTCCGTGAAAAACGGCAGCGAGAACTTCACCCTCGATACGTGGGCGTGCGGAACGGACGGCGCCGACCTTGTTCTGGCTCCCCAAGCCGTCCTCACCCTCACCGTGACCGTGTCTTTGGACAAAAACGCGGTGCAGAGCGTGGGCGAAGACGGCGCGGTGGAACAGTTCATCTCCGCCGCCACCATCAAGCTCACCGTTTACGCGGGACAGGCGAACGCGGCGGGCACCGACCTGGACGGCGCGCTGGGCATAAACAACGACTGATAATATAAGGAGATATAAAATGAGCACCGCAAAGAAAAAAGCTTTGATAATATCTTGCATGGCAGTGATCTTGTGCGCGGCTGTGATAGCGGGCGCGACTTACGCCCTCTTTACCGACGGCGAGCAATACGCCATCGGCGTGAACACGGGTAAGATAGACGTATCCGCCGCTTTGAGCATGGAAGACGCCTGGTCTGAAAGCCAGGCGGGCGTGAAAGAAAACGCAACCAAGGGCGAAGGCGAAATAACCTCTCTCACCGTGCCTCAGGGCGGCAAGGTGAGCATAGCCGAAGGCAAGACCGTTACTTTTTCCGAAATGTCTTTGGGCGACGGGGCCAAGTTCTCCCTCTCCTTTGACAACAAGAGCACGGTGGATATGCAATACCGCGTCAGCGTGAGCGTGAACGCCGGCGCAAGCAAGCTGCTGCGCGACCACCTCACCCTGAAAGTGAACGACGGCGCCGCCGCGGACATGTTCGCGGACGGTCAGGAGCAAACCGCTCTGATAGACTGGACGGCGGTGGAAACGGGCGAAAACAACGCCCCCGCGGCGCTGGACAAGCTGACCTTTGAGATAGCTCTGCCTTGGAGCGCGCTTGCCGATTCGGAAACTTACGACGAGGCGCAGAGCATCTCCCTCACGGTGAAGATGGAAGCCATCCAGGCGAACGCGGACTCCATGCCCGTTTACGTCACCCTGGAAGAGGCGAGCACCGGCGCGCTTGAAGAGGCGCTCTCCGCCGTGGAAGAGGGCGGCACCGGCTTCATCACCCTGCCCGAAGGCGAGATAAGCTGGACGGACGCCATGAGCGAGTTGACCGCAAACAAGACGCTCACCATCGCCGGCGCGGGACAGGACAAGACCGTCATCTCCGCGGCGGGAAGCGGCTTCACGCAGATAAAGCTGCAAGGCACCGTCACCATCAAAGATCTTTCCACCAAGGGCTGCACCTTTGAGCTGAGCGGCAGCGTGACGATGGAAAACGTGGGGATAACCGTCTGAGGCGACCCGCACGACAGGCAAGGCGGCAGGACTTTTCCGCCGCCGCAAAAGAAACATTCTTTTCGGAGATATAAAAAATGACAGGTAAAAACAGTAAAAGATCCGCGCTCGTCGCTTCCGTGCTGGCAATAGCGCTGTGCGCGGCGATCATCGCGGGCGCTACCTTTGCGCTTTATACTTCCGGCTTTGAAAGTTCACTCACCGTCACGGCGGGCAACGTCAGACTGGAAGGCGACGTCACTTTGGATAAAGCATGGTCCACCGCCCAGGAGAGCGGCGAAAAAACGGAAGTCGTCCCTCAAAACGGCTCCGCCGCCATCGCCGCCACGGGCAGCTCCGTTGCCCTTGACGAAGAAACGGGCGCGGTGACCTTCAAAAACATCGGCTTGGGCGACGGCGCGCAGTTCACCGTCCAACTGGCGTTGAAGAACACGGTGAACATGAAATACGCCGTTATCCTCAACGTAGGCACCGCTTCCGCCTTTTTCCGCGAAAACCTCGCCGTATCCGTCCAAGACGGCGCGGGCGAGAACAAGAGCGTGAGCCTTGCGCAAGGCTCCGCTTACCTGCTGGACTGGACGGAAGAACCCGCCGGCACCGCCACCGACAAGCGCTCCCGCTCCTTCACCTTTACCGTGGAGCTGCCCTGGGCGGCGCTTGCCAACGATAACGCTTACGGCGACAAGCCCTCCACTTCCAGAAAACTGGAATTGGACATCTGCGTGCGCGCGGTGCAGTCCAACGCCTATACGGGCGACTTCCTCGGCTCCGACGGCACGGCTTATTCCTCTTTTGAACAGGCTTTGGAGCAGACGGAAGACGGCGGCATCATCACCGTCGGACCCGCCGTGGAGCAGATATCCCTGCCCGCGGACATAGAAACGGTTTTGGCGGGCAGACAGCTCACCGTGCAGGGCGCGGGCGTTGACGTGACCACGCTCATCTCGGAAGCAACCAACGTGGTGGTGCCAAACGGACTGACCCTGGAAAATCTGACCGTGGGCAAAAAGCTCAACGGCAGACCGGGCGGCGCGATCCGCAACGTAAAAGTGGCTTATTACACCACGGGCAAACGTTACTCCCTGTTTGTCAACAACCCGAGCGGCACGCAGAGCGCAGAGCCTTTCCTCGTGGACAATTGCGACATGTCCGACATCAGCGTCAGCAAGAGCGCGGCGGTGGAGATACGCAACATGAACATAGACGACGCCTTTTACGTCACCGCCTCCGCAGGCTCGCAGGTGACGCTGAAAGACAGCACGATCAAGAACTCTTCCAAGAGCAACACTCTCATTTCCCGAACGGAAAACTTTGTTGCGGAAAACTGCACGATCATTGCCGAACAAGCCTACTGCGTTTCCGCTGTGGACGGCGGCAAGATAGAGCTTAACGGCTGCGCTCTGACCGCGCAGGCGGAAGGCAAAACGGCGATAGCGGCAAACGGAGAAAATTCCCGCGTCGTCATCAAGGACTGCGACGTGACCGCGCTCAGCTCCCCTCTTTTTGCCTATAACGGCGGCAAGATAACCTTGGAGAGCGGCAACGTGAGCAGCAGCAAGAAGAGTGACTCCATCCTGGTTCAGATGGGTTACTCCGGTCAAGGCAGCGGCACTTTCGAGATGAACGGCGGCGTGCTTGACGCAAGCACCCCCGGCTCTTCCGCCGTGTTTATGGAAGAGGATTCGCTCGTGACGATAACGGGCGGCTCCGTCAAGGCGGACACCTTTGCTTTGAGCACCAATAACACCACCGGCGGCGACGTGGTAGTGAATATTTCCGGCGGCGAGATAATCGCGGCAAACGCCACGGCCATATATATGCCCATCGGCAAGGAGCTGAACATCTCCGGCGGCAGCGTTTGCGGCACGGCGGCGATAGACGCCCGCATAGGAGCGGTGAACCTTTCCGGCAACGCCGTTCTGACCGCCACCAAGGCGCAGGCGGAGCCTTTGCGCTTTGACTCTTACAATGAACCCCAGGGCGTGAACGGCGGCAGCTCCGCAGACGGCGCGGTGATCGTCCTCAACGGCAACCTTTACACGGCGAACGGCACGGTAAAAGCGCTTTCCCTGACCGTTGCGGAGGGCGTGACGCTCAACTCCGCCAGCGGCGAATATGTCCACGTCTATGACTGGAACAGGCTGGAAGAAAAGCAGAGCGTGAGCGTGAACGCCGGCTCTTACGCCGTGAAAAATTACTTCTATGACGGCAACGAAGAGGGCACCGTCACGGAAAAAGCATAACTGACAGGCACACATCTTCCCGCCCCGCGCGGGAGTCATATCGGAGATGAAACATGACAAGTAAAAGATCTTTCAAATCTGCCTTGGCGATATCGGTGATGGTCGTCGTTTTATGCGCGGCAGTCATCGCGGGCGCCACCTTTGCGCTTTACTCTGCCCAAGACACGCATAACGTGACGGTGAACGCCGGTAAGATAAGCGTCACCGCCACCGCAACGCTGGACAAACAGTGGTCCACCAACGAAGAAACGGGTGAACAGACAAGCTCCGTCACGGGCAGCAAAGTCACCGTGGACGGCACGAACATCACCTTTGACAACATCGCTTTGGGCGACGGCGCGGACTTCACGCTCTCCCTGTCCATGAGCTATACCATCAACATGAAGTATTCCGTTCTGCTCACCCTGGACGGCGCTTCTTCCGACGGCTTTTTGCGCGACAACCTGGTTTTGACCGTAAACGGCGAGCAGTTCGATCTGAAAGCGGGCAGCGCCTATGTGGTGGACTGGACGAACGCTTATGTGGCGGACGGCACGAGCCTGGGCAGACAGGTGAAGTTTTCCCTTTCCCTGCCCTGGTCCGCCAAGGCGCAGGACGGCGGCTATGCCGGCTCTTCCGTCACCTTTAAGCTGACCACCCGCGCGGTGCAGATAAACGCCTTCACGGGCAGCATTGCCACTTCCGACGGCAGCACATACACCGACCTTGCCGCGGCTGTGGCAAACGCGGCGCAGACGGACGTGATCTCTCTGGGCTATGAGATGCCCGTGGCGGAATGGTCGCAGGAAGCTGCCGCCGCCGCGCAAAACAAGCGGCTGGAAATAGTGGGCGCGGGCGAGGGAGAAACCACCCTCAACGCTTCCGCCGCCCTGCCTGCGGGCGTTACTTTGCGCAACCTCACCGTGGGCGGAGAACTTAACGCCGCCGGCGGCGTCAGGCTGGAAGACGTCACCGTGAGCGGCGCCGCAAAAATAACCGGCGTGCAGAGCGCCGCGCTCGCCCGCACCGGCGCGCGCACGGAGAACACGACCGTGCTGGACAACGTGACCTTCAAAAGCGGCGTGACCCTCACGAACGCGGAAACGGTCATGAGCGGCTGCACCGGACTCAACGTCTATGTGGGCGGCGGCAGGTTGGAACTTGCCGACTGCGCCTTTGCCTCTGCCGGCACCTTTGCCCTTGATATCCACAACGCGCAGCTGACGATAAACGGCGGCTCTTACTCCGCCACGAACAGCGACACGCTCAATATGATGAACTCCACCGGCGAGATAAACGACGGCGTTTTTGAAGTGCACGGCGGCGCGAACAGAGCTTATCCCAACATCGTATCTTTGGGCACATATGCCGCAGGCGGCGTGGCGGAAGGCGGCTCTTCGCACCTGACGGTGAACGGCGGCACTTTCAACAGCCCTGACGCTTACGCCTTTGCCGTGTTCGCCTCTTCCGTCCTCGATTACAAGGGCGGGGACACAACGGCAAAATACTTCTGCGTCGCCGGCAACGGCACCAACGCAGGCACGATAACCGTCAATATCTCCGGCGGCAGCCTCTGCACCACTTCCGGTGAAGACGCGGCGATCTACGCCCCTTCCGCCATCGATCTGAACATCACGGGCGGCACCGTATCCGGCGCTTCCGTGCTGGACATCCGCATGGGCGGAGCCAACGTTTCCGTTGAAGGCAACGCCAAGCTCATCTCCACCTATGAAACGGTCAAACCTTTCACTTACAAGCAATCGAGCGGCGCTTCCGTATCCGACGGCTCCATGTTTATCCTCAACACCAACAGGTATAAAAACCGCGGCACGGGCGACGCCGGCGAGATAACTTTCACCCTGGGCGAAACCGTGGACGTCACCGCCGCAAGCGGCAGGGTCGTCAACGTTTACAACTGGAATCAGTTCGACGCGGAACAGACCTGCTCTTTTAACTTCGGCGCTTTCGACGGCGACGCGGCGGCGATAGGATATTACGATTATGCCGTGGAAGAAGGTCAGCCGGAAGGCAACCGCTCCGAAGGCACTCTCAACGCCAACGGTGTGATAGAGAGCGCGCAAAACGGCAAATATAACGCCGCATCTTTTAACACCATTGTTGCGGCGCTCGCCGCCGGTGTGACGGACATGCAGCTGATCGCCTTCAACCAAAGCGCGGAGACCTTTGCCGTGGAAAGCGGCAGTGTGACGATCAACGTGTGGGACGGCGTGATCTATCAAGCCTGCGCCACCATAAGCGAGGGCGCGAGCCTGAACGTCACCGGCAACGGCAGCGGCATTATCCGGGGCAGCGGCGACCACACCCTTGTCAATAACGGCGCTCTCACCGTGGGACAAGGCGTGACCGTGGACAACATCTCCCACGGCAAGGCTGCCGTGATCAACAATGTGGGCGGCACCTTCACCTTGGACGGAGGCACGCTCACGCGCAGCCAAGAAGCGGGCAATGCCGAAAATAACGGCGGCAACAGCTTTTATGTGCTGCAAAACTTCGGCACCGCGCTGATAAACGACGGCAGGATACGGGCGAACGGCAACTTTTCTTCCCTGATGGAAAACGGCTGGTATGACGGCACGCAAAACACCGCGCAGACCCCTTCCGTGATGACGATAAACGGCGGCACTTTCACGGGCGGCTTGAACACCGTGAAAAACGACGACTGGGGCGAAATGACCATTGCGGGCGGCACTTTTGAAAATTACTCCCAGCATTGCGTGCTCAACTGGAACGTCCTCAACATCACGGGCGGCTCTTTCACGAGCGATACCGATCATGTTCTTTACAACGGTTATCTAAACGACACGAGCGATAAAGGCATGCTGACGATAAGCGGCGGACACTTCCTAAGCGGCGGACTTTACAATTACAACGGCGGCAGCATCGAGGTCACGGGCGGCGTGTTCGGCACGTTCGACCCCTCCGCTTTTCTGGCGCCGGGCTATACCGCGACTGCGGGCGACAACGGTTATACCGTTTCCATAGCTCTCTGACCCCAACGGGTCGCAAGACCCTGTTTTCCCCATATCGGCGCCGCGGAACTTTCCGCGGCGCTTTTCTCTTGCCGCTCCGCCGCACTTTTGCCGCAAAAGGGCGCAAAAAAGCGCGCCTGCCCTGCAAGCGCGCTCCTTCCCTTTGCGGGCGGTTTTACCTGTATTCCATAACGCTCTCTTCCTGATAAGGCCGCTGCCGGCTGGAAAAACTGCCGTCCGGGCTTATCTTGATCTGCGCGCCGCCGCGCTGCTCTATGTGCCCGGAAATGCCGGGATAGGCGATATAGTCTATGCTCATGCCGTATTCCAGGCGAATGGTGACCTTTTCTCCGTTTTCCTTTTCCGCCGTGACGTCTATGGCGTATGTGTTGTAATGGTCGTGCCCGCAGAAAATGGCTTGACAGCCGTTTTCCGCCGCCGTTTCAAACACCAGATCTTCATCCACGCCGGGGAAGGACTTTTCTCCGCTCTCTCCAGCCTTGCCGAAGACGTATTTCACGTTGGCGGTGTCTTGGTGCCCGTTGTCTTTATACTCTTCCCAATACCTGCCGTATTCGCGCAGCGGTATGTGGAAAAAGAGCATGTTTTTCACCCGGCTGCCGTTGCGCGCGCTGAGCGCCTGCATTTGCTCTGCATACCAGTCTATCTGATCTTGGTGGATGTTGTCATACTTCCAGGCAATGCCGAAGTAATCTCCGTCCGTATAAGAATGCGAATCGAGCATCACCAGCGCCTGCGTGATATTGCTCAGCTCCTCTATCGTGTCCGCGTTGTATTTTTCCGCCGTTATCGTCACGCCCCGCTCGGGATGTCTGACCACGATGATGTCGTTGCCGAAGCCGGACAGTTCCTCTTCTCCCCTGCGGTATAAGAACTTGCCCCACTCTCCGCTCTCCGCCTTTTCCGTGAAGTAATCGGACACTTCCTCTCTGTTGTAAAGGCTGTATATCTCCGTGTCGTGATTGCCGAACACCACCGTCCAGTAAACGTCCAGAGAAACCATCAGCTCCCCGAACATCTCTATCTCGCGCCGGTTGTTCAGCGTGCCGGAAGCATATGGCACGGGAAAGCCCAGATCGCCCGTGACCACCACCAGATCCAAGCCGTCGTCCTGCGCCGCCCTTTTCACCACCGTTTCCACCGCGTCTATTGCCCAGCGGTCCTTTTGCGCGGAAAAGGGTCCCGCGCCCAAATGTATGTCTGTGAGGTGCAGGACGTGGAATTCGTCGTCCGCGCTCTCCGCCACAAACTCGTAATAGCCCGTGGCGCTCTCTTCCGCGTCTATCAACGTGAACTCGGAATCGTATTCCACCGCCTCTATGGTGGCGATATAGTCAAAGTTGCCCGTCCAGCCCACATAGCTGACCGCCGCGCAGATCGCCGCAAACAGCGCGATCGCGCCGAACACGCAGCCCGTGATGATCAGGTCGCGCTTGGTGCGCTTTTTCCTCTCTTCCGGGGTCATGTCTTTGCGGCGCTTTCTTTTCTTCTTCTTTTTCCCCGCCTTTTCGCCGCCGGAAGGCTCCTGCGCGGTCTGCTCCGGCGCAGCCTGCTCTTGCGGCTGCTGCCTTTCCGCGTCCGCCGCGGCAAGCCGCTCTTCCGCCTGCTCTCCGCCCGGCTGCATGTCCTCTTCTCTCATAATTCCTCCTTTTCCGTGAAAATAACGCTTATCCCCTCTTTTTCCGCGCCCTCTTTCACGGCTTTTTTCACCGCGTTTATTTCTCCTTCCGTCAAATTTTGCTCAAATTCCAAGCTGACAAAGGCTTCCGCGCGCTTTGCGCCGCAGTCGAACAGTCTGATCCGCGCCTGCCTCACCGCCTTGTGCGCGCTTATCAGGGCGCGCAGCGCCTCTTCTCTCTCCTCGTCCGCGCCGCCGATAAGTTTGTATACCGCCGGCACAAGCAGTTTCACGCCCTCGGCTATCATCACCGCGCTGATCATAAGTCCGACCAGCGCGTCCGCCGGAAAAGAGATATAACGCGCCAAAAACAGCCCCACCAGCGTGAACAGCGTGATGAACGTGTCCAACAGGCTGTCCAGCGCCTGCGCCTTGATCACGCCCGAACCAAAGCGCCTGTGCTCTGCAAAAAACAGTCCCGCCATCACCGCTTTGACCGCCGCCGTTGCCGCCACCACGCCGAACTGCACCCAGGAAAAGGTGACCACGGGGTGATAAAAAAACCGCTCCGAAGCCTGCCAGGCGAACACCCCGCCCACCACGATGACGATGAGCGCCATAAAAAGCGTGACCGCATATTCCAGCCTGCCCAGCCCGAAGGGGAATTTTTTGCTTGCCTTTTTGCCTTCCAGGGAAAAGCCCGCCGCCGCGCCGGCGTTGGAAAACACGTCCCCGAAGTTGTTCACCCCGTCCGAGATGACGGCGATGCTGTTGGTGTAAACGCCGCAAAGCACCTTGGTCAGACCCAGCGCGAAATTCGCGCCGCAGGCTCCGACCGAAGCGAGCGTTTTTATCTTTTTTTCCCTCTCTTCCGCATTGGCGGCAGGCATAAACACCTCCGTCTTACAAAAACGATATTTGCGCATATCGTTTTTAATCATTGTGTCGATATATACACATTATAACAGAAAAAACGCAATTTGCGACAAAAACTTTCAAAAACGGGTCAAAGCGCTTAAAAACAACTTTTCCGCCGCGGCCGCCTTGCGGCAAAAGCGCGCCAAAAGGCGCGCTTTTCTTTGCCCGGAAGCGTGAGCAGCGCGCTCCTGCGAACGCGTTCGCCGCCCCTGCAAAACCGATCGATTTTCCCTTTATGCGTCCGTTCGGCGTTCCGCCTCTTGCTCGGCGGCGCCGTTAAATCATCTCCGCCCCGATGTTGCCGCCGGCAAACTCCTTCCTTTTGAGCGGCCATTTGCCCGCTTTTTTCAAAAGATAAACGGCAAGCGGGAAAAGCCCCAGTTCCAGCTCGTCGCGCGCCTTGCCTATGCGCGCGTTCCGCTTGTCGCGCGCGGCGTTGATCTTTTTGTTGCCCGCGTAAAAGCCCAGCATGGCGCCCGCCACCAGCCCCAGCACCAGAATGACGGAAAACACGCGCAGCCATACGGGCAGTTCGCCCGGTATGACATAGCCCAGAATGGTGCCGTAAACTATCTTGATCACCACCATGCCCTGCGGCTTGGCGAAGTCGGGGTAAATTATGCCGTGATAGAGCAGCAGCGAATATACCACGATCAGCACGATGCCGACAAAGGGTATCCACACGTCTTTCACCTCGAATCTGCCCACGTTGAGGAAGAGCAGCAAGCCGCCCAGGTAGAGGATCTCATGCCTTGCCACGGAGATGACCATAGTGGCGCCGTTTTCCGCGTCCGCCAGCATGGAAGAGGGCGAAAAACAGCCGCCGATGATAAAGCCTATGCCCGTGACCAGTCCGCAGAAAGAGGCGAACGCCTGCATTTTTCTGCCGCCGACGATCACGGATACGGAAAAGATGAAGTAACTGATGTGCGAAAACTCCGAGGGGTATTTATGCAACGCGCGCTGATCGACGAAATACCACACGTGAAAGGCAAAGACCAAAAGCGCTATCACGTAAGTGAGCGCATAACTTATGCGGCGGTATTTGTTCAACGCCACGGCAAGCAGCGTTTCTCCCAACAGAATGCCGATGAGCATTGCGGTCAGCCCCGCGGGCGGAAAGCCGGGCCATACGGACATGTTTTCCCCTCCTTGCTGCGCGCTTAAATGCGTTCGCAGTTGTATTCTCCCCGCCTCGCCCTTATGCGCGCCGCGCGGATAACTCCCTTATATTTTAACACTTTTACCAAAAAAGGCAAGACTCCTATCTGCCTGTTTTCAAAAATAATTCCCTTTTTCGCACATTTTTCCCGGCGTTTTGCGTTCATCTTCGCGTTTGCGGCGTGATACAAGACCACCGTCACCGCCACGGCAAGCCCTATCCCCGCGCTTGTGGCGACGCGCGCGGCAAGCGGCAGAGGTCTGTGCGTGACGTATTGCAAAATGTTGCCCTGCACAATGGTGATTATCTGCATGGTTTCCCTCTCCCCCTTGTCAAAGCCGGGATAGACCAGCCCGTAATACACCAGCAGAGAAAATCCTATCATCAGCGCTATCCCCGTCAAGGCTATCCACACGTCGCGCACGCGGAAGTTGCCCACGCCCAAAAAGATGAGCGCGCCGCACAGCCACATCGCCTGGTGCCGCACCACCGATATGGCAAGCTCCGCCGCGCTGAAAGAGGTGGTGAGCAAAGACGCGGGCGAGAGCACCCCCGCCAAGATATAGCCCAGTCCCGTGAGCAGCGCGCAATAACCGGCGAGCGGGAGCAGCTTTTTACTGCCCATCACCACCGGCACCGCCATTACAAAATAACTGATGTGGGAAAATTCCACCGGATACCAGCCGTGCCGCGCCCGATTGACGATAAAATAAACGGCGTTGAAGATCAAAAGCGCCAGCGCCAAAGCAAAGGTGAGGCGCATGCTCGCCGTGCGGTGGTTGCGCAGCGCCACGGCAAGCAACGTGCAAAAAGCGAAAATGCCCAGCATGAGCGCCGCCATCGCCGGCGGCGCAATGTTCCACACGGGCGGGCGCGCGGTTATCGTCTGCGCCGTATCGTCGGCAGGAAACATGCCTCTCTCCTTCCGTCCGCGCCGAGAGCGCGGCGTTGAAATTTTTTCTTTTGCTCTTTTTTCATCTTACTTTATCTTGGCGCCCGTGTCCATCTTTTTCGCCTTATATTCCGCTTTTTTACATAAATTTAACGCCGCATGCCGAGCATATCCTTTGATTTTCCCCGCTTTCGCCCGAAAATTTATGGACAAAACGGGAATTTTTGCTTCAAAAATTTTTCTCCGCCATTTTTTCGCGTCCGCGTTTTTGCTATACTTAAAGCGGAGATGCCTATGAAAAAGAAAGTTTTTACCCTTTGTATCGCCCTTGTCCTGCTCTGCGCGCTGTGCGCGGCGCTCTGCTCCTGCGCGGGAGTTCGCCGAGTTTCCGCCGTCATAGACAAAAACGCTACGGGCACGGAAGTTTCCCCCGACCTTTACGGACTGTTTTTGGAGGACATTTCCTTTGCCGGCGACGGCGGACTGGTGTCCGAGCTGGTGAGCAACAAGAGTTTTGAATACGAATACGACAATACCGCCTATTGGCGCTTTTCCTCTCTCACGGCAACGCCGCTGGCAGAAGGCGGCTTGAATGAGAAAAACCCCTCTTTTCTGCGCCTGACCGTGAGCGGCGAAGGCAGCGCGCTCAACCTGGGCTACGTGGAGTTTTACGACGACATGACCGCCGACTATAACGCCGAAAGATCGGGCGTGCCCGACATGGGCTTTGAAAGCGGCGTGACATACGACGTCAGCCTTTACGTGCGCAACTCGGACTTTGACGGCAGTCTGACCGTCCGCCCCTCGTATGTGGGCGCAAGCGGCGCGGAAGAGTGCGTTTTTTCGCCCCTGCCCTCAAATTCCGAAGGCTGGACGCGCCTTGCCGGCAGCTTCACCGCCTTGCAGAGCGCGGACGGCGGCTTGGAGATTTTCTTTGAAGGCAACGGCAGTTTGGACATAGATTTCGTTTCACTCACGCCGCGCAACGCGCACGGTCACGGCTCGCCGGAATGGAAATACGTAACACTGCGCCAAGACCTCTACCAAGCGCTTGAAGAGCTTTCCCCTTCCTTTATCCGCTTCCCCGGCGGCTGCCTTGCCGAGGGCGACGACCTTGAAGAGCTGTTCAGCTGGAAGAACACGATAGGTCCGCTTGAAGAGCGCAAACACGCCAACAACATCTGGCGCGACGACGAAAACGGCAGATATTACGGCAACACCTTTGCCCTGGGGTATCACGAATACTTTCAGCTGTGCGAAGACTTGGGCGCGCTGCCGCTGCCCATCCTCAACGTGGGCATGATCTGCCAGTTCCAGTTCGACCCCGGTTACCGCGATACGGAAAAAGCTTACCGCAGCGGCAAGATGAGCGAGCGGGAATGGAACGAGTATCTGGACGGCTTTGCTTACGCGCCCGGCAGCGCGGAGTTCGCCGCGTATACGCAGGACATATTGGATCTTTTGGATTATGCCCTGGCAGACCCCGCGCAAAACGAGTGGGCGGCGCGGCGCGCGCAGAACGGACACCCGCAGCCCTTCGATTTGCGTTATCTGGGCTTGGGCAACGAAAACTGGGGCGACGTTTATTGGCGCAACTTCGAGCCGCTCTATAACGCCGTCAAAGACTATTGCGCACAAAAGGGCTATGACGTGAAGATAATTTCTTCCGCCTCTTTCCAATTCTCCGGCGACATCATAGACGAGTCGTGGCAGATCATCAACGAAAAATACACCGACACCCTGGTGGACGAACACTATTACACGGGCAACAACACCCTCTTCAAAAACAACGACCGTTACGATAATTACGAGCGCACCGGCGCGGAAGTTTTTGTGGGCGAATATGCCGCCACCTGCTGGGGCATAGGCAAATATCTGGACTCCAACAACATGTATTCCGCCATTGAAGAGGCAAGCTATATGACGAGCTTCGAACGCAACGGCGATTTGGTGAAAATGGCGGCTTACGCGCCCACATTTGCCAAATACAACGCCCATTGCTGGGACAGGAACATGATCTGGTTCACCTCGCGCGAGATAGTGCTCACGCCCAATTATTTCAACCAAATGCTGTTTGCCAATAACACCGGCTCGCGCTATATCCCCGCGGACATCTCCTTCAAAAAAGGTTACTCTTCCGTGACCGTGGACGAGGAGAGCCAAACGATGTTCATCAAGCTGATAAACGCCTCCGACAGCGAGGTGGACGCCTCTTTCGATCTGCAAAACTTCGGCGCGGTCAACGCCGCGAACATGCAGCACATGTCCGGCGTAAAGGCGGCTTACAACGCGCCCGGCTCCACCACCGTGGTCCCCGTCCAAACGGACTGCGCCGTGAGCGGCTCCACGGTGAGCGCCACCCTGGCGCCGCTGAGCATCAACGTTATCCGCGTGTACTACGGCGACAACACGGGCGCCGACCTCTACTCCCTACCCGATCTGCCCGAGAACATGTGCGGCACGGTCACGCAATTCACCGAGCCGTTCATCACCCCGGAAGCCGCCATCGCCATAGGCGTGACGGGCGGAGTCGTGCTGGTCGCCGCCGCCGTCGCCGTTTTGGTGGTGATGATACGAAAGAAACGCAAGTCCTCCGCAAGTGCGCAGTGAGCGATAAGCAAAGAAATGCGCCCTCAAAGCAGCGTGACGGGAGCGCGGGGAGCGCGGGGCGCTCCACCCCTTTATGTCCTGCGCGGCACGGCAATGAGCGTAAGCGAAAGGATGCCGTGCCGCTCCGGACGTGAAATTTTTGCGCAGATATAAGTGAGCGGTAAGCGAACATATACTGCTGCGCAAAAGTGAAATGTTTTTGCCAACACCTTGGCAAAAACGTGAAATGTGCCCTCAAACCGCAAAGCGACGAGAGGGCACGTGAAATGTCCGCTCATACTGCCGTGCATAGCACGGCGCATCGCGGACGTGGCGGCTGCCTGCGGCGCTATTAGAATATAATGCTGCACCCAGAGCGCGGGACGGCAGCGTGACGGGAGCGCGGGGCGCTCCACCCCTTTATGCCTTGAAGTAGCTTTTCCGTCTGTCCGGCTTACCTCTTCGCAATGCTTGCTCTTAATAAAGTGTAATAAAGCGCGGCAAAATCACACTTTTGCCAAGCGTCACCTCTAAAATGCGCCGTGCGCATTTTCCGAGTGAGCGGAACTTGTGAAGCGAATGAGGGCGGAAAAGGTGAATTTTTGCGGCAAGACCAAGCGCGATACGAGATTACGCCCCCGCAAAAAGAGAGAAAACCGCGGCTCAAGCAATCGACCTCACGGGAAAGTGGCGGAGGCAGCGTGACGCTGCACTCTAAATAAAAGTGTTTTGGAATGATATGTCGATTGCGAATGCCGGGGTTGTCTTTCAGCAAGCGAAAGAGGAAAAGGCAGTTTCCGTTGTAAACGAAAACCGCCTTATCCTTTTTCTCTTTCGCTTATCAAATATCCCGCCACCGAAAACCGCGCTTTTCGGTGAGCGCACCTCTAAAATGCGCCGTGCGCATTTTCCGAGTGAGCGGAACTTGTGGAGCGAATGAGGGCGGAAAGCGTGAATTTTTGCGGCACGACCAAGCGCGATACGAGATAATGTGTTCCGCAAAAAGAGGGGAAACCACGCCTCAAAAAAATAAAACGGCGATATGTTGCGCTTTACATCACCGTTTATCGTTTTATTTTTGAATGGCGGGGTGTCCCCTCAAACAAGTGAAAGACGGAAAGGCAGTTCCCGTTTGTAACGGGAAGAGCCTTTTCCTTTTCGTCTTTCACTTATTCTTATTCGCTTCTCAACGCGATCACCGGATCCCTCTTAGACGCGATATAAGAAGGTATGCTGCCCGCAATAACGGTAAGCACGGCGGACACGCCCACCATCAAAAGCGCCTGATACGGCTGCAAAATGCACAGACTTGCGCCGGCGATCATGTCGCCCAGCACCGCGCCCACGATGGCATTGATGGGCACGGAGAGGAGATACGCCAGCAACGCGCCCAAAATGCCGGACGCCAGTCCTATCATCAGCGATTCGGCGATGAACACGCGCGCCACGTCCGTTTTGCGCGCGCCCAGAGAGCGCAATATGCCTATCTCTTTGGTGCGTTCCACCACGGAGATATAAGTGATGATGCCTATCATCACGGAAGATACCACCAGCGACACGGACGTAAAGCAGATAAGCACCACGGAGATGACGTCCACCATGTTGGAGAGCATACCCGTGATCATGCCCGCCATGTCTGTATACTGTATCTTGTTAGCGTCCGCGGCGGCGAGCACGGCTTCTTTGACTCCGTAATTCATCGCGTAAACGTCTATGCTGATGGGCAGCTTGCTCGCGCCCAGCGTGGCTATCTTGGTGTCGTAAAGCGGATAAACGCCCGTCATAAAGTCGGTAAGCACGCTGAAGATCACGGGGTCGTAAATGTTGGTCACATTGCCCGCCATGGCTATCATGTAAGTAAGTATGCCCGTATAGAGCGTGTCATCTTCGCCCGTGACGGTCACGTCGTGCGTTCTGTCGTTTTGCTGGGCGATCACCACTTCGGAGTCGTGTTCGTGCTGATAGACCCGCTCCATAAAGCCGTCGCCATAGGCAAGTCCCGCGCTCATGGACGCCAGCGCCGTGCCCGCGTCGTTGAGCTTTTGCGGACGGATAACGCCGCAGACTGTCAGCGTTTCTATTTCGGACGAAGAGGTGTTCCACCACAGGTCGTAGTAATCCGTGCGCAGAGAGAATTTCCCGCCCTCTACTTTTTCGTATTTTTCATCGTTATAGACTATTTTGATTTGCTTGCCCACAAATTCCGCGGCGGAAACTTTCTCCCCGTAAAGATCGAACGCCGCCATGATGGCTTCCGACACCGTGTTGCTGCCCGAAACCACCAGCACCACTTCATTGGCGTTTTCGGGCAGATGTCCCGCCAAAAGATCGAAATATTCCTCGCCCGCCAGCTGTTGCAGCGGCAGCGCGGAAGACACGTTGCCTATGCCGCCCACCTGCGAGAAGGGATTGCCGTCCTGCGGCGCCTCTCCCGTCAAGCCGCCCGTTATGCCGCCCAGATCCAGATCCGAACCTTCATATTCCACGCTCACTTTGGATAACAGCATGGCGTCATAGCCGTAATCGTAAGACACGGCGGTGGCTATCGGCTCTATGTCTTTTTTTATCTTGGCGATAAAATCTTCGTCTATGGTGTTTGTCTTGACCATGGTCTGCATCTGATCCACGATCGAATTGGTTTCGCCGGAGATGACGTCGTTTTCGGGATAAGTGTTTTCTCCGAACAGCTCCTGGAAGTTGGTCTCGCCCGTCAGAAGCGGCGTGATGTCCGCGGTGATCGAGCCTATCATCACCGGATTGGCGGCGAGCATCTCCTCTCCCATGGAATTTATGTAAGCGGTCAAACCGGTGGAAAGCCCCAGCACCAGACATACGCAGATTATGCCTATGCTGCCCGCGCCCACCGTCATCATGTTCCTGCCCATCTTGGACTTGATGTTTTGGAAAGACAGCGCCACGGCGGTGGAAAAGCTCATGGACGTCTTTTTCAAACGCGCCTTTTTCTGCTTGCGCAGCTCTCTCACGGCTTTGCGCGTGCCCTCTTCAAAGGCGTCTTTTTGCGGCTCGCTCTCCGCCGCTTTTGCCGCGTCTTCTCCCTCCGCCACGGTGATGACGGAGTCTTTTTCCGCCTGTACGCGCGCCTCGTCTTCCGCGGAAGAATCGTAAGGCATGCTGTCGCCCGTTATCTTGCCGTCCGACATGCGTATGATGCGCGTGCTGTATTTTTCCGCCAGTTCGGGGTTGTGCGTGACCATGATCACCAGCTTGTCTTTGGCTATCTCTTTGAGCAGCTCCATCACGTTCACGCTGGTGGTGCTGTCCAAAGCGCCGGTGGGTTCGTCCGCCAAAATGATGTCAGGATTGTTGATCAGCGCACGGGCGATGGACACGCGCTGCATCTGTCCGCCGGAGAGCTGGTTGGGCTTCTTTTTGAGCTGCGCGCCCAAGCCCACCTCTTCCAGCGCCTTTGCCGCGCGCGCCTTCCTCTCCTTGGCGGGCACGCCCGAAAGCGTGAGCGCAAGCTCGACGTTGGCAAGGATGGAGATTTGCGGAATAAGGTTGTAACTCTGAAAAATAAAGCCTATGCGTTGATTGCGGTATAAGTCCCAGTCCACGGACTTGAACGTGTCCGTGTTTTGCCCTTCTATATTGAGCTGACCGGACGTATATCTGTCCAAACCGCCGATGATGTTGAGGAGCGTGGTCTTACCGCAGCCGGACGCGCCGAGCACGGAAACAAACTCGCTTTTGCGAAATTCCACGCTGATCCCGTCCAAAGCGCGGACGATATTGTCCCCCGCCCGGTAATCCTTTACTATCTCCGTAAGTTTAAGCATTTTCGCCCCTCGCAACGTTTGTATTTCAATTATACGCTTGCGCGCGAAACAATGTCAATATCCGCATATAAAACAATATGTAAATTTTATCCGTTCACCAAAAAGCGCGCTTTGACGCAGAAAAAGCCGCCCTTCTTTTTCCCTGAGCGGCAAAGAGTCGGGCAAGCCATATAATAAAGTCGCCGCAAGTCATGTTCGCTTGCCGCATTAACATATATGTGCAAAGAGCTGTGCCGCGCGGGTGCTTTTTACGCCTGCGGAGCACGTCAAGGTGCAGCGTCACGCTGCCGCTGCCGGAGGATGGTCTTTACTCCGTTTCTTTTACCAGTTCTTCCTGCACCTTTTTATTCAGCGCCAGGCTTTCTTCCGCGCTTGCCGCCACGGTGGACACGTAAATTTTCAGCTTGGGCTCCGTGCCGCTCGGGCGCACGCACGCCCACATATCGCCGCCCAGATCGTATTTGAGCACATTGGCTTTGGGCAGGTTGATAAGCTCTTTTTTGCCGTCTTTATAGAGTTTTACGGAAACGGAAAAGTCCGAAACGCTCTTCACGTCCATGTCCCCCAGCCTCACGGGCGCGTTTTTGCGCAACTTTTCCATGATGGCGGACATCTTTTCCATGCCGTCAAGCCCTTTGAACACCAAAGATTTACTGGTTTCGCAGAAATATCCGTATTTTTCCCACAGCTCTTTGAGCCTGTCGTAAACGGTCTTGCCGTGCGCTTTCAGATAGCAGGCAAGCTCCGCCGCCAGCATGGACGCCACCACCGCGTCTTTATCGCGGGCGTGGGTGCCGCGCAGATATCCGTAACTTTCTTCAAATCCGAACATGAAAGTGCGGTGGGCGTTGGCTTCCCATTCTTTTATCTTTTCGCCGATGAACTTAAAGCCCGTGAGCACGTCATAAACCTTCACGCCGTAATCTTTGGCGATGCGGTTGGCAAAGCGAGAAGTGACGATGGTCTTGACCACCGCCGCGTTTTCCGGCAGCGCGCCTGCCGCCCTGCTCCGCTCCAAAACGTAATCCATCAAAAGGCAGCCTATCTGATTGCCCGTCAGGGTGACGAACGCCCCCTGTCTGTCGCGGACGGCAATGCCCATGCGGTCGCAGTCGGGATCGGTGCCGATAACGATATCGCTGCCCGTCTTGTCCGCCAGTTTTATACCCAGCGCCAAAGCCTCGGGCTGTTCGGGATTGGGCATGGACACGGTGGAAAACTCCGGATCGGGCAATTTTTGCTCTTCCACCACGTCAACGTTGATACCCATGCGCGCCAGCATGGTGGTGACGGGCTTCCAGCCGCTGCCGTGCAGCGGTGAATACACTATCTTTATGCTTGCGCCCACCTGCGCCACCTCACGCGGCGAGAGGGAGAGCTTGGCAAGCTCGGCATAATATTTTTCGTCCACGCTCCTGCCTATCACGGTGATGCGGTCGGAGAGGGCGAAGTTGTCTTTGCCGGCAACGTCCGCCTGCGTCTGCGCCGCCACGCTCTCGCGCGGTATGCCGAAATAATCGCTTTTTTCTATATAAGCCACCACGCGCGCCGTGGCTTCCGGCGACATCTGCGCGCCGTCTTCCCCGTAAACCTTGTAACCGTTATACTCCTTGGGATTGTGGCTGGCGGTGATCATGATCCCCGCCTTGCAGCCCAAGTGGCGCACGCCGAAGGAGCACATGGGCACGGGGCGCACGTCCTCGTAAAGATAGACCCTCACGCCCGCCGCGCCCAGCACTCTTGCCGCCGTAAGCGCAAAATCAAAAGACATGCGGCGCGTATCGTAAGAGATAAGCACGCCGCTCTCTTCCGCCTTTTCGTCCTGTATGAACTTGGCAAGCCCCTGCGTGGCGCGGGCTACGGTGTATTCGTTCATATTGCCGATGCCCATGCCTATGACGCCGCGCATACCCGCCGTGCCGAAGGCGAGCGGCAGAGAAAAGCGCTCCTTTATCTCCTTGTCGCCGGCTTTGGCGATGGCGTCCATCTCCGCGCGGTATTTTTCGTCCACGCTGTTTTGCCACACTTTGAAAGTTTCGGAATAAGTCATAGTAAATACCTCTTTCGTCTACCATTATAAAACATGCCCGGGCGCTATGGCAAGCAAAAAATGCGCCGCGTGAAAAGCCGCCTGCCTCGCCGCCCGTAATCGTTTTTTTCCTTTCTGCATATACTGCATTATGCTCATCGGCGTAACCGATTCCGGAATAGGCGGGCTCACCACCCTCAAAGAGATGCTCCGCGTGCGCGGCGGCGGGGACTATATCTACCTCGCCGACACCGCCTCCTGCCCTTACGGGAACAAGAGCGCGGCGCAGATAGCAGACCTGGCGCGGCAAAACGCGCTCGCCCTGCAAAGAGAGGGCGCGCAAACGGTGGTGCTCGCCTGCAACACGGCAACGGCATGCGCCATAGACCTTTTGCGTGCGGAATTTGCAAAAATCACATTCATAGGGACGGAGCCAAGCATAAACACGGCAAAAATTTACGGCAGCCGCCTGCTGGTTTTGGCAACGCCGCTCACCCTGGCGCAGCCGCGCTTTGCCCGCCTCTTGCAGGGCGTGGAATGCACCGCTCCCGACTGCCGCCGCCTGGCGGCGGAGATAGAGCAAAGTTACCCTTCCCTGCTCGCCGCGCGCAAACTGCTGCGCAAGATCCTCGCCCCTTACGCGCACGCACCTTTCGATGCGGCGGTGCTGGGCTGCACGCATTACTGCCTTTTGGCAAAAGACGTGCGCAAAACGCTTACTCTGCCCGTGACGGACGGCAACGGCGGCGTGGCGCGCCGCGTGCGCAAACTGTGCGGAGCGTGTTCCTCTCCCGCCCGCGTGCGCCTTGTCACCACCTCTTTTGCCAATTATCGCGCCGTTAGGGCGGCTGCCAAAGACATTTTGGGAGAAAACGTCCTGCTCTATTGACTTCTCCCCAGCGCCATGCCGAGCGCGGCGGCGATGACCCGCGCGTTCTCTTCCACCAGTTCGTCCACGTTGGCGGGCGTGACCACTCCCTCCCGCCTCGCGCCCAGATATTTGAGGTCTATCACCAGCGGCACGCCCACGGACAGCGTTTTTCCGCGTGCTTTCAGCGTTTTCCCCGCGCCCACGCCGCTGCCCGGCGAGAGCGCAAAGTCTCCCAGCTGGTAACACCTGCCCAACCTTTCGAACCTGGACGTGGCGAGCGTGTCGGCAAACACGGTGAGGCAGGGTTTGAGCACGGCGCTCACTCCCGCCACGATGTCCGTGCTCTCCACGCCCGTGACCGCCGCCACCTGCGGCGCGATCAGGCAGATCCTGGGGTCGTCGCCGCCCGCGCGCATATGCGCCAGCACCCTGTCCCCCAAGGCGTCCGCGGTCATGCCGCGGTTGCCCAAGCCCACCACCAGCACCTTTTTCGGCTTTTTCCCGGCAAGGCTCTTCATATACCGCGCCAAAACCGCCGCCGCGTTTGCGCCGTTTTGCGGCGTGACGGTGTAAAACCGCTCTCCGCCGGGCTTTTCTCCGCGCGTTATGCGGCAGCCCGAACGCGTGTATTCCGCGCGTTTTTCTCCGTCCGCCGCCGCGCTTTCGCACATCATCAAGGGATATTCCATGCAAAAAGTATTGACAAAGCGCCGCTTTTAATGCCCTCTTTGCCCGCTTTGACCGCTTTTGCGGGGGAATTTTTTTGCAAAATGCGCGGCAAATTCCTTGCTTTTACCTTTTTTATATGCTAGAATTGATAAGCAAATAACAAAGAGATATCCATCGGAGGAATAAAAATGCCGCAGATCAAATCTCAGAAAAAGAGAGTCATAACCAACGAAAAAGCCAACGAAAGGAACGTTGCCAAGCGCACCCGCGTGAGAAACAGCGTGAAGAAATTCCGTGCAGCCGTCGCCGCCGGCGATGTGGAACTTGCCAAGACCCTGCTGCGCGAGACCATCTCCCTTATCGACAGGGCTAAGAGCGACGGCGTTTATAAGGACAACACCGCTTCCAGAAAGGTTTCCCGCCTTTCCAAGGAGCTGTATGCCCTGGAAAACGCAAACAAGTAAGCAACACCGCGATCGAAAGAGGCGGAGCGCAAAGCTCCGCTTTTTTATTGCAAAACGCCCCGCGCGCCCCGCTTGATACATGCGGCAAAACGACGGGGATATCCGAGAGGTTTTTATGGCACAGCACATAACGGTGAGAGAATACGATCCCGCGTGGCGGGAAAAATATGAGCGGGAAAAGGCGCTCATAGCCGATATTTTACAAGAAAACCTCGCCGCCGTCTATCATATAGGCAGCACCGCCGTGCCCGGTTTGGCGGCAAAACCCGTCATAGATATAATGGCGGCGGTGAAGAGCCTCGAAGGCGCCGACGGCGCGGCGAAAAAATTTGAAGCTGCGGGCTATGAATATCTGGGCGAATTCGGCATTGCCGGCAGGCGTTATCTGCGCAAGGGCGGCGACGAGCGCACCCACCAGATCCACATCTTCCGCGCGGACGATACGCTCAACTTGGAGCGGCACCTGGCGTTCCGCGATTATCTGCGTGCGCATGAGGACACGCGCGAAGAATACGCGCGGCTCAAAAAGGCGCTGGCGGAAAAATTCCCCCGCGACATAGACGGTTACTGCGAGGGGAAAGACGCCTTTGTGCGGCGCGTGCAGGCGCTTGCCCTCTCCTGTTACGACGGCTCTTGGAACCGGCTTTATCTGGCGGCGCGCGCCGTGCAGGGCAAGAGGACGCTCTCTGCAACGGTGGAAGCGGGAAGCGTTGCCGCCGCCCTGCTCACGCAAAAGGGGAACGTCTATACGGGCGTGTGTATAGACACCGCCTGTTCTTTGGGCATGTGCGCGGAAAGAGCCGCCGTCGCCGCCATGGTGACGCACGGAGAAAGCGCGATAGAAAAATTGGCGGCAGTCATGCCGGACGGCAGCGTGGGCATGCCGTGCGGAGCCTGCCGCGAGCTTTTGGCGCAGCTGGGCGACAACGCGGGCGACATTCGGATCCTGCGCGACCTTGACACGGGAGCGTCTGTCACGCTGCGCTCCCTGCTCCCTTCTTGGTGGCGCGAGCGCAAGTAAGCCACACTATAAAACGCCGTTTGTCCGCAAAGCGGGAATACAAAAACGCGGAGCCGCAAAGCTCCGCGTTCTCTTTTTTTGTTGTCTTCTCAATATTTGGCGAGTATCTTGCCCACTTCGTCCGGATTTACTTTGCCGTATACGTCTTCTCCCACCGTCATCACGGGAGCCAGACCGCAGCAGCCTATGCAGCGGGTGGCGGCAAGCGAAAATTTGCCGTCCGCGGTGCAGTCGCCGCTGCCGATGCCCAGCGCTTGGGAGATCTTGTCAAAGACCTGCTGGGAACCTTTGACATAGCATGCCGTGCCCAGGCACACCCCGATGGGGAACTTGCCGTTGGGCGCCAGAGCGAATTGCGAATAAAAAGTGGTGATACCGAATATTTTTTCCAGCGGGATACCCGTTTCTTCCGCCACTATCTTCTGCACTTCCATGGGCAGATAACCGTATATCTCCTGGGCTTTTTGCAAAGCGGGCATGGCGCAGCCTTCCAGTTTGGCTATCTCTTTCAGCTCCTTGCGCAGCTTTGCCTCCTGTTCGGGCGTTCCGGAAAAGGGCACCGTTGTCATCTTCTTTTTCATAACTTCCTCCTGAGCGCGCTTTTGCGCTGTTACGCATATCATTATAACACACGCCCCCGCAATTTGCAATATTTTTAAGCGCGCGAAAAAAATAAGCGCCCGCCTTTGCTTGCCAACGCTCCTTTGATGTGGTATAGTATACTTAACTTTGTTCGGAGGGCGATATGAGCTATACCAAAGCGGAAGAAGATTATTTGGAAGCGATCTACCTTTTGGGCGGTAACGGCGGCAGGGTGCAGTCCGTTGCCGTGTCCAATCACCTGGGCGTGTCCAAACCCGCCGTGCACATGGCGACAAACGACCTTGCCAAAAAGGGACTGATAGAAAAAGAGCGTTACGGCGACCTCTCCCTCACGCGTGAAGGGCTTGCCGTGGCGGAAGAGATATACGGCAGGCACACCCTGCTCAAACAGCTTTTGCTCTATATCGGCGTGTCGGAAGAAACGGCGGAAAACGACTGTTGCAAGATAGAACACACGCTCAGCAAAGAGACCGTGCAAAAACTGCGCGAACTGAAAAACAAATTGGACATATGATATAACTCCGGCGTTCAGCTGGCATTTTTTGCGTTCAAAAAGCCGCCCCCTGCGAGGCGGCTTGCTTTTTTTGCTTTTCGGATTCAGATGTTGGCTATCACCTTTTCCGTCATGGCGCGGGTGCCGATGACGGGCAGCCCTTCTTCTTTGAGATCTGCGGTGCGCGCGCCCTGCGCCAGCGTTTTTTCCACCGCCGCTTCCACCGCGTCCGCCTCTTTTGCCAGATCGAAGGCGTAACGCAGCATCATCGCCGCCGAGAGTATGGTGGCGAGAGGATTGGCGATATCCTTGCCCGCGATGGTGGGCGCGGAACCGTGGATAGGCTCGTAAAGTCCGCGCGTGGTTTCGTTTATGCTGGCGGAAGGAAGAATGCCTATGCTGCCCACGCACATTGCCGAAAGATCGGAGAGGATGTCGCCGAACAGGTTGCCCGTGACGATGACGTCGAACTGGGCGGGGTCGCGCACCAGCTGCATGGCGGCATTGTCCACCAGCACGTCTTCAAGCTGCACGTCGGGATAATCCGAGTGCACGTCGTGCACGCACTTGCGCCACAGCCCGGAAGTTTTGAGCACGTTGGCTTTATCTATGCTGGACACCTTGCCGCGCCGCTTTTGCGCCAGCTCGAACGCCACGCGCGCGATGCGCTCCACTTCCAGCTCTCCGTAAGCCATCACGTCATAGCCTTCCGCGCCGTATTTACCGCGCCTCATGCCCTTTTCTCCGAAGTAAATGCCGCCGATGAGCTCGC
The DNA here is from genome assembly GCA_944380295.1 of uncultured Christensenellaceae bacterium. Classification (GTDB taxonomy): domain Bacteria; phylum Bacillota; class Clostridia; order Christensenellales; family UBA3700; genus Alloclostridium. Next base: position 72,674 of record CALWHE010000004.1, read on the forward strand.
GCACCACCAAAAGGTCTATCTTGCCCGGCGCTTTGAGCGGGCAGACCTTTTCCAACGCGGGGAAGAGGCGCGCGGGGCGCAGGTTGGCGTAAAGCCCCATCGCCTTTCTCACTCCCAAAAGCGCGCGTTCGGGGCGCTTTTCGTAAGGCAGGGAATCATATTGCGGACCGCCCACCGCGCCCAGAAGCACGCTGTCGCTTTTCAGGCAGATGTCCAGGCTCTCCGCGGGCAGAGGCTCGCCGAACTTATCGTCCGCCGCGCCGCCGCATATGCTCTCCGTAAAGTTGAATTTGTGTGAAAAACGCTCGCCCACTTTGACGAGGACGTCCATTGCCGCGCCGGTGACCTCCGGTCCGATGCCGTCGCCTTTGATGACCGCTATGTTATAAGTTCCCATATCTCTCCTAGTCGGTATACTTACCGCTCTTGATCGCCTCGACCAAGCCGCCGCAGGCGATTATCTCTTGAATGAATTTGGGGAAAGACGCCGCTTGGAAACTCTTCCCCGTGCTCTCGTTGGTCACCACGCCCGTGTTGACGTCCACGGACACCGTGTCCCCGTCTTTGATGTTGTCCACCGCCTGCGGGCATTCCAGAATGTAAAGCCCGATGTTGAGCGCATTGCGGTAAAAGATGCGCGCAAACGATTTGGCTATCACGATGGACACGCCGCAGCCTTTGAGGGCGATGGGCGCGTGCTCGCGTGAAGACCCGCAGCCGAAATTTTTGCCCGCCACCACGATGTCGCCTTCCTTCACCGTCTTATAAAAGTCCGGGTGGGTGTATTCCATGCAATGTTTGGCAAGCTCCTTGGGATCGAATGTGCTCAAATAAGTTGCCGGCACTATCACGTCCGTATCGATGTCGTCGCCGAATTTGAAAACTCTTCCTTTTATCATATCACTCCTCCAAGCCCTTTTCGCCGATCAGCCTGCCCGCTATCGCGCTCGCCATTGCCGTGGCGGGAGAGGCAAGATAAATATAGCTGTCTTTTGCGCCCATGCGCCCGATAAAATTGCGGTTGGTGGTGGCAACGGCAACTTCTCCGCTCGCCAGAATGCCCATATGTCCGCCCAGGCAGGGTCCGCAGGTGGGGGTGGACACGATCGCGCCGCCCTCGATAAAGGTCTTGATATACCCCTTTTCCATCGCCTGCAAATATATCTTGTTGGTGGCGGGTATGACGATGACGCGCACGCCCTTTTTCACCTTTCTGCCTTTGAGCACGCGCGCGGCTTCCGCCAGATCGCTCAGCCTGCCGTTTGTGCACGAACCTATCACCACCTGGTCCACGGCTATCTCCTCTTTCACCTCGCCCACGGGGCGGGTGTTGGAAGGCAGATGCGGGAACGCCACGGTGGGGGCAAGTTTGTCAAGATCTATCTTTATCACCCGCTCGTATGCCTCGTCGTCCGCCTCTTCAAAGCGCGGGAAAGTCTTTCCCGTGCTCTCTTTGGTGTATTCGTCCGTTTTTTCGTCTATGGGGAAAACGCCGTTTTTGGCGCCGCACTCTATCGCCATGTTGCACACGGTGAACCTGTCGTCCATGGAAAGGCTCTTCACTCCCTCTCCGGCAAACTCTATGCTCTTATAAAGCGCGCCGTCCACCCCTATCATGCCGATGATGTGCAAAATGAGGTCTTTTCCGGAAACGCCCTTTTGCAATTTGCCGCTCAGCTCGAACTTGATGGCGGCGGGCACTTTGAGCCATATCTTGCCGCTCATCATGATGCCGGCGATGTCTGTGGACCCCACGCCCGTGGAAAACGCGCCCAAAGCGCCGTATGTGCAGGTGTGGGAATCCGCGCCTATCATCACCGCCCAAGGCTTGGCAATGCCTTTTTCCGGCAAAAGCGCGTGTTCTATGCCCATCTCTCCCACGTCGAAAAAGTTTTTCACCCCGTGGGCGCGGGCAAAGTCGCGCACGCGCTTGCACTGCTGGGCGGACTTTATGTCCCTGTTGGGGGTGAAGTGGTCCAAGACAAAGGTGACGTTGTCTTTATTGCAAAGGGCGCAGCCGCTGCCTTCGAAAACGTCTATGGCGACGGGCGCGGTCACGTCGTTGGACATGGCGGTGTCCACGTCCACCAAAATAAGGTTGCCGGGCGCGAGCTGCCGCTCCGCTTGGGCGGCGTTCATACCCTTTTTGGCAGCCAGGATCTGTTGCGTAAATGTCAGCTTCATATCTATCGCTCCTGTATAATTGACAATATTATATTAAACCGCGGCAAAATAGTCAAGAAAATCCGCGGCGGCGGCGCGGCTTTTGCCGCTTTGGGACAAAAATTGTCTTTTGCCGTCCTTTTTTGGCTTTAATGCTCCAAGCAGCGCGCGCCGGTATTATACTTGACAAAAAAAGACAGGAGAAAACCTATGGAAAACATCACCGTTCACGATATGGCAAAAAGAGCGAAAAAGCGCTTGCGCGGCTGCCCGGAAGAGCCTTCTTCCCGCCCCGTGGCGGCGCCGGAAAAAGTGCGGCGCATGCTGGAAGAAGGCTTGGTCCTCGACCCGCTGGGCAGACTGACCGACCACGCCGTTTTCGACAAGCTGAGCGAGAGCGAACGCCAGCGTTACATTTTGGAACTTGCCGCCAGTTACCGCCGCTGTCTGGAAAATTTGCAGCGGGAAAAACGCGCCCTCTGATCTTGCTCACGTCACGCTCAGCACGATGGCGGCGACATAGAGCGCGCCCAGCGCCGCGCCTTGCAGGCGAGAAGTGCGGCGGAAGGCGAGCACGGGAAAGACCAGCGCCGCGGTGAGCGCCAAGGCAAACCACAGCGTGTATCTCCGCGTTACCGAGTCTATCGTCAATCCGCCCGAGATGAGGGAAGAAAGCCCCAAAAGCAGGGTGCCGTTGATGACGTTGGCGCCCAAAATGTTGCCCAGGCTCATCTCTCCCGTCCCCTTTCTTGCCGAAGTCACCGCCGTGACCAGCTCCGGCAGAGAAGTGCCCAGCGCCACCACCGTGACGGAAACAACGCGCGCGGGCACTTGCAAAAGCGTGCAAAGGCGGCTCACGCTCTCCACCGTGAACAGCGCGCCCGCCGCCACCGTAAGCGCCCCGAAACACACCGCCGCCACCATGCCGGCAAGGCGCTTTTTCTCCGCTTTTTGCCCGGCAGGGGCAAAATTTTCACCCTGCCACAGGGGCGCTCCCCTTTTGTTTTCGCCCCTTGCCGCCTCTTTCACGTTTATCAAAAGAAACAGCGCAAAAAACGCCAGCAGCGCCACGCCTTCTCCCACGCTTATCCCGCCGCCCGTGACGGCAAAGATCCCCACCGCCGCCGTGACCGCCAATAAAAACAGCCCCTTCACCGCAAAAGTGCGCCCGCCCGCGGCATAAGGGCGCAGCACAAAAGAGAGCGCCAGGATAAGCCCGATGTTGCACACCATGCTGCCCACGGCGTTGCCCACCGCCACGTCCGTGAACTCTTGCATCTGCTGCGCGTTCTGCGCGCGCACCCCCTTTATCATCGCCGTCAGAGAAGTGAGCAGCTCCGGCACGGTGGTGCCCACCGCCACCACCGTGGCGCCGATGAGCAGCTGCGGCGCTTTGAGCGCTCCCGCCAGCCGCGCCGCGCCGTCCACGAAAACGTCGCCGCCCTTTGCCATCAGCGCTATCCCCGCCGCCAAGATAAAAACAAGTAAGACCGCCATATAAAAGCCTATGAGCAAAAAGGAAAAATAATGCGGACGCGGGCGGCTTCCCCTCCCGATAAAGAGGAGCTCTTCTTCCGCAGGACTTGGCGCAAAATTTTTCCGCGGGCGGCTTTTCCCGCTTGCGGCTTTGCGGATAAACGCCTGCAAAACAGTTGACGAGTTTGGTTTGAGCGTGTATAATTGTTAATGCTGTTTTAATGCTGAAATAAATTGTTATAAAGAAAACAGCTTTCCTTTTGCCGAACAAGAGGAGGTCTTCCTTCTTATCACCCTATATTCGGCGAAGCGGCGCCCACTGAGTGAGCGCCGCTTTTGGTTGTTTTTTTTCGATCCGCCGCGGACTTATTTGTTTTTGAGGCGTTCCACGTCCCTGAACGATCCTGCCACCACCACGTGGTCGTCTTCCGCAAACACATAGCCGGCAATGGCGAGCAGCGTTTCCTTCCCGCCCTTTTTCACCGCCAGCACGTTGAGGTTGTATTCCTTGCGTATGTTGGCGCTCACCACGTCTTTGCCCACCCACTCTCTGGGTATGGCGAGTTCGAAAATGCCGTTATCGTTGTCCAGCTGGATAAAGTCGAAGATGTTTTCCGCATTATAGCGCACCGCCGTTTTGAGCGCCATGTCCTTTTGCGGATAGATGACCTCGTCCGCGCCGTTGCGCAGCAAAAATTTGCTCTGGATCTCACTTCCCGACATGGACACGACGTGCTTTGCGCCCAGGTCTTTGGCAAGCGCGCTCACTTCCAGCGAGGACTGGAAGCTGGAACCCATGGTGACGAACACCACGTCAAAATTGTTCACGCCTATCTCTTTGAGCACCTCTTCCTGCGAGCAGTCGCCCGTGAGCGCGTCCGTGAAGTAAGGCGCCAGACGTTCGATTATCTCTTCGTCCTTGTCCACCACCATCACCTGGTTGCCCATATCCGCCAGGTTATGCGCCAGATATGTGCCGAATCTTCCCATTCCTATCACCAAAATAGATTTCATGATTTCCTCCGATCAGCCGATCAATATTTTTTCGTGAGGGCGAGAGGTGAGCGAACTTTTGCGCTTGCTCATCATCGCGCCCGCCAGAGTGAGCACGCCCACCCTGCCCGCATACATAAGCAAAATGAGTATGACTTTGGAACCTATGGAAAGCGTGGGCGTAATGCCCGTGGTCACGCCCACCGTGCAGATGGCGGAGCAGCACTCGAACAGCACCTGCGAAAGCGTGCACTCCGGTTCCAAAGCGCAAATTATCATCACCGCGAACGTGGTGAGGATGAGGTAAATGGCAAACAAAGACATTGCCTGTTTGACCAGGGAAAGGTCAAGGCTGCGCTTGCCTATGACTATGTCTTTTTCTCCGCGCACGGAAGAATAAAGTCCGAAGAGTATCACCGCGATGGTGGTGACTTTTATGCCGCCCGCGGTGGAGCCGCTGTTGCCGCCGATGAGCATGAGTATGTCCATCAAAAGCAGGGAGCTTTCCGAAAGTTCGCCCAGCGCCACCGTATTGAAGCCCGCCGTGCGCGGCGTGACCGATTGGAACAGGCAGGCGAGAAAGCTCTCTCCCGCGCTCATGCCTTTGAGCACGCCGTCGTGTTCGAAAGCAAAAAGCAGCAAGGCGGGCAAAAACACCAAAATAAGCGTTGCCCACAGCACGATGCGCGTGTGCAGACGGTATTTGCGATAACGGAATTTTTTGTCCCAGATGTCGCTCCACACCACATAGCCCATGCCGCCGATGACGATGAGCGCGCAGATGGTGAGGTTGATGAGCGGATCTGCCGCATAAGAGGTGAGCGAGGCAAACGCCGTGCCCTTTATGCCCATCAGGTCAAAGCCGGCGTTGCAGAACGCGGATATGCTGTGGAAAACGGAAAACCAAATGCCCGTGCCCGCGCCGAATTCCGGGATAAAGCGGATCATCAATAAAAGCGCGCCCGCCAGCTCCACGGAAAAGGTGAAGATGAGGATGCGCTTGATCAGTTTTATCACGCCCGCGTGACCCATGGCGCCCGCCGACTGCGCCAGCAGGATGCGTTCATAAAGCCCTATCCTTCTGCCCAGCGCAAAAGAAAAGAGCGTGACCACCGTCATAAAGCCCAAACCGCCCGTCTGAATGAGCAGGATTATCACCACCTGCCCGAATCCCGACCAGTGCATGAACGTATCATATGTGATAAGTCCCGTCACGCAGGTGGCGGAGGTGGCTGTGAAAAGCGAATTGATAAAAGGCGTCCAGATCCCCTCTTTGGAAGAAATGGGCAAACACAGCAAAAAACCGCCGAAAAATATCACCGCCATATATCCCAAAGCCAGGATCTGCGGCACCGCCAAACGGAATCTGAAACGCGACATTATGGATAATTTGCCGCCCTTTCCCTCTTTTTCCATACCCTTCCTTTGCGCCTCAGCGCCAAAGCACCTTCAAGGTCTGCCTGTCCAGCACGCCCCATCTTTCGTTTTCGCGCACCACGGCTTTGCCGCCGGAGAAAGGCGTTGCCACGTCAAAGACCATCTCCGTGACGGCATTGCCGTCAAGGTCGATATACCCGCTCTTTTCTCCCACGCTCACCGCCGCCAGCCCTTCGCTGAAAGAGGTGCCGCAATCATATTTGCATTCGATCACTTTGTTGTTTTCTTTGTCGATATAGCCGATAAGTCCGCCTTCTTCCACGCCCGCTCTGTCTTCACGGAAGGGAAAGGCCTCGTCGTATTGGGGCTGGATCACCACATTGCCCTTCCAGTCTTTGTAACCCCACTTGCCCGCGCGGTAAAATTTGAGCAGATCGCCCTGCTTTATCCCCTCCTTGGGATAAGGCACAAAGGCGGGACGGCGCTTTTTGCCGCCCATGATTATCTCGTTTATCGTCATGCCGGCATAAAGGCGTGAAAGCTCTCTGTTGAGCATTTCCTGCGCTTTTTTTCCGCCCCTGCCCGCGTTTTCTCTGTTTTCTCCGCGGTTTTGCGCCCGCTCTTTTTCCCCTCTTCTGCCCTGTTCGCGTCCGCCGCCGGACTGCGCATTTGCCTGCTGTTTTTCCTGTCTGCCGGACTGCTTGCGCCCTTCTTCCCCTTTGGCGCGGGGCGCGTCTTTCCGTTCTTTTTCTTCTTCCGGCTTCTCTTCGCGCCTGAACGCAAGCCCCAGCGCCGCCAGCGCCTTTTCCATCTCAAAGATGTTGCGCTTGCCGATGTTCTGCACCTTATACATGTCGCGTGCAAAGCGGCAGGCAAGATCCCCCGCCGTCTTCACTCCGCCCGCCTGCAACGCCGCAAGCGTATTTTCACGCAACCCCAGCCGCTCCACGGGCGTGGCAAGCGCCGCGGGATCTCCCTGCGGCACATACTCGTCCTTAAAACGGCGGCGCTTGTTGCGATAATGTTTTTTCTCCATGCCACTATGTTAGCACACCGAATAAAAAAAGGCAAGCTATTTGCTTCCGCCGTTCAAACGCCGCGAAAATGCGCAAAAAAGCGCCTTTTCCGCATGTGATCTTGTGCAAAGCCGGCGAAGTCTGTCCTCTTGCGGTATTGACAAGCCGCATTTGTTCAAAAGCGCGCACAAAGACGCGCTCTAATGCGTATTCGCCCGGCGCCTGACCGGCGCAAAACAATTGCACATGTATAATATTTTATGATATAATCGTTTTATGAGTATCGGGCGGAAAATTTCCATATTGCTTGTCTTGATGTTGGCGGCGGCGCTGCTTTTGGGCGCGCTGTTGTGCTTTATGCCCAGTGCCACGGCGGAAAAAGTCGCGCCCGTGCTGCTTTCCGCGGACACGGTGTTTGCCGTTTCGCCCACTCACCTGGCTTATACGAGCGGCAGTTCTTTGAGCGTGGTGGACCTTTCTTATAATAAAGACCCTTTCACCCTGCCAAACGCCTTTGACGGCACGGCGGCGGACATAGCGATAACGTCCGATAAAATAGCGGTGCTCTCTTATTCCGCAAACGATACGCGCATTCTTACAACTTTTTCTTATGACAAAGACAGCGGCGTTATCGAGAGCGGTTCCACCGCTCTTCCGAACGGTTTTTCGCAAGAAGCATTGAACGACAGTATAATGTTGGGCGTTTTTGATAACGCTTTCATCATTGTGGCGCGAACGAGAATATTCAACACGGCGTCCGCCGCCTTTACTTATTCTGCCCTTACCGAAAACCCCGACAACGCCGTATACTATGATTCCATGACGGGCTTTTGTTTGCTTTCGGGCGATTCTTTCGGCGATAACGATTTGCTTTTTGCAAAAGGAGAAACCTTGTATCGTTATTCCGTGGGCGGAAGCGGTTATGATACGCCGATAGATCCGAACGGGGTGTTGGACATGCCTTCTTCCTCTTACGGTATGGCAAAATTCAAAGATACCATCCTGATTTCCGTGGAAAACGGCGTGGGGCGTTATGACGTGGAGGAAAACAGTTTTTCCCTTCTCCCCGGCATTTCTTATTCTTCTGCCATAGAAGTGCAGGGAGATCATCTTTACGCCTTTGACAAAGCCTCTCTGGCGATCAAGCGTTACACCGTGAGCGAAAGCGGCTTTACCTATAACAAATGTTACGACGCGGAAGAATATCTGGCGCCGCAAACGCACGACATCGTGCTGCCCCTGCAAGCGCAAGACGGCGGCGAAGTGGTGCTTTACCGCTCTCCGCGCGACCTGGAAATAACGGCGCGGGCGCATGGCGGCGTGATAGCTTTAACGCGCGTGGAATATGACGACGGCGCGAACAAATACGCTTATTATTACTGCGTGACCCAGGCGGGCGAATACGGCTATGTGCCGGAGAGCGCGGGCACGCTCGCGCAGCTTTCTCCGCTTTCTTATTCGGCGGCGCAGCCGCTGCACGCCGCGGCGCAAACGCCCGTTTACGCCCTGCCCTTTGAGCAAAGCGGCGTTATCGCCCTGCTGAGCGCGGACGAAAACGGCTCCGTTTTGCTGAAAAAGAGCGCGGACGGCGAAGCGCTTCACGTGCTTTTGTCTGCGGCGGGCACGCTTTCCGCCGGCGGCAACACCTGGTGCAAAGTGTATATGGCGGCGGGAGAAGAGGTGCTCACCGGTTATGCGGACGCGCGCCTGATCAGCCCTTACACCGCTTTTTCTCCCGCGGGCGTGAACGATTTCTGCCGCACGAACGCGGGACGGGCGGGCGTTTACGTTTCCCTCTACTCCCAGCCGGACGAAAAGGCGGAAGTGGTGGCGGAACTGCCCGACAACACGGAACTCATGCTGGTATCCGCTTATGACGAAAACAGCTTGTGGACGTGCGTTTATTATGAAGACTCCGTGGCTTACGTGCTTACGGAAAACATCACGGTGAACACGCTCACCGCCGTGCAGATAACCTTGATCGTGGTGCTGTGCGTGCTGGCGGTTTTGGGCGTGACGCTCGCCGTGGTGATAGGAATAAAAAGAAAGAAAAAGAGGGAGCAGAATGAAGAAACTTAAATTTTTATCCGTCTTGATCGTCTGCGCTTTGCTGGTGGCGGTGATCGCCGGCTGCGCGCAGGAGTCCACTCTCAACCCGGCGGGGCTGGAAAACTGCCTGGCGGTGGACACTTCCGCCCGCGGACAGACCATCACGGGCTGGGGCGCTTCTTCCGCCTGGTGGTCGCAGACGGTGCCGGAAGATTCCGCGGCGCAGCAAGCCCTTGCCAAAGCGCTCTATTCCGACAGCGGACTGGGGCTGAACATTTACCGCTATAACATCGGCGGCGGATCGGCGGAACTGGACGAAGAAGAGGGAGTGAATTATGTGCAGGAACGCAAGGCTTTTTCCCTGTTCGATTCTTCCAAATACGATGAAAACCTCTCCCTCACGGAAAACTTCAAAGACAGGAGCAAATACAGTTTGGACGGCGACGCCAATGCGGTGGCTTTTTTGCGCGCCTGCCTCGAACAGCAAGGCTCCACCATCGACACGGTGGTGGTGTTCGTCAACTCCCCTCATTATCTGATGACCGCTTCGGGCAACACGCACGGCAAGGGCGAATACGACAGCAATCTGCCGGAAGAAAATTATGAAGCGTTTGCCTACTACGTCATCAACTGCGTGCGCACGCTCACGGAAAGCGGCATTCCCGTTGACGTGATCAGCCCGGTGAACGAGCCTCAGCACAAGTGGGGCGGCGACGGCTCCACCCAGGAAGGCTGCCATTACGAGCCGGCGGAAGCCGCCGCGGTGGTGAACACCCTTTGGAGCAAGCTGAACGAATACAACAAGACCGCCTCCGTGCCACTCGGCGCAAAGATCTCCGCGGTGGAAAACGGCAATTACACCTCTTACGACGTGAAAAGCCGCGCCGTGGAATATATCTACGAGCTGTCCAAATACCCCTGCTTTTACGATCTGCACGGCTTTTCCGTGCACGCTTACGGGGAACCGATGAGCGACGAAGCGCGCAAGTCTTTTGTTACGCGCATAGAAAATCTGCTGCCGGAAAACTATGAGTTCGGCGTGGATATGACGGAAGTCTGCCACATGGAAGGCGGCGTGGACGCGGGCATGGATTCCGCCACTTACGTTGCCAAGGTCATTCAAAAAGACATCAACCATCTCAACGCCCGCTCCTGGAGCTGGTGGATAGCCGTGTCCGATTACGATTATAACGACGGGCTTGTCTATTGGGATTATTATTCCTCTTCCGCACAATTGCGTTACGTCAAGCGCTATTACGCCATGATGCAATACGTCAAGTTTGTCAAAGCGGGCGATACGCGCGTGGATCTGCAATGGCTGAACGCCTCTTCCGCTTACGGCTCCGACCTCAGCGGCACCGCCTTTGTGAGCGATGACGGCGCGGTCACGGTGGTGCTGGTCAACGATTCAAACAAGGCGCTGCCGATAAACATCGCGGGCGGATACGAGAACATGCAGATATATTGCACGGACGAGGATAACGACTGCGCCGCCACTTACTCGGGCGCGTTCAAACATAGCGTTACCGTCTCCCCCATGTCCGTGACCACCATCAGGCTGAGCTGAGCGCAAAACGCGGCTTCTTTCAAACACCTGCCCCGCCTCACGGCGGAAACGCAGAAAAGGCGGCGCCGCGGCGCCGCCCCGTTTTTTTGAGGACATCTCTTGCGTGACTTTCCCGAAAGGAGGGTTTTTTCCGGAGTATACTCATATATATGCGACCCCCGCCGCGCGTGCCACTTTACGGGCGCTCTATGGAAGTGCGCACTTTCCGCGTGAGCACGCGCGCCCTTCTGCGGCTCTGCGGAAGAGGCAGAAAGGCAAAGTCTTCAAAACTGCTCTTTATCAGCGCGCCGCCGTCCGAATAAACGCCGCAGCGTTCGGGCGAAACCGCGCACACGCCGCAATCGCACAGCTGCGCCAGCGCGGAGTAAAGTCCGGCGCGGTAAGAGGGAGAAAAACATATAACCAGCGAGGGCGCGCACAGCGCCATGCGCGCCCAAAGCTCCGGATAAAACAGATCTTCGCCCAAAATGATGCCCACTCTGCCGCAGGAGAGTTCAAAACAGCGCAGCGCGCCGCCCTTGTCGCGCGTTGCGGAGTTTATCTCGTCCGATACTCCGGCAATAACGCCCTTGTCCGCCGCCAGCGCGCTGTTGAAACAACCGTTCCCGGCGATAAAGTCCGCGTGCAGAACGGCGCAGCACTCCTTGTCACCCGTCATGGAAGAGATGCGCATGAGCTTGTCGTCTTCCCCTTTGAGTTCTCTGTTCATATCCACTTTTTTCACCGCGCCGCTGAAAATTATCAGATCCTTTTCCCGCACGGCGGGCAGATACCCCAGCATAAAAGAATTGAGAGAGATGTTTTTCACCACGCGAAGCATGCTTCATCTTATGATTTTTGCGCCGCCTTGGTGAAAGTTGCCCAGCCGGCTTGAAAATTCCCCGTCCGCGTGATAATATATACGGTATGAAAGGGCTTATTCTCACCAACGCATACACCCTGCTCCCGCAGGTTGAACACCAGTGCGCGCGCATGCAAGAGGAGTTTTCCCGCCTGGGCGTGCAAACGCGCGTCATGCGCAATAACTTTTTTGCCGCATATCTGGACGAGGGGGAGATAAGAAGCAAAATAAGCGGCTTTGACTTTTGCCTTTATCTGGACAAAGATAAATATATCTCGCATATGGCGGAGCGCGCCGGCGTGCGCCTTTTCAATAAAGCCGCAGCGATAGAAGCGTGCGACGACAAGATGACCACCGCCCTTACTTTAGCAAATCACGGCATTCCCATGCCCAAGACCCTGCCTGGCATGTTGTGTTACGATCCCGCCGCCAAACCGGATATTTCCGCTCTGAAAGAGGCGGGAGAACAGTTGGGTTATCCCGTGGTGATAAAGAGCTGTTACGGCTCCATGGGCAAGGGCGTTTTTTTGGCGGAAAACGCGGACGAACTGATAAGGGCGGCAAAAGACCTCCTTTGCACTCCCCATCTTTTTCAGAGTTTTGTGCCGCAAAGCCGCGGGCGCGATCTGCGCGTCATCGTGATAGGCGGCAAAGCCCTGTGCTGCATGGAACGCCGCTCCGACCGTGATTTCCGCGCCAACATAGCCGCCGGAGGCACGGGCGCGCAAACGTCCCTTCCCCGCGAAGCCGCAGAGCTGGCGGAAAAAGCCGCCCGCCTTTTGGACCTTGATTATTGCGGCGTGGATCTTTTGTTCGGCAAAGACGGGTTTTTATTGTGCGAAGTCAATTCCAACGCCTTTTTCACCGGCATGGAACAGGTAAGCGGCGTAAACGTGGCAAAGGCTTATGCGGAACATATCGTAAATTCTCTTGCAAAATAACGGGCGAGATCAATAAAAAACCGCCGCTCCCCGCGGCGGTCCTTTTGTTTTTCCGTTTTTTCAATAACCGCGCCCGGTCAGCTCTCCCTGCGTCTTCAAGCCGGGATAATCAAATTGCCTGAGATATTCATAGATAACAACGGCAACGCTGTTGGCGAGATTGAGCGAACGCGCTTCTCCGCGCATGGGGATGCGGAAGGTGTTTTGGTAATTTTCTTTGAGCAGCGGTTCGGGAAGTCCGCGCGTTTCCCTGCCGAAAAATATGAAACAGTCCTTTTCAAACTTGATCCGCGAATGTATCACGCTCCCTTTGGTGCTGGCAAACAGCGTTTGCACGCCGGCGTTTTGATAAGCAATTTTAACCGCTTTATCCATATTTTCTTTACCAAAGTATGAGAAGTTTTTCTGTAAAAAATCATATATGTTTTCATATCTTCTCACTTCGGATATCTGCCAATAATCCAATCCGCTGCGCTTCAAATATTTGTCTTCCCAAGAAAAACCGCACGGCTCTATCACATGCAAAACGGCGCCCGTGGCGGCGCAGGTGCGCACGATGTTTCCCGTGTTGTTGGGTATTTCCGGTTCCAAAAGCACTATGTTTATCATATGTATCTTATTATCTCCTCCAACTCTTTCAGACTCTGCGCCTTAAAAGCGGCAAGCTTTATCTCTTTTCCGCCTTTTCTGCCCTTGACGTAAAAAGCGATATGCTTTTTCATGTCGTTCACCACCTTTTTTTCCGGGTAGATCTCCGACAAAATTTTTATGTGCAGATCCAGCACCTGCGCCGCCGTCATCGACGCGTTGCCCCGGCAAAATTGCGCAAAAACAAAGGGGTTTCCCAGCGCGCCCCTGCCGATGGCAACTCCCGCCGCACCCGTTTCCTTCAAGGCTTTTTCCGCGCTTTCTTTATCCTTTATGTCCCCGTTGGCGATGACGGGTATATCCACGCTTTCCACGGCTTTTTTGATGGGCTCCATATCCGCCCGCCCGGCATAAAACTGTTCCCTCGTCCTGCCGTGCACGGTCACGGCGCTTGCGCCCGCGTCCTGCATGCGCTTTACGAAATCCGCGCAAGAAAGACTGTCGTAAAAGCCGGTGCGGCACTTCACGGTTATCACCCTTTTCGACTTTACCGCTTCTTTCACCACCCTTTCCGCCAGAGCGGGATCGAGCATGAGCGCGCTGCCTTCTTTGTTTTTTACTATCTTGGGCACCGGGCAGCCCATGTTTATGTCGATAAGTGCGAATTTGTCCATAATTTTATGTTCGCACGCCGCGCGGATAAAATAAGGATCCGCGCCGAATATCTGCGCGCAGGACACCTTTTCCGCGGGAGTGGTATATAAAAGGTCTTTTGTCTTTTCACTGTCGTAAATCAGACCTTTTGCCGACACCATCTCCGTGAACACCGCGCCCGCGCCGCAAAGAGAACAAACGGCGCGGAATCCCGCGTCCGTATATCCCGCCATGGGCGCAAGCAGCGCGCCTTTTATCTCTATATCCGCTATCTTCACTCTCCGCCCTTCAATATCTCTCTCTTTTCGCTCTCGGACAGCAGACTTAAATTACCGCCCGTCTTTTCTTCCGCTTTCTTAAACCTTTTTATAAATTCGTTCAGCTTGTTGTTGAGCGCCACTTCCGCGTCCACTCCCAGCAGGCGCAAAAGCACCGCCGTGTCCCAAACAAGCTCTTCTCCGCCCCTGCCGCATTTTACTTCTTTTAAGTCTTCTTCTATTTTGGCAGCCGCCCTGATAATATCATTTTCACCGATACCCGCCTTTTGCGCATATTTGAGCGCTTTGGCTGTCCGCTCGTCCGCGGGCAGGTATGCGGGAATGGAATCCATTTTGGAAGAAGGTTTTTTATAATTTTTCTCCTTGCTTTTTGCGCTCTCCCAGGCGGCGAGCGCCTGTTCGGGAGTGTCGGCTTTCACGTTTCCGAAGATGTGGGTGTGGCGGGTTATCAATTTTCTGCACAGACCGGTGATGACGTCAGTGGTGTTGAAAATATTTTCTTTTTCCGCCAGCACGCAATGGAAAACGCTCTGTAAAAGCACGTCGCCCGCCTCTTCTTTGATGTTTTCCGTATCGTTGTTATAGATGGCGGTGACAAGTTCGTATGCTTCTTCTATCATATTGGGGCAGATGCTCTTCATTGTTTGGGCTTTATCCCATTCGCAGCCGTCTTCCGCGGTGAGAATATACATTATCCTCATCAGATCGTCAAAGGAATATCTCTCTTTTTTTATCAGATCGAGCGGCGGAACGGTCAGAATGTTTGTCCCTTTTATGTATTTTTCACACTTTTCTGTGCCGCAATAGATATTGTCGCCGCAGATATCCTTCAATTTTCCCCTTACTTGTTCAAAGTTTTCCTCATTTACCCCTTCCACCGTCAACGTCAGACGATGATCGTAATAAAAACCTTTGAATTCCGTCAATTCCTGCGCGCTTATTTTGAGTTCTGCCATTTTATTCTCCTCTTTTGTGCCATATGCGCCGCGGCGAATAATAATTTTTTCTCCTTATTTTGATCGCGCCCGTCAAAAGACAAAACGCAAAATATACCGCCGCGCCCAAACTTATGCAGACCGCCGTGCGGACGTATAAGTTTTTTACGCCGTATTTCACCGCAAAAAGGCACAAAAACATTATAACACCGCCAAAGAGTATTTTACCATTATTTTTTATCATCTCTTTGTCTGAGCCTAAAAGTTTGCGGCAATGCAAATATCCGCTCAAAGCCGTGACGGCGTAATATAAGACCCAGGAGATCGCCGCTCCGTCTATGGACAAGAAAGGAAGCAGCGCGCACATCAGCGCAATGCGCCCCGCTCCGGCAAAAAGGCTTGTTTTCAGACAAAAATTTCCCTCTTCCAGCGCCTGTATGACCGCCGTGAATACGCCGGATAAAGAAGCTGTCATCATGTTGACGCAGCTAAAACGCAATAAAAACACGGTTTCTTCTCTCATTTGCGCGGAAAAAGAGGAAAAGAGTATGTCAACCGCCTCTTCCGCCAATAAAAACATGCCGAAAAAACAGGCGCACGTGATAAACAAAACATATTTCACGCATTCCCTCGTCCGCTCTTTTATATCGATAACGCTGCGCGAAGCCAGCGCATAAGATACCGCCGGCACGATCGTGACCGCCGCGGACAGCGCCACCACGACGGGCATGTTTATCAGCGTGTTCACACTGCCGCCGTAAATGCCGTAAAGAGAAGAAGCGTTTTTATATCCGTAAAAAGTGAGAAGTTTTACTATTATAAGTCCGTCCGCCAGAGCGTTGAGCGGCATTATCAGATATTGCGCGGTGATAAATTTGTTGCGTTTGAAAAATTCTCTCTCCGCCCTTATTTTGAGCGGATATTTTTCCCTTCCTCTCAAATGATGTAAAAAGCAGACGATGAGAGAAAAAAATTCCGCCGCAGTCACGCCGGCAACCGCGCCCATCACCCCTTTTATCAAAGAAAACCGCCCGAAATAATATGCAAGCGATAAGCCGAAAACCGCTCTTACCACCTGTTCGGCAAGCTGACAGACGGCGGAAAAACGCCATTCTTCTCCGCCATTGAAAACGCCTTTGAAGCAAGAACTCATGCCCACGAACACCACGGCGGGAGCTATTATATAATAACAACTCTTTATCTCGTAAAAGCCCTGTATTTTTGCTATTGCTCCGGCAAACACGCATAAAAACGCCGCCGCGCCGAGAGAAAATAAAAGCGTATAAAAAAAGCAGGCTCCGCAGCCGTCCTTTATCTCCGGATCAGCCCGCCTTGCCGCCACGTTGCGGGAAATTATTATCCCCGCGCTGCCCGACGTCAAAGCTATCGCCGCCGCAAAAACGGGAAAAACCAGCTGATAGGCGCCCATTCCCTCCGCTCCCAAAATATTTATGAGCGGCAATTTGTAAGCCGCGCCTATTATTTTTCCCGCAAAAAGACAAACGGCGGTAAATATCCCCGCTCGCGCGCCTCTTTTTATTCCTTCTTCACTCATCAAAAGCAGTATGTTTTTATTTGCCCGTAATATGCGCAGCCTTCTTTTTTCCATATAAAAACCGCACCGTCAAAAAAAGTCTGACCAAGCAACAATAACTCTCTAAAATACAGAGAAAAACAACGCTTTATCATTTTGTGTTGTATAACAAGCCTTTATAAAAACACTTCAATGAGCATAACGTGTGGATAACTTTGATAAAAAACGCAAGTATTGCCCAGTCAAAACCTGTCTTTTTACCTTGCTTTTTTGACACATAAAAAACATATTGCAACTTATCCACTTTTTAAGGTGGATTATTATGGAATATTATTATCCAACAAGAAGAAAAAATAATAATTAATGTATATAGTAAGGAAGGCAGCGGGGAGCGCGGGAATGAACCTTTATGTCCTGCGCCGCCGAACAACCGAAGTAAGCGTAAGAGATGTTCGGCGGCTCCGGACGTGAAATTTTTGCGCAGATATAAGTGAGCGGTAAGCGAACATATACTGCTGCGCAAAAGTGAAATGTTTTTGCCAACGAGTTGGCAAAAACGTGAAATGTGCCCTCAATCCGCAAGCGACGAGAGGGCACGTGAAATGCACGACGATACAGCTCCGCGCTCGTCGTGCGTGGCGGCTGCCTGCGGCGCTATTGGAATATATAACTATCCAAAAAAACAGCTGTCCAAGGTGGACAAATCTAAGAAACAGACAATACTTTTGCTTACATTTTGAAGTGTCCACTTTGGTGGACAGACCTCACTAGCAAAAAAAAGTGCAGCGTCACGCTGCCCGGACAGGCGCATATGCGAATGTATAGTAGAGTGATGGATCACGGTGTGATTTTACACAAAGGCACACTATCATTTCAATATACAAATATTAAGACGGAGAGAAAGGCGCTCAAAAGCCAGACAGGCGTCTATGCGGGTGCGTAGGAGGGCGATGGATTTGCGTGCAGGTTTGGACGGCGGGGACGCATGTTGTCCTATTGAGGTATTGTAAAGTTCACGTTCCCAAAGGCGCGCAAAAGACACACCGTCATTTCAATCTGTAAACTTCGATCGGAGAGAAAGGCGCTCAAAAGCCGGACAGGCGTCTATGAGAATGTATAGTAGAGCGATGGATCAGGGTGTGATTTTACACAAAGGCACACTATCATTTCAATATACAAATATTAGGACGGAGAGAAAGGCGCAAAAAAGCCGGACAGGCGCCGTGAGGATATGTGGCGGAGCGATGGTTTTTGATGTGGATTTTAACAACGGGGACGAAGGCAATACTCTTGCGGTATTGTCAAGTCCCCGTTGTTGAAAGGCGCGCAAAAGGCGCGCTCCGGTGCGTATCCGCACGACGCCTGTTCGGCGAATAATACTTGACCGATAAGAGATTTTGTGGTATACTAAAAAATATAAATAATAAGAGGTAATATTATGAAGATTTTGTGTGACGTTCTCGATCTTACGGACGCTTTGGGCAAGGTGACCCGCGCGCTTCCTTCCAAGGTGATGATAGGCGTGAATAACGACGGCATCAAATTGAGCGCATACGGCGACAAGGTCACTCTCACCGCCAATGATATGGAATACGAAATAGAAAACACCATTCGTGCGGTGGTGCAGGAAGAAGGCGAAGTGCTGGTGCCGGGAAAATATATGTATGAGATAGTAAAAAGGATAGAAAGCGGCGCACAGGTAGACATATACAGCATAGAAGAAGAGATAATACATATCAAATACATGGATAACGAAGCGCAGCTGAGCAAATTCAGACTGGAAGACTTTGTGCCGCTCACCGGCGGGGAAGAAGATTATGAGATAAGCTTCAATATCCCGCAGAAAGATCTGAAAAGATTGATAGAAAAAACCTCTTTTTCCGCCGCAACGGACGATAGCAGACCGCAATTCAAAGGCTGCCTTTTCGATATAAAAGGCGCGGACATGAACGTGGTGGCGCTCGACGGTTACAGAATGGCGGTGGCAAGTTATAAGCTCGCCGCGGAATACGACAATATCCAAGCCGTGGTGCCCGTGAAAACTTTGAACGAAGTTGCCAAACTCATGGAAGAAGAGGAAGAAACGGTGACTTTATACTTCTCTTCCAAGCGTTTTTCCGTGAGCATCGGCGAACATACCAAAGTAACGTCAAACCTGCTCTCCGGCAAGTTTTTGGATTATTCGCGCACTATCCCCTCTTCTTACGAAACCAAACTCACCGTGAACAGCAAACAGCTGCAAGTGAGCCTGGACAGAGCGGCGGTGATGACGCGTTACGATAAGTCCAGCATGGTGAAAGTGGAGATAAAAGACGGCGTGATGAACGTGCGCGCTTCTTCCAGTATCGGCGAAATAAGCGATATGATCAAGATATACAGCACCGGTAAAGACGTTACCCTGCTTTTGAATTGCAAATTCATCATCGACGTGCTTAAAAATTGCGACGGCGAATTTGTGAATATGTCGCTCAACAGCCCCACCGCTCCGTTTATCATCGAGCCGATCAACGAAAACGACGCGGAGAAATACGTATACCTTCTCTTACCGATTAGATATTGACCGCGCGGGCGCTATGAGAATACGCATGAGAGCGCGCCTTTGTGCGCGCTTTTGCGTAAATGCGCCTTGACAATACAACAAGTATTGCCTGCGGCACCTTTAACCCAAAATCACACACAAATGCATCACTCTCCTACATATTCTCATAGACGCCCGCGCGGTCATTAGTGAGAATAATAAAAAATGATAATAGTAATGAAAAATAAGCTGTTATTAGTGAGAATAATACGAAATATAATGTAAATAAATTAATATTACACATACCTTCATAATATAGACGCCCGCGCGGGCAGCGTGACGCTGCACCCTTATTTGCTCCATATCAACCGAAAAAATGAATATCCCGATAAAGAGTCGCAGCAGTGTGAAGGAAACGATATAATTTGTATTATTCTCATAAATAACCGCTTATAACACTTGATCGAGTATTGAGAAGCGATAATGGATAAACACGGATAATTTATTTCAAGGCTCGATCGGGGTGGAGCGCCCCGCGCTCCCTGCGGATAATTCATTTATTTTCCTTGCCTTTATTGCTTTTTTATGGTATAATACTTTCAATAACTATAATATATGCGTATGCGTGCGCACGTTTAATATTGCGCGTGCGCGCTTGTAAAGACAAGGAGGTAAAAAGTTGGCTGCTAAGAAAGAATACGATCAAAGCACCATACAAGTGCTTGAAGGTCTGGAACCGGTCAGGAAAAGACCCGGCATGTATATCGGTTCCACGGATGAACGCGGTCTGCATCATCTGGTCTACGAGGTGGTGGATAACGCCATCGACGAAGCGATGGCGGGATTTTGCGACACCGTTTTAGTTGAAATACAGGAAGACGGTTCCGTTGCCGTGACGGATAACGGGCGCGGTATTCCCACCGGTATCATAGAAAAGGAAGGCAAGTCCGCGGTGGAAGTGGTGCTCACCAAACTGCACGCGGGCGGCAAATTTGGCGGCGGCGGATATAAGTTTTCCGGCGGTCTGCACGGCGTGGGCGTTTCTTGCGTGAACGCGCTTTCCGAGTGGCTGGAAGTGGAAGTATATCAGAACGGCAAGATATACAAGATGTCTTTCAAGCGCGGCGTCACCCAGCACCCGCTGGCGGTGGTGGGCAGCACCTCCAAGCGCGGCACGAAAGTCACTTTTTATCCGGACAGCGAGATCTTTGAAACGCTCGACTTCAATTATAACACCTTGCGCGACAGGTTGCAGGAGTTGGCTTATCTGAACAAGGGCTTGAAGATAATACTTTCCGACAGGCGTCCGCTCAAAGAAAACCGCGACGAATTCCATTACGAAGGCGGCATACTGGAATATATCACGGAAAAGATGGAAGGAAAAGAGCCGGTGCTTTCTTCCCCCTTTTATATCGATTATAAAGAGGAAGATTATCAAATAGAGATAGCCATGCAATACAACGCCGGCTATAACGAAACCATTCTCTCTTACGCCAACAACATCAACACGCACGAGGGCGGCACCCACCTTGACGGATTCAAAGCCGCGCTCACCAAGCTGTTCAACGATTACGGCACGGCGCAGAAGATACTCAAAAACGACGAAAAGCTCAGCGGCGAGGACTGCCGCGAAGGCATTGTTGCCATTGTGAGTGTGAAATTGATAGACCCTCAATTCGAAGGTCAGACCAAAGGCAAGCTGGGCAACAGCTTTATGCGCGCCGCCGTATCCAAGATAGTCAACGAAAAATTGGGCGAATACTTGGAAGAAAATCCCAAAGACGCACGCGAGCTGGTGAACAAGTCCATCAACGCCAAAAAGGCGCGTGACGCCGCCAGGAACGCGCGCGAACTCACTCGCCGTAAGAGCGTGTTGGAATCCACCACCCTGCCCGGCAAACTTGCCGACTGTTCCGAACGCGATCCGCGCAAGTGCGAGATATACCTTGTTGAGGGCGATTCCGCAGGCGGCACGGCAAAACAGGGGCGCGACAGGAGATTCCAGGCGATACTGCCCCTGCGCGGCAAGATCCTGAACGTGGAAAAGGCGCGCATACACCGTGTGTTGGAGAGTGAAGAGATAAAGAACATGATAACCACCTTCGGCTGCGGCATCAACGAAAATTGCGACGAAGCCAAGCTCAAATACGACCGCATCATCTGCATGACGGACGCGGACGTGGACGGCAGCCACATCAGGATACTTCTGCTCACCTTCCTTTTCCGTTACATGCGCCCCGTGGTGGAGAACGGACACGTTTACATCGCCCAGCCGCCGCTTTACAAGGTGACGAAAAAGGGCAGCAAACAGGAAAATTATTTCTACTCCGACGACGAGCTTGAAGAATATCTGGTGAGCATAGACAGAAAGGGCGAGGTGCAGCGCTATAAAGGTCTGGGCGAGATGGACGCGCAACAGCTGTGGGACACCACCATGGATCCGGAAAAGCGCACGCTTTTGCGCGTGACCATGGAAGACGCGGAAGAGGCGGACAGGCTGTTTACCCTGCTGATGGGCGACGAGCCGGAAGCCAGAAGAAAGTTTATTGAAGAAAACGCCAACTTGGTGACCGATTTGGACGTTTAAGAGGTGAAAAATGGAAGAAAAGAATAAAAAGAACATAGACGAAATGCTCTCCGGCACCAAAGTGGTGGACGTGAACGTGGAAGGAGAGATCAAAAAATCCTTCATCGCTTACGCCATGGCGGTCAACGTATCCCGCGCCATACCGGACGTGCGCGACGGACTCAAACCCGTGCACCGCAGGATACTTTACGATATGTATAACGAACTTTCGCTCACTTCCGACAAGCCTTACCGCAAGTGCGCGCTGATAGTGGGCGACGTGCTGGGTAAATTCCACCCGCACGGCGACTCTTCCGTTTACGACGCTTTGGTCAGACTGGCGCAGGACTTTTCCATCCGCTGCACGCTGGTGGACGGACACGGCAACTTCGGCAGCGTGGACGGCGATCCGCCCGCGGCTTACCGCTATACGGAGGCAAGACTGAGCAAGATAGCGGTGGAAATGCTGCGCGACATAGAGAAGAAGACGGTGGACTTTTATCCCAACTTCGACGATACGCGCGAACAGCCCGTGGTGCTGCCCTCGCGTTATCCCAACCTGCTGGTGAACGGCTCGGACGGCATTGCCGTGGGTATGGCAACGTCCATTCCGCCGCACAACCTGGGCGAAGTGATAAACGGCACCATCGCCCTGCTGGATAATCCCGAAATGGATATAGACGAACTCATCGAATATATCCCCGCGCCCGACTATCCCACCGGCGCGCTGATCATGGGCAGATCGGGCATCAAAAAGGCGTATAAGACGGGTAAGGGCAATGCCATTATCCGTTCGCGCACGGAGATAGAGGAAATGCCCAACGGCAAGAGCCGCATCATCGTCACGGAGATCCCTTATCAGGTGAACAAAGCCAAACTGATAGAGAGCATTGCCGAACTGGTCAAGCAAAAGAGGATAGAGGGAATAAGCGACGTGCACGAGCAGTCCGACCGCGACGGCATGCGCATAGTGATAGAGGTAAAAAAAGACGTCAGCCCGCAAGTGGTGCTCAATCTGCTCTTCAAGCACACGCAGATGCAGATAAGCAACCCCATGATCATGCTTGCCCTGGTGGACGGCAGACCCAAGATGCTCAACCTCAAAGAGATCTTGGAAGAATATATCAAACACCAAAAAGACGTGGTCACCAGGCGCACGAGATACGACCTGGAAAAAGCGCAGGAACGCGAGCATATCTTGATAGGACTGGTCAAGGCGCTTGCCAACATCGACGAAGTGGTGGAACTGCTGAAAAAATCGCGCGACAGAGCGGACGCGGTGGTCAATCTGACGCAGCGCTTCGAGCTGAGCGAAAAGCAAGCCAACGCCATTTTGGACATGAGGCTGCAAAGGCTGACTTCCCTGGAAGTGGAGAAGTTGCAGGCGGAACTGGCGGAACTGGAAAAACTCATCACCGACCTCAAAGACATTTTGGCAAACCCCGCCCGCGTGGTGGATATAATCAAAACCGAGATGAGCGAAATACGCGACAGATACGCCGACAAGCGCCGCAGCGAGATATCCATAGATTATTCCGATCTGGACATAGAAGACCTCATCGAACAGGAAGACATTGTGGTGACGGTCACTCACGACGGCTATATCAAGCGTTTGGCGGTGGACGAATATCGCACCCAGCGCCGCGGCGGAGTGGGCGTGACTGCGCTCAAAACCAAGGAAGAAGACTTTGTGGAAAACGTGATAGCCACCAACACGCACGTGCCGCTGCTCTTTTTCAGCAATAAGGGCAAGGTTTACCGCATAAAGGGCTGGCAGATACCGGAAACGGGCAAGAACAGCAAGGGCAGAGCCATGGTGAATCTGCTCACGCTGGACGAAGGCGAAAAGATAAACGCTTACGTGCCCATGCCGGCGGACAGTCAAGGCTATCTGACCATGGCTACCAAGGGCGGACTTATCAAGAGGACGAGCGTGGAAGAATTTGCGCGCATAAACACCAACGGCAAGATAGCCATCTCCCTCACCGAAGGCGACGAACTCATCGGCGTGCAGCTTACGTCCGGAGAGGACGAACTGCTCATGGCGTCCACGGGCGGCAAGTGCATCCGCTTTGCCGAAGCGGACGTGCGCCCTACCGGCAGGACCAGCCAGGGCGTGAGATCCATCAAGATGGACGCGGGCGAAGAAGTGGTGGACATGACCAAGGTCAAAGACGGCGTGGAAGTGTTCACGCTCACGCAAAAGGGCTACGGCAAGCGTTCTGACATCGCCGAGTATTCGCTCCAAGGCAGAGCCGGAAAGGGCGTGAAAGCGGGTAAATTGACGGATAAGACGGGCAACATCGTCAACCTCAAACTGGTGGATCCGGCAAGCGACGACATCATCATCATCGCCGACAACGGCATCACCATCCGCATACACGCGGACGAAGTGTCCAAGATGAGCAGAGCCACGCAGGGCGTGAAAGTCATGAGATTGAAAGACGAAAGCGCGCAGGTGGTGGCGTGCGCGATCGTGCCGCGCTCGGAAGACGAAGAGGTGACGCACCTTGAAGAAGGCGCGGCGGAAGAGGCGGAAAACGCCGCCGAAAGCAACGGCGCAGAACCCAAGCCCGAAGAGTAAAAAAACCGCGTGCGGCGCCGCCGCACGCCCAAGCGGGCGTTTTGCCCGCTTGGCAAGGCGCTTTTTCAAGCGGCGCGGCAAAAGGAGAAGGTCATGCAATACAAAAAATTTTCCGACGTTTACTTTGTGCGGTTGGAGCGCGGAGAAGAGATCCTTTCTTCCCTTTCCGCGTTGGCGGAAAAAGAAAACATCGCTTTGGCGAGCGTGAGCGGTTTGGGCGCCATAGACAGATTTACTGCGGGCGTGTTTTTCCCGCAGGAAAAAGTCTACCGCAAAAACGATTTTCATGGCAACTTTGAGATAACCTCGCTTACCGGCACGATCACGCGCATGGACGGCAAGCCTTATCTGCACCTGCACATCTCCGCGGGCAACGAATACGGCAAGGTCATGGGCGGACACCTCAACGAAGCGCACGTTTCCGCCACCTGCGAAGTGGTGGTGCGCACCGTGCAGGGAGAGGTGGGCAGAGCTTTCAGCACTGACATAGGGCTTAACCTGTTCGAGTTTTAACGCCCGGGCGATGGACGATAAAGACAAAAAAGAGTTCATCGCCTTTGCGGCGCTTGCAGCGGCGGCGGCGGTCTTTACGCTCGCCGCGCTTTTTTTGATAGTTTCTCCGCTCATCACAAAAAGTTATTCTTATGCCGTTTACGGCGCGTCCGCCCTGCTGCTGCTTTGCACGGCGGCGTTTTATTTTGCCCGTAAAAAGCAAATACGCGCGGCGGCGCGGCAAACGCCGGCGCTCAAAAAGGCGGAAAATAAGGATAAAACGGCTGTTTTTCCACGAAAAATTCATATGTAAAATTTCTGTTGCATTTTTTATAGCGTTGTGTTATGATAAAAAACAGAGGACAATATGGACGACAGTAACGACTCGGATCCACATAATAAAAGCAAAAAGGAGACGAACAATTAAAGCATAATCCGAATATCGCAAGATACGGGTTATGCTTTTTTGCATAAAAAGGAGTAAAAAATGAACTATATTTTAGCGGTCGTGGTGCAGATACTGCTCATCGCGCTCAACGCAATTTTCGCCGGCACGGAGATCGCGGTCATCTCCGTGAACGAAGCCAAGCTGAAAAAACTGGCGGAAGAAGGCAATAAGCGCGCCAAAAGACTGCTTTCTTTGACCAAAGACCAATCGAAGGTGCTCTCCACCATTCAGGTCGCCATCACCCTGGCGGGCTTGCTGGGCAGCGCCTTTGCCGCGGACAGCTTTGCCGAACCGCTGGCAAACGCCATCGTAAACGGCGCCGGCATAGCGCCGGACAGCACGGGCGCAAGCGCCATCCACATCTTGTGCATGATCCTGCTCACCATCGTGCTGGCATTCTTCAACATCGTGTTCGGCGAGATAATCCCCAAGCGCATAGCCATGCGTAAATCGGAAAAAATGGCGCTGGGCATGTCCGGACTGCTCAAAGTGGTTTCCGTGCTCTTTGCCCCCTTTGTGTGGCTGCTCACCGTCACTTCCAACGGTATCCTGCGCATGATAGGTATCAAACCGGACGACGAGGACAACCCGGTCACGGAAGAAGAGATAGTGCTGATGGCGGAAGCCGGCAGCGAGGCGGGACATATCGCGGAATCGGAAACGGAGCTGATCCAGAACGTGTTCGACTTCAAGGATAAGACCGCCGGCGAGGCGTGCACGCACAGAAAAGACGTGATCGCCGTGTTTGCCGGCGACAGCGACAAGGAGTGGGAAGAGACCATTTACGGCACGCGCCACGGCTATTATCCCGTCTGCGGCGAGGACATGGACGAAGTGGTGGGCATGCTGGACACGCGCGATTATTTCCGCCTGCAAGACCGCTCGCGGGAAAACGTGATGAAAAAGGCGGTGCACCCGGTGTTTTTCGTGCATGAGAGCATGCCCGCCAACACGCTGTTTTACAAGATGCAGAACGCCCGCGAACACGTTGCCATCGTGCTGGACGAGTTCGGCGGCACGGACGGCATCATCACCATACGCGACCTGTTGGAGCTATTGGTGGGCGAGATGACGGATAAGGACGAAAAAGACGAGTTCGGCGTCAAGCAGCTGGAAGACGGCGGCTGGGAGCTGACCGGACTGGTGCCGATAGAAGAAGCGGAGGAAAAAACCGGCATCACCTTCCCCGAAGAGAACAAAGAAGACTGCGAAACGGTGAGCGGTTACGTGTGCAACGTGCTGGGTTATATCCCGGACGACGGTGCCACGGCGAGCGCGCGCGACGGCAACATCGTCATAGACGTGACCAAGGTGGAGCAGCACCGCATAACGGGCGTTGTTTTGCACCTGGAAGAGAAAAAGCCTATTGACGAAGAGGAGAAAAAAGACTATAATGAAAGCAGCCGCACAGAAGAAAAAGGCGCGGACAATAAGGAGGACAAACAATGAAAGAACTCAAAGGCACCAAGACCGAGCAAAACCTGATGACCGCTTTTGCCGGCGAATCGCAGGCGCGCAACAAATACACCTATTATGCTTCCAAAGCCAAAAAGGACGGCTATGAGCAGATAGCCGCCATTTTTGAGGAAACCGCCAACAACGAGAAAGAACACGCAAAAATGTGGTTCAAATTGCTCCACGGCGGCATTCCGGACACCATCGCCAACCTGGCGGACGCCGCGGCGGGCGAAAATTACGAGTGGACGGACATGTATGCCACCTTTGCCAAAGAGGCGGAAGAAGAAGGCTTTGCGGAAATAGCGCGCCAGTTCAGAGGCGTGGCGGCGATAGAAAAAACGCACGAAGAGCGCTACCGCAAATTGCTTGCCAACATAGAAGGCGGCGTGGTCTTCTCCCGCGACGGAGATATGATCTGGGAGTGCCGCAACTGCGGACATATCCACATCGGCAAACAGGCGCCTGAGGTCTGCCCCGTTTGCGCTCACCCCAAAGCATACTTTCAACTGCGCAAAGAAAACTATTAATGTTGGCGCCGAACAGGCGCTATGCGAAAGCATACTAGAGCGCGCCTTCGGGCGCGCTTTTGCACAAATGCACCTTGACAATACCGCAAGAGTATTGCCTGCGGTGCCTTTGTGCAAAATCACACCCGAATCCATCGCTCTACTATACATTCGCATAGACGCCTGTCCGGCTTTTTTGAGCGCCTTTCTCTCCGACCGAAGTTTTACAGATTGAAATGATAGTGTGCCTTTTGCGCGCCTTCGGGCGCGCTTTTGCACAAATGCACCTTGACAATACCGCAATAGGACAGCCTGCGGTGCCTTTGTGCAAAATCACACCCTGATCCATCGCTCTACTATACATTCGCATAGACGCCTGTCCGGGCAGCGTGACGCTGCACTCCGATATGCTTCGCAGTGGCGGGAATATTGTTAATCGCTACTCTTCGCAGCAGCGTGACGCTGCACCCTTTTTTGGCAAGTGCGTTCTGTCCACTAAAGTGGACACTTCAAAATGTAATCAAAAGTATTGTCTGTTTCTTAGATTTGTCCACTTTTGTGGACACCGGTAGAAAAAGTTACTTCAAGGCACGATCGGGGGTGGAGCGCCCCGCGCTCCCGTCACGCTGCCGCCCCGCGCTCCCCGCCACGCACGACGAGCGCAGAGCTGTATCGTCTTTCTGTCGCTCTTGTTATGTTTTATAACATTTTATTTAATGTGCCCACAGCACCGCCACGTTTGCGATGCGCCGCTTTGCGGCAGTATGAGCAAACATTTCACGTGCCCTCTCGTCGCTTGCGGTTTGAGGGCACATTTCACGTTTTTGCCAACTCGTTGGCAAAAACATTTCACTTTTGCGCAGCAGTATAAGTTCGCTTACCGCTCACTTATATCTGCGCAAAAATTTCACGTCCGGAGCAAGGGCGCATTTCTTCGCTTATCGCTCATTGCGCCCTTGCGCAGGACATACATTGTTATTTCGTTTTAATGATGTTTGCTTCCACTTCTTCTTCATACTCCGTGCAGGTGATGATGGTCTGCAAAGAAGAAGTCTGTTCCAAAAGCGTTTTTCTGCGCCCTTCGTCCAGCTCCGAGAGCACGTCGTCGAGCAGCAGCACTGGCTGTTCGCCCGTGTTGTCCGCAAAGAGGGCTATTTCCGCCAATTTGAGCGAGAGCGCCGCCGTGCGCTGCTGCCCCTGCGAGCCGAACTTGCGCACGTCCACGCCGTCTAAAAGTATTTTTATGTCGTCTTTGTGCGGACCCACGGTGGTGTATTGCAGGGCGCAGTCTTTTTCGTAATTCAAAAACAGTTTTTGCGACAATACGTCCGCTATCTGCTTTTCCTCTCCGTCGGGCGCGTCGCTCTCATATGCCAAAGAGAGATTTTCCTTGCCCCCGCTCAGAACAAGGTGCCGTTCGGCGGCAAAGGTTTTCAGCTCGCGGGCAAAGGCGTAGCGCGCCTTCACCACCCTTGCGCCTTCCGCGGCAAGCTGAACGTCCCACACTTGCAGAGAGTTTTTCAGATCTTCGCCGGGGGAAAGCGTTTTGAGCAGCTTGTTGCGCCGCGCCAGCACGGCGTTATAACGCGAGAGCGCAAACAGATAGGAAGAGGACTGCTGCGAGAGCGAAACGTCCATGAACCTGCGCCGTTCCGCAGGCGCGTCTTTTACCAGTTTAAGCTCGTCCGGAGAGAAAAAAACTATTCCTAGGGTGCCTATCAGCTGGGACAGGCGGGAGATGGGGATCCCGTCTATCGCCACGCGCTTTTTCTCGCGCGAATCTATATACATGTCAATGGTGTGGGCGCGGAATTTCTTTTGCAATTCCAGATGGATATAAGCGCCCTTTTCTCCCCATAAGATGACGTCTTTATCCCTGCTCACGCGCGGCGAGCCGCCTAAACCGCACATATAAACGCTTTCCAAGAGGTTGGTCTTGCCCGTGGCGTTGGGACCCATGATGACGTTAAGCCCTTGCGTAAAACACACGGTCTTTTCGGCGTAATTGCGGAAGTTGTGCAAAGTCACTTTTTTTACGAACATGTCACTTTAACGGTTTGAGGCGCGGCTTATTGCCGCCGCGGGGGTATTTTTCCGGGGTGGGACGCACTTTTTCTATCACGATCAGGCGGCGTTCTTCCCCCGTGGGCAGGGAGTAAGAGAGGACGTTTTTTGCCCTTCCGCCCAAAACTTGCAGCGCCTTTTGCGCCTCTTCGAGCTCCTGCTCCGCCAGGGGGCCTTTGTAAGCGATCAGCTCTCCGCCCTCGCGCAAAAGCGGCAGGCAATATTCCGCCAAAGTGGCAAGTTCCGCCACGCCGCGCGCGGTGACGGCGTCGAACGCGCCCCTGTTTTGCCGGCACATGTCTTCCGCGCGCATATGCACGGCGCGGCAGTTGTCCAGTTCCAAAAGAGCGCAGGCGGCGTTTATGAACGCCACCTTTTTCTCCGTGGCGTCCACGCCGGTGAAGGCGCAGTCCGGGCGCGCCAGCGCCAGCGGAATGAGCGGCAGTCCCGCTCCGCTGCCCACGTCGCACACCTTGGCGCCGTGCGGCAACAAGGGTGCGGCAAAGAGGCTGTCGTAAAAGTGCTTGGAGCGCACTTCCCGCGCCTGCGTGAGGGCGGTGAGATTGTATTTTTCGTTTTCCTGCTGCAAAAAGAGCCGGAAGCGCTCCAACTTTTCTCCGTTTGCGAGCGCCGCAAGATCTTTTTCAAGCTCACTCATCTTCCCTTCTCCCGGCAAGGTGCACCATCAGCACGGTTATGTCCGCCGGCGAAACGCCGGAGATACGCGCCGCCTGTCCCAGATCGAGCGGGCGGATCTTGTCCAGTTTTTGCCTGGCTTCCAGCCTCAGCCCGTGCATGTTGAGATAGTCCAGATCGGGCGGCAATGCGCGGCTTGCCATCTTTTTTTCCCGCTCGATCGCCGCGCGCTGTTTTTCCATATATCCGGAGTAACGGCAGGAGGTGATAAGCTCTCCCAGCACCCTTTCGTCGCAGCCTTCCCAATCGGGAAAAAAGCGCCTGACCACGCTTGTGTTGCAGCCCGTGCGCTTGAAGAGCTGCTCATAAGAATAAGTGCCCGCGCCGCCTTCTTTTATCTCCGTCAAAAAGGCGTCGGAGAGCGCCTTGGGCGCGAATTTGGCAAGCAGGGGTGAAAAAAGTTCAAATTCTTTGCGCTTTTTTTCCAGCTTTTCCCAGCGCTTGTCGTCCACCAGTCCCGCCGCTCTGCCCTTGGGCGTGAGGCGCATGTCCGCGTTTTCCTGCCGCAAATGCAGGCGGTGTTCCGCGCGCGCCGTCATCATGCGATAAGGCTCATTGGTGCCCTTGGTGACCAGATCGTCTATCAAAACGCCGATATACGCTTCGTCGCGGCTCAGCACCAGCGGCTCTTTTTCCCTCAGCCAAAGAGAGGCGTTCAGCCCCGCCATTATGCCCTGCGCGGCTGCCTCTTCATAGCCTGAACTGCCGTTTATCTGTCCCGCCGTATAAAGCCCCTGCACGCCCTTCACCTGCAAGGTGGGCAAAAGGCGCGTGCTGTCTATGCAATCGTATTCTATCGCGTAAGCATAGCGCACGATGCGCGCCCTCTCCAAACCCGTCACGGTGTGATACATCTCCTCCTGCACGTCGAAAGGCAGAGAAGAAGAAAGGCCCTGCGCGTAAACTTCATGCGTAAAGGCGCTTTCCGGCTCCAAAAAGATCTGGTGGCGCTCCTTGTCCGCAAAGCGCATCACTTTGTCTTCTATCGAAGGGCAGTATCGCGGCCCCGTGCTCTTTATCGTGCCGTTATAAAGGGGCGAACGATGGATATTGCGCATGATAACGTCTTTGGTGGCTTGTGTGGTGTATGTGAGATAGCACTTTGCCGTGCTCTCCACCTTGCCTTCCGTCATAAAAGAGAAGGGGTAAACGTCCTCTCCCTCCTGCTCCTGCATGCGGGAGTAGTCCACCGTTCTGCCGTCCAGCCGCGCCGGAGTGCCCGTCTTAAAGCGCCGCACGTCCAAGCCCAGCGAGATGAGGTTTTCCGTCAGCAAGGTGGCGGCGGCAAAGCCGGAAGGTCCGCTCTCCTTTTTCCACTCGCCCGTGATGATGTCCGCATTGAGATAAACGCCCGTGGCGACCACCGCCGCCCGCGCGGAATAAACGTCGCCCAACGCGGTTTTAACGCCGCACACCGCGCCGTTTTTTGTCAAGATCTCCGCCGCTTCCGCCTGCAAGATGTCCAAGTTTTCCTGCTCTTCCAGCGTGCGCTTCATGTTGAGGTGGTATTTTATCTTGTCCGACTGCGCGCGCAAAGAATGCACCGCCTCTCCCTTGCCGCTGTTGAGCATGCGCATTTGCAGCGCGGTGGCGTCCGCGTTCAGTCCCATCTGACCGCCCAGCGCGTCTATCTCCCGCACCAAATGCCCCTTTGCCGTGCCGCCTATCGAGGGATTGCACGCCATATAGGCGATGGCGTCGGGAGTGAGGGTCATCATCAGCGTGCGCAAGCCCGTGCGCGCCAAGGCGAGCGCCGCTTCCACGCCCGCATGTCCTCCGCCGATAACAATTGCGTCGTAAACCTTTTCCATACGCATAATTATAGCATTTTGCCGCGCAAAAAGCTATCTTTCCGCACCGTCCGTTGCAAAAAGTAAAAAATCCGCCCGCGGCGCGCCTGCGTGCCGAAAAAACCGCCGGCTCCGCGCCGCTTTCCGGCGAGCCGCACTCCCCGCCGCGCGGTGCTTTTCTGCCGTGCCTCGCTGCCCTTCCCGTATTTTTTCTTTTGCGCCGCGGCTTTCCCGCCGCGCCCGTTTTCCGATATGCTTTCAGCTCCGCCGCGCCCTCCGCCCGGTTGGTTTGCTCCGCTCTGCGGTCTGCCGCGC
Source organism: uncultured Christensenellaceae bacterium (assembly GCA_944380295.1). Taxonomy (GTDB): domain Bacteria; phylum Bacillota; class Clostridia; order Christensenellales; family UBA3700; genus Alloclostridium. The sequence continues at coordinate 104,523 of CALWHE010000004.1, forward strand.
CGTTCGTTTTACCTTGCTCTCAGTGCTGTCCCTCTTTTCGTTTCACTTATCGCTCCGCCCCGCTTTTCGCTCCGCCTCGCTTCCCGCTCCGCCCCGCTTCCCGCTCTGCCTCGCTTCCCGCTCCGCCCCGCTTCCCGCTCTGCCTCGCTTCCCGCTCT
>CALWHE010000005.1 GCA_944380295.1 uncultured Christensenellaceae bacterium
AAAGGCACGGTTACAGCCGTGCCTTTGCTATTGGTGCACCCTCAGGGACAAAGCACTCTTATGCTTTTTGTCTTGTGCAAAAAGCATGGGGTGCGGCAATTTCGGCAAAGAAAGAAAAAGCAGAGCGGAGATATCATGCCGCCGAAATTGCTTTTGATATCCCGCAGAACGCTGCGGGATATCAAAGCTCCCTGAACAAATCCGCATAAAAAAGGCACGGTTACAGCCGTGCCTTTGCTATTGGTGCACCCTCAGGGACAAAGCACTCTTATGCTTTTTGTCTTGTGCAAAAAGCATGGGGTGCGGCAATTTCGGCAAAGAAAGAAAAAGCAGAGCGGAGATATCATGCCGCCGAAATTGCTTTTGATATCCCGCAGAACGCTGCGGGATATCAAAGCTCCCTGAACAAATCCGCATAAAAAAGGCACGGTTACAGCCGTGCCTTTGCCGATTGAAGCGGTCTTTTGTTTACGCTTTTTGCATGGTAAAATCAAGGAACAGATCGAGGCAATAAAGCGTTGTGTCGGGAGAGCCGACCTTTGGGAAATTCAGTCTTACCACGCCGATGGTCATGGGTATGTCCTCACCGAATACGGCTTGCACTTCCGCAGGTTCGAGTTGCAGGGCCAATCCGAACGTTTTTGTGGTGGTGCCCGAATACCTCAGCGTGAACGAAGAGCCGACGCCGGTTTGCCGATCGCCGAAAAGCACTTGGGTATCATTGGCGATAACTTCCGCGGTAAAGGTTTGGCTTTTCTTATTCGGCACGGATATGGTAATTGAAGGGGAGTCTTTGCTGCTCACGCTTACTTTTATATCCTTATAAGGGCTGTTTTCGCCAAGCTGTTTGTTCAAGTTTGCCACATATGCGTCCAAACTTTTCAGAATGTCGTCTGTGCTGCTGGCAGCGCTTATGCCTTCCAGCCGGACGTTCGAGCCGTCTGTATCGGTATATATGCCAGACCAGTCTATCTCGCCTTTCAGTAGTTCAAACGCAGCGCGGGGAGAGGCTTCTTCCGTCCCCGCATGATCCACGATGATAAAGCCCTGCCAGCCGCCCTCATCGTCGGGCGATATGTTGCGAAAACTGCCCGTAAAGACATATTCCGTGTCATATACCGGATCGGGAGTCCAGGGGGCGCAAGCGGCAATGCCGCAAAGCGTTGCAAAAACCAGGACGGAAACGGATATAATGCAAAACAAGCTCTTTTTTTTCATTTTTCTCCTCCTCATCAAAAAGTCAATTTAATTATACAATGATTTAAGCGCGTTGTCAATACCCTTGGTTATGAGCAGCCCCAATCAGAAGTTTTGCGCGCCGGAAGCGTCGCGCCTTTCCCGGTCGTCCTTCTCCACAACTTGCGCGCCCAAATCGGGAGAGGGAGCGGCGGGGGGCTTTTCTTTGCGCGCTTTGCGCCAAAAGGCGGCAAGCAGAATTATCGCCAACACGCCGGCAAGGGCGACGGTGACGGGGAAGTTGAGCCAAAGTCCGGTGAGTTGCAGCGGGTAAAACGCGCCCATCAATGTCAGCGGGAAAACAAGCGCCACGGCAAGAGAAAGCGCCGTTGCTTGGACAGACTTGCCTATGGCAAGAAAAAAGCTTTGCGCGGCAAAGGAGAGCCAGCGCACAAAATATCCCGCGCCGAAGATCGTCAGAGCCGGGCGCGCCATCTGCAATTCCGCCGCGCTCGGATCGGTGAGGAAAAGACGGGTCAAGCCCTCGGGCGCGCATATCAGCACCACGGCAAAGAGCACGGAGAGCGCCGTGCAGGCAAAAAAGCAATATTTTTCTATGGAAAACGCTCTGTGGCGATCGTTCGCGCCCCAATTAAAGCCTATCGCCGGTTGCAGGGAATCGCAAACGCCGTATAAAAGCGGCTGGATCACGCCGTCCGCATACATCAGCACGCCGTAAACGGAAACGGCAAGTTCGCCGCCGAAGCGCAAAAGCAGCACATTCATAAAAATCGAGGTCAAACGGGCGGCAATGTTGTTCAAAAAGTTGGGCATGCCGCAGGCGAGCGTGCGCTTGATGTCGCCCGCGCGGAATTCAGGGCGGACAAAGCGCAGCGCCGTTTTTTTGCAAAAGAAGGGGATAAAGGCGCTGACGGCGCAAATCATCATTCCTAGGGCGGTGCCCAATGCCGCGCCCCACACTCCGAACTCAAATACGAAGAGGAACAAAAATTCCAGCAGCATGCAAAGCAGGGACATGGCGATGTTCATGATCAAACTGCCCCGTATCATGCCGCAGACGCGCAAATAGTTATCCACGGCAAAAATTATGGTGGTGATGGGCGAACAGAGCGCATAAACGCGCAGATATTGCGCGGCGTATTCCAAAAGCTGTCCTTCCGCGCCCAAGAGGCGCAGCAGAGAAGGCGCGGCTGCGAATAACGCCGCTCCCAACACGGCGCCGAAAAACACAATGGAAATGCAGGCGCAGGTGAAGACGTTGTTCGCCCGCTCGTATTCTTTTTTACCCAAAGAATGGGATATGAGCACGGAAGAACCCACGCCGATAAGGTCGGCTATGGCAAAGTTTATTATCACAAAGGGCATGGCAAGATTGATGGCGGCAAAGGCGGTGTCGCCCAAAAATCTGCCCACCATCACGCCTTCCATCAGCTGGTATACGGAAGAAGCCAACATGCCCACGGAGCCGGGGATCGCCGCCATGAAAAACAGCTTGCCCGGCTTGACGCTGCCGAATAAGGTCTTGTTGTCCATGCGTTTTTTCATTGCTCATCTCCGCGCAAAAGCTCTTCCAGAGCGGCGGCGTAGTCCTCCTGTGCGGCGATGAATGCGGCGCCATGTTTTTCCAAAGTGCGGCGCATGGCTTCGCGTTCGGCGGCAAAAAGTTCGGAAAGTTCCGCAAAAACGCGCTCTTTGCCCGCAGGGGAGAGGCGCATGAATTTGTTTTTGCCGGCGCGGCGCAATTCTATCGTGCCTTCTTGCGCAAGTTTGAGCGCCACCGTGTTGACGGTGGTCTTGGGGATCAGATAGGCGCAGCTTATCTCCGCCTGCGTGTGTTCGTCCGAGTCGCTCAACGCATAAAGAACGGTGAGGCGGTTTTCCTGTATGCCGCGTCGGCGTGCCCAAAAATAATATGCGCCGTTCATGCGGTTGATGGCAATGTTCACGCGCTCGTTCATGGCGTCCATGTCATCTTTTTGCATTTTTATCCCTCCGCGTCGGTAAAAGCGTTTCAGTCCGAATCCGTATCGTTCGCCGATATTATATCCGCGAAGCGCGTCAAAGTCAAGCAAAAAAATTTTTCCGCAGCCGATTTTTGCCAATATATGACAAACGTATATATTTTTCTTGTGTGACAATAAAGAAAACCGCGGCATTTGCGGAAAATTTTCGCAAAGCGCGCAAGGAGAGAGGAATGAGGGCAAAAAAGTTTTTGCAAAAAGTGCTGGGGTCGGGGTATTCCAAATCGGCAAAGCAGGTGATATTCAACGCCGCCCGCAGCGAGGAAGAAGCGGACGCGGTCGCCGATCTGATGGACGCCTTCGAAGAAGAAGAAAAGGTGGTGCGTGCCGTTGAGGCGTGGAAGAAGGGCGCTCGGTGAGTCCGCCGCCGGCGCCCGCGCAGGGGCGGCGCCGTTTTATGCGGCAAAAAGGGAGAGAAAGTCCGTCAGACAAACTGTTCGGGCAAAAGCGGGCAATGCGCTTGCGGCGCCGGGCGTGTTCTTAGGTTGCGGAGCACGCGCGGACGGCGATGCGGCGCCGTTATTTTTTGCTTGAAGTCACCAAATGGGCGAGCATGTCCGCCGCCCTTTTCACGTCTATGGCGGAAGTGTTTATGCAGATGTCGTAATGCCGCTTGTCGCCCCATTTGCGGTCGGTGAAAAATTCGTAATATTTGGCGCGGTGTTTGTCTATGTTTTTGATCATGCGCGCCAGTTGTCTGTCCGTGCGCTGCTCGTCCGGCTGTTTTTCGCGGCAGCGCTCTATGCGGTGGGGCATTTGCGCATACACAAACACGCGCAGCGGATCGAAGTTGCGCAAGATATGATCGGAACATCTGCCCACCACCACGCAATCGGATTTTTCCGCCATCTCTTTGAGTATGTCGCATTGTGTGGAATAAATGGTCTGGGTGGGATTCCAAATGGCGTCCGTCATCAAAAAGCTGGCTCCCGTGTGTATGGGAAAGGAAAAAGCGGGTTTGTGCTCCAAAATGTCGTTTACATAGTGCACGGAGAGTTCCGAACGCGCGGCTATCTCTTCCACTATCTCTCTGTCATAATAAGCATAGCCCAACTTTTCCGCCAACCTGCGCCCCAATTCTCTGCCGCCGCTGCCGAATTCGCGGCTGATGGTGATGATATGGTTCATTGTTCGCGCCTCCTTATCTGTCTATATTTTACCATCACGCTCCGCGCTCGTCAAGAGGGGAATTTTTGCTGAAAGCGCCAAACGGCAAAAGCGTGCAATTTTCCGAGCGATAAACGGATAAACAAAAACGCGCCTCGGCGCGCTTTGTCTGTTTGTTCATTCGTTAAAAATATGCGTTGCAAAAGAGAGTAAGCGATATAAAAGCGGACAGGCTTTATATCTTCACTATATACCCTTGCTTGCGGGGCTTGGCGGGAGCGGGCGGCGCGGCGGCATAGCCCAAGACTATTGAGCCTACGCCTTCCAAATTTTCGTCCAGTCCCCAGGCTGCAAGCAGGGCTTTGCCTTCGGGAGAGGCGAACATCTCCTTTTCGCGGTTCACCCAAACGGAGGCGAGCCCCACGGCGTGGGCGGCAAGCATCATGTTTTGCAGCACGCAGCTGGCGTCTTGGATATGGGTGGAGGTGTTTTTGTCCGCCAGCACCAGCACTATGACGGGCGCACCGTAATAGGGATCCGAATCTGTGCCCATTACGGCGGCGTTCATCTTCATCAACTTGTCGCGCGTGACTTTGTCTTTGACGGCGATTATGACGGGGGATTGCCTACCCATGCCTGTGGGCGCCCAAGTTCCCGCTTCCAGCACCTTGTCCAAAAGCTCTTCGGGAACTGGGTCGGAGCTGTAAGCGCGCACGCTGCGGCGCGTTTTGATGTTTTGCAAAATTTGCTCGTCTGTCATAAAGCCTCCTTGCCGCGCGATCTGCGGCGCTTTCTTTTATTAAATTTTAGCATTGCTTTGCGCGCTTGTCAAGGCGCTTTTTTGCCCCTGCTCCCGTTTTTTATTCGCGGCGGCGCCGGGCGGAACGCTTTATCTCTTCGTGGAAAAAGTAATTCACCACCACGGGCGGAGCGGTAAAGGGGCGGGACAGATCGTCTTTGTCGCGCACATATTCCAAACCTTGTTTGTGGCAGAATCGTCCTATCTCTTCGTCCAGATCCAGCCAATATCCTCTGTTGCGGCGCTCGTATATCTCGCGGTAAAGCGGCAGTAGCGAGGGGTATTTTTCCGCGATATAGCGCATGATGTCCGCCTTGAAACTGCCGCGCAGATTGAGGTTTTCCAGCCAGATGAGATTGCATATGTCCTTTGCTTTCAGCATTATTTCCCGGCAATTCGTGATGCCCGGAAAGATGGGGGAGATAAAACAGGTGGTGCGCACGCCGGCGTCGTGAAATTTTTTCATGGCGGCAAAGCGGCGCTCTATCGAGGGCGCGCGGTCCATATCGTTTTTGAAGTTTTCGTCCAAGGTGTTTATGGAAAAGCAGACGCGCGCGTCGGGAAAGGTTTTTATCAAGTCCAGATCGCGCAGCACCAAGTCGGATTTTGTGGTCACGGAAATCTTTGCGCCGCTGCCTTGCAGCTGTTGCAGCAGGGCGCGCGTGCGCCCGTATTTTTCTTCAAGCGGCTGATAAGGATCTGTGACCGAGCCGAAAAACAATTCCTTGCCCGCAAATTTTTCCGGGTGCGCTATCTCCCGCCAAAACTTCACGTCCGCAAAGCTGCCCCACGGCTCTTCGTGACCGGTGAAACGCTTCATAAAGCAAGCGTAACAATATTTGCAGCCGTGTTCGCAGCCCACATACGGATTGACCGAATAGTCGCCCACGGGCAAATTCGTTTTGACCGCGATATTATTTACGTTTATCTCTCTTACATACATATCCATGATCGCGCCGCTTTTTATTTTAGTATACTCCCAAAGCGCGCCCGAGTCAATGCAAAAATCAGGGGTTGACTTGCGATGCGCGGTTATGATAAAATAAAAAAAAGAGGTCAAATTCTATCTTTGACAGGGGAGGAGTATGGACTGGACGGAATATATGGATGACGAGCATGCCGCCGAGTTGACCGCGCTCGCCGCCGGCAGGAGCGTGGAGATCCCGCTCACGCCGCAAAAGGCGATCAAAGCCGCCGCCGTCTTCGGCGGCGTTGTGGGCATGGACAGATTCGTGCTTGGGGATATAAAGAAGGGCGCGGCAAAACTTGCCGCATTCGTGGCGATAACAGTGACGTTCATTGCGCTTTTTGCTGTTATCTGCGCACGCACGATCGCGGCTTTCCCGGTGGGTATGAATTATTGGGACAACATCGTGGAAGCCTGCGGCGCGCCGCTGGCGTATTCTCTGTTCGTGCCCGTTGCGGCGTTTGTCGTTTTTTGCGGGGCGGTGGCTGCGGACGGAGTTGCCTGCGTCAGGAAAAACGCACAAAACAATTATTACGCCGCCGTTCACGCCCTCAAAGCGCGGCAAGAATAAAATAGTGCAAACCGGCGTTGCGTTTGTGGCGCAGGGAAGCTTTCCGGGTAGACGGGAAATGCTTTGCGGCAAAAGTTGCCGCCGCGGACGAATACGCCGCGCAAACAGTTTGTCATTTATCAAAGCAAAACAAAATCGGCGTTCAAAGCAAAAAGGGTGAGCCGCGTTTTATGCAAAGCTCACCCGAACGTTATATTTCGATATTTTGTCCGCCCTTGCGGCAGCGCTAAAGCGCTTTACTTTAAGGCGGCTCCGCATTCGGGGCAGAATTTTTCGCCGTTTTGCGGCAGCGGCTTGCCGCATGCCGGACAGAACTTTTTGCCTGCCGCCTGCTGCGCTTCGAACGCCGCCGCGTTTTGCGCGGCAGCCGCTTCCAGATTGGCTTGTTGCAGACGCGCCGCCACTTTTGCCACCTCCGGCATCTCTTCCGCCGTCAGTCCCATGTTCACAGCCGCTTGCAGATTATAGTATGCCGCGGCTTCTTTGAGCGCGTCCTCGTCAGTTATCTCCACACCGTCTTTGACCAGCATGGCGTTTGCAACAATGCGGTAGCCGGCAAGGTTGCCCGTGTCGATGAGTTTTTGCGCCGCTTCCACGGAGTTAGTAGTGTAACTGAAAACCTGCGTGAGCGGCACCTTCTCCTGCGCCTTGACGTAATTGACGATGCGGCACAGCTGCGCGCAATATCCGTATTTTGACATCACTATCATGGCGGGAATGGCGGGGATTATCAATAATGCCAGGAGCATCATCACTTTGCTTGCCTTTTGCAATTTTTTGCAGCGCTTATCCAGATCGGGGACGATGGCTTTGAGGTTGATTTCGCGGATGTTCATTTTTCTCTCCTTGCGGATATTTCTCATTCATATTATATTGAAAAATTCGCCGCTTTTCAATACCTTTGGCAAAATTGGCGTAAAAAATTTCACCCGAGCGATAAAATAATGGCGCAACGGAGAATATCGGGCGCGGCTGCGCGTAAAAAAACGGACGTTATGCGTCCGCTTTTTCCCGCCGCCTTTCGGCGCGCGCATTCAATTTTCTGATGGCGGCAAGATAGCCCAGCGCCACCCCGGAGATAAAGATTATCAGCAAGATTATCCACCACACGCAGCCCATGAAGTAGGGCATTTCCGCACTGAATCCGAAGGCGCCCGCAGGTGAATCCCAGTTGAGGAAGAAGTAGGGGTAATTGTTGCCGCCGCCGAAGTTCCAATCCAGCGCATAACCTATGCCGGCAAAGATGAGATAGTATATGGGCGGGATCAGCGCAAAGGCGAACATTTTGAGCGAAGGCTGCCAGTCACGGCAGAGGAAAAAGTCTATTATCGCCACCAAGGGGACCACCACATGCGTGAGCACGTTTGCCGCCGATTTGAAGCTGCCCGGCAGAGTGGGTGCCAGCACGCAGCAAAACACAATGCCCGTGAGCGTGATGGATACCGTGAACACGAATTTGACGATGTGCAGCGCGCGCGGTATGACAAAATCGGGCTTGCACAGCGCGATGATGTTCAAAATCGCAAAAACGGCGCACGTTGCGCCTATCCACAGATTGGATTGCACGGTGAAATACAAAAACGCCGTGCCGCCCGCCATAAAGTCGCCGCCCATTTGCGAGGTGAGCGAAATGCCCGCAATCATGCAGGCGGCGGTGAGCAATTCCAGCAGCACCGACGTTATTTTAACAGAGAGAATTTTTTTATTCATATCTTTATTATACAATATAATCGCGCGGCAGGCAAGTTGTGGCGGCAAAACCGTCGTGGTTTCGATGATATTTTTTCGCGTTTGCTTATATTTGTGTGGTTTTTGTATGAAATCATCTGCGTTTTCAAACTTCTCGCCATAATATATTTCACTCGGCGGGCGGATATTTATTGTGATTTTTTGCGGTGCGTTTTGTGCCGCTTACTCGATAGAGGCGGCACGTTTCGTCCGAAAAACGCAAAATTTTTCGCTTAACGCCCTTGCAATGTGTCGCGGATAATGATATAATTTATTTGAAAACAACTCGGAGGTAACTCTTATGGCAAAAAAACAAAGAACGGAGGGCGCGGCAAAGCGCGATCTTTCCAAATTCTGTGCATTCTGGGCAATAATCATTTCGGCTATCCTCTTTTTGCTCAAACTCATCTTCGACCTTGTCGGCGGCAGTTTGGGCACCGTGGGCACGGTGATGGGTATCATCGCCGCCATCATGCTGGGCATAGCCATCGTCTTCCCCGCGTATTCTTATGCATGCAGCAAGGGCAAGACCTGGCGCATAATCTGCATCATCGTGTTTATCGTATATTTCGTGCTCGCCATCCTGGGCAGCGCGGCGCCGCTGTTCTGAGCCGAGGCGTAAAAAAAAACTTCCGGGGGCGTTTCGCCCCCGTTTTTTTATGCGGATCTTTGCGCTTTTTAGCCGTTACAACAAGCGCCTGCTTGCAGTTTCTTGCCATTTTCCGCCAAATGGTTTATAATCTATTTATGACGGAAGGCGGCGGCAGGATAAAAGTGTTTTTACGTCGGGCGGGCAACACCTTTTTGCCCGTGTTTGCGCTGGGCTGTTTGGCGGGCGCGCTCTCCGGCGCCGTGGTCTGTCTTTTCAATATCGGCGCGGAATATCTGACGGAGTATTCCGCACAAATTTACGATTGGGTCTATTCCCACCCCGCATACATACCACTGCTGTTTTTGGTTTTGGCGGCGCTGGCGCTCACGGTGGCGCTGGTGCAGGCGCGCGTGCCCGAGGTGCGCGGCAGCGGCGTGCCGCAGACGGAAGGCGTGATGCGCGGTTATTTTTCGTTCAGAAAGCTGCGCGTGTTCCTCGCCACGGCGCTGCTCTCTTACATCTCCTTTTTCGCCGGACTGCCGCTGGGTTCGGAAGGTCCCAGCATCCAATTGGGCGCCACGGCGGCGGGAGGCGTGGCGCAGGGCGGCAGACTGCGTCTTTCCATGCACCGTTATCTCATCTCCGCGGGCGCGGGCGCGGGTCTTGCCGTGGCGTTCAACGCGCCGCTCACCGGACTTGTGTTCGTGCTGGAAGAGGGGCAGAAAAAGTTTACCGCTTCCGTGTTTTTCATCTCCGCCGCCGCAATAGCCGTGGCAACGCTGGTCTACCGCGCTCTGCGCATCGCCGTTTTCGGCACCTTTTCTCCGCACGTCTTTTTTGACATGACCGCCGTGAAAACGGATATCTCCGACTGGAACATATATTGGCTGATGCTCGTGCTGGGCGTTGCCGCGGGGCTTGTCGCGGTGCTGTTCAACGTGCTGCTCATCCGTTCGCAAAAGCTCACGGACAGGTGGGGCAGGCGTTTTCCGTATCCCGTTCGGCTGCTGCTGGCGTTCCTCGTCACCGGCGCGGTGGGGCTTATCCCCGCCGTCAAAGGCGCGATATTCGGCGGCAGCACGCTGATAAAAGAGCTTTATGCGGACGCGGACATCGCCTGGTATATCGTCATGGGCGTGCTGCTTGTCAAACTCGTGCTCATCACGCTGTGTTACGACGCGGGCGCCACGGGCGGACTTTTCGTGCCCATGCTCGCCATGGGCGCCCTGGTGGGCGCGCTCACGGGCAAGGCGCTCATCGCCTGCGGCGTTTCCGAACAATATTATCCCATGCTGGTGTGTGTGGGCATGACGGCGTTTTTTGCCGCCGGTGTGCGCACTCCCATTACCGCTTCCGTGCTCATCGTGGAAATATCCGGGTTTTCTTTCGACATGCTGCCCGCGCTGATCGCGGTGTTCGTCGCCTATGCCGCGGCGCAGCTGTGCGGCAACCGCCCCATCTATGACAGCATGTTGGAGAGGCAGCTGCGACTCAACGGCGCCAACGCGCCCCGCGCCGTGCACACGCTGGAGGTGGACGTGGAAAAAGGCTCATTCATAGACGGCAAACACCCGTCCGAGATAATGTTCAAGCCCGAGTGCCGGCTGCTGGGCATATATCGCAACGGCAGGCCGGAAACGGCGGATCTCACCGTGCGCGGCGGCGATGTGCTGCTGCTCGAAGTGCGCTCGAACGACCTCGACGAGGAATATAAATATCTCTTCGGACTGGTGAAAAGCTGATGGAATGGAATGCGGCGCTTTATGACGGAAGTCACGGCTTTGTGCCGGCATACGGATTGGAAGTATTGGACATGCTGGGCGATCTGCGCCGTAAAAGCGTGTTGGACGCGGGCTGCGGCACGGGCGTGCTGACGGAGGAGATATACCGCCGCGGCGGCAGAGCGCTGGGTGTGGACGCAGACGAGAACATGTTGGCGCTGGCGCGGAAAAAATATCCGCACCTGCGCTTTGAGCGGCGCGATCTGTGCGACCTCGGGTTTACCGGTGCGTTCGACTGCGTCTTTTCTAACGCCGTGTTGCATTGGATAAAGCGGCAGGACAAAGCTCTGGAAAACTTTTACGCCGCCTTGAAGCCGGGCGGCGTGCTGGCGGCGGAAATGGGCGGCGCCGGCAATGCCGACATCGTGCTTTCGGCGTTGAAAAACGCGTTGGCGGAGGCGGGTGCGGAATATGAAAACGCCTTTTATTACCGCGGAGAAGAGTTTGGCTCCGAGCTGGAAAAGGCGGGCTTTACCGTGCTTGAAATGCGCTTTTTCCCGCGCATGACCGCCATGAGCGGCGAGGACGGCTTGGCAAATTGGATAAGGCAATTTTGCCCGCAGGCGCTCAAAGCCGCCGGCGAGCAAGCAGACCGCGTGTTGGACAAAGTGAAAAGCGAGGTGGCTGAAAAGCTGTTTTTCAACGGAGCATGGCACGTGGACTATATGAGATTGAGATTCAAAGCGATAAAGGAGAAATGATTATGGAAAGACCTTCACTCACAACGTTGTGCGCATCTTTGTGCGCCTGCATGGGCGTGCAAGCGCCGGAACACGCGGAAGCCGCCAACGAAAAATTTGTGGCGGACATCACCGGCGGCAAGACGGTGGACAAGATAGTTATGTATAATCCGGACGCCGTGGGCACCTGGATAGTGGAAAAATATGCGGAAAAATTTGTGCCCGTGCGTGACGCCGCGCCCTATGAGTTGCAAATGCGCACGGTTTTCCCGCCCAAAACGCCCGTGTGTTTTGCCAGCATGTATACGGGCGCGCAGCCTGCCGTGCACGGCATTCAGCGCTATGTGAAGCCGGTTGTAAAATTGGATTCGCTCTTTGACGCACTGATAAGGCAAGGCAAAAAGCCCGCCATCGTCGCGGTGAAAAACAGCTCTTTGGACAAGATCTTCCGCGAACGCGAGGGCATGGATTATTATATCACGCCTTACGACAAGGAAGCTGTGGACAAGGGCATAGAGCTGATAGACGGAAAAGAATACGATTTTATCCTCATCTATAACCAGGAATACGACGACAGCATCCACTTCACGCACCCCACGTCCCGCCGGGCAAGACGCGCGCTCGACCATTACGCGCAGTCTTTCAAACGCATCGCGGAAGCGGTGGAAGCAAGCGGTGAGCGCACGCTGCTTGGGTATGCGCCCGATCACGGCGTGCACCGCGAATGGTATCTTTTGGGCAATCACGGCAAGGATATCCCCAAAGACATGGAGATAAGCCATTTTTATCACGTCTATAACTGAGGCGGCGCAACTGCCGCGATGCGGGCGGCGGATGCCGCCGGAAAATGCGTTCTGAAAAAATGAGCGCGCGGCAAACGCCGCGCGCCTTTATCTTTTGTGCCTCTGTTTGAAGATCTTATCTTTGGCACACTTTCAGTTTGTGCAGTTTTTGCGGATATATGCAATGTATTTTTTATGCACCAAAGCCCAGTTGCAGGGCTTCTTCCCTTAGCGCGTCCGGCAGGGACACGCTCGTCTTGTCCAAATAAGAAAAAACGTATTTTTCCGCCGTGGCAAAGCGCAGGTTTTCCAAGGTCAGAGTCATCGCGCCCTGTTGCGAACAATCCAGCGTTATCTCGTAGTCGTCAAAGTCGCCGAACAGCTGCGGCGCCGCGCCGGCAAAGTATTGCTCAAAGTTATCCGTGCCGTCTGTTTCCAACTTATAGCGCTCATATTCCGCACTTTTGAAAAACTCTTCCGCCTCGGCGCGATATTTTCCGCTCGTGTCCGTCATGATATACGTTTGCCTGTCGGCAAAGGCGTATATCAGACCTGCGGAGTTCAGGGCAAACAGGGTCGCCGCGCGGGCGTCTTCTCCGCTCAGCCGCGTTATCTCACCCTCTGCGTATTTAACGCCGCCGTCCGGGGAGAGCAGCCAGATCTCATCCGCCGTCACGATGAGGTAATTATTGTCTTTTTTATGCACTTCGTATGTTCCTTCTGCGCTTTCGCACGTGCAGGAAGAAAAGTTTTGCAGATCCTGAGGGATATGGTTTTCCTTGCTCTGCGCCTCAAAGTGCACGCAGCCGGCAAAAAGCGCTGCCGCCAGGCAAAGCGCCGCCGCAAAATATACTTTTTTCATACGCTTAGTATGCGCGCCGGCGCCGCAAATATAAATTATTGACCGTTTTGTGCACTTGCGGCGCCTTTTGCCTATCCTCGCTTGGTCTTTCGTGCGCGGTTTAATGCGTTATATTGCGGCAAAGTGTTTGCTTTTTACCGCCCGCGGTGTTACAATATATAAAATCTCACGCGAGGCGGATATGCAATACGTATTCAGTGACAGAATGAAGGATATGGGCGGCAATGCCATCAGGGAGATATTCAAACTGCTCTCCCGTCCGGACATGATCTCTTTTGCCGGCGGTTTTCCCACCGCCTCTCTGCTTCCCGTAAAAGAAGTGGGGGAGATAGCCGGGGGTCTGCTTCGCGGCGAAAAGGGCGTGGAGATCTTGCAATACGGCGCCACGGAAGGGTATGCCCCGCTGCGCGAGCGCATTGCCTCTTTTGTTTCCCGTTACGGCATTACCGGCATGAAGAGCGACAACGTGCGCATAGTATCCGGCGGGCAGCAGACGATAGACCTGATGTGCAAGTGCTTTGTCAACGCCGGGGACGCGGTGCTGGTGGAAGACCCCACTTATCTTGCCGCTCTGCACATCGTGCGCACATATCGCGGCGTGCCCGTGGGCGTGAAGTCGGGAGAAGAGGGCTTGGACTTGGAAGATCTGGAAGCCAAGATAGTCAAACACAAACCCAAGCTGCTCTATTGCGTGCCCACTTTCTCCAACCCCACCGGCAGGACGTATTCTCTGCGGGTGCGCAAGGAGATAGCGCGCATCACCGCAAAGCACGGCGTCATGGTGCTTGAAGACGACCCTTACAGTGAAATTCGTTTTGCGGGGGAGCGCGTGCCTTCCGTGAAAAGTTTTGACGAGTGCGGCAACGTGGTCTTCACCGCCAGTTTTTCCAAGACCGTTTCTCCGGGGCTGCGCGTGGGGTATTGTCTGGGCGATCCCACGGTGATGGCAAAGCTCACCATCGGCAAACAGGCGGCGGACGTGCACACTTCGCTGCTTTCGCAAGCCATTGTGGAGGAGTATTTTGCGCGCGGGCTGTTCGACAAAAAGCTCTCTTGCGCCATTCCCGTTTACAAGGAGAAAAAAGACGCCATGCACGCGGCGATACTCAAATATATGCCAAAGGAGTTTTCCTGCACCGATCCCGAGGGCGGGCTGTTCATCTGGGGCGGCTTTGACGAGAGCGCGGGCATAGACACGGCAAACGCCTTTGCCGGCGCGTGCGGGCGCGGCGTGGCATACGTTTCGGGCGAGAGCTTTTTTGCGGACGGAAAAGACAGGCGGCATTTGCGGCTGAATTATTCCGCCGCCACCCCCGAACAGATAGAAAGAGGCATAAAAATACTGGCAGAATATTTCAAGGAGTCTATCAAATGAAAAACGTTCTCGACACGTTGAAGGAAAGAGGATACGTCAAACAAACGGTTTACGAAGAAGAGCTTTATGAGCTTTTGGGCAAGGAGAGCGTATCTTTTTATATCGGTTTCGATCCCACCGCAGACAGCCTGCATGTGGGGCATTTTGTGCAGCTGATGGCGATGAGCATCATGCAAAAGGCGGGACATCGTCCCGTTATCCTCATCGGCGGCGGCACGGGTAAGATAGGCGATCCTTCCGGGAAATCGGACATGCGCAAGATGATGACGGACGAAACGGTCAGGCACAATTGCGAATGCTTCAAAAAGCAGATGTCCAAATTCCTCTCTTTTGAAGGGGAAAACGCGGCGGTCATGGTCAACAACGCCGACTGGCTGGACAATCTCAACTATATCGGTTTTTTGCGCGAAGTGGGCGTGTATTTTTCCGTGAACAAGATGCTCACCGCCGAGTGCTATAAGAGTCGTTTGGAAAAGGGGCTTACCTTTTTGGAATTCAACTATATGCTCATGCAGGCATATGACTTCTGGCACTTGTTCAAGCATTACGGCTGCCGTTTGGAGTGCGGCGGCGACGACCAGTGGTCCAACATCCTGGCGGGCGCGGATCTCATCAGGCGCAAGGAAGGCGAGGCGGCTTTTGCCGTGACGTTCAAGCTGCTCACCACTTCCGAGGGCAAAAAGATGGGCAAAACGGAAAAGGGCGCGCTGTGGCTGGACGCGGAAAAGACCTCTCCTTACGAATTTTATCAATATTGGCGCAACATAGACGACGGCGACGTGGAAAATTGCATGAAGCTGCTCACCTTCATGCCGCTTGAAGAGATAGAGGAAATGTGCAAGTTCAAAGACGAGCGCATCAACGCGGCAAAGGCGCGCCTTGCCTATGAACTTACCGCCATCGTGCACGGAAAGGCGGAGGCGGAAAAGGCGCAGGCTCAGGCGCAGGCGGCGTTTGGCTCGTCGGGCGGCGAACTGCCCACGGCGAGCGTGCCCGCTGGCGTGAACAACATCGTCGACATCATGTGCGCCGTGAAGGCGGCAAAGTCCAAATCGGAAGCGCGTCAGCTCATCACGGGCGGCGGCGTCAAGGTGGGAGAAGAAAAGATAACGTCTTTCGACGTCTGCTTCACGGAAGAGCAGCTGCGCGAGGGCATTGTGCTGCACAAGGGCAAAAAAGTGCACATCAAAGTTTTGCGCGGCTGATGGAGTATCTGGGCATAGAAGGCAGTTTTCGCCGGAAGGAAACGATCCGCCGTTCCGTGTTCATCACCACTCTTGCGCGGGCGGAAACGCCGGAGCAGGCAACGGAGATATTGCAGGCGGTGCGCAAAGAGTTTTCCGACGCCACGCACAACTGTTACGCGTTCTGCGTGGGGGAATACAAAAAGAGCAGTGACGACGGCGAACCGCAGGGCACGGCGGGGCAGCCCATCGCGCAGGTGTTGAAAATGCGCGGCTGCGACAAGATGCTGGCGGTGGTGA
The DNA here is from genome assembly GCA_944380295.1 of uncultured Christensenellaceae bacterium. Lineage (GTDB taxonomy): Bacteria > Bacillota > Clostridia > Christensenellales > UBA3700 > Alloclostridium. The sequence goes on from CALWHE010000005.1 coordinate 15,947, forward strand.
CGCGCTACTTCGGCGGCATAAAGCTGGGCGCGGCGGGACTGGCGGCGGCATATGCCGAATGCGTCGGTCGCGCGCTGGACGAAGCCAACCTCAGGCGTTACGTGTTCAGCCGGCGGCTGTCGATAAAAGTGCCATACGCCCTGGCAACGCCCGCGGAAAGGGCGCTGGCGGAAGCGGGCGCGGAGATCGCGGAGCGCAACTGGGAAGACGGCGCATGTTTCAAAGCCATGCTGCCGGAAGAGCGCGCGGAAGAGATGGTGCGCAGGCTGACCGATCTCAGCTGCGGCAAGGCGGAGATAATATCGGAGGGCAGCGGATATGCCGTCCGCAAAATAAAATAAACTCGGCAAAAGCCGAAAAGGGGATAAAAACATGAAAGTGACATTGACCGCAAATCCTAAGGCAAAGCCCGATTTTTCCAAATTGGGATTCGGCAAATATTTTACCGACCACATGCTGGTGATGGAATACGCCGGCGGCAAGTGGGGCGAGCCGGAGATAGTGCCGTATGCGCCTTTTTCCATGCCTCCCGCCACCAACGTGCTGCATTACGCGCAGAGCATTTTCGAGGGGGCAAAAGCCTATAAAAACGCGCAGGGCAGGATCACCGTGTTCAGGATAGACGACAACTTCAAGCGCATGAACAATTCCGCGGAGCGCATGTGCATGCCCAAGATAGACGCGGCAAAAGTCAAGGCGGCGCTGTTCGAACTGCTCAAACTGGAAGAGGCGTGGATCCCCACCGCTCCCGGCACGGCGCTTTACATCCGCCCCTTCATGTTCGCCAACGAAGAGGTTTTGGGCGTGCACGCCAGCCACAAATACACCTTCTGCATCATTCTCTCTCCCGTGGGATCTTATTACGCTCACGGTCTGGAACCCACCAAGATATTGGTGGAAGAAAAGCTGGTGCGCGCCTTTATCGGCGGCACGGGCGAAGCCAAGTGCGCGGGCAATTACGCCTGCTCGCTGATGGGCGGAGAGATAGCCAACCAAAAAGGTTACGACCAGGCGCTGTGGCTGGACGGCAAGGAGCACAAGTATGTGGAAGAAGTGGGCAGCATGAACATCTTCTTCGTCATCGGCGACGAGGTGGTCACGCCCGCGCTGGTGGGAAGCATACTGCCCGGCATCACGCGCAACAGTTGCCTGCAAGTGCTGAAAAAATACGGCTACAAGGCAAGCGAACGCCGCATTTCCATGGACGAGATAGTCAAGGCATATGAAGACGGCAGCCTGAAAGAGAGCTTCGGTTCGGGCACGGCGGCGGTCATCTCCCCCGTGGGAGTTATCGGTTACCGCGGCAAAGACATGGTCGTGGGCGGCGGCAAGATGGGCGAGATAACCGCCTTCCTTTACGACAGGATAACGGGCATACAGCAGGAAAAATATCCCGACGAATTCGGTTGGGTGGAAGAAGTCAAATAAGACGAAAGAGCTTTAATGAGCGCGGGGCGTCGCCCCGCGCTTTTTCAAAATCGCGCTCATGAGTGCATAACGCCGTTGACAAGGCTGCATTATTGTGTTACAATGCCGCTATGGAACTGATAGATATAAGCGCGGACAGGCAAAAAACCGCGCAGCTTGCAAAGTGGCTCAAACGCGACTTCCCCCTGGCGGAGCGCACCCCTTTTCGCATTCTGAAAAAGTTGGCGAAAAAGGGCGGGGCAAAGTTTTATTTCGCCTGCGAAGGGGAAGAGGTGAAGGCATATTGCGTGCTGCACTTTTTCCGCAACTGCACGCAGCTGCTTTATCTGGCGGTGCTGCCGCAAATGCGCGGCGCGGGCGTGGGCAGCCTGGTGATGCCGCTCATCAAGCAGAAGGCGCACGGCGCTCTGGTGCTGGAAGTAGAGGACCCGGAAGAGGCGAAGAACGAAGAAGAACTCAAAGTGCGCCTGCGCAGGATAGCCTTTTACAAGCGGCTGGGATTTGCCATGCTGGACGGGGTGCGCCTGCTCATTCCCGGCGGCGCGCTGCGCCCCATGTCCTGCAACGCGGTGGAAGGGGATCTGCCGCGCCTTTGGAAAGAGATGTATGCGGAGATAGCGGGAGTGTTCGGCGTTTTTTTGCGCACGGACGACAAACCTTTGAAAAGGGAAAAATAGATCGGGCGCGCCGCGGCGCGCTTTTTTTATTCAGGAAAAATATTTGCGCCACAGCTCCGCCAACAGGGACTTGTAAGCAAAATCGCCGTTTGGCGCGGATACGAAACACAGCGGCGGGAACATCACGCACCACCAGTTATCGCCCGCTCCCTCGCCCAGCTCGATGATCAGCGCGTCGTAAACGCCGTCCGGCAGGGTCAGGTCGAGATAAGCGCGGGCGGGAAATTCCTCGCGGCACACCCGGACGCGCGCGCCGTAATCAAAGCCGTTTTCCGCCAACACCTCGGAGCACAGCTCGGTCAGGGCGGGAACATTTTTTTCCGCCGTGAGCAGGGCGTCTTGCAGCGTGGCGGCGTTTTCCAGCTGCGGGGAGAGGAACGCCACGGTGGCGTCTTTCACCGCGTATTTCACGGCTTGGTCTTTATCCTCGTTTGAATTGGCGCGTATGTGTATGCGCAGGTATTGCGCGTCGCTCTCTTGCGCGGAGCAGGCGGCAAGGGTGAAAAAGCAGCACAGCGCGGCAAGCGCGGCAGCGGCGGCTATGTATTTGCAAAGAAAATGTTTTTTCATGTTCGGCTCCTCTTTTTATCGCATTATTGACGTTTTTCCGCGTTTGATACCCTTGCGCCGCAAATTTGTATACCCCGCCTTGTTTTGCGCAAACTAAGCGCAGAATAATATGCGGAGGAAAAAATGTTAAACACGCAAAGACGCGCCGCCCGCCTGACGATCTTCGTTGCGGCGGCGGCATTGATACTTATCTTGGCGCTGCTCTTTTTCCCCGGCGGCGGCAGGGCGCAGGCGGCGGGGGAACTGCTGCGTTACGGCAGCCGCGGAGAAAGCGTCAGGCAGGTGCAGTCGCGCCTCAATCAGCTGGGCTATTGGTGCGGCACGGCGGACGGCATTTTCGGCAATAACACTTTGTCCGGCGTGCGCCGTTTCCAGAGCGCCAAGGGGCTTGCCGCGGACGGCATAGTGGGTCCAAAAACTTATGCCGCCATGGGCATGGGCACGTCGCAGACGGGATATTCTTCTTCCGATCTGTATCTGCTGGCGCGCTGCGTATACGGCGAGGCGCGCGGAGAGCCCTATGTGGGGCAGGTAGCGGTGGCGGCGGTGGTGCTGAACAGGGTGAAGAGCGCTTCTTTCCCCAACAGCATTTCCGGCGTTATTTATCAGCCATACGCTTTCACCTGCGTGGCGGACGGACAGCTTTATCTGGAACCCGATCAAACGGCATACAACGCCGCGCGCGACGCTATGAACGGATGGGATCCCACGGGCGGCTGCATTTATTATTACAATCCCGCCACAGCCACCAGCGCGTGGATATGGTCGCGCCCCATCATGCTGCAAATAGGCAGACACAACTTTTGCAAGTGAGGTGAAATATGAAAAACGCAGCGGCAATATCTCTGACCGTGGTGACCGCGCTGCTTTTGGTGGCGGTGGCGGTGCTGGGAGTGTTTTTGAGCGTGAGCCTGCAAACGCAGGAGCAATACCGGCTGAGCGCCAACAACGCCTATGAGCAGGCTTACTATCAGCTCACGGAGAGCATGGGCAACATGCGCGTGAATTTGGACAAGGCGCGCGCGGCGCAGGGCAATGCCATGATCTGCAAACTGATGATGGACGCGTCCGTGTGCTGTCAGAGCGCGTCGCAGGCGCTTTACCGCTTTTCTTCAAACGGGCATTCGGCGGCGGCGCTGACCAAATTCGTCAATCAGGCGGGCGATTACTGCGCCTATCTGCACGGCAAGGCTTCCCGCGGCGAACAGATCACGGCGGAGGAGAGAAACACCCTGCAAAAACTGGGCGACGCCGCCGCGCTGGTGCAGGAAAAGCTGGCGCCCGTGCGTGAAGAGCTGGGGGCGGGCGGATACGAATTCAGCCGCGTGCTGGGCAGTCTGAACGAAGAGTTTTCCGGAGTGATGAACGCCTTGCAGGACGGTTCAACGGAATATCCCTCGCTCATCTATGACGGTCCGTTCAGCGACGGGCTGGACGACAAGCAGGCAAAAACCCTGACGGGTGAAGAGATCTCCGCGCAGGAAGGAGAGAAGATGGCGCGGGAAAAACTGGGCGCCTTGGGCATAGAAGGTCTTGAATATATCGGAGAGGGCAAGGCGGACTTCAAGAGCTATCTTTACGAGATAAAGAGCGAGCACGGCAGCGGCGACGTGCAGATAGCGGCGCGCGGGGGAGCGATAGTGCAATTTTCCTTCAACTGCGAGGCGGGAGAAAAGCGGGAGTTCGACGCGGGCGAGCAGGCAAAAAAATTCTGCCGGGCGCTGGGCTTTGAGGGTATGACGCCCGTGTGGAGCGCGGAAAAAGACGGGATAATTTATATGAATCTGTGCTATGAGCAGGACGGCGCGATCGTCTATCCCGACATGATAAAGGTGAAGATAAACGCCGCGGACGGGCATGTCATCGGCTGTGAAACGCTCTCTTATCTGTTCAACCACACGCAAAGGCAGCTGCAAAAGCCTGTTTTGAGCGCGGAAGAGATAAAAAGCCGCTCATACGGGGAATTGGAAGTGCAGAGCGTGCGCCCGGCGGTAATACCCACTCCCGGCGGCGGAGAAAGGCTGACTTATGAGGTGTTCGGCACCATAGGCGAGGAAAAATTCTTTGTATACGTCGATCCTTGCTCGGGCGAGGAAGTGCGAGTGCTGATGGTGGTGGACGGCGAACAGGGCGAACTGCTCATGTAAAGCCGGGGCGCGGGCGCAAAGCCCGCGCCTTTTGCTTTGAGCGCGGGAGCTTTGCAAAGAGGGCATATCCGTCCGGCTGAATTTTATTTTTGTTTTTTTCGTAAAAGTATTTGATAAACGCGCGCAAACATGTTATTATAATATCGTATCAAATCAAAAGAGGATATGTATGTCCCAAGACGGATGCGACGCCGCCAAGCCGCGATCGCAGAGCAACTCGAAACGTTCTTCAACGGAAAGCATATGTTCGTGCAAAAGAATAATGTGTGAAAATTTTTATACGCAAAAAGTTTTACGGAGGTCAAAATAACATGCCTTTTTTTGAACACGTATTCAAATTCGGCAAAGAAGACACCAGCAATATGGGCATTCTCGCGCTCGAGGGCGCCAGAGAGCTTGCAAAAAAAGTGGACGGCTATCTCGTCAACTGGTTCAATACGGAAGCGGAAAAGTGCGGCAGCGATTCCAGAGTGAAAACCTTCCTCATCGCCAATTCCTGCCCCAGGTTCACCACCGGCGACGGCAAGGGACTGATAGCGGAAACGGTGCGCGGCAAGGATATTTACATCATCGTTGACGTGGGCAATTATTCGGTCACATACAGCATGTTCGGCACTCAGCACCGCATGTCCCCGGACGATCATTACGCGGATCTGAAAAGGATAATAGCGGCGATGGGCGGCAAGGCAAAATCCATCACGGTGGTCATGCCCATGCTTTACGGCGGCAGACAGCACCGCCGCAACGCGCGTGAATCGCTCGACTGCGCGCAGATGTTGCAGGAATTGCAGATGATGGGCGTGAAGGAGGTCATCACCTTCGACGCGCACGATCCGCGCGTGCAGAACGCGGTGCCCATGATGGGCTTTGACAATTTCATGCCCACTTATCAGATACTCAAAGCGCTGCTGGAAAAGTATCCGGACGTGAACATGAACAAGGATAACTTCATGATAGTCAGCCCCGATGAAGGCGCCATGGGCCGCAACATATATTACGCCTCCGTGCTGGGAACGGATCTGGGCATGTTTTACAAGAGGCGCGATTACGCCAATGTGGTCAACGGGCGCAATCCCATCATCGCGCACGACTATATCGGTAACGACGTCAGCGGCAAAGACATCTTTGTGGCGGACGACATCATAGCCACGGGCGACAGCATGCTCAAATTGTGCGTGGAGCTGAAAGAACGCGGCGCAAACAAGATCTTCCTCACCTCCACTTACGCTTTGTTCACGGAGGGCGTGCAGAAGTTCCGCGACGCTTACGAAAAGGGCTTGTTCACGGCGGTTTTGAGCACCAATCTCACTTATGCCACGCCGGAGCTTTTGCAGGAGAGTTGGTTCGTGCAGGCGGACATGTCCAAATTCGTGGCATACATAATGGCGGCTTGCAACCAGGATTATTCCGTCAGCACGCTGCTTGACCCTCATGACAAAATACACGAGCTGATAGAGGCGTATAACAAGTGCCGTCCGCAGCAGCTCGCAATAAAGATAGAGGAGTAATTATGAAAATCAAATGGCTCGGTCATTCCTCCTTTTTGCTGGAAGAATCCACCGGAACCACCATCGTCACCGATCCTTATGAGAGCGATTACGTGGGCATTTCTTATCCGGAAGTGCGCGCCGACATCGTCACCGTAAGTCACGGGCATCACGATCACAATGCGGCGCACCTGGTGCAGGGGCAGCCGCGCGTGATAGACGGCGTGGGATTGTGGGAGATAGACGGCGTTTACATCAACACGCTGGAAAGCTGTCACGATCACCACGGCGGCGCACGCAGGGGCAAGAACCTCATCTGCAAATTCCGTTTGGACGGCGTGGAAGTCGTGCACATGGGAGATATAGGAGAGGAGATAACCCCGCAGCTGGGAGAAGCCATCGGACCGGTGAACGTGCTGCTCATACCCGTTGGCGGCAATTATACGATAGGGGCGGAACAGGCAAAGGAATACGTGGATTTTCTCATGCCCGACATTGTGATCCCCATGCATTACAAGACCCCGTCCAGCAAATTGGACATAGACAAATTAAGACCGTTTTTGCAGCTTTTCGACGACGAACAGATCAAATATATAGACGGCAACGTCATAGAATTGGACAGAGAGGATTTTGACGGGGAAAGCACGCGCGTCATCGTTTTTGACGGCGACAGATTCTGAAACGATCGCGGCGCTCAGCCGGGGCGCCGCGCTTGAAATTTACCTGGGAAAAAGCGGTAAGTCCGCAAAAATAATATAGGGAATTTAACCGTATGCAATACGGATAGATATTTATATAGAATAAAAAATCAGCGAGTATAGGAGTTTTTTGTATGAGTGAATTTTACAGCGAACAAGATCTGGTGAGAATGCACATTTTTCAGCTCAGGGACGCGGCAAGAAAGATAGGCGTTTCCTCTCCCACCACCAAAAACAAAGAAGAACTTATCAGAATGTATCTGGATATTTCCACCGGCAAAGTGAAGCCCGCGGCGGCAAGCAAGCGCGGCAGACCGCCCAAGCAAAAATTGGACGAGCCTGCGGGAACGGCGTCGCCGGCAACGGAGCGCCCCTATGTGCGCGAAGTGAAAGAAGACGCGGAAAAAAGGGATAGGAAAGAACCCGTCAAAGACATCCAGGAAAAACTGCCCGTCGACATAAACGATCTTTTGAAGAGCGACGATTGCGAAAAAAAGAGCGGCGTTTTGGACGTTTTGGCGGAGGGATACGGCTTTTTGCGCGCGGAAAATTGCGAATACGGCAATAAAGACGCCTATGTTTCCTCCAAGCTGATACGCGGCATGGGATTGCGCCCCGGCGATCTGGTCACCGGCATTGCCAAAAAGAACGCGGAAAACCGTCCGCCCGCCGTCATCGCGGTGGAGAGCGTGAACGGCAAACCGCCGGAGAATCTGCGCCAACGCCCGCAATTCGACAATCTCGTGCCCATTTATCCCAACGAGCGCTTCAAATTGGAGCGCGACAGCGCGCGCAATGATTTTGCCATCCGCTGCATAGACCTCATCGCGCCCATCGGTAAAGGACAGAGGGCAATGATAGTTTCCCCTCCCAAGGCGGGCAAGACCACGCTTTTGAAAAAGATAGCCGGCGCCATCGCGGACAATTATCCCAACGTGATGCTGTTCGTGCTGCTGGTGGACGAACGTCCGGAAGAAGTCACGGACATGCAGCGCTCCATTCGTGGCGAGGTCATCTATTCCACCTTTGACGAAATGCCCGAACATCATTGCAAAGCCGCCGAACTGCTGATAGAGCGCGCCAAGCGCAATGTGGAATTGGGCAAAGACGTGGTGATCATCATGGATTCGCTCACTCGTCTTGCCAGGGCTTACAACCTCACCATTCCGCCCACGGGCAGAACGCTCTCCGGCGGTATCGATCCCGGCGCACTGCACGCACCCAAGCGCTTCTTCGGCAGCGCGCGCAACATAGAAAACGGCGGCAGCCTCACCATCATCGCCACCGCGCTGATAGACACCGGTTCCCGCATGGACGACGTCATTTATGAAGAGTTCAAAGGCACGGGCAATATGGAAATACACCTCGATCGCAAACTCTCCGAACGCCGCATCTTCCCCGCCATCGATCTCAATCGTTCCAGCACCAGAAGGGAAGATCTGCTGCTCACGCAAAAAGAGCTGGAAGGCGTGTTCGCCATGCGCCGCATGATAGCCGGCGACAATGCCGACGCCACCGAGCAGCTGCTCAACATGCTCATGCGCACCAAAAACAACTCCGATTTTGTGGACAACGTTATCATGCACATGAAGGCGCTGGAAAAACAAGGCTTCAAATATACGGGCAGATAAAGGCAGAAGAAAAGGATAAAAAGAAAAGGGCGGACCGCGGCAGAGCGGCCCGCCTTTTTGTGTCAACGAAAACCCCGCGATGGTCGCGGGAGTTCAAAAGAGGCTCAGCCGATGAAGTAGACAAAAAAACTCCGATTGGGTTAAGATATTAAGGTCTGCCAACCATGGAATAAACCCAATCGGAGGAAAAGATGAAAGAAGTATCTAACATCACAAACAGTCTAGCACATACAAAGTGGAATTGCAAGTATCACATAGTATTTGCGCCCAAGTATCGCAGGAAAATTTTATGAAGAAAAGAGGCTTGAGATACGAGAAATATTGCGTAAATTATGCCAATGGAAGGGTGTAGATATAATAGAAGGTGAAATATGCCCGGATCACATACATATGTTGGTGAGTATACCGCCCAAAATGAGCGTTTCGGGATTTATGGGATATTTGAAAGGGAAGAGCAGTCTGATGATATTCCAAAAATGGGGGAATATGAAGTTTGCATACCGAAATCGCGAATTTTGGTGTAAGGGATATTATGTGGACACTGCGACATAATTTTATGGACACTTTTTTTAACAGGTAAGTTGAAGTATACAAACGGATTGGTCTGTGATTTGTAACGATAAAGTTTGTGTTGGTCTCAAAAGGACTTCAGAACGGATTGAATAAAAAGACAAAAACAGAAAATAGCGATATAAATATGTTTTTGGTTGAAATAAACAGGTCGATGTGATATAATAAAATTAAATTAATGTAATAGAGGAATACAATGGCGGTATCTTATAAAAGGCTTTGGAAATTGCTCATCGATAGGGATTTGAAAAAGAAAGATCTAATTGAGCTGTGAGATATCAGCGGTTATACCGTTACAAGGTTAACGCGAGGAGAAAATATCAGCGCTGAAACATTGGCTAAAATATGTAAAGCGCTGAATGTCGGCTTTGATGATATTATGGAAATTACGGATTCAACAGAGGGAAAGTAAATGACGGACAAGGAATTGAAAAAGCTGAAAGATAATTTATGGCATGCTGCCGATGTTCTGCGAGCAGGCGCGCATCTGGCTGCCAACAAATACGGACAGCCTATTTTGGGATTGATATTTTTAAGATATGCGGATATATTGTTCAAACAGCATATGGAGGACATAAATGCAGAGTTTGAAAAATGTAAAGGCACGAGAATGGAGAAATCCTTGAAAGAGATTGCCATTGAAAAGTGCGGATTTGTCCTGCCCGAATGCGCATATTATGATTTTATTAACAATGCCCCCGACGATGCTAAAAAAGCCGTCCTCGTAAGAAAGGCTATGGAGGCCATTGAGAAGGAAAACCCTAAACTTGAAGGAGTGCTGCCTAAGGAAGTTTACGGTGGACTTGTACCGGAAGAAGAGCCTGAACTTTTGTCTAAAATCGTCCGCATTTTCAAGGACATCCCCGAAAACAGCACACTCGATATTTTCGGAGAGATTTACGAATATTTCCTCGGCAACTTTGCTTTGGCAGAGGGGAAAGACGGCGGAACATTTTACACTCCTGCAACGATCGTCAGATATATGGTGGAAGTGCTCAATCCCGAACCGGGCGATAAAAAGTTTTTGGACCCTGCTTGCGGCAGCGGCGGCATGTTTGTACAAGCGGCAAGATATATGCACGCGCATAATGCAAGTAAGGCAGAGCAGATGAAATTCCGCTGCTACGGCGTGGAAAAAGAACCCGATACTGTGAAACTGGCAAAAATGAATTTGCTTCTCAATAACGTGCGAGGCGAAATTACGGAGGCAAATTCTTTTTATTCCGACCCATACAATGCAGTCGGTCAGTTTGACTATGTAATGGCAAATCCGCCTTTTAATGTGGACGAAGTTGTATTTGACAAAGTCAAGGACGATGCTCGCTTTAATACATACGGTGTGCCGAGGAATAAGTCTAAATCTACAAAGAAAGATTCGGACAAAAAAGAAACCGTACCCAACGCAAACTATTTGTGGATAGGTTATTTTGCCACGGCTTTGAACGAAACGGGCAAAGCCGCTCTCGTTATGGCGAATTCCGCTTCCGATGCCGGTGGCAGTGAATATGAGATACGAAAAAAGCTGATAGAAGAGGGCGTTATTTCTCAGATGGTAACGCTTCCTTCAAATATGTTTTCGTCTGTGACACTTCCCGCAACACTTTGGTTTTTCGATAAGCAAAAGTGCCATACCGACAAGAAAGACAAGATATTATTCATCGACGCGCGCAACGTGTTTACGCAGGTTGATCGCGCGCACAGGAAGTTTTCCGACGAGCAGATAAAAAATCTAGGTATTATCACAAAGTTGTACAACGGCGATGAACAGGCATTTGTAAATTTGATTGAAGAGTATAAAGCCAACCTTGAAAAAGCGCCCGAGGTTTCCGACGATAAGGAGATTATGCCAAAATCCTATTGGCAGACGCAAATCGATTGGCTCAATGAACGCTTCCCCGAAGGGAAATATCACGATGTCATCGGTCTTTGCAAAGCGGCAAAACTTGACGGAGAGGATGGGATTATCGATCAGGACTATTCCTTGAATGCGGGGCGATATGTTGGCGTAGTCATCGAAGATGACGGTATGACGGCAGAAGAGTTCAAAGCGGAAATGTTATCCTTAAACTCCGAGCTGGAAAAACTGAATGGCGAAGCCAGAGAAATAGAGGCACTTATCGCCAATAATCTGAAAGAGTTATTGGGAGAGTGATATGAAGAAATATGCAAGAATTAAGGAAATAGGGAAAGTCATTACAGGAAAAACACCTTCAACAGAAAACGAAGATAATTTTGGTGGTGATTTTCCATTTATTACGCCTTCTGATATAAGCACATTTGATGAAAAGTACATTGCAGAAACAGAACGGACTATTTCTTCAAAAGGATACAAGAAGCTGAAGAATAACCTTTTACCAATGAATAGCGTTTGTTTTGTGTGCATTGGGTCTACAATAGGTAAAATGTGTTTAACTAACAAGCCATCATTTACCAATCAACAAATTAATGCGTTGCTTGTTAATGAAAATTATGACTCACAGTATGTTTTCTATTTGTTGCGGTATGTTAAGGGCTATTTTCAACAAATAGGCGCGGGTACGGGTTCAGGAAAAGGGATTGTAAATAAATCCACCTTTGAAAAATCAAGAATATGTGTTGAGAAAGATCTTTTCTTCCAAAAGAAAATCGCCTCAATTCTTTCTGCCTACGACGATTTGATTGAAAACAACAAGAAGCGGATCAAAATTTTAGAGCAAATGGCAGAGAACCTTTATAAGGAATGGTTTGTTCGTTTCCGTTTCCCGGGATATGAAACCGCTGAATTTGAAAACGGCATTCCTAAAGGGTGGGAAATAAGAAGATTAGATAGGGTTTCCAAATTGAGCGCAGGGGGAGATGCTCCGAAAGATTTTTCGTTGGTGCAATCTAAAGAATATCCTATACCTATTTATTCAAACGGCATAGTAAATGATGGATTATATGGTTATTGTAAAAAACCGACTCGAACAGCCAAAAGTATTACAATCTCTGCAAGAGGTACGGTCGGATTTGTTTGTTTAAGGTTTCAGCCTTATATGCCTATAGTGAGATTGGTATCCATTGAGCCTAAAAATGAAAGTTTAGATGTTTTTTATTTGTATTACTACTTTAAAGAAAATAGTATTGAGGGTTATGGGACTTCTCAACAGCAAATAACGATTCCATATTTATCAAAAAAGAAAATTCTTGTACCGAACATAAATTTGATGGAAAAATTTGGAATTTATATTGACAAGTTATTTGATAAAATAAACGTTCTAAAAGAAAAAAATCAGAATCTTATCAAACAACGCGATTTGCTTTTGCCTCGTTTGATGAGTGGTAAATTGGAGGTTAAAAATGCAAAATAATCAAATCTTATTGAAAGAAATAATAAATGCAGAAGTCAAGGAAAGTGAGTTTTGCCAAAACGAAAGTGAATATTTTGAATTCTTTTCCGCAGCACAAATACTCAAAAATTATAATTTAAGTGACGATGAGATACTGGACGGAATTACAGATGGCGGAAATGACGGTGGATGTGATTCAGCATATTTGTTTCTTAATGGAAATTTAGTAACCACAGAGCAAATTGCTACATTATCTGCAAATAAAGGAGCAATTCTGAACTTTATAATTGTTCAATCAAAAAATACTCAGTCTTTCAAAGAAGATGTGATTATGAAATGGAAAACATTGTCGACGAATCTTTTGGATTTGTCACAACCAACAACCGATTTTGTAGACAGGTATGCTGAAGCCGTGTTGGACAAATTTCAAATGTTTAGAGATGCTATGACAAAACTAGTAAGGAGTCAAGTAAAAGTACAAATACAATATTTTTACACCACATTAGCAAGCGAATTACATCCGCATGTAATAGAACAGGCGGAAGAATTAAAAAAAATTTGTAAGGGTTTCTTTCCTGCGGCAACTATCGATGTTATTTTTGTTGATGCTGATAAATTAATGGAATTATATAATGTTGATAGTGAGGAAGCAATCAATTTGTATTTAGCGGATCGTCCGATAGCACTGGGAAATCATAAAGACTATGTGGCGTTAGTAAATATTGCTACTTATTTTAAGTTTATTACGGATGAGAATGGATTGTTACAAAAAAAATTCTTGGAATCTAATGTAAGAGATTATCAAGGAAACAATGCTGTTAATTCTGCTATTGCGGATACATTAAAAGATAACACTGTAGAGGATTTTTGGTGGTTAAATAATGGAGTAACAATCATTGCTGAAGAAATTTCATTGGTGAACAGTCGCGAGTTATTATTAGTAAATCCTAGTATTGTAAATGGATTGCAGACAACAACCGAAATTTATAATTACTTTTCGGCAAATACTAATCAATTGGCGAGTGATCTAAGAAATATTCTTGTGAGATTAATTGTCCCAGAAAGTGAAGAGTCAAGGGACCGAATTATTTTTGCTACAAATAATCAAACAAACATATCCAAATCCTTGCTGCGAGTTACTGATACTATTCACTTACAAATTGAAATGTATTTCAAAAGCCGTGGTTTGTATTATGACCGAAGAAAAAATTATTATAAAAATCAGAAAAAGAAACCGTCGGAGATTGTTGGAGTGTCTTTTTTAGCGCAGTGTTTAATTACTTTGATTTTGAGAAAGCCAGATTTTGCAAGAGCTAGACCGTCTACCTTGCTTACGGATGATGTTACTTATAGTCAATTGTATGGTGAAAATTATGATCTCCAAGCCTATTACAATGCTGCAATGTTGGGTAAATTAATTAAGCGAAATCTTTTAACAACGACTGATATGTCTTCGGCAGAAAAAAGTGATGTTTTGTTTTATCTTATGTATGCCGTGGTATCTAAAGTGTTGGGGAAAAAGGATATAACATTTGAAGACATTAGCCATATTAATCTAGGATTAATTACAGATGATATGATTGACTCCACAAAAGACGTAGTTTATCGCAAGTATAAAGAACTCGGCGGTAATGGTAGAGTTGCAAAAAGCAGTACATTCATTAATGAAATTGATACTATAATAGGACTTTAATTGAAGCATAATGTAACTTGATATGAAGGAGAAATCTATGCGTAACTTTATATCTGAAGACGACATAGAAAGAGCAATACTCGACAAATTGGGAAAGGCACCGTTAAATTATGATATTTTGCGGTGCAATCCGGATCCGTCCAAAAGGGAAGATTTAAACGACGGTACAATGCGTGCTACCAAGCGTGAATGCGTTTTGCCGGCTGTTTTGTTGCAATCTCTTAAAAAATTAAACCCCGATATCGGCGAAGAGTATATTCTCGAAACCGTTAAAGAATTGCGCAAGGATTTTGCGGCAACGGATATCGTGGACACAAACTATAATCTTTACAACCGTATCCGAAACGGAATTCAAATAACCGTGCGTAAAAACGGTAAAGAGGACTTTGTTCTGTTAAAACTCATTGACTTTGATGAGCCTAACAACAACAGTTTTACTGCCGTTTCGCAAATGTGGATTCAGGGCAAAGTATATTTTCGTCGTCCGGATATTTTGATTTTTGTCAACGGGCTTCCGCTTGTCTTTATCGAACTGAAAAACAGTATCGTAAAAGTGGAAGAAGCTTACAATAAAAACTTGAAGGACTACATAAAAGACACACCAAACCTCTTTGCCTTCAACCAGCTTTGCGTTTTGTCAAACGGGCTGGAAACGAGGATCGGAGCATTCAACGCCACGTATAATTTTTTCTTTGAGTGGCTTAAAATTGAGTCAGAGAAGGAAAATCCCGATCGAAAAGCGTTATCAGAACCGGAAACCTTTGGGGAAAGTTCGGCACGGTATTTTGTAGACGGTCTTTTGGATAAAAAACGACTTATCGACTATGTAGAAAACTTCATTTTGTTCGAAAACGGAAAAACAAAGATCGTAGCAAAAAATCATCAGTATCTTGGAGTTAACAATCTCATTGAATCTGTGAAAAACCGTAAAGAGCTTAAAGGAAAGCTTGGTGTTTTCTGGCATACGCAGGGCAGTGGGAAGAGCTATTCCATGGTAATGTTTGCGCGCAAAGTCATGCGTAAAATCCCGGGCAATTTTTCCTTTTTGGTTATTACCGATCGCGAAGATCTCGATACGCAAATTTACAAAAACTTTTTGCGCACGGAAGTAATCGGTAAAAAAGAGGAGTGTCAACCCAAAAACGGCGAACAGCTAAGACAGTATTTGCAAACAAATAAACAGTTTATTTTCACCCTGATACATAAGTTCAGATACGATAAGGGAAAAAAGTACCCTGTTCTTTCTACGCGCGACGATATTATTGTCCTCGTTGACGAGGCTCACCGCACACAATACAAAGATCTTGCGGAGAATATGCGCACGGCTTTGCCCAACGCTAATTTTGTGGCGTTTACCGGAACACCTTTGCTTGGAGCAAAGCGACTGACAAATCAATGGTTCGGCAATTACGTGTCGGAATATAATTTTGCGCAGTCTGTCGAAGACGGCTCAACGGTGCCGCTCTTCTATTCACGCAGAGTGCCAGAAGTAGGTTTGCAAAATGATTTTCTTGATGACGATGTGCTTGACATTATCGAAGACGAAAATCTGAACGAAAACGAAACGCGACTATTGGAAAATTCGTCGTCACGCATTTTGGAAGTGATTAAGCGCGACGATAGATTGGATAAGATCGCACAGGATATCGCCTATCATTTTCCTCGGCGCGGTTTCTTGGGTAAGGGCATGGTGGTATCTGTAGATAAATATACCGCCGTTAAAATGTTTGATAAAGTTCAACATTATTGGGGAATTGAAAGACAGAATATTATCAAAGAGCGTAATGCTGCCAAAACCGATGAAGAGAGGAAAAGGCTGACGGAAATCCTTAATTATATGAATAGCGTTGAAATGGCTGTCGTCGTTTCAGAAGAGGCGGACGAAGATGTAAAGTTTGCAAAATTAGGGTTGGATATTGCGCAACACCGCAAAAAAATGACGGAAATTACACCAGACGGAAAAGATATAGAAGACAGGTTCAAAGACGCTGCCGACAGACTTCAGCTTGTTTTTGTGTGCGCCATGTGGCTGACGGGGTTTGATGTGCCGAATCTCTCGACATTATATCTGGACAAACCGATGAAAAGCCACACGCTTATGCAGGCTATTGCGCGCACAAACAGGGTTTACCCAGGTAAAGCCTGTGGTATTATCGTGGATTATGTTAATGTCTTCAAATATATGCAAAAGGCATTGACAGAATACGCAGTCGGATCCGACGGGGAGGTGTTTCCCGCGAAAGACATTGACAAACTTATAAGCTATATAGACGCTACTGTCGCAGAGGCTGAGTCATGTTTATCCGAACTTGGTATAAGTATCGAAAGTATATTAAATGAATCGGATACTTTTGACAGATTAGATAAATTAAGAGAGGCTTACAATACCATTATTGCAAAGGACGAATCCAAAGAGAAAATTAAAGTCATTTTGAATACTCTTGTCAATTTATATGATGCGGCAAAGCCTGAAATATTCGAAAAAAGCTGGTCTAATCCCAGTTTTTCAGCGTTGGCATATTTGCACGGATTGTTTTTCAATTTGATTAACGATGAAAAAATTGCACGCGCAAGACTGCGTATGGCAAAGCTTTTGGATGATAGTGTTTCCACCAATGCGGATTTCATCGGCAATATTCGCAAGAACGATGGCGGATACATTATCCACGACTCCAAGGTTATTGATCTTTCAAAAATAGATATAGCCGAACTGAAAAAAGAAATCAAATTAGCGCAATATAAAGCGATTGAAATAGACGACTTAAGGGCATTTATTGAAAAGGCTCTTGAACAGATGCTAAAGCGTAATTGCACGCGTTCAAAATTTGCCGACAGGTTTAAGCGAATAATTGATGCCTACAATGCCGGTGGAACTGAAAACGAAGACTATTTCGAACAACTTACAAAGCTGGTCGCAGAGCTAAAAGAGGAAGAGAACAGAGCAAATGTCGAAGGCTTAACCGAAGAAGAACTTGAAATATTCGATTTGCTCATCGCTGACAAAAAGCTTTCTAAATCTGATGAACAAAAGGTCAAACTCTCCGCAAAAAATCTATATAAGAAATTATGCGAGCAGAAGGATTCCTTACTAGTTGTCGATTGGTATAAAGACGAACAGCCCAAGGCAAAGATAAGGTCTGCTATTGAGTTGTCTTTGAATGCTGATTTGCCCGATAGTTACGATACTTCGTCTTTCAAACTAAAAACAGACCTGTTGCTGAATCATTTTATTGATATGGCCGTACAGGGCTATGGTTGGATAGGTGAAGTTGCTTAACACATTTTTGATGTCTAATGTTTTGGTTATCTGATAAGAAATTGTACTTACAGTTAATCTAATTTTTGACATTGGCACCGTGGCGTGTGCTTGTCACAGACAAGTGGCGTCGCTTCGCTCCGCCAACAAGCACACGTCTGAACAACTCTTGGACTTGCTAAAATGAAAGCGAGAGGCAAGCGAAGTTGCCCGCTGATCCGCTTGGGCAATCTTTCGCTTTTTGCCTTCTCGCTATTTTCATTTGTATTGCAATGTCTATTAAGATATTGTATTTTCTCTACCTCCGTATTTGCCTTTTCGTTTGGCATTGTCGCATAAGCCTCTCAAAAGTAAACGGTCGAAATATCCTTGTTTGGTATTCAATGCATATTGGATATTAAGCAAGGATTTTTCTTTGTCCCGTTGACTTTTGGATATTGCCTTTTATTGTTGTTTTTCATTTATCGTCTTATGCTCCTTTTCTGCCTGCCGAAAGGCAAATTAACTTCGGAGGTAAAGAAAATGAAAAACAACAGAAAAGGTTATGAAGTATTTGAGGAAACAATCTCTCCCGACAATGTTATGCGTATGGGAGAATTACTTGCTCTGCAATCGGTAAAGTTTATGTGTGGGCATAAACAGTCACATATTTTTATGGACACTCTTCCAAGTCGGGAATATCAAAGCGAATTTTTATAACATATGCATGTCATGTCCCGAAAAACGGACATAAGATGTCGTATAATGTACTCGAAAATCAACAAAAGAGAGGTCTTTTATGAGTGCATTCGACAAAGTAATCGGCTATGAAAAAGAGAAGGAAGAACTGTATCAGCTGTGCGACATGGCGAAAAATTCGGCAAAATATGCGGCTCTGGGCGTAAAACTTCCGCGCGGTATTTTGCTGTACGGTGTGCCGGGTGTAGGTAAAACCTTGATGGCAACGGCTCTCCTCGATGAGATGGATAATGGCAGAAAACGCTACGTTCTCCGCAAGGACAAAGCCATCGAAGAGTTTGTGGAAAGCATTTCCAAAACCTTTCAGGAAGCTAAAGAGAATGCGCCTTCCGTCATCTTTCTCGATGATCTCGATAAGTTCGCATCTGACAGCAATTCGCGCAATCCGGAAGAACTTATTGCCGAACAGTCCGGTATCGATGAAGTGAAAGGCGCTGATGTTTTCGTCGTTGCCACCGCTAATGACGTGCGTGTACTGCCTAATTCATTGCGACGTCCCGGCAGATTCGATCGTATTCTCGAGATTCGTCTGCCCAACCGCAGAGAAGCGGTGGAGATCGTGCGCCATTATCTGAAAGGGAAAAAGGTTGCAGACGATGTTACTGCCGAGGGCGTAGCGCGGCTGATGGACGGTAATTCGTGCGCCGCACTGGAGAGCGTTCTCAATGAGGCCGGAATCTATGCGGGGTACGAAAACAAAACGGAAATCAAACGCGAGCATATCGTAAGGGCGGTGCTTCGGGACATCTTTGAGGCGGACGAATCCGTCAACGAAATATCTGTTGCGGCAAAAGAAGAGGTTGCCTTTCACGAGGCGGGACACGCCGTGGCGGCGCTTGCGTTTGATCCCGAAGGCGTTGGTCTTATTTCCATTCGGCCGAGTAAGAGCGATGCGCGCGGCGTTGTGCAGATTTTTAAGAGCGAAGATTACTTCGGTTCTTACAATAAAATGCATGAGCGCGTCATTTCTTTGCTTGCGGGCCGTGCCGCCGTGGAACTCAAATTCGGTCATACGGATGTCGGGGCTGCCTCCGACCTTAACCGAGCTTCCGCCATTTTGCAGCGTTTCATCGTCGACTACGCGGCGAGCGGGTTTGCGCTGTTCCATCATGATAATCACGACGGTATCAGTTCGTGTAATCAGGAAGACGGTATCACGGCGGAACGTAGCGCCATGCTTGCCCGTTGCTATGAAGAGGCGAAAGACGTTCTTCGCAGGAATTGGGCGTTTGTCGAAAAACTCGCGGCGACGCTCGTCGAACGGGATACGCTTGTATTCGAAGAGATCGCCGAGCTTCGCAGGGAAATGGCGTCATAAAGAGCGGCGGCGCATAGTTTGTGCGCCGCCTTTCGCAGATTTCGGCAAAGTGTTGTTTTTTTGATTGTCTTGCGTGGTATAATTGAATCATGGATTATTGTATTTCAGATATCACGGCTATTATGGTCTGTTTTGCCGTCTGCTCGATAAAATCAGATTCAGCGACAAAGACAAGCTGTATGTGCTGGGCGATATCATCGATAAAGGACCGGACAGTATCCGTCTCGCAAAACTTTTGTTTTCCATGCCGAACGTTTATTGCATTGCGGGCAATCATGAATATGATTTTTTAAAGTATTATCGTGCGTTGATGAAGCAGACGGAAGATTATGATTGGGTATTGGAGAAGATCGCGGTTATGCCGCGTGAGTTCGCTTTCGGCACAAAGAGGGCGGGGACGCTGCTGAAACATTACGCGATGATAGGAGTTGCGCGCGTGGAGGACGGTTGTCCTCTCTACGCAGAAGCCTGCAACGAGAAAGGGCTTTGCATGGCAGGACTCAATTTTCCCGCAAACGCCGTGTATAAAGACAGAGGAGAGAAAGGACAGACAGAGCTTGCGCCTTACGAACTGATACCTTACGTATTGGGGAAATGCGCGAGCGTGGACGAAGCCGAAAAACTGCTCTCGGACGTCGAAGTCGTAGGAGAGAGGTTTCGACCGCATTTGCCGCTTGCGCCGCTTCATTGGATAATATCGGACGACAAGAGGAATATTGTGTTCGAATGTACGTCCGAAGGCGCGCGCATTTTCGACGATCCATTCGGGGTGCTTACCAACAATCCGCCTTTTCCTTATCACGCAGAGAACGTCAAAAATTATGAGCATTTGTCGCCCGATAACAAAAATTTTACTCTCCGTGTGGGTAAAGCCGATTTTTCCGAGGGAGAAGGCGGGGTTGGGCTGCCGGGCGATCTCACTTCAAAGTCGCGGTTTGTCAAGGCGTGGTTTTGTCTTAAGAACTCGGTTTGCGGCGATTCGACGGAAAGCAAAGTCGCGCACGTACTGGCTATGCTCGGCACAGTCGCGATGACGGGCGGCGCTGTCGTCACGGCGGAGGGCAGGGCGGACGTCACGCGATACTCGTGTTGTATCGACGCGGCAAACGCGACATATTATTACAGGACGTACGACAAACTTAAGGTCGGCAAGATCGCGCTCGGACAAGCCGACGTCGACGGCGGAGAGCTTGGCGTTTACGTTTTCTGATTAATTTGCGGCTGTGCTTTCGGGCACAGCTTTTTTTACGTCTGAGTTTCCCGGTTTGACGTTTACAGGTTTAAAAAACCGGAATTACGTCTATTTTGCGCTTTCACAACATATTGTTGTTGACAAAGTCTGAAATATATTTTAATATATAATTATAGATTGTTATCAACTTATTATATAATGAATAAAAGGAGGAGTATATGAAAAAGTTCAGATATCTGATATTTGCGTGTCTGATCGTCGTGCTTGCTCTCGCTTTGGTAGCTTGCAATAATGACGGAGGAACGACTGAACTGCCGGACAACGGCGGCGACACGGGCGGCGACACCGACGGCGAAACGGGCGGCGACACCGACGGCGAAACGGGCGGCGACACCGACGGCGAAACGGGTGGCGACACCGACGGAGAAACGGGCGGTGAGACCGACGGCGATACTGACGGCGAAACGGGCGGCGAAACCGGCGGCGAAACCGGCGGCGACACCGACGGAGAAGAAAAGCCTGTTTACGATGAAGGTGATATCGAATATTATCTCTCCAATCTGGAGCAGTACGACATTTATCCTGTACAGTTCAGAAAAACCGATCTGTCCGATTTCGCAGAATCTGTGACATGGGGTTTTACCGTGGGAGAAAACTCGTTTACTCAGGAAAACGGAGAACAGCTCACTTGCTTCTGTGTCGAGGACGAGGCGGAAATTGAACAATTCGGAGGAATATATGAAGTGACGCGAGTCGAGGGCAACGTGTTTGTTTCAGGAACGCCCTGGATCGTAGACATAGTTTGCACGGGAGAGAGCGACCGTCAGCCGGGCGATTTTCTCGGTACGGAAGGGAAAGCCCAATACGACGCTTTGAACGAGGACGGCTTTGTGCTGGATCTGGATTCATACACTGCGGCAGACGGCATGGATAATTATGTGATATACGCATCTTCCCATATTTACGGCGAAGGTCGCGTTTATCTGATGGATGAAGGCGAAAATCCCGATGACATCATACAGTCTTTGATTGACAAAACGTCACACTATTTTTATGTGGTCAGGTCGGGAAACGTGTTGCATTACAGTTCTGTCATGAACGCGGTCGATTATCTGAAGCACGTATGCGGCGAAGATGCGGATATCGAGTATTACGAGAGTCCGACCTACACGGCGAAAAATACGCTCGTCGCTCTCGCCGATTATGAGGATGCCGTTAGGGCAAACTTCGATTACGTAGCGGTAAGTGCAGGTTCGACGTATTACGAGGAGGCTCTCAACGTATACTACACGGAAAGGATAATGGCGAGAAAAACGGGCAGCACAGAGTATTTGACGATAGTAAAATTGACCAACGGGTCTACCGTTGACTGGATAATAAACGAACTGGATCTCGAGATTGCGGATATGGGCAACGACGTTGTCATAGTCGGCACGCCTTGGGCGGTTTCTGTCGCACGGGGAGAGAAAGACGATTCACTCTTGGGGCAATACGCCGTTACACTCGGCGTAGACGGTATTCTGTCCGCGCTCGAAAACGATATCAGCGGCGTTTACATTTATTTCGGTTTATTGTTGGCTACGGCATATATCGAGACCGACAGCTCGTTCAATATAGTGATAAATTCCGACGAAAACGCCGAAGTCAACATCCTGGACCGATATTATGTAAAGAGGAATGGTATAATGATATTCGACAACACGCCCGAAACGCTTGAGAAGATACTGAAGACGGGCGAAAGCATCGTAGACGTTTACGACGTGTATGCGGCAGGCTGGGACGCCCTCGCTTCCGACTCGAAGATGTCGGGCTACGTAAGCGCACTTGAAAACGCGGGTATAGATTACGTGGTGAACGAAGCCGACATATCGTCGGACACGACAGCTCTCGGGGTAAATTATTCCGAATACGGCTTCAAAGGCGTATTTAAAGACCAAGAGTATCTGAAAATAGAATACTACAGCGATCCAAGCGTTGCCGCGACAGAGGCTTCGCAATACGACGGTTGGCTGACGTGCCGCGCTGACGGCAATTATCTGATCACAGGAACTCCGTGGATCGTCGATACAGTCACGGGCATAGTTCCCACTGCGGAAAAAGACAAGTTTTTAGACAACGTCGATGAGGATGTATTCAACGAGTTCATAGCCTTGACCGGGTCTGACGCACTGTGCGTTTTCAACAGACTTGACGCCGACGATTTCGGAGCCGAGAACGCATACTCGTTCTACATAGGGGGCAACGACGAGATCTCGTTTAGATACGGCACAGGATCATCACAAGTTGCCGTGTTCGAGTTTGCAGACTCCGAGAGCGCGACGAACTTTATCGACAGTACCGAAGTAGTATCCGTTGTCTCTGATTTTGCCAACAGGATATATCTGTACGGCAACATGGTCATCATCGGCACGATATCATACGAAATTATGACCCAAGTGTACGGATTGTATCCGGGTATGACGTGTTATCAGGAGCTGTAATAGCCGCTTTAGTATAAAAACCGCCCTCTCCGACAAACGTGCGGAGAGGGCAATTTTGTGCTTGACAAAACTTTTGCTTGATGCTAAACTTTGTCTGTAAATAACAAAGACAGTTCGTGACCATCCTGTCTATAAACAAAACTAGGGAAAAGGATGGGCGCATTATGCGCCTTTTTTGTTCGGTCGCGTTCTGAAAAGAGGATATATGCTTAAAAGAATAAAAAACTCGTTTGCGGAATTCAGACTTCTTCTCAACAGCGTGCCGACGGCAGTGACAGTCTTTTTCGTTATCAGCGTTTTCGCAATGAATCTTCTCGCCAACAAGAGCATAAATCTGCCCGTAGACTGGCTCGCGCTCGATTGCGGAATTATAGTTTCGTGGTTCGCTTTTCTCACTATGGATATCGTGACCAAGCATTTCGGACCAAAGGCGGCTACTCAGCTCTCTGTATTCGCGATAGCGGTCAACCTCGTGTTCTGCCTGATAATGTTCCTCGGCAGTATCATTCCCGGCGCGTGGGGCGAGTCGTTCGTCGAGCAGGGAGGCGAGAGCATAAACGTCGCGCTCGACAACACTTTCGGCGGTACCTGGTACGTGCTTGCGGGAAGCACTCTCGCGTTTGTCGTCTCGGCGTTCGTCAACAACTTCGTCAATGCGGGCATCGGTCTCGCTTTCAGAAAAAATCCCGACGGCGCGGCGGCGTATTTCCTGCGTTCTTACGTATCGACCGCGATAGGGCAGTTTGCAGACAATATGATATTCGCGCTCGTCGTCAGTCACGTGTTCTTCGGCTGGTCGCTTCTGCAGTGCGTCACTTGTTCGCTTACGGGCATGGTCGCGGAGCTGCTCTGCGAAGTGCTTTTCTCGGGCTTCGGTTACGGCATCTGCAAGAAATGGAAGAAAGAAGAAGTAGGTAAAAAATATTTCGAGTTTTCTGCAAAACTCAGGGAGGAAACGAGATGAAAGTTCTGATCACGGGTACGAGCGGCGGCATCGGCAAGGCTATCGCGGAAAAATTTATTTCACTCGGTCATGAGGTGATCGGGATCGACAAAGAGGCGTCTCAGCTGATAAATGACCGATATAAGCATTTCGTAGCCGATATAGCAAAGGGTGATCTGCCTAACGTCGACGGCGTCGAGATACTCGTCAACAACGCGGGCGTGCAGGACAGCGGCGAGGACATTGACGTCAATCTCAAAGGCACTATCCGCGTGACAGAAAAATACGCGTTTAACGACAGGATAAAAAGCGTGCTTTTCATAGCTTCGGCAAGCGCCCACACGGGTGCGGAATTTCCCGAGTACGCGGCAAGCAAGGGAGGTATCGTTGCGTATATGAAGAACATCGCGCTGAGAGTCGCAGAATACGGAGCGACTTCCAACAGTCTTTCGCCTGGCGGCGTCACCACGCATATAAACGACAGAGTGATGAACGACGAGGCGGCGTGGAACAAAATAATGTCGCTGACGTTGCTTCCAAAATGGGCAAGCGCGGAGGAGATCGCGGACTGGGCATACTTCGTGACTGCGGTCAACAAGTCCATGACCGCGCAGGACGTGCTGATAGACAACGGCGAGGCGGCGAAAGCGGAATTTGTCTGGTAAATTCAAAAGGGCGCAAGCCCTTTTTTCTTTGTGTAAAAATAAACCACCGACTAAGTCGGTGCGTATCAAAAGGCTTTAGCTATGGACAAAAGAAAACCTCCTTTGTTACAATTTATGCAGGTTTGCCAACCGCATAAATTAAAGGAACAAAGGAGGTTTTCCGACAATGGATAGTTTATCACATACGAAGTGGAATTGCAAATATCATTTGGTATTTGCGCCGAAGTACAGACGGCAGGCAATATATGGAAAAGTAAAAGAAGATATAGGAAGGATGCTGAGAAAGCTGTGTGAATATAAAGAGGTAGAAATACTTGAAGCAGAAGCGTGTCCTGATCATATACATATGTTGGTAACGATACCGCCGAAATACAGTGTGGCACAGATAGTAGGATACCTGAAAGGGAAAAGTAGTCTTATGATATTTGAAAAATATGCCAACATGAAATACAAGTATGGAAACCGACACTTCTGGTGCAGAGGATATTACGTTGATACTGTAACACATTTTTATGGACACTATAACATTAGAAACTTTTAATTTATCTTCGAATAAAAAATAAGATATTGATTAACTAAAACGAATAATATTTATATGTCGGGTCATCGATTTTAGCTATTTCATTACATGTTAATAGCAAGATTGAGACTTATCATAATTATGTTAGTTGACAAATTTTACATTAAGTAGTATCATAAAAATATTCAGGCGGTAAATATAAATGATTATATTGAGTAAAAGTTTACATGATTATTTGAAAGCGGCTGCCATAAAAGATGGCAAACGAGTTTTATTATTCCCGCAGATAAGACATAGTCAACGCACAAAAAAGCACCGATTTACGGTGCTTTTTTGTGCGTCAATAAAGCGTATTTACGAAGTCGAACGTTTCGTTTGATATTTATCGGATCAGAGAGCAATATGAAATACTATTTGCAAGATATCGACACAGGGATTATATTAAGAATTTGATCTTTTCAAAGGGTAATCATTAAACCGGGACATAAAGATGTCGGCATAAACTGCGTTATCAAATGTCTGACGATTTAAGAGTCGACTCTCTTACAATGAGTTTTGCGGACACGGAAATGCGCCTTGTCGGCATTTCGGGGAAAGATATGCGCTGTATCAGAGTCTGTACAGTCGCTTTACCGAGGAATTTTTTGTCTACGGCGTATGACGTCAGTTTCGGCACGAGCGAGTAGGCTTCGGGCACGTTGTCAAAGCCTACGACCATCGCGTCGTCGGGAACTGATACGGAAAGCATAGCCAGGGCGTTGCAAACGGTCCTTGCTACGAAATCGTTGCAACATACAAAACATTCGGGGCGGTATTTCAGCTTGAGTATCTCCGTTTTCAGATTCTCGGCGTTGCCGTAATCGAAAGAGTCGTCGTCTTTCAGAAGATCCTCGCCTCGGTGATGAGGAGTATTCGTCTTGAAAAGCCCCGCGAGCATGCCCGTATATCTGTCGTTAAAGCTCATGCAATGCTCTGTATCGCCGATAAACGAAAATTTGGATATGCCGTATTTTTTATTCAGTAGAATGACTATTTCCTGTGCAGAACCTACGTCGTCGGCGCAAACTACGTCGTAATTTACGAAAGAGCGTACCGGTTTGCAGGTAAAGTCGGTAAATACGACGGGTTTTTTGAGATTGAGCAGTCTTTGTACAAAATCCGAGTCAAAGCATTCGACGGTGATTATCCCGTCGATATTCAGGCTTTTCACATAGGACGACAACTCGTGAAAAGGTTTGGTGTCGTAGTTGAAAGTATATTGAAAAAGCTCGTGATTGTGCTCGTAGCAGAACTGTTCTATCCCGCCGATAAAAGGAATAAAATATTTAATATTGTTGAGAGGCTTGCCGCTGACGAGCAGTATCCTGTATTTTTCCGACTCGGAAGAAGTGTCTTTCGCGTCGAGAGATTTATAATGCATTTCCGCGGCTTTTTTGAGCACGGCGGCGCGCGTTTTTTCGGGCACGTAACGTCCGTTGAGAGCTTTTGCGACGGTATTCCGCGAGAGATTGAGCGCCTCCGCGATGCTTTTTATTGTGACGGCTTTTCTCATGATTTCCCTTAGTGTAATTTTATCATACCTGCGACAAACAAGTCAATATACATTCAAAAATTTTTAAAATAATGCGTTGAAATTTGTCGTTAATGCACAAAACTATCGTCAAAATATTTTTGCAAATGCAAAAAAATCAGGATGGTCATTGACAGTTTTCTTGTAAAGTGCTATTGTGAAAATATGAGAAGCACCGCAAGGGGAAGCGCGGTGTCCGGAGGGATTATGAGAGTTTCTTTTTTCAAAAGGACGATTTTCGTTTTAATCGTCGTATTATCTGTAATTACGGCTTTCGCTCTTGCGGGATGCGAAGACAAAGACGGCTGTACTCACGTCTGGAACGACGGAGAGATCACGACCGCCGCGACGTGCACGCAGGACGGAGTCAAAACGTTTACCTGTACATTGTGCGGAGAGACGCGTACCGAAGTCGTCGGTAGCAGCGGCCACGTTTTCGACAGAGAAGTTGCCGATGCAAAATATCTCGTCAGCGAGGCTACCTGCATCGCAAAGGCTGTGTATTATAAATCATGCGCCTGCGGAGAAAAGGGCACGGAGACTTTCGAGTACGGCGAATATGTTGCGCACACTCTCGTCAAAACGGAAAGAGTAGAAGCTACCTGCGCAAACGCAGGCACGGAAGCTTACTGGACGTGCTCGGCATGCGGCAAACTGTTCTCGGACGAGAACGGAACGACCGAGATAGGTGAGCCTGTCGCAATTCCCGCTACGGGTGATCACGTTTACGGAGCAGACCTGACGAAAGACGCGACGGGACATTGGTACGAATGCTCTGTCTGCGGAAATAAAAAAGATTTTGCCGAGCATACGCTCGTCGGCGGACATAACGCGGACATTCACTACGACGAATGTTCCGTCTGCCACGCTAGATTCAACGAGAGTGCGCATGAATGGGACGGCGGCGTAGTCACGACCAAGCCCACGCTGACGTCTGAAGGCGAAAAGACCTATACCTGCGCTTGCGGTGAGAGCAGAACTCAGGCTATTCCCGCTCAGGCGAGCTTTGCGGACGACTTCACTCTCGAGGAAGGACAGCCCGGTCCCTGGAGTTACGGCAGCGTAAACTACGTCTGGGGCGCACAGGAGGACTTTACTTTCACTCAGATTACCTCAAAGAATGACGGCGGCGACGGATGGGCGTCTGAAGGCGTAGAGATAAAAGGCGGCTGGATCAATGCTAGCAATATGATGGCTGTCGCTTATACCGTTGACAGAGACGTGACCGTCAAAGTAAATCTGACGTTTACGGGCGGAACCGCGGATACGAGACTGTCTCTCCGCACGGGCGTCAAGAACGCCGACGGCGTGATATACGGCAATCCCGCTTATTTCGACGGCGGAAAGCAGAGCAACGTCCTCAATTACGAAACGAGGCTCGAACTCAAGGCGGGAGATACGGTATACTTCATATTGGGTAACGAAAACGTTACAAATCCCGCTGCATACCCCAACGGAGAGCTCGATATCGTTCTGACGCAGGTGATCGGATAACGGTCGGAAATTTCCGCCGCGTGTGTAAATGCGCGGCGGGCAACTTGAAATGGAAAATATGGGAAGGACTAGAAAAAGCACGTTTTTGTCAGTCATAATTCTTGTTCTCGCAACGACGGTTGCGCTTCTCGGCGTTACCGCGCAGGGGGAAAAGACTTGTGCCGCAGAAAACGGCGATTACGGAGAAAATTACAGGAATCAGCTTGCGTTTTCAGCACTAAGGGGTTGGAACAACGACCCGAACGGATTGCTGTACGTCGACGGCACGTATCATATGTACTATCAGTACAATTACGATCAGAGGAACGGTCAGACATATAACGGCTGGGGCAATATGAGCTGGGGACACGCGACGAGTACCGATCTCGTGCATTGGACGGAACAGCCCGTTGCAATACCCGCGTATCAGACGGTGGGCGGACAATATTACGAGATGATGTTCTCGGGAAGCGCCGTTTACGATAAAAACAACACCAGCGGATTTTTCGACGCAAACGGAGGCAAAGGTATAGTTGCCATACTGACCCAGCCTCAGACTGCCGACCAGGGCGGCGCACAGAGACAGATACTGGCGTACAGCTATGACGGTCAGAATTTTACGATATACGGCGAGATTCTCGGCAGAGAGGACGACGGCGGTATGGGAGACAACGAATTCCGCGATCCCAAGGTGTTCTGGAGCGAGAAGCATTCCAAGTGGATTATGGCGGTAGGCGGCGGAGCGGTCAGGATGTATTCCTCCAACAATCTCAAAGACTGGAAGTATATCGGCAGCACGGGCTTCTGGGGCGAGTGCCCCGACTTGTCCGCTTTCGAAACGGAAGACGGTCTGAAGTACGTGTTGATAGTTTCGCCCGAGGATAAGACTCAAAGCCACAATTTCAACGGTACGACTAAAAAAGATACGTTTTATCCCGCAGAGTATTACGTTGTCGGTTCTCTCGACGATAACGGACTTTTTGTTGCCGACGGCGATATCCGAAGATTGAGTTACGGGATAGACAGCTATGCTATGCAGACGTTCAACAACGCGCCCGAAGGCAAGGTTTACGGCATAAGCTGGTCGGCTAGTTGGAAGAGCGTGGGTCAGTACGAGGCGGTACGCGAAAATTACAACGGCGGCATGACGATCGCGTGCGAGCTTAAACTCGTTAAAAACGTCGAGGGTGATTATGTGCTCGAGCGCGTTCCCGTCGAGGCTTTCGACAGTCTCAGAGGAGATGCGATCGGGGAATATACGGGTACGGTCAGCGCAGAGACCGCGGCTTTGACCGACGTCAATGTCGATGTGTTCGATATGACGGCGACGCTCGATTTCAACGCGGGAGACGCGTCTTTCGCGCAACTCGAGATACGCGCGTCGGCTGCGGAAAAAACTGTGCTTCGCTACGACGTAGAGAGAGAAGAACTCGTGCTCGACCGTTCGCAGAGTTCTCTGATAGTAAAAGATACCGATTATTTTGCGTTCCCCGAA
Organism: uncultured Christensenellaceae bacterium; assembly: GCA_944380295.1. Lineage (GTDB taxonomy): Bacteria > Bacillota > Clostridia > Christensenellales > UBA3700 > Alloclostridium. Next base: position 45,806 of record CALWHE010000005.1, read on the forward strand.
CGAATACCCGTTAAACTCAAAGACGGAAAACTCGAGATCAGGGTGATAAGCGACAGGGCGTTCGTCAGCGTCTTCGCCAACGGGCAGAGCGCGTTTGCGGCGATATTCCCGCAGGCGGTCTCCGACGGTATGAAGCTGTATGCGGATGGCAACGTCGGAGCTGACGTGACAATTTACAGCCTATCGGGCATTTTCGGAGAAGTTTCGCCTTCTGAAAAGCTTATACAGAGTTCAAACAAGTTCGATCTTTCAGTCGGCGACAAGGTCGCGCTCGTAGTTTCGAATTACGCGCTCTCTTTCGACGAAAACGCAGTTTCTTACGAAGTCGTTGAGGGCGGAGAATTCGTATCTCTCGAGAGCGGGAGCGGCATAGCGTTCGTCACCGCGCTCGGCAAGGGATACGCTAAGATCAAAGCGGAATACGGCGGTCAGACGCTTTATACCGACGTCTTCGTATATGCCGATGGCTACGTCGGCGATATTGAATACGGCGCGAAGCTGTTCGGTTTTGCGAGACCCGACGACAACGGCATAGTGCTGTCTAGAGGCGACGGGGACGCGTTTATGTTTTCAGACGAATCAGCCGACGAGTTCGTCTATTCTGCCGATCTGTCTGTAAACGACGGCGGTCAGGCGAGCGGACTCATGTTCGGCATAAGCGACAACCGCTATTATTATTTCGTCGCTACTGCGGATTTCAAGGACAACGTTATCAAAATATGGCGTTCCGACATCGGCGATCTTGCGAGAGTGTCTTATCCGTTCGGCGGCAGAAAGAATTGCCGTCTGACGCTGGAAGTCGTGGACGGAGTCGCCTATCTTACCGTTGATTCTGACAGCAACGCAGATCTGATATGCGCGCTCGACGGCTATGACGGAGGTATGCTAGGCTTCAATACCTACAAGGCGGACACTCTGATCAACAACGTAACGCTTGAAAGGAAAGTTTCGTCTGCTGTCTACGACAAGAGCGCGGACGTGATCTTCCCGATCGGCGAACGCGAAGTGGTCAAAGTCGTCAACGTCACGGACGGCAGTTACCGTCTGAAAGAGGGAGAATACGCCGTTGAGAACGGACAAGTCGTGCTCAGGTCAGACTACTTGAACACGCTCGCTTCGGGTACTGAATACGTATTCAGAGTCGTTGCTGCTGACAGAGATTTCGACTTCAAGGTATCGCCCTTGTTCGAGCAAGCGACGGCGAGCGCGGGAAAACCCGAGTTTTCTCCCGACGAACAGATAACCGTTGCCGTCAGCGGCGCCGCAAACGTCTACGCGGTCAGGATAGACGGCAAAACTGCGGACGACGAGCTGATCTCCGTCCAGGACGGAGTCGTCACGGTATCCGCCGGTCTCGGACTGATAGAGGGTACCTATACCGTTACGCTTATCACCGACAACGGCAGACCCGAAGTCAGGATAGTCGTCGCGCGTCCTTACGATGCGTCGGGCGAAGCGGAAGAGCCCGATTTTACGTTCTTTATTATCGACATAACTCTGTTTGCGATCTTTATAATCGCGTGTATAGTTTTGCCTGTCGTCAAAAAGGCAAGAAAAAAGGATGAGGAGAGGAAATCATGAGAAAGAGAAAAGCTGACGTCAACGCGACCGAAATTGAGACAGAAGCGACCGGATTGCCGTTGAACAACAAAAGCAGGTGGGAGAGCTGGAAGGATAATTTCAAGAGGAGAGGCTGGATACTGTTGTTTATCCTGCCCGCGGTAATATACATCCTGATATTCTGCTATATCCCGATGTACGGCATACTTGTCGCTTTTCAGAATTATATACCCGGCGATCCGATAATAGGCGAGGGCACTCAGTGGGTAGGATGGGAAAATTTCAAGACGTTTTTCTCCAACCCCAATTTCCTGACTTATTTCAAGAACACGTTTTTGCTGTGTATCTTGGGATTTATAGTCGGATTTCCGCTGCCGATAATCGTCGCGCTCCTTCTCAATTCGCTGAGATCGAAAAAGGCGAAGAAAGGTCTGCAGATATTGTACTACGCGCCGCACTTCATATCTCTGGTCGTAATGGTCGGTATGCTCGAACTGATATTCGGCTCTGACGGACTTATAGATCAGCTCAGCATTCAGGCGGGCGGCGACGTCAACGGATTGCAGCTGTTCTTAAAACCCGAAGCGTTCAGACCACTGTTCATATTCTCGGGCAACTGGCAGGACTTCGGGTGGTCGGCGATAATATACCTCGCGGCGCTTTCTGGCGTAGACCCGTCGTTGCACGAAGCTGCAAAAGTGGACGGAGCTTCCAGATTCAAGCGTATATTCAGCGTGGATCTTCCCGCGATCGCTCCGACGATAGTGATGCTGATGATACTTTCGGTCGGCAATCTTATGAACTGCGGTTACGAAAAAGTATTGCTTATGCAGACGCCCGGCAACCTCGAAACGAGTGAAATACTTTCGACTTACGTCTATACGTTCGGTCTTCTGCGCGAGCAGTACGGCGTAGGTACCGCGGCGGGTCTTTTTAACTCCGTCATCAACGTCGTGCTGCTTGTGATAGCAAACTTCACGTCGAAAAAGCTCGCCAACCAGAGCATGTGGTAAGAGGTGGAATATGAATGCACAGGAACCCAGGATCAACGCTAAAAAGAACAAAATAAAAGAAAGCAAAACCGATTACGTGTATTACGGAGTGTGCGCGTTCATACTCGCTCTTCTCGCGGTAGTGGTCATATATCCTCTGTACTATATCGTAATAGCGTCGATATCCGATCCCGACGCGGTCATGACGGGCAAGGTCTGGCTTTATCCCGTAGAACTGACTTTTTCGGGTTACGGACAGCTGTTCTACCGCGAGGATATATGGAGGAGCTATTTCAACACGATCGCCTATACTGTACTCGGTACGGCGTTCAATGTTGCGCTGACGATACCCGCAGGCTGGGCGCTGTCACGCGAATACCTGCCTTTTCGCAAGTTAATAATGCCTTTTCTGATAATAACCATGTTCTTCGGCGGCGGACTCGTACCTTACGTGATACTGTGCCGCTCTCTCGGGCTTTATCAGAATCCGCTTATCCTTATAATCGGCGGCGGCGTGAGCGTGTACAACGTATTTATGTGCAAATCCTTCTTCCAGTCCAACGTGCCGAAAGAGGTGCTCGAGGCGGGTATGATAGACGGTGCGGGTGAGATCAGGACGTTTTTCGATATAGTACTGCCCGTAGCCAAGTCGATCATAAGCGTCATGATACTTTTCTATGCGGTCGGACACTGGAACAACTATATCGACGCGTATATCTTCAGCATAGACGAAAGCTTTTATCCGTTGCAGACTCTGCTGAACGGGCTTCTCGACGCAAACTCGGGCGGAGAAGGAGAGGTCGTACTTGAACAGATGAGAGCGGCGACGCAGATAAAATTCACGTCGATAATAATAGCAACGATACCCATACTGATCATATATCCTATGATCGAAAAGCATTTCGGGCAGGGCGTGCTCGTCGGCTCGTTCAAGTAAGCGCGGGAGGAAAACGATGAAGAAACCGATAATCATCATAGTTGCCGTAGTCGTCTGGATAGCCTGCGTGATACCGTTTGCGATGGGCACGGTAAAGGTGAGCGAGGGCGATCACGATTTCGTGGTGCTTGCGGTAAAAGAGGACGTTGTCAAGGATTACAACACGATGCCTGTATTTGAAAAACTGGCAGACGAAACGGGGCTTGACGTATACTGGACTTTCAACACGTCCATGCAGTATTCCAACAACCCAGACCCCGTGGGCATAAACGGCATAGATGCGATATACCATTCGGGGTTCTCCAACCTCAAACTGTACGATTACGGCAGGAGGGGCAGGATAATCGCGATCGACGAATATCTTGACAGCATGCCCAAGTTCAAGGAGATACTCAAAGCCCGTCCCGATATTGCAGAGGCGCTCAAATCTCCCGACGGGCACATCTATTCTTTGCCGAGAGTTGAGGAAATGGGACTCAAAGCATATCCCAACATCCTGTTCATCAACAAGACGTGGATCGAAAAACTGATCGACAACGGGCAGATGCCCTCCTCGGTAAAACTGTCCAAAAAAGATCTGACAGACGGTCTCGACCTCAGTCGCGACGAGTTCAAGGCGATAATTCAGAAGTTCAACGAGCTTGATATGGACGGCGACGGAAGCACCACCAACGAAGTGCCTCTCGCGTTCGTCAGCGGCAACTGGCAGGGCAACGAGTCCGATTTCATCGCGTCTTTCGGTGTCCCCGAAAACAAAGAGCACAAGACGATAGTCAACGACAAAGTCGTGTTCACTATAGAAGATGAAAACTGGTTCAGAGCTATATCTGAGATGAACGAGTGGTTCAGAGAAGGTCTGATACGCTCCACTTCTTTTACTCAGAGTCAGGACAGCTTCCTCGCCAACGGTCAGGACGGCAGATACGGCGCGTTCTACTGGTGGGAGAAGGAGACGGTCGTAGCAAATCCCGACGATTACATCATTGTGCAACCGCTCAAGGATGACGACGGCAACCGTTACGTCGGCGTAAGCAACGAATTGGAGATAGAAAAAGGCGAATGCGTGATACTGAGTACCTGCGAAGACCCCGAGGAACTTCTCGGATACTTCGACAAGTTCTTCGAGCCCGACTATTCGGCGCAGCTCAACTACGGCTCTATCGAGTCGGGCGCTTTTCTCAGAGAAGAGGTGGACGACAAGCTGATCCCCAACGACGATCACGGCGAGCAGAGCGCGGACGACTTCCGTATGAAGAATGCGCCTTACGGGGTAGTATATCTGACCAAGGACGAATGGGCGAACCACGTGCAGATGGAATCGCGTGCGGTACTCAGGCTCGAGAGATTGAAGCTTTACGTAAAGCCTCATTCGTATGAAGGTGCGCGCGGAATACCAAATCTGAATTATACAGAGCAGGAACTCAAGGACCTCAACGTCCACGAGTCGTCGCTCGGGAACAACATCACCAAGTGGATGACCAATGCGATCATAGGTTCAAGCGCTCCGACAAGGGAATCGTGGCAGAGTTTTCTCAGCCAAAACAAGACCGCGATCGAGCAGATAAAAGCTATAAATCAGGCAGCTTACGATCGCTATCTGAAGGCATTGCAGGCAGAGGAAAGTCAATGAGAGGATTGCAAAGGCTGGGAGAATATCTGTGGGAATTTTTCGTCGTTACCGCGATCGCGGCGGTGTCGGCGGTGACGGTATTGCCGTTTTTCCCCGTGACGGTCGGGCTTGCCGATTATTTCGGCAAAGACTTTGAGACGCGCGCCTTCAAGGATATTTTTTCCGCCATTGCCAAAAACGCGAAAATTATAGCGGCATATACGCTTTTTCAGCTCGTCGCCATAATTTTCCCGGCATTGAACGTGTTCTTTTTCAATACGCACCCCGAAGCGTCCAACGCGATAGTGCTCGGAATAAGCTATGCGGTGCTCGCGATAGGCTGTCTGTTCGCGATAACGGCGCCGACGGTGATAGCCAATATGAACGTTACGTTTTTTCAGCTTCTCAAAAATTGTCTTATACTTTTTTCGGGCGGCTGGGCAAACGGGATACTTGCGGCGATATGCGTCGCCGGCGTTGCAGCTCTGGTGATCTTCTATCCCTATGTCGTGGTGTTGACGCTGTACGCACTGCCTCTTACGGTGACCAAACTCATGAGAGAAAACTTTCTCAGACTCAAAGCAAAAGCTCTCGGCACGTCGGTGTACGAATTGAAACAAAGAGAGAAAAGAGACGATTATCTCGACGAATACGGTAAAATAAAAAGAAATCCGCAGAACGTACGGAACGGAGAAGACGACAATGAAGAAAAACACAATTAAAATCGCGATAGTTATCACGGTTGCGGCATTGTTGCTCGCGTTCGTATTGATCGGTTGCGACGAGGAGACGGTAAACGCTGCGCCGCAAGTGGACGGAGCGCACGATTTCGACTGCATCGTCGATACCCCCGTGGATATTCTCGACGGAGTAGCTGCGCTCGACGACGAGGACGGAGACATCACTCCCGACATGGCGATCACGATTACCCCGGAGGCGGAGTTAAGGGACAACGGATATGCCGTTTTCCCCGAAGAAGGCAATTACCGCGTTACCTATACCGCAACGGACAGCACGGGCAGAAGTACGAGCGAAAGCGTTATCGTAAGCGCTGTCGAAAGAGAACTCTATATGGATTTCAGCGAGGTCAGCGGGTTTAAATGCACGACGTCGGGCGGCGCGGCTCTGACAGATAACGGTATGTACGACGGCGTTTACCGCATAAAGGCGAGCGGAGCGGAGATTGCCGAGGACGTCAGTCTCAGCAGAGATTTTACGCTCACCGGCGGTGAAGAATACAGATTTTCTTACCGCTATTACAGCAGCAAGGCCGGCAGGGTCAACATACTTGCCGACGGTGTCGCGTTTGCGGTAAAAGAGATATTCAAGGGTGAAAACGTCCTCGAATTCTCATACGTGCCCTTAAACAAAGGTGAGAGCGCGGAGGTCGAAATATCCGTGCTTCTCGGCGCGCTTGAAGAATTCGAGTTCTATCTGCTCGGCGCGGAGTATACTTTCGCGCAGAACATAGACGGAGAGCTGTTGCAGAAATTCTCTCTGGCGGGCAGAGTTCACGGCAGATTCGACGGGACGAACGGCAACGCGTGGGTTTCCGAAGACGGAAAGGCGGCGACTCTCGAAGTCACTTCGGCTCACAACGTCGATATATGGCGCGGAGGTATGTTCATCGATACGGGTCTCACGGTTTCCGCGGGCGTAGAATATACCGTGTCGTACACGATCGTCAGCAGCGAGGCAAAGCCTTTCGAGGTTATCCTGAAAAGAGATCAATGGGGTGAGAACAGGTATGACACTTTCGCTATAAGCGACGCGACTACAGCAAGCCGCGTGTCGCGCACGTTTATTCCCGATGCCGACAATGCGGGCGCTTTCTGGATATACGTGCAGTCGGGCAATGAAGTCAACAACATAACGATTTCCGATCTCAGCGTGGTCGCGAAATCGGACGGCAACAAGACGGAAGTCATCACGCTCAAGGATTTCGTATCCAAGCAGGCAGACGGCTATCAGGGGGAATTGCATACGTTCGGCGGAAGCTTTACGTACACGATCCCGTCGTTCGCTCCGACCGACTGGCAGCAGCAGGTGATCGGACCCGAGTTTTACGTCGGCGGCAGCGGCGAAAATTACGTCGTTACGTTCAAAGCCAAGGCGAGCAAACCCGTCGTCACCATTTTCGCTGCAGTCTTATACGGCGGCTGGGATCCCACATGGGTATGGTCGAGATTTACTATCACGGAAGACGAGCAGGTGTACACTTTCTTCTGCAATTCCGTGGGCGGCAACAGACTCAACAATTTCGTCTGGCAATTCGGTTCTCAGGCGAATCAGGCGTATAACGACGTAAAGATAGAAATAAGCGACGTAAAAATTTCATATAAGGACGCAACTTTGGACTGACAACTATGAAGACATTGAAAGAGATAAACGCGTATATCAAAGAAAACAAGGCGGGCATCGATCCCCGTTTCAGACAAAGATATCACATGATGCCGCCGATCGGCTGGATGAACGACCCCAACGGTTTGAGCGTGTTCAACGGAAAGTATCATCTTTTTTATCAGTACAATCCGTTTGACGTAAAGCCCGGCGTGATGCTGTGGGGGCAATTTACTTCCGAAGATCTGATAAAATACGTCGACGAGGACGTCGCGATCGTTCCGGATGCAAAATACGACAGCATTTTTTCGGGCGGAGCGATTGGAACGGACGACGGCTTGTGCGCTGTGTTCACTTTGCATCACGAGAGCGATTTAGTAAAAAAAGAGGAAATTTTCGTAGCGTATTCTGACGACGGCGTGACGTTCGGCGAAAAGACAAAGGCGTTCGACAACGAGGATCTCCCGGAATATATCAGTCGCGCGGATTTCCGTGACCCCTATCCCGTGAAGAGAAAGGGCGAGTATTTCGTGTTTCTCGGCGGCAAGGACAAGCGGAGCAACAGCGGAGTTATTGTCGTGCTCGGAGGCAAAGACCTTTCCCGACTTGAATACAGGTTCACGATAGGACCCTTTTATGAGCTGGGAGATATGGGTGAGTGCCCGTCGCTGTGCAGAGTGGGAGACAAGGATGTTTTCGTAGTGTCTGGTTGCAACGTTAAAGAGCGCGGCAACGACTTCAAAAACGTCAATTCGAGTGTGTTCATAGTCGGCAACGTCGATTTCAAAAAGGGAGAAATGACAGTCGATCTGATAAAAGAGATAGACAAGGGCGACTGCTTTTATGCGCCGCAATTCGTAAACGGCTCAGAAAGACCATTGATGATCGGCTGGCAGGAGATGTGGGGCAAGTCCTATCCCACGCAGAACGACAGAGACGGCTGGGTGGGAGCTTTCACTATACCGCGCGAGATCTCGCTGAGAGAGGGAGACGTATTCCAGGCTCCCGTGAGAGAACTGGACAAATATTGTTCTCCTTACGTCGGTGACGGCGTGCCGCGTTGCGCACGTCTTAAACTCAGACTGACGGGAGACGGTAAGGTAGCGTTCAAAGGAAAGGACGGAGAGTTTTCCGTAGGCAGTGCGTCGGGTAAGATATATCTCGACACAACGCTTTCCAACAATATGAACGGTTGCGTAAGAAAAACCGACGGCAGATACACTGATTGCGAAGTGCTCGTGCTCATAGACGTATCGGGTGTCGAAATATTCGTTGACGGTGGCAGAGAGACCGTCAGCAGCAGAATTTACATAGACGGCGGGTTGTCGCTTGAAACTGTCGGCAAAGCAGAAATATCAGCCGTGGAAAGGGTGGACGTATGAGAATCAGAAAATTGGTTGCGGTCGCGTTGGCGGCTCTGGCACTCGTTATGACGTTCGTCGCGTGCGGCGACAAGGAAAACGAAAAGGATCTGTCTGCGTCGGTATTTCCCGTCTCGTCCTATAACGATACGGTCGGGGTGACGATGGGCGACGTGATGCCGTTTTACGACGACGGCGTTATGAACATCTACCATCTGCAGAACAGCAGGGGAACTCTCAGCACGTATTATCATCCTATATCGAGGCTGACGACTACCGATTTTCTGCATTATACCGACGAGGGAATAGCGATCCCGTTTGAGGAAAATTACAAATCTCCCGACGCGGCGATAGGCACGGGCTCTTTTATCAAGGACGAAAACGGAGTATATCATTGCTTCTATACCGGGCATAACGCGGAGGAGAATACGGGTCTGCCGTATTTCGAAGTGGTCAGGCACGCGGTCAGCAAGGATCAGGAAACATGGACCAAGGTCGAAGATTTCAATCTTTACGGTTACAGCAACGACTTCAGAGATCCTTACGTGTATTACGACTCGTACGACGCGTGCTATTATATGCTCGTGACTACCAACGAGGGTGGAAGAGGAGTTATAAAGAGGTATTCGTCGACCTCTCTCGACGCTGTCGACGACGAGTGGATCGACCGCGGGGTGTTCTTTGCTAATGACGACGGCACCTACAACATGGAGTGTCCGTCCTACGTGGAGTACAACGGATATTGGTATCTTGCATACAGCGAGCAGGGAGAGAACAGGGTGACTCATTACAGATACCGCACGGAGAGGAACGGAGAGTGGAAGAAATTCGAGCGCGACAGCATAGACGCCAGCGGTTTTTACGCAGGAAGGCTTGAAAAGGCGGGCGACGATCTGTATGCGTTCGCCTGGTGCGCGACGCTGACCGGCGGCGCGGTCGGCGAGTTCGACTGGGGCGGCAATCTCGTCACTCATCAGATATTGCAGAAATCGAACGGAGAGCTTTGCGCCGTGCTCGTGTCGGGCGTGGAAGAAGCCGTGAACTCAGAGAAAGAATACGCATTCGCGGACGGCGGCGAGGCAGGCGACGTGGCGTTTGACGGGTCGGGATTCGCTTCAAGGGCGGTTTTTGAGATCCCGGAAGGAATCGTCAGAATGAGCTTCGACGTTACCGTGAACGGTTACGGCGGCAATTTCGGTTTGACTTTCAGTCTGAAGAAGGGGCTCAACGACAGGCTCGGCGAAGCCGTTGTGGCGTTCGATCCCGCCGGCAATAAGCTGACGTGTTACAACGACGTGTCCAGCATAGTCCGCTACGGCGATCCGCTCGCCAACGTGGACTTCGTCTATATGCAAGGCAAAACGTATTCGGTCGACGTGCTGATAGACGGGGAGGTGCTGACGGTTTATTTCGACGACACCGTCGCCGTCACTGCCCGTTTTGTGAATATGGAAGACAACTATTTTGCGTTCTACTCCAACGGCGTAAACGTAAAATTCGGAGGTATAAGTTTTTATGAATAAAATTTATTGCATGGGAGAATTGCTGATAGATTTTCAGTCTGAGGGCAACGGCTCGCTGAAAGAAACCGACAGGTTTGTGAAAAAAGCGGGCGGCGCTCCCGCCAACGTATGCGTTCAGGCGAAAAAACTGGGTTGCGACGCCGTCTATCTGACTAAGGTCGGAGCTGACGGGTTCGGAGATTTTCTCGTCGCAACTCTCGAGAGCGAGGGCGTCGACGTATCTTATATCGGAAGAAGCGCAGATCTCAACACTTCGCTCGCGTTCGTGAGCATACGCGAGAACGGTGAGAGAGATTTCAGCTTTTACCGCACGATGACCGCCGATCTTTACATAGAGCCAGCCGACTTTGAGGATGTTGAATTTTCCAAAGGCGACGTGCTTGAGTTCGGCAGCGTAGCGCTCGCTACGGATACCGCGAGAGACACGCACAGGTATCTTATAGAAAAGGCGGTCAAGGCGGGCACGCTGAGCTGCTTCGATCCCAATCTCAGGTTTAATCTCTGGAAAGATCCCGAGGAACTGAGAAAGGTCGTGAAAGAGTTTGCGCAATACGCCGACGTCATCAAGGTGGGCAAGGACGAGCTTGAATTTATCGTCGGAGACGCCGCTGATCGCGAAAAAGCGCTTTTCGGAGGCAGTCTCAAAGTGCTCGCCGTAACTGACGGAAGCAAAGGAGCAGATATAATACTCGCCGACGGTCGCAGGTTTGAATGCACGGGATACAAGGTCAAAGCCGTGGATACGACGGGTGCGGGAGACTCGTTCTTCGGCGCGCTGATAGCCGGACTTTTCAAGGCGGGTGCGAAACCCGAAAATCTGCTTGAAGATACGATTGATTACGGCAAAATACTCGATTTTGCCTGTAAATGCGGTGCGTATACCACTACCGGTTACGGCGCGATCCCCTCGATGGGAAACAGAGAAACTGTAGATAAGGCGGTAAGATGATATGGCAACTGTTCAACTTGTAAACGTAAATAAAGTATACGACGGCGGCGTTCACGCCGTACACGATTTTTCGATCGACATCGAGGACAAAGAGTTCATCGTTTTCGTCGGTCCGTCCGGATGCGGCAAGTCCACGACGCTGCGAATGATAGCAGGTCTCGAGGAGATATCTTACGGGGAGTTGTATATCGACGGCAAACTGATGAACAGCGCTGCGCCAAAAGACAGAGACATAGCGATGGTGTTCCAGTCTTACGCGCTATATCCGCAGATGACGGTTTACGACAATATGGCGTATGCGCTGAAACTCAGGAAAGTTCCCAAACAGGAGATAGATTCGAGGGTTAGAGCGGCGGCTGACATACTTAAACTCACCCCGTATCTCAACAGGAAGCCGCGCGCATTGTCGGGCGGTCAGAGACAGAGAGTCGCGCTTGGCAGAGCGATCGTGCGCCGTCCCAAGGTGTTCCTTATGGACGAGCCTCTTTCCAACCTCGACGCAAAACTCAGAGTAGCGATGAGAAGTGAGATCGTCAGAATCCACAAAGAAGTGGAAGCGACGACAATTTACGTCACGCACGACCAGATCGAGGCAATGACGATGGCGTCACGCATTGTCGTCATGAAAAACGGGTTTATCCAGCAGATCGGCGAGCCGAACGAGGTATACAGCCATCCGGCAAATATGTTCGTGGCGGGATTCATAGGCACTCCCGCAATGAATTTTCTGCACGGTAAATCGGAAAAAGGGTTTTTCTGTATTGACGGTACTGACGAAAAGATCAGACTGACCGAGGAACAGCAAAAACTTCTCGCCGCCTACGAAAACAAGAGGATAGTTTACGGTATCCGTCCGGAAAATCTTATATATGAAGAGGACGAGAGATTTGCAGATTTCAAGGATATGTCTTTTTCAATGAAATGCAATATAGTCGAAAGACTCGGCGATACCGTCAACGTGCACGGAACGGTAAAAGACAACGATGTGATTATAAAAATGAACAGCAAATTCGGTGTTGACGGAAAAACCGAGATAAGAGTCGCCGCCGACAGCGCATATGCGCGCTTCTTCAACGAAAGCACTACAAATGCGATCACACCCGGGCACAATGCCTATGAGGAAGCCCCGGTAGCTGTATCTCCCGACGAGGAAAAGGTTGTGATCGTCAAAACCGAACCCAAAGGATTTTTGTCAAAACTGACAGACGCCATAAAAAGCAGATTTAAAAAGTAACATACCAACCCAAAATAAAAAAGCCCGTGGGAACGCATTTCCGCGGGCTTTTTGCACTTAAATGCAATGCGTCATTTACATGACGATTATAAAAATCTGACGGAGCCGGCTGGCTTGCCACGGGAGTTTCGCCATGCGACGAAAACCGCGGCATCGCAACGGTATCGGTACCGCCGCGCCGAACCCGTTATAAATAACGGGGTCGACGACCACTTATCCCACAAAAAAAAGAAACCAAAACCGACAGTTTCGATTTTGGTTTCTTTTGGTGGAGATAACGGGACTCGAACCCGTGGCCTATGCGTTGCGAACGCATCGCTCTACCAGCTGAGCCATATCCCCACGGCACAGACTATTTTAGCACCGAAAAGCCGGCGTGTCAAACGATATTGCGCGATTGGGGCAAAAAACCGATAAAATGTTGAGCGCGGCGGGGAGGTTTTCGTCTTAAAAAATGTATAACATTTGTAAATTACTTGATTTGCCCCTTTATTTGGCAAAAAATATGTGCTATAATGTTATCAACAAGAGGGGAAACCTCAAACAAGGAGGCTCTGATCATGAAACTTGAAATCATTTCCAGAAATTACAAAGTGTCCGACCATCTCAAAAGCGTTATTGCGGATAAAGTGGAAAAATTTGCCCGTTATTTCGAAGACGACGCCGTGATGAAAGTATCGCTCAAACAGATAGGCAAGGACAAATACGGCATGGAAATAACCGTGTTCTTTTCCGGCAACAACATTGTGCGCAGCGAAGTCATCTCCGACAACATGTATAACAACATAGACGTGGCGCTGCCCAAGATAGAGGGACAGATACGCAAATATCGCACCAAATTGGGTAAAAAGATCAAGCAGTCCGCCATAGACGAAATGGCTCCGGCGGAAAAGGCGGAGATCCCGTCCGACAAGGTGGTGCGCAAAAAGAACTTTGCCCTGCACAAGATGAGCGTGAGCGAAGCCATTGCGGAAATGGATCTGGTGGATCACACCTTTTATGTGTTCCTCAATGAAGAAAACGGCATGGTCAACGTGGTTTATCGCAGAGAAGACGGAGGCTGCGGTCTTATCGACCTCGTATATTAAGAGAAAAGCAAAGCAAAAAACAAGAGGGTCCGCGGTAACGCGGACCTTTTTGCCGTCACGGACGGCCGTGGCAGTCCAAAGGCGGAACAGGATGGCGGAGAGCGTAAAGCGCGGAAGATATAAACGACAGGCAAGAATACGAATAAGGCAGACGGGATATTTTGCAAATCGGAGATGAAAAAGACAGCCGACGTGAAGAAAAGACAAACGCGGAAGCCGTTTTGATACCATACAAAATGTAAAGAAGCGGACAAGACGGGCGCGGTTAGGCGCAAAGCGCCGCGCCGAGTCATTGGTCGGCGCGTGCCAAACCCCGAAGCGACGCAAGAAAAGGGCAAGTGCCGTTTGCGGGAATAACGGCGGCACGGGCATGTGTTCGAGTGCGGCTGAGCGCCGTTTATCAAAATATTACACAACATATAAGGCGTTGAGTGTTTACTTTTTACGTTTGTTATGCTATACTTTGTATACTGCATGAACAATACGGGCGGAAATATGGAGAAAAAAGTTATTTACAGCGCCGTTCAACCCACCAGTCAGCTTACCTTGGGCAATTATCTGGGAGCGGTGAACAACTGGCTCAAAATACAGGACGACGAGCAAAACGATTGCATTTTTGCGGTGGCGGATCTGCATTCGCTCACCATTCGGCGCGCGCCGGAAGAGGTGGAGAGCAGAACGCTTTCGCTGTTGGCGCAATTTTTGGCGTTCGGTCTGGACGAAAAAAAGAACGTCATCTATGTGCAGTCGCATGTTGCCGCGCACACGCGCCTTGCTTGGATCCTGAATTGCTATACATATGTGGGCGAAATGGCGCGCATGACGCAATTCAAGGATAAATCCGCCAAACATGCAGATAACGTGAATATGGGGTTGATGGATTATCCCGTGCTGATGGCGGCGGACATTTTGCTTTACGACACGAATTTGGTGCCGGTGGGCGTGGACCAGTTGCAGCATTTGGAGATCACGCGCGACATAGCCATTCGCTTCAACAACATTTACGGAGAGACCTTCAAGGTGCCGGAGGCGCTGTTGGGCAGGGCGGGAGCCAAGATAATGAGCCTTTCCGATCCGCTTGCCAAGATGAGCAAGTCCGATCCCAATCCCATGGGCAGGATAAACGTGTTGGACAGCGAAGCGGACATCGTGAAAAAATTCAAGCGCGCCGTGACTGATAGCGAGGCGGTGATAGCTTACGATCCGGAGAAAAAGCCGGGCGTATCCAACCTGCTCACCATATTGGCGGCGGTGGAAGGCGTCACGCCGGAGCAAGCCGCGGCGGAGTGCGAGGGAATGATGTATGGGCACCTCAAACTGCGCGTGGCGGACGCGGTGGCGGCGATGCTCAAACCGGTGCGGGAAAATTATGCCGCGCTGATGGGCGACAAGGCTTATTTGCTGGATATGGCGCGCCGCGGAGCGGAAAAGGCGGCTGCGCGCGCGGACAAAACGCTAGCGCGGGCGAGCAAAGCGGTGGGGCTTTTGGTGGACTGATGTTCGGATACGTCCTCATAGACAAACCGGATATGTTCGTAAAGGACTTTGCCATGTATCGCGCTTTTTATTGCGGATATTGCAAGAGCGTGGGCAAAAAGTGTTCGCAGATCATGCGTTTCACCACCAATTACGACATCACCTTTCTGGATCTTCTGCTACACAGCGTATACGGCAGAGAAAAACAGCTTGACAACCAGGTGTGCGTGCTCAATCCGCTGCGCAAAAAGACCATAGGTCTGCGCGACGAGCTGACCGACAGATGCATAGACGCCAACAATATCCTGCTGCATTACAAGCTGCGCGATGATATTTTGGACAAAAGCGGCGCGGGCAGGGGATTTATCGACAAAGTCGTCTTGCGCCGCCATTATAAAAAGGCGTGCAAAAACCTGCCGCAGAGCGACAGATCGTGCGCGGAAAATTACGAGCGTCTGCGCAAACTGGAAAAGGAAAATTGCGCCGAACTTGACGCGGCGGCAGACCCCTTTGCCTGCATGATGCGCGACATCGGAGAGGAAGTTTTTGCGGAAAAATATACGCCGGCGATAGGCGATCTGCTCTATAACATCGGCAGATGGGTGTATCTGACAGACGCGATGGACGATCTGGAAAAGGACGCCAAAAGCAAGAATTACAATCCGTTTTTGGCGGGATACGCCTTTGAGGGCAGAGAAAAATTCATCGCCGACAAAAAAGAGGAACTGGATTTCATCTTTGCCGCAAGTCAAAAGGCGATCATGGAAGCGTTCGACAAGATAACCACGCCGCTTTACGAAGGCGTGCTGACCAATATAATATGGTACGGGTTACCCGCTGCCACCAAAACGATCATCGGAGGAAACAAGATTGCAAAAAAGTCCTTATTCAATTCTGGGATTGAAAGATGACGCCACTCAGGAGCAGATAGACAACGCCTATTACGACCTCAAACAGCAATATGAAGCCAAGCTGTTCGAAGAGGGCGAAGTGGGCATGACTGCGTCCAAGAAACTCGCCGAGCTGGAGCGCGCTTACAACGACTGTTTGGAAGATCTGAACAAGCGCGTGACATACGATAATTACGGCGGCACATACGGCATGGTGGAGCAGCTCATCAAAGAGGGCAAGATAAACGAAGCGCAAAAGCAGTTGGACGCCATAGAACCGCGCGACGCGGAGTGGCACTATATGCAGGCGGTGATTTATTACAAGCGTAATTGGCACATAGAGAGCAAAAAGCAGCTTGAACTTGCCGTGGCGCTCGACCCGGGCAACAATAAGTATCAAACCACGCTGCAAAGGCTCACGGAATCCATCAACAATGCCGGCGCGCAGCAGGACGCGCAGGGGCAGCGCGGCGGATACGCCCGCCCGGACGCCAGAGCGGCGGGAAGCGCGGCAACGGCAAACGCCTGCTGCAACACGTGCAGCACGCTTATCTGCTGCGACTGCCTGTGCGAATGCTGCGGCGGAGATCTGATCCCCTGCTGCTGAGTCATGAAGCGGCGTTATTCATATGAAATAGCGCTTTCGGCGATCGCCGCGGCAATAGCGATCCTGGCGGTGGTGGCGCAGGCTTATGTGGACGTTCTGACCATTGCGTTCAATGTGATAGCCGCCCTAGCGATCGCTATACCGCTCACAAAGGATATGTGGAAGGGCGCGCTCATGGCGTTTGCGGTCACAAGCATAGTATCCTTTTTCATAGTCAATCTGTATGCGTTGCCCTTCATCATGATGTTCGGCTCTTACGCCATCATCGCCTGGGCGCTCGACTTCAAATTATACAAAGCGGAAAAGCTGCCCAAGGCGTTGAAAATAACGCTCATCACGGTGATCAAGATAGGGTATTACGCGCTGATGTTCTGGGGCTGTTACAAGCTGATGGAAGAGCTGTTCTTCGGCGGCACCATCAACTTTTTCGGCACGCAATACGACGTATCTTTTTACGTTATCTGGGGCATATGTTTTGCGGTTTTTTGCGTTTACGACCCCTTTATGCGCTGGGTGTTCAAAAACGAATGTATCCTGGTGAGCAGGATAGTGAAAAAATAAGGCGGAGCTTTGAAAGTTTGCCCGTGCGGCAAGGGCGCGCTCGCGTAAGGCAAACGCGGGCGCGCCTTTTTCCGCGGCGCCGCGCACAGAGCGCAGCGTTTTATGCGGCGCAAGTGCAAAACGCCGCGCTCGTCACGACTGCGCGCAGGTGAAGGTGAGGGGCGTGAATCTTTCGCCCACGCAGGAAGAAAAGAGCATGCAGCACAGCGCCAGACTGAGCGGATCGCAGGAATTGGGGCGGGAGCGCTCGTCGCTCATGCAGGTGCCCGTGCCCAGCGCCATCAGCAGTAAAACAGCAAACAGAGAATTATTCATACGCAAAGTCCTCTTTTTTGGCAAAATATCCCTTTTTTATACATTATGCGCCGCGCCTTGCCGGCGTGAGCGCCTTATAATATAGCTATGAGATATGACGATTGTTTATACATAGACAAGGCAAGAGAGGACATTTTGCGCGCTTATATGCCCACGGAAGCGGAAGCGCGGGCGCTGGCGGACTTTTTCTCCGTCTGCGCCGATCCCACGCGCGTGAAGATGCTCTCCGCGCTCGCAGCCGGGGACATGTGCGTGGGCGACATCGCCTGCGTGGTGGGCATGCACCCTTCCACGGTGTCGCACCAGCTCAAACTTTTGCGCGACAAGGGCATGGTTAAGGATAGGCGGCGGGGCAAGGTGATCTATTATTCTCTGGCGGACGAGTGCGTGGTGGCGGCTTTGGACGTGGGCACGGAACGTCTTTTGCGCGCGAGCGCGGGCGGCAGGGCGTAAAGGCAAACGCTT
Source organism: uncultured Christensenellaceae bacterium (assembly GCA_944380295.1). Lineage (GTDB taxonomy): Bacteria > Bacillota > Clostridia > Christensenellales > UBA3700 > Alloclostridium. The sequence goes on from CALWHE010000005.1 coordinate 63,713, forward strand.
TTCAAAGCCCGCCGATTGACAAAAACGCTCCCGCGGGCTTATAATGAAAGCCGGACAAAAAGCTGCTTTTGCGGCTTTGCCTGCGACGCCGGCAAAACGCACAAAAGCAGGCGGCAAAGCGGAAAATGAACGATATATTGCGGCAAAAGATAAAAGATCTGCCCGAGCAAAGCGGCGTTTACATCATGTATTCGCAATCGGGGCAGATACTCTATATAGGCAAAGCCAAGGTGCTGAAAAACCGGGTGAGCCAATATTTCAACGCCGGCGTCAAAACGGAAAAAGTGGCGCGCATGGTGTCCAAAGTGCACACCTTCGATTACATCATCACGCGCAACGAAGTGGAGGCGCTGGTGCTGGAAAACAATCTCATCAAACAGCACAAGCCGCCTTACAACATTCTGCTCAAAGACGACAAGAGTTATCCCTTTATCCGCATAGACGTAAAAGCCGATTTTCCGCGCGTGGAAGTGGTGCGGCGGCTGAAAGCGGACGGCGCCAGATATTTCGGACCTTATATGCAGGGCATTTCGAGCAAGGACATCACAGACCTTATCCATTCGGCGTTTTCTTTGCGTTCGTGTTCTTTGAACATGGACAAAGTGCCGCCTTCGCACCGCCCCTGCCTCAACCACCACATCGGCAGGTGTCTTGCGCCCTGCACGGGCACGGTGAGCAGGGAGGAATACAAAAAACAGGTGGACGGCGTGATAGCCTTTTTGAGCGGCAACGATAAAAAGGTGGAAGACATGCTCAGAGGGCGCATGCAGGCGGCTTCCGAGCGAGAAGATTACGAACAGGCGCTCTATTACAAGCAAAAACTGGACGTGCTGGACAAACTGGTGCGCCGCCAGGTGACCGCGCTGCCCAAGGAGCTGAACATAGACGTTTTTGCCATTGCTTCCAGCGGTCTGAACACGGTGGCGGCGGTGCTTTTCGTGCGCGGCGGCAAATTGCTGGGCGGGGACAAGCAGGTGATAGAGGACGTTTCTTTGGACGAAAAAAGCGCGCTTTCCGCCTATATTTCCCGTTACACTTCTTCCGTGGGCTATATCGCGGACGAGGTGGTCACGAGCGTGCCGCTGGACGATGAAGACGCCATGGCGCAATATCTCTCCGACCTCAAAGGCAAAAAAGTCAACGTATACTGTCCCCACCAGGGGGTGCGGCGCCAGTTGGCGGACATGGCGCAGTCCAACGCCAAAGACTTTTTGGAAAAATCCCTTTCCGTGCGCGAGCGGCAGGACAACATGACGGTGGGCGCCATGATGCAGCTGGGCGAACTGCTGCGCCTGCCGCGCATCCCGGCGCGGATGGAATGTTACGATATATCCCATGTGTCCGGCACGGACAAGGTGGCTTCCATGGTGGTCTTTATCAACGGGGAGCCGGCGCGCGGGCATTACCGCAAATTCCACATCAAAGAGGTGGAGGGGAACAACGATTTTGCCAGTCTGCAAGAAGCGCTCACCCGCCGCCTGGCGCACCTGAACGGAGAGGAAGAAGACGTGAGTTTTTCCTCCGTGCCCGACCTCATCGTCATAGACGGCGGCAAAGGTCAGCTCTCATCCGTGTTGGAAGCGGTGGGGGAGTGGGGAGAAAAGATAAACTTCATCTCCCTTGCCAAAAGGGAAGAAGAGGTGTTCACGCCGCATCGTTCGCAGCCGGTCATCCTGCCGCGCGAGAGCTATGCGCTCAAACTCTTGCAGCGCATACGCGACGAAGCGCACCGTTTTGCCATCACCTTTCACCGCAACACGCGCGGCAAACGCATGCGCCGCTCTTCTTTGGAAGACATTCCCAACGTGGGCGCGGTGAACGCAAAAAAGCTGCTCAAATCGTTCGGCACCGTAGCCGCCGTCAAACAGGCGACCGTGCCGGAGCTTATGCAGGTGGTGAACAAAAAGGCGGCGGAAAGCGTTTATAATTATTACCGGGAAGAATAAGCGCGGGCGCGGCGCGGCGTCGGGCGCGTTTTTCTTGACATTTGCGCGTTTTGCGCGTAAAATTTTTTTCATGAAATACAAAATGATTTTCAGCGACTTCGACGGGACGATCAGCCGTTCGGACAACACCGTGTCCGAGCGCGTCAAGGCGGCAGTCAAGGCATATGAAGCGGCGGGCGGCAAATTCGTGCTTGCCACGGGCAGGCTGTTTTCCGCAGCCTATCCGCGCGCCAGGGAACTGGATCTGCACGGAGAGATAATCGTCTATCAGGGCGGCGGCATTTTCGATCTGGACAGCAAAAAGCCGCTTTATCTGAACACGATAGACACAAGGCAGGCGGTCAAATTGCTGCGCGCCCTGGAAAAATTGACGTATTGCGAAAACCTGTGTTACTTTGACGACAAGTGCCATTGCGTGCGGCGCAACGAATACGTGGACGTGTTCTGCGACATCTGCGGCGTTCCCTCGTATCCGGTGGGCATGCCGCTTTCGGAGTATATAGAGCAAAACGCGATCATGCCCGTCAAGATACTTTCCCTGATGATGCCGGAGCACACGGAAGAGTTTTTGGCATACGGCAGAGCGGTCATGGGCGGGGAGATGGCGTTTGTGCGTTCGCATAAAAGCGTGGTGGAGATCCTGCCGTGGGGCATCAATAAGGGCGCGGCGGTGGAGCGCATCTGCAAAAGCCGCGGCATAGACAAGAGCGAGATAATTTGCATGGGCGATTCGGAAAACGACGCTTCCATGCTGGAATACGCGGGACTGGGCATAGCCGCCGGCAACGCCATGCCCGCGCTCAAAGAAAAAGCCGACCTGGTGGGCGTGAGCAACGATGAAGATCTGGCGGCTTGGGTAATAGAAAATTTTGCGTTGAGGTGAGTATGAAAGAAGAAAAAGTAAAGGCGCAAAGCATGAAGATCAAAGATTTTTGCAAGGCGTGCGATCTGGAAATAATCGACGGCAGCGAACTGCAATACATAACCTTTTCTTCCATGATGGTCAATCGTCCGGGCTTGATGTTCGCCGGTTTCGACGCATACTTCGGCGCGGGCAGGATCCAGCTCATCGGCAATGCGGAAAACTTTTATTTGCAGTCTTTGAGTGAAGAAGAACGGCTTGACGCCATTCGCCGCCTGCTTTCCCGTCATGTGCCCTGCGTCATCTTTGCGCGCGGCATTTCTCCCGACACCACGTTCACGGAAGAGGCGCAGCGCTTCGGCGTGCCGCTGTTTTCTTCGCAGAGCGTGACCACGCGCATGAGCGTGACTCTTTCCAACTTTTTATCCGAACTTCTGGCGCCCGAGGAGAGCGTGCACGGCACTCTGATGGAGATCACCGGTCTGGGAGTGCTCATCACGGGCGGCAGCGGCATGGGTAAGAGCGAAACGGCGCTCGAACTTATCAACCGCGGACACAGACTGGTGGCGGACGACGCAGTGATCGTCAAGCGCGTGGGCGATAAGCTCATCGGCAGAGCGCCGGAAAAGACCAAATTTTATATGGAAGTGCGCGGCATAGGCATCATAGACGTGCGCCGCATGTATGGCGTGGGTGCCATTTTGGGCAGCGAACATATAGACCTTGTTTTGGATCTGCAAAAGTGGGAGGAGCGCGTGCAGACTGACAGGCTGGGCAGCACCAAGATGAGCAGGGAGATCTTGGGCATACCCGTGCCCAAACTCACTTTGCCCGTTATGCCGGGCAGGAACCTTGCCATTGTGGCGGAAGTGGCGGCGCGCAATTTCCGTCTGCAATCCATGGGCTTTGACGCGCTGCAATCCATGTTGGAGGGCAAGTGATGAACAATCTGGAAAGATCTCGCCTGGCGGAACATTACGACGAGGACTGCGACGAACTGTTCGAAGCCGACCTCGAAGACGCACAGAAGTTTGAAAGCGACGCGGAGAGTTTCAAGCGCAAGTATAAAGAATTTTATACGGATATAAAAATCTCACACAAAGAAGACTGGTGAAAGATAAGCGAAAAACAAAAGGGAAAGGGCGGATATGGTTTTATGCCATATCTGCCCTTTTGTTTTTCGCTTCCTGAGGGGACACCCCGCCATTGAAGATAGGCGCCGAGTGAAAGTGCCGTGCGACAAAGCATTTTAATGTTCTAACGACATCAGCGCACAGCACTTTGCGCCTACGTGTGAGGGGCAAACCCGACACGCTCCGCTGCGGTTTTCCCCTCGTTTTGCGGCGAGATATAAGAAAGCGCGCAAGCCTTAGCCGCAAAACTTCACCCCTTTCCGCCGCCGCGAAGCGGCGCGCAAGGCAGTCGCCTTGCCCAAGGTGCGCTCACCGAAAAGCGCGGTTTTCGATGGCAGGATTTACCACTTTCATTGATAGATATAACAATGATGATATAAAGCGTAACATATCGCCGTTTTATTTTTTTGAGGCGTAGTTTCCCCTCTTTTTGCGGAACACGTTATCTCGTATCGCGCTTGGTCGCGCCGCAAAAATTCATCTCTTCCGCCGCCGCTGGAGCGGCGCGCAAGGCAGTCGCCTTGCCCAAGGTAACGCTTGGCAAAAGTGCGATTTTGCCGCGCTTTATTACACTTTATTGTGTAAGCCTGGCGAAGAGATGAGCTGGAAAAACGAACAAGTTACTTCAAGGCACGATCGGGGGTGGAGAGCCCGACGCTCCCGTTATGCTGCCGCCCCGCGCTCCGGGTGCAGCGTCACGCTGTCGATTTTGCCGCGCTTTTATCGCACTTTATTCTATGTGCCCACAGCACCGCCACGCACGACGAGCGCGGAGCTGTATCGTCGTGCATTTCACGTGCCCTCTCGTCGCTTGCGGTTTGAGGGCACATTTCACGTTTTTGCTTTACGAAGCAAAAACATTTCACTTTTGCGCAGCAGTATATGTTCGCTTACCGCTCACTTATATCTGCGCAAAAATTTCACGTCCTGCGCCGCCAAACATTTTTGTCGCTTTTCACTTTTGTTTGGTGGCGCAGGACATCATGGTCATATTATCGCATATTGTTTGAGCACCGTGGCTATCGCTCTGATAAAGTGCGCGCCGTTTTTATAATCGCGCATGACCCCGGTCAGTCCCAAAAACATGGCTTTCACCATTTTGGCGCGGGAGAGTTCCAGCGAATAATAAAGTCCTTCCAGCATGGTGAAAAAATCTTCGCGTGCGTCGTCCGTGATGGCGTTGTCGGCAGCCACCGCTTCCGTGAACTGCATGATTACGGGCAGGAGCTGTTCTTTCACTCCTTCGCTCACGGCGTTGTCGTCGGGCGCGTCTTCGGAGGCGGCGTCTTCGCTCTCGTCGGCGAGCACGTTTTTGAACGCCATCAGATAGGGCATGATAACGCTGTTTACGAACATGTCGAAAGAAGTGTCCACTCCGGAAGCGCGGTAATACTTTTTGATGAAGTTATGAAAATTTATCGTGCCGCGGTCCAGCTCGAACAAAAGCCCGGTGATCAGCGCCACCACCTTGCGCGAGCCGAGCGGCAGTTTGAAAATGCCGCCGCTCATTGCCGTTTCCAACTCCGAAGAATACATGAAGCCGTAATTGCACTTTTCCAGGCGCGACATGAGCACGGGTTGGGAAGAGATGTAGCGCAGCAGGGAGGCAATGGTGTTGCCCGACATGATATACTTGCCTTCCTTGACGCGCGTGCAGCGCGCGGCGAGTTCGGCATAAATTTGTTGCATGCTTTCGTCCATAAGATCCACCTTTTCTATATTATATATCCGGCGGGAAAAAATAGCAAGACAAAAAATGCGGCGGAGCCGAGAAGCGGCGCGCGGGCGGGGACGGGCGCAAATATTTCTGCGCGTTATATGCAGGTAATGAAATTTATGTTATGATTACGGTTGCAAACGGCGGAAAAATGTTTTATAATAAATTCCGCATCAAATTTTCAGAGGTATGTAAAGGCATGAAATCGATCAGGATATTGCTGGATACAACGGACAAAGTGAACTCCTTTGTCAAAATAATCTCCTCTTTTGATTACGACGCCGATGTGAGGAGCGGCAGATACGTGGTGAACGCCAAATCTATTTTGGGCATTTTTTCTTTGGATTGCATGCGCCCCGTGGTGCTTGAGATCTATGCAAACGACTGCGACGACCTTTTGGAACAGCTCGCGCCCTTTATGGTGAAGTGATGGACAAGTCCGTGCGCGTGGATGAAGAGGCTTTTGTCAACAAGCTCATTCTGCTTTATATCTTCGATCAGTGCAACGTGGGACTGATCGAGAACGTCATATACGACATAGCCACTTCACACAACTGGATACAGCCCATGTTTTGCAAGCCGGCGTTCGACGACCTGGTCAAGACGGATTACGTGGTCAATCTGTCGCGTCCGCGCGCGCCTCAGCCGCGTTACAAGATAACCCCGGACGGCAGGGAGTGTTTGAAGTGTTTTTATTATAAAATACCGCTTTCCGTGCGCGAGGAGATCGCCGCCTATATCAAAGAAAACCTGATGGCGTATCGCAAACAGCAGGACTATATCTCCGACTATTACCGCAGCGACGACGGCTCTTACACCGTGGTCTTGAAGATAGTGGACGACACTTCCACCTGGATGGAACTCAAACTCAAAGTGGACAACCGCGCCAAGGCGAAGTGGATATTCAAGACCTGGCGGGACAAGGCGGTGGAAGTTTACGGATATTTGAGCGAAAACGTGATAGAAAATTAAAATAAGCGCCCCGCAAAGCCCGCGGCAAGCGGCGCGGAAGGGCGGACGTCATCTTCAATTTTTCTTTCATACAGCCTCATTTTTCCGCTTACTGTTTACTTTTATTATATTTGATGTTATAATATGCCAAACGGGAATAACAAAAGCCCGCTTAACGCGGGAAGAGTTATTCTTGCCGGCATAGCAAAGTGTAAACGCACTTTCTTTTTCTCATGAATAAAAATCGGGTCTTTATTAAGACCTCAGGGGTAAAATTATGGAAGAAGAAACCAAAAAACAGGGCGCCGGCGCCAAGATAAAAGGTCTTATCATGGGCGTCCTCGGCGCGGTCAAGCGCTTTTTCGTGGACAACTGGAAAAAGCCCGCGGAAGGCAACTATGTGTCCAGCCGCGAAGTGGTGTGTTACTCCGTGGGCGGCATGGGCGTGCAGTTTATTGCCGCCATGGCGGCGGTGGTCCCGCTCAACGCCTCGTGCCTTTTGCTCGGCTCGCTTTACGGCATAACGCCAAACGAATTTGCCGTCATCGGCGTTATCCAAGCCTTGGTGCTGCTGGTGTTCCAGCCGCTCAAAGCCTGGCTGATAGACAACACGCCCGGCAATCAGGGCAAGGCGCGCCCGTGGCTGCTCTGGCTGAGCATCCCCTCCGCGGTGCTGCTCTCCTCCCTGGCTTTTATGGATCCTTCCTGGCCGCACATGACCATGGTCATCGTGGTGGCGGTCATATACGTGGTGATGAACTGGATATATCAGTTCTATTACTCGCAATACACCTTGCTTGCTTACGTCATCAGTCCCAACTCCCAGGAGAGGGCGAACATCATCACCATCTCTTCGATAGTCTATTCCCTGGCTCCCACCATCACGGGCGCGGTGATACCGCTGCTCGCCAATTTGTTCGAGGGGGGGCAGCTGAGCCTGAATTTGTATAGGGTGATCATCCCCGTGTTCTGCGCGCTGGGCGTTTTGCTCACCTTGCTCACTTACTTCGGCACCAAAGAGCGCATCATCCAACCCAAAGAATACAAAGCCAAGGTCAAGTTCTGGGACGCCATGAAAAAGTGCGTCAAAAACAAATACCTTTGGATAATCAACATCACCGTGTGGTTCCAGTTCGGACGTATCGCCGTCACGGGCATGATCATGTGGGTGTATGTTTACATATTGCAAAACAACAATATCCAATCGCTGATGACGCTGGTCATGGGCACGGCTTCCGGCATAGGCATGTTTGTGGCGCCTTTCGTCATCAAGCTGATAGGCAAGCGCAACGCCGCCATCATCGCCAACTTCCTGGCTGCGGGCGCGTCCGCGCTGCTCATTGCCTTCCCCAACAGCCTGCCGCTTTTGTTCATCTCCTGTTATCTGGTCATGTTCGGCATCGCCGTGCAGATAATCACCCAGCCCGCCATGAACGCGGACGCGCTGGACTGGCAGCAATACAAAACGGGCGACAGATATGAAGGCGTGTCCGGCAACCTGGGCATGATAGGTCAGGCAATAGCCATGGGCACGGGTCTTGTGATCCCCGCCATTCAGGAGGCTTACGGCATAGGCGTGGGCGGCGACTACGAAATGCTTTACGACGCGGCGGTGCGCGCCCCCATGTTCCGCACGCTCGCCATTTTGGCGGCGGTGTGCAGCGCGGCATGCGCCATTCCTTTCTTCTTCTGGGATCTGTCCGAGAAAAAGCACAGAGCCATCATAGAAGAACTCAAAGTGAGGGCGGAAGCGCAGAACATCGCGGACGGCCACGCCGGCGAATCCGTGCTTTCCAGCGGAGAAGCGCTTTCCGAGGCGGAGAGCGAAAGGCTGGAAGAAGAAGCCATGCAGCAGTTTGAAGGCGTGCAGGATCTCGGCGCCGTGGAAGAAGCGCCCGCGCAGGACGCGCTCCAAGCGGAAGCGGCACAAGAGAGCGCCGCTTTGACGGAAGAGGCTGACGCTTCGGCACAAGAGAGCGCTTTGACGGAAGAAGATAACGCTTTGACGGAAGAAAAGAGCAAAGACGGGGAGGAAGAGTAAGATGAAAAAGAAGATAGCCGTATTTGCAGTTGTCATCGTTGCCGCGGCATTTGCGTGCGCGGCGTTCGCGGGGTGCAGCACGCCCATCTCCGATGAAGAAGGCGTGCAGGCGGTGATAAACGCCGTGGCGGCGAGCAAGGCGTTTTATGAAGAATACGACGCGGAAACGGGTTATTCCTACTATATAAAGCTGACCGGGAAAAACAGGCAGGAAGGCAAAAAGGAGACCAATTATCTCGCCTATAAAAAGGGCAACGAGGATCTGGGGTGGAACGATTTTGTGATGGCGCAATACAAAAACGAAGTATCCGACTCGGCAACTTCCGTTTCCACCGTGGAATACTTCGGCGACGTGCTGGCGGATGAGAAGGCGGAAGACGTAAAAGAAAATTACGTGCGCGCCTATCTGAACAAAGATTACGCCGTGGCGGCGCTCACGGAAGAGGAATATTTGGCTCAGCCTGCGGTGAACAAGCTCACGCTGCCTTACGTGATGAGCCTGTTCGACAATTTGGACGCGGAAGACATATCCGTCACGTCCGCCACCCGCGCCGGAGCGGTGGTCACCGTCGTGTTTACCGTATCGGACAAGAGCGTGCCCCTTGCCGCTTACGGCGAGGTGACGGTGCGCGTCACCAACGAAAAGGTCAGCGCCCTGGAAGCCAAGCAGAACGCGGAAGACAGCGATGAAGATCTGGCGCTCGATTACACGCTGGTCTATGCTTCTCCCAACGTTTCCATGCCCAGATCTTACAAGGACAAGGACGATAAGACCATCAAAATAGATTACACCGTTTTGCTGTGATCTGTCGGACAAAAAAACGCGCCGCGGGAATGCCGCGGCGCATTTTTTTGCGCGCAAAAAGATTTGTGCAGAGGCTCAGCTTATCAATCTCACTTCGCGTTTGTCTATCTGCACCACGCCGTCTTCTTTCATCTGTCCCAGTTCGCGCATCATGGCGCTGCGGTCGCAGCAGATATAATCGGCAAGGGTGGTGAAGCTGAAAGGCATGGTGAACCTGTCCGCGCGCGCTTTGGCGCAGTTTATGGTGAAGTAACACATCAGCTTGTCGCGTATGCTGCGGTTGGAGAGCACTTCTATGCGCTCGCTCAAAGACTGCGCCTTGCCGGAGATCAGCCCCAGCATGTTGCGCACGAACTGCGCATGCCGCACGCAGGCGTTGGAGCAGCGCGAGGACACAAAGTCCGCCGGTATGAACACCACCGTGCAGCAGGAGCGCGCCACCACGTCCAGCATGTCGCCCGTGAGGTTGCCGAACGCCAGCGTCTGTCCGAACACGTCGCCCGCGGCGAGTATTTCCAGCACGGTGCGGTTGCCGGCGTAATCCACTCTTTCCAGCTCCGCCTCTCCGCCGATCAGCACTCCCACTTTATCCGAACTGCCTTCAAAGGTGCAAATTATCTCGCCCGTGCGGAATTTTTGCACTTTGGACTTGGAGCAGTCCATCATGTGTTTGATGTCTTCTTCGCTTATTCCCGCAAAAAGTTTGCTCTCTTCCAGCGCTACCGCCGCGGCGCACTTGTCCATATTCCCCTCCGAAAAAATTTTTTGGATTTTCCGCCGTTTGTTGCGCTTGCAACACCTCGGCGAATAAATATATGATACAATATATTAGGTAATAAGTAAAGCGTTTTGCGGCTTTCACACAATATATAGAGGAGGCGGAAAAATGGTAAAAGTAAACGTGAGCGGCGGCACCCTGGGACAGGAAGAGATAAACGCATATATCTCGCGCGGCAAAAAACAGGCTCCGGACAAACTTCTGACGGGGGTGGACATCAAATTGGACGGAGAGTGGGCGGACATATCCTATCATTACACAAATCCGTCTTTTGAACGCATTCGCCGCATAACCGGCTACCTGGTGGGCACGCTGGACAGGTTCAACAACGCCAAGCGCGCGGAAGAGCACGACCGCGTCAAACACAGCCTGGGCTGAAAGGAAATTGCAAAGGCGCGCCCCGAGGGGCGCGTTTTTCATTGTCCGGCGGGGCGGAGAGCGCGGGGATAAAACAGCTTGACCACGCTTGGCGCGCAGGTGAAAAAGGGCATGTCGTAAGGCAGCGCCGCGGGCAGCCTGAGCACGGCGCGGCAGAGCAGGCGCGTTTGCAAAAGACCGGGCGGGATATGCGGAAAATTTCTCCGTTTTTTCTCCATGAGCAGATGATAACACAAACGGCGGCGCTTGCGGCGTTTGCGTGCAAAAAAGCGTTTTTTCGGCAAAAGCCGCGTCAAATCGGCGCATTTTCTTTGTTTCGGCAGCCGCCGCGGTTGACAGAGCGGCAACTATAAGTTATAATTTTTCTATCTTACGCAAATTTTACGCGGCTGTGACCGTGCTTTTACCGCGGCGCGATAAAATGAGCGTATCAAAAAAAGGAGCAAACGGGTGGAATATCACAACAAGAGCGCGGAAGACGCGCTAAGAGAGCTGGGGACGGACGGCGAGGAAGGGCTTTCTTCCGCCGAAGCGGAAAAAAGGCTGGCGCAATTCGGCGCCAACAAATTGGCGAAAAAAAAGAAGAAGAGCACGCTCAGACGGTTTTTTGAACAATTCAAAGACGTGATGATAATCATTCTGATGCTTGCCGCCGCGGTATCTTTCGTGGTGGCGTGCGTGGAAGGCGACCCTATGGAATTCATAGAGCCGGCGCTGATAATCTTCATCGTCATTCTCAATGCCGTGCTGGGGCTTGTGCAGGAGAACAAGGCGGAAAAGGCGCTGGAAGCGCTGCAAAACATGTCCGCGCCGCACGCCAGAGCGATCAGGGACGGGCACGAGCGGATGATTTCAGCACAGGACGTGGTGCCCGGCGACATCATCAAGCTGGAAGCGGGCGACTTTGTGCCCGCCGACGCGCGGCTTTTGGAGAGCGCCAACCTCAAATGCGAAGAGTCCGCTCTCACCGGCGAATCCGTGCCTGCGGAAAAAGACGCGGACGCGCAGGTGGCGGAGGACGCGCCGCTCGGCGACAGGGACAACATGATCTTTTCCGGTTGCAGCGTGACAAGCGGCACCGCGCTCGCCGTGGTGACGGGCACGGGCATGCAAACGCAGATGGGCAGGATAGCCGGTCTGCTCGCCGGAGAAAAGGAGAGCAAAACTCCTTTGCAGAAAAAACTCGCCAAACTGGGCAAATACCTGGGCGTTGCGGCGCTTGTCGCCTGCGCGATAGTCTTCATCGTCGGACTTGTCGCAGGCATAGATGTGATGGAGATGTTCATGACGGCGGTGTCGCTTGCCGTCTCCGCCATACCCGAGGGCTTGCCCGCCATCGTCACGGTGGTGCTTTCGCTGGGTGTGACGCGCATGGTGAAGAAAAACGCCATCATCCGCCGTCTGCCGGCGGTGGAAACGCTGGGCAGCGCTTCCGTTATCTGTTCGGACAAGACGGGCACGCTCACGCAAAACCGCATGACCATCGTGCGCACATATACAGATGGCGGAGAAGACGCGCCGTTCGAGGCGCAGAGCTGCTCCGCGCAGGTAAAGCGCATGTTGGAGCTGGGCACGCTGTGCAGTAACGGCACGGTTGAATTTGAAGAGGGCAAAGAGATACACATCGGCGATCCCACCGAAACAGCCATCGTGCTTGCCGCGCACAAGGCGGGCGCGGAACAGGAAGCGCTCAACGACAAATACCCGCGCGAGGCGGAGATACCTTTTGATTCCGACCGCAAATTGATGACCAGCATAAACAACGTGGACGGGCAGCATCTGGTCATCGTCAAGGGCGCGTTCGACGTGATCGCCGGGCGCTGCGTGAAAGGCGATCTGGAAAAAGCGCGCGCGGTGTGCGACGATATGAGCGGCAAGGCGCTGCGCGTGCTGGCGTTTGCCTGCAAAAAGGCGGAGCAGGTGCCCGACGAGCCGCAGAGCGAAGAATTTGAAAACGGCTTGGAATTTTTGGGACTGGTGGGCATGATAGACCCGCCGCGCCCGGAAGTGAAGGCGGCGGTGGCTACCTGCCGCGAGGCGGGCATCACGCCGGTGATGATCACGGGCGACCACGTGGTCACAGCTTCCGCCATCGCGCGCGAGCTGGGCATACTCACCGAGGGCGGACGCGCCGTCACCGGCACGCAGCTTGACGCGATGAGTGAAGAAGAACTGGACAGGGAAGTGGAGCACATCGCCGTTTACGCCCGCGTTTCTCCGGAGAACAAGATACGCATAGTAAAGGCGTGGCAGAAAAAGGGCAAAGTGGTGTCTATGACGGGCGACGGCGTGAACGACGCGCCCGCGCTCAAAGCCGCAGACATCGGCTGCGCCATGGGTATCACGGGCACGGACGTTGCCAAAGGCGCGGCGGACATGACGCTCACGGACGACAATTTTGCCACCATCGTGGACGCGGTCAAAGAAGGCAGGAGCATTTACGACAACATCAAAAAGGTGGTGGGCTTTTTGCTCGGCACCAATATCAGCGAGATAATAGTGGTGTTTTTGGCGATGATCATCTGGCAGCGCGCGCCCTTTATCTCTATTCAGCTTTTGTGGATAAATCTGATAACCGACTCTCTGCCCGCCATCGCGCTGGGCATGGAAAAGGCGGAAAAAGACGTGATGTCGCGTCCGCCCAGACCAAAAACGGAGGGGCTGTTCGCCCACGGTTATTGGCTGCGCATCATCTTGCAGGGCTGCATGTTCGCCGCGCTCACGCTGGGGGCTTACTTCATCGGCGAACGCGCCGGCGGCAGCAAGGAATGCGGCAGCACGCTGGCGTTCATGACCTTGGCGCTTTCGCAGATCATCCACGCATACAACATGCGTTCGGAGCATTCGCTGTTTGCCTCCAACCCCTTTGGCAACGCCAAGCTCAACCTTGTCACGCTCATTTCGCTGGCGCTCATCGCCTTTGTGATCTTCACGCCCGGCGTGGTGACGGCGTTCGGCATGACGTATATGCCCGCGTGGTGTTACGGCGTGGGCGTGGGCTTCGGCTTTGTGCCCATCCTGGTGGTGGAGATATTCAAACTCGTGCATGCCCTGACGGTAAAATACGGACATAAAAAGCAAGCGGGTAAACGGGAAGAATAAGCGCCCGCGAGGTGAAAAATGACGGAAAGAGAAAAAATGTTGGCGGGACGGCTTTACGATCCCACCGATGAAGAACTGACAAAGCTGCGCCTCAACGTGCGGCGGCTGTGCGAGAGATACAACGCCTCTTCCTGCGACGAGCCGGAGCTGAGGGCGGAACTTTTGCGCGCCATCTTGGGAAAGTGCGGAGAAGACGCCTATATGGAGCCGGACATACGCTTTGATTACGGCTGCAACACTTTTGTGGGCAAAAACTTCTTTGCCAATTACAACTGCGTCATTCTGGACGTGGCGCCCGTGCATATCGGCGACGACGTGATGTTCGGTCCCAACGTCACCATCGCCACGCCCGTGCACCCGCTTTTGGCGCGCGAACGCAAAATGCGCACGCGCGGGGACGGGAGCAAATACGATCTGGAATACGCCAAACCCATCACCATAGAAGAGGGCGCGTGGCTTGCCGCCGGCGTGATCGTCACGGGCGGAGTGACGATAGGAAAGGGCGCGGTGATCGGCGCGGGCAGCGTGGTCACGCGCGATATTCCCGCCGGAGTGATAGCCGCGGGCGTGCCCTGCCGCACCATCCGCCCGCTGAGCGAAAAAGACGACATGGGCAGTTTGTGAAAAAGCGTTGACATGCCGCGGCGCACATGTTAAAATTATGCACGTGAGGGAGTAGTCGGCGGACGCCCGTTATAAGTCAACACGCTTGCCGCAAGGCATGGCTTATATTAAATGACCAGACTCACACAAGGACGCAGGTCCCTGTGTGAGCTTTTTTATTCACACGGGGCAAGAGGTAAAATGGAACTTTGGGAAATAGCGCTCACCGGGTTGAGCCTCGCCATGGACGCCTTTGCCGTTTCCATGTGCAAGGGCGTGGAGATGAAAAAATTCATTTTCAAATTCGCACTCGTCATCGCCGGCAGTTTCGCCTTTTTTCAAATGCTCATGCCGCTCATCGGCTGGGGCGTGGTCACGCTGCTGCGCGAGGCGATAGAGAGCGGTTCGGACGCCGGCGTGCGCGTCATAGAGCAGTGCGACCACTGGATAGCCTTTGCGCTTTTGGGCTTTTTGGGCGTGAAGATGATCGCGGACGCCGTCAAGCCGTGGTGCAAAAAGCGCCGCGCCTTAAAGCGGGGAGAAGAATATACAGAGGAAAACGCGGCAGATCCGGACGCGCCCGTCAGGCTGGGCGTGAAAACGCTTTTGGTGATGTCCGTCGCCACCAGCATAGACGCGCTTGCCGTGGGCGTGACCTTCGGACTTTTGGAAAACATAAATATCTGGCTTTCGATCGGCATCATCGGCGCCATCACGCTGGTTTTGTGTTTTGCGGGCGTGGCGATAGGCGTAAAAGTGGGCGCGCGTTTCAGACACAAGGCGGAGTTTTTGGGCGGCTTGGTGCTGATAGCGCTGGGACTTAAAATACTTATCGAACATCTCATCGCTTAAAGCGGGCGCACTCTTGCAAAATCCGCGCGTATGTGTTATAATTTATAGCGGCGGGAGATCCGCATATCCGTAAAAAAGGAGAAAATCATGAAAAAGATCTTGGCATCGATAGCGCTTGCGCTGGTCGTCGCCGTGCTGGCGGGCGTGCTGTCCGGTTGCACGAAATACGATTATTACGAGCGCCCGGAAGAACATGCCTATGAAGCGGGGCATGAATTCGACGAGGGCTTTGGCAATACCAATAACGGTTACGCCAAAAACGACGCGGAAGTACAGAGGCTCATTTCCGTCACGCCTTCGCAGCGTCAGCTTGATTATCTGGAACTTGAATATTACAACTTTGTCCACTTCGGCATGAACACCTTTTCCGGCAACGAGTGGGGCACGGGCAAGGAAGATCCCGACGACTTTGACCCGAAAAATCTGAACACCGACCAGTGGTGCGAGGCGCTCAAAGCCTCCGGCAGCAAGGGGATAATCCTCACGGCAAAGCATCATGACGGTTTTTGCCTGTGGCAGACTTCCACCACGGAACACAGCGTGAAAAACAGCAAATGGAAAAACGGGCAGGGCGATGTGGTGAAGATGCTCTCCGAAAGCTGTGAAAAATACGGCTTGAAGATGGGCATATATCTCTCCCCCTGGGACATGAACGCGGAGTCTTACGGGGACACGGAAGCATATAACAAGTTTTATATGGATCAGCTCACGGAGCTTTTGAACGGAGATTACGGTCCCGATCTGAACGGTGACGGAAAGGGCGAGATCTTCTGCGTGTGGATGGACGGCGCGCGCGGCGAGGAAGTGCCGGAAGATTTTGAATACCACATGGACGCGTGGGAAGAGCTTATCTGGGACTTGCAGCCCGACTGCGTGGCGGCAAACATGGGCAGCGAAGTGCGCTGGGTGGGCAATGAAGCCGGCATTGCGCGCGAGAGCGAGTGGAGCGTAGTCAGTGAAGGCGACGCCGCCAATCAACAGCAGCAGACGAGCGAAGAAGATGCCGAACGCCTGCAATCGGTGAGCGCGGAGGCGGAGGACAAGGGCAGCAGAGAGCTGCTTGCCAAATACCGCGATCTGATATTTTATCCCGCGGAAACGGACGTGAGCATCAGAAAGGGCTGGTTTTATCATTGGAACCAATCGCCCAAGGCGCTCGATCATCTCATGCAGATATACTTCACTTCCGTGGGCGGCAATTCCAGTCTGCTACTCAACGTCACGCCCAACAAGGACGGACTTATCCCGAACAAAGACGTCAAGCGGCTGAAAGAGTTGGGAAAGGCGCTTAACGCCACCAAGGCGGAGGCGCTGCAAACGGAAAAAACAGAGGTGGGATACGTCAAAGACGGCAAAGAGGTGATGTATGAAAAAGAGGGCTTGCAAAACCTGCTCAACGCGGAACGCGACGGTTACACCTTTACCGAAGACGAATACATTTTGGACTTTTATTTGAGCAAAGAGGCAAGCCTTGGCAGGATAGACCTGCGCGAGGATCTGCGCTATTCCCAGCGCGTGGAACTTTTTGAAGTTTGGGTGAAAGACGGCGCCGGCAACTGGGTGCTCATCGGTGACAGCACCGTGATCGGCAACCGCCGCATACTGCTGTTCGAGGACGCTCCCGCCACCAAGCAGGTGCGCCTGGTGATCAAGCAGTCGCGCTCCGTGCCCGTGCTGCGCAGCGTGGAACTTTACCGCTCGAAATAACGGGCGTTCACGCAATAAAAAACGGAGCCGCACGGCTCCGTTTTTTATATGCCGGAATCATTGCCTCTGCGTTTTATTCCATGGGAAAGCGCTTTTTTGCCATGCGCGCCACTTTGGCGTTGTCTATGAGGTTGTGCAGACCGTGCCAGCACAGCTGCACCTTGTTGAACCAAAGCTGTTCGAAAAAGCCGAATAATTTGCCCGGGTTTGCGCGCTTCACGCTCGCGATTTTTTTCACGCCGTTTGCTTTGAGCAGTCTGACATAGGCGGGCATGCGGGCGAGGAACTCGTCGTAATTGCGCGCGTCGTCCGGCGTCCACACCGCTTCGGCAAAGGCGCCCAGGCGGGGAAAAGTCTTAAAGTGCGCGCGCCTGACGTTCGGCACCTGTTCCGTCCACAGGCTGGCTTGCGCGCCGAGCATCAGCGGGTGGGGCTTGCATATGTCCACGGGCTGGGTGTAAACGGCTTTGAGCGGACACTTGTTGTAAGTCAGATCCAAATAATTTGGCACGGAAGAGCAGTTTATCAGCTCTCTGCCGCGCTCCATCTCCGCATACATCTTGTGCAGGTCTTTTTCAAGCACGTTCCACACCGTCCAGGTCACGTCCGCGGGCGCCTTGCCGCTTATCTCGTCTTCGTTCCAGGTGAGAACTTTCACCCCCTTGGCTTTGAGGTGTTCTTTGACCTGCGCGATGAAGTATGCCTGCAACTGATTTTCGTTTTCCAGTCCCAGTTCGCGCAGCTTTTTTTGACAATGCGGGCAGAGTTTCCAGCGCGTTTTGGGCGCTTCGTCGCCGCCCAGGTGCACCGCGCCGTCCGTAAATATCTCCGTCACCTCGTCCAGCACGTCGCACACAAACCGCAAGGTGAAGTCTTTGCCCGCGCACAGTATGTCGTGTTTCACGCCCCAATGGGTGGCAACGGGCAGTTTGCGGTCGAAGCAGCTCAGCTGCGGATAGCAATGTATCGCCGCCTGCATATGACCGGGCATGTCTATCTCCGGGATCACTTTGATGTGCCGCGCGTGGCAGTATTCCACCAGTTCGCGCAGCTGCCGCTGCGTGTAAAAGCCGCCGTGCGGGCGCAGTCCGAAGTTGGTGTGGCTGCGGCGCGAGCCTTCCTGCGTGAGCAGGGGGTATTTTTTTATCTCCATGCGCCAGCCCTGGTCTTCCGTGAGGTGGAGATGAAAGACGTTGAGTTTGTGCATGAGCATAAAGTCCACAAACTTTTTCACCTCTTCAAGCGGTATGAAGTATCTGCCCACGTCCAGCATAAAGCCGCGGTGGGCAAAGCGGGGCTTGTCCTCTATGTGCGCGCAGGGCAGCAGTCCGCCGCCGGCGCAGTGCAGCTGGCGCAGGCTCTCCAAGGCGTAAGCATGACCCGCGGCGCCGCCCGCGCGAATGTTCACGCCATCTTGGTTTATATCAAGGACATATTCCTCTTCACGCAGCTGCGCGGATAATTGCGAGAGCACGGGCAGTTTTTTGCCATATTTTGCGGGGAAGTAAGAATAAAACCTTTGGACATCGGGCAGCCATTCCTGCGGAAAAGTCATCTCGAATCCGCATCCGGCGTCCGCTTTGCCGGCATATTCTTCCGCCTTGAAAGGCTTGGGAATGATGTTGAGCATATTTCCCTCCTTGTTTGTCTGTGTCAAATATATTATATAATATTTTCCGCCCGCGCGCAAGAAAAATTTTGCGGAGGCGGGGCAAACGCGTTATTTGCCCGTGAGATGTAAAAAAAGTTTGACAATCCTCTTTGCAGACTATATAATAAAATCGTTACGGGGAGTAACTCGCGGAATATCCGTATCGCGTTCGTCATCACGGCTTTGCCCGGACGCGGTTGAAAGAAGTCAGACCGTTTCAAGGGCGCAGCCTGCCTTTGGAACGGCTTTTTTATAAAAACAATTGCGGAGGACAACGCATGGACGAGTTAGGCTTTCTGATAGAGGGAATAGCCGCAATCAAGTGGTATCACGCGGTGATGTGGGTCATCGGCTTTTTGATGATATTCCTTGCCATCAAATTCAAAATGGAACCCACGCTGCTTTTGCCCATGGGCTTCGGCGCCATTTTGGTGAACATTCCCTTCTCCGGAGTGCTCAACGGCGAGGACGGCTCTTTCGGCATTTTGGACGTTTTGAAAACGGTGGGTCTTGACACGGGTGAAATTTTCCCGCTGATACTTTTTATCGGTATAGGCGCGATGATGGACTTCGGACCCTTGCTTTCCAACCCAAAGCTCTTCTTCTTCGGCGCGGCGGGTCAGATAGGTATCTTCTTCACCATAGTGCTGGCGGCGCTGGTCGGCTTCGGACTTAACGAAGCCATCACGATAGGCGTTATCGGCACGGCGGACGGTCCCACTTCCATCACGGTGGCAAACAGTCTGCTTTCGGGGACGGACAGCGCTTACCTCATTTCGGCAATAACGGTGTGCGCATATTCTTACATGGCGCTGGTGCCGGTCATACAACCGGCGGTCATAAAGCTCACCACCACCAAAAAAGAGCGCATGATAAAGATGGAATACAATCCCAAGAGCGTGTCCAAGGGCACCAGGATCGCCTTCCCCATTCTGGTCACGCTCATCTCCGGTCTGATAGCTCCCGCCTCCGTGGCGCTGGTGGGCTGCTTGATGTTCGGCAACCTCATTCGTGAGTGCGGCGTGCTGGGCAGCCTGGTGGACACGGCGAGCAACACGCTCTCCAACCTAGTGACCATCTTCCTGGGCATCACCGTGGCGGCGGGCATGCTGGGAGAGCAGTTCCTCACGCTCAACACGCTCAAAGTGATGGCGCTCGGTCTGTTCGCCTTTGTGTTCGACACCTTCGGCGGCATCGCGCTTGCCAAGTTCATCAACATATTCGCAAAAAAGAAGATCAACCCCATGGTGGGCGCGGCGGGCATCTCCGCCTTCCCCATGGCATCCCGCATCGTGCAGAAGCTGGGCTTGAAGGAAGACCCTTCCAACCATCTGCTCATGCACGCGGCGGGCGCAAACGTGGCAGGTCAGATATCCTCCGTCATCGCGGGTGGTATCCTGATGGCTATCGCGGGAATTTAAGGAGGGCGGAAACATGATGTTTTTGATGTCGGCAATAGAAAAAGACGTGGTGATGCGCACCCTCAACATTTTGTGGCAGGGGCTGCTCTCGGTGTTTTTGGTCATCCTGGTGATAGTTTTGCTGGTGGTCGTGCTCAACCTCATCTCCGCGCGTTCGGCAAAATACAGGCAGGAGCATGCGGGAGAGCCTACCGTTTCCGATAAAGTCAAGGAAAAGTGGGAAAATCACGTCAGAGTGCGTGAAGACAAAAAAGCCGCCAAACTTTTGGCAAAAGAGGAGAAAAAGCAGGAAAAACTCGCGCAAAAGCAGCAGGACGAGCAAAACAAGCAGGACTGACATATACGCGGCAAATATTGAAATTCCGCCTTCGGGCGGAATTTTTTTTGCGTTTTTGTCCATATTTTACGCCCTTTTATACATTGACTTGCGCGCGCCGCGCGGGCTAAAATATAATCAAGATATAATTTCAGGGGACGATTATGAAAAAGAAGATAGTCATATCCGTGATAGTAATATGCCTGCTGCTCTGCATGCTGGGCGCGCTGGCAGCCTGCAAGGCGTATTATCCGCCCTCGGGCGCTCAGTTCACTTCCACGGCAAAATCATCTTTTGCCACGGAGTTTTCTCAACTTGACGAAAATAAAAACGGCAAGTATGCCTGGCGCGACGGCATGGTCAGCGGCAATGGCAAGCAGGGCGTGATCACCTCGGGCGCGCCTTATTCTGACAGCCTCATTTATCAGAACATCCACTTCATCATGCCCAACGGCAATCCGCGC
The DNA here is from genome assembly GCA_944380295.1 of uncultured Christensenellaceae bacterium. Taxonomy (GTDB): domain Bacteria; phylum Bacillota; class Clostridia; order Christensenellales; family UBA3700; genus Alloclostridium. The sequence goes on from CALWHE010000005.1 coordinate 84,440, forward strand.
GTCACCCCGAACACGGCGGACGAGCTGGAAGAGGTGCGTCAGGCGATAATAAATCAGCGGCAATACACCGACAGTCAGGAATATCTGGACGTTTACGGTTATCACCCCGGCGCGGCGCTGCGCATAAAGCAAAAGGAGCGGGAATACTCCGACTATATGCGTTACACCAATTATGAAACCGCGGAAGTGGGCGTGCGCTATTCTGACAGCAAGGGGCAGTGGGACAGGCGCACCTTCACTTCGAGCGCAGACAACGTGACCATCACGCAGATCACCTCTTCGGATAAGGAAAAAGCCGTGTCCGCGGAGTTTTCTTTCGACAACGTTTCCGCCTTTGCCAAGTGGGGCGAGGGCGCGGAGACCGGACTTAAATACAAGAAGTTTGCGGACAAAGACGGCTTTATGACCTTTGTGGCGCATTATCCTTCTTACGACAACAGCGAGCTGAAAGACGGCGGCTATGCCACCGTGGTCTATATCCTCTCCGAGGGCGCCAAGATCAAGACCACCAAAAACGATATGCCCGACGAAGAACAGTATAAGGGTGAGAAAAATCCCGGGCTCAAAGTCAGCAAGGCAGACACGGTTTACGTCTTTGCCGCTTCCGCGCGCACGTTCGATATGGGCGCTTACGCGGACTTTGACGGTCAGGAGCAGTTCGACCTGGTGGACGAGCTAAAAGCACAGGTGAAAGCGGTGGCGGACAAATATCTCGACGAAGAGGGATATTTCGATTACGAAGCCGCGCTTAAAGCGCACACGGACATCTTCACGCCGCAGTTCAACGCGGTGGAATTCTCTCTGGGCGCTGACGTGAGCCTTTCCAACGAAGAGCTGGTAGACACCACGGCATGGATAAAACCTTATGAAACCGAGCTGAACAAAACATTGCTCGAACGCGCCTATTATTCGGGCAGATATGCCGCGCTGTGCTGTTCGGGCACTTCCACCTCGCGCCTTTACGGCATGTGGACGGGAGAGTTCAATGCCGACTGGGGCAGCAAGTATACCATGGACGCCAACGTCAATTTGCAGACGTCCGCGCTCAACACGGGCAACATCTCTTCCTCGCCCGTCGGGTATGTGTATTTCATTCTGCGCCAGGCGCCCGACTGGGAAGACAACGCAAAGGCGACCCACGGCTTCGAGCATGCTTTGCAGGCGCCCGTGAACACGGACGGCGACAACGCAACCATCGTGGAGAGCGCTTATCCTTACCCCTTCCGTTATTGGAATGCGGGCACTTCCTGGATGCTTTATCCCATGTATGAAACGCTGCTGTGTTACGGGGACATGAAGATACCGCTCAGCGACGAATTCGACTTGAACGAGCTCAAAAGCGTGCTTTCGCCCGACGACGAGCCGCTTACCGACGAGGAAATAGCCGCCATTCGGAACAGGGGCTATCTGGATCTGCGCACGGAGATACTTTATCCGCTCTTGGTCAAAGCGGCAAATTATTGGAAACAGCTGCTCACTCCGGAATATTATACCAAGGCGGACGGCAGCATAGCTTATTCCGCGGGCAAAACTTCTCTTGAAGAAGGGGAGAGCTATTGCATAATCCCTTCCTATTCGCCCGAGAACACCCCCTCGAATTACAACTCGCCCGCCGCGGCAAACTGCGCGATCGACATCTCCGCCTGCCTGAGCAATATGCAGATGCTGATCGAGATCGCGCCCGCGGGTACGGACACGTCCGAGTGGAAGGGCATGATCGAAGATCTGCCGCCTTACCTCTTTGACGAGAAAACGGGCGCGGTCAAAGAATTTGCCACCACCGCGCTTGAAGAAAACAACGAGCACAGGCATCTGAGCCATCTTTATCTTGCCTGGCCCATGTTTGAAACTCAGCATGACGAGCAGCTCAAAGCCGCCGCGATAAAAGCCGTTGAGGTGCGTGCCAGCGAGAACGAAGCCAGCCACGCGCTCGTGCACCGCTCGCTGATAGCCGCGCGCCTCAACGACCGCGAGGCGCTCACAAAGGCGTTGCAGGGCTTGATGAACAGCATGATCTATTACGGCAGCCTGATGACCAACCACCACACCAACCAGGAGAGCGGCTATTGCACCGACTTTGCCATCGGTTACACGGGCATCATCAACGAAGCGCTCGTCTATTCTTACAAGGGTGAAGTGACGCTGCTGCCCGCGCTGCCCACTTCCGGCATGAGCAGCGGAACCATCAAGGGCTTGCGCCTGCGCACGCGCGCCACGCTCACCTCTCTTACCTGGTCGGAGGGCAGGGCGGAAGCGGTGATAACTTCCGATATTGCCCAGACCGTCAAGGTGGACTGCGGCTTGGGCGGCGGGGAGCAGACGCTCGACTTTGCCGCGGGCGAGAGCAAGACGGTGACGTTCACCTTCTGAGCGTAAAAAGCCTTTTTTGCGGCGCGGAGCGCGTGCTCCGCGCCCTTTTCACGCCACGGCGCGGAACGCCTTGCGCGCGCCGGCGGCGTTTTGCTTCAACGCCTCATATTTTACACAAACTTTACAATCAAAATGCCGTTCAGACCATACGCTTTTGCGGCGGTTGTAATATAATACCGTGTGAGGGAAAATTGTGAAATAAATCACAAGGTTATGTATATGACCAAAGACCTTACCGTAGGTAAACCCTTAAAATCGATAGTCTTATTCATGCTGCCCATCATGGTGGGCAACATCTTTCAACAATTATACAGCATGGTGGACACGATCATCGTGGGACAGACCATCTCCGCGCAGGCGCTTGCCGGGGTGGGTGTGACCAATTCCATGTCGCTTTTGATAATAGGGTTCGTGCAGGGGCTGACTTCCGGTTTTTCCGTCAAGACCTCGCAGATGTTCGGCGCGCACGATGAAGACGGGGTGAAGCGTTCTTTGGCGGCGTCGTTGGCGCTGAGCACGGTAATAAGCGTGGCGCTCACCTTTGTGGCTGTTTACACCACCATGCCGCTTTTGCGCCTCATCGACACGCCGGAAGACGTCATCGGCTATTCTTACGATTATATCGTCGCCGTCTACTGGGGACTTGCCGCCACGGTGTTTTACAACCTTGGTTCGGCAATGCTGCGCGCGGTGGGTGACAGCCGCACGCCGCTCATCTTCCTCATTTTGGCGGCGCTGCTCAATGTGGGACTTGACTTTTTGTTCATCTTGGAATTTGACATGGGCGTGGCTGGCGCCGGCTGGGCAACGGTGGTCTCGCAGGCGGTCTCCGCAATAGGCTGTTTTGCGGTCATGTTCGCCAAATTCCCCGTTTACCGCATCGGATTCAAACACTTTGCGTCGAGCGTGAAATTTTACTGGCAGCACATGGCGTTGGGACTGCCCATGGCGCTGCAATTTTCCATCATCGCCGTGGGTATCATGGTGCAGCAGTCCGCGCTCAACGCGCTGGGCAGCGTGGCGGTCACGGCTTATACGGCGGCAAACAAGATAGACAGCATAATCAATCAATCGCTGGCGGCGCTGGGCGCGGCGGTGGCTACCTTCTGCGGGCAGAATTACGGCGCGGGCAAATACGACCGCATCCGGCAGGGAGTCAGGCTCTCCATGGCGGTGGGCATAGTATGTTCGCTGATAGGATTCGCCTTTGTGGCGCTCTTGGCAAAGCCGCTCACCGCGCTGTTCAGCAATGAGATAACGGAAGAAATACTCGATCTCTCCCGTCAATACCTCATCTGGCAGGGCGCGATGTATATCTTCCTCACCGCCATTTACGTTTACCGCAACGCCTTGCAGGGCATAGGAAAAAGCACTTTCGCCATGCTGGGCGGCGGCATAGAAGTGGTCATGCGCGTGCTCGCCTCGCTGCTGCTGGCAAAGGCGCTGGGGTATACGGGCATCTGCGTGTCCAATCCCGCGGCGTGGATAGGCGCGGACATCTTCTTTGTCATCTCTTATTACGCGGTCATGCGCTCGCTGCGCAGGCGCAAGGGCATCTTGCAGACCAAGGAAGAACCGATAGACGGCGACCATATCATGCTCGACGCGCAAACGCTCTCCCTTTTCGGAGAAAAGAGGGCGGCTATCTCCGCACCCGCGGGCAGGGAAAAGGTGGCGTGAGCAAAAAAGCGCTCGAACGTTTGCAAAAGACAGATCGGATAAAAAAATATCCCCGCACGGCGCGGGGATTTTTTATCGCTGTCTTCTTCGCCTTATCTCGAAGCCACGGTGTTCAGCATGTCCCTGACGGAACTTATGTTTGTGCAGCACAAGCCCGCGCCGCAGTCCAGGACAAAAGCGCCTATGCCGGCGGCGTTATCCGCGGCACAGTCAAGGGACAGACAGAGGGGGAATTTGCTTGAAAGTCCGGCAAACTCCGCGGCGCAATTATAAGTCTGCTCCGTCGCGGTGAGGATGAGCATGTCTATCGGCGCCTTGCCGGCGGCGTCTTCTTTGAACAGTTCGGCAAAGGTATCCGCCAGCTTTTCGCTGCGGGAGAGCGCGCCGTCAAAGCGCATGGTCGCGGCAAAAGCCGTGCCGGAATAACTCTTCCACACGCGCGCGAAGTCCGCCAGATAATAAAAAACCGTGCTTTCGTTGGGGCTGTCGGAAAAGTCTATGTGCAAGCCGTTCAGACCGTGCGCGCGCACTGCCGCGCTCAGGTTGGAAGCGGTGGCATAGCGGTGGTCGCGCAGGGCGGAGTAACGCAGGTGCGCGGGGTCGGGCAGATCGTCGCTGTCCGCGCGGTAGAGCGCGTCTGCGTGCATGAGTATGGGTTTGCCGCCGGCAAGCTCTTTGAGAGCGGCAGCGGCGGCGGCAAAATATTGCGCGCCGTCTTTGCCGTCCACGTCGTGATAAGAAACGTTGCCGTCCGCGTCGAACAGCACGTTGGCGCGCAAGATCGCGTGCGAGGCGTGTTCAAAGTCCGCGGCGGAATATTTTCCCGCCAGCACGTCCGCCGCCGTCACCTGCGCCGCGGCTCCCGCTTTGGGGGCGGGCGCGTTGAAGAGGGCAAAATCACTTATCTTCCATTTTCCGGCGGCGCTGACGCGCACGCTCAGGCGCTGCGCGGAGGCGGAGGCAAAAACGCAATATCCGCCCGCGCCGTTATAAAGCTCGCCCTCCGGCGAACTTATCGTTATGCGCACGTCTTCTCCCTCGGCGGCGATATAGGCGGAGTTAAAGGTCTTTTGTCTGCCCAGCTCCGCGTCGAATCCGCCCTCGTTTTCGCCTTTGCAGGCGGCGGACTTCATCTGCTCTCCCGCCGCGGAAGTAAAAACGGCGTCTGCCGCAAGATCGGCGGCGCTAAGTGCGCCGGCGGGAGAAGCGGAACATGCCGCTGCCAGCGCCAAGGCGCAGAGCAGCACGCATACGGTGATGATGGGAAGCAATTTTTTCATACCCTTATATTATACCCGCGGCGGGTGCGTTTGTCAATTTGATAAGCCAATGCTTTGCCCGCCGCGTTCATCGATTGACAAGCCGCGCCGCGTTTGCTATCATTTATCATATGAAAACCGGCGGCACGGCATTGTTTCCCCGCGGCGGAGCGGGCAGGACGGCGGCGATTGCGGACAGGGCGTTCGCTTCGCCCGCTTATTTTGCTCTGCTCGTCGTATCCTGCGCGCTGCCTTACATTTTCGGCGCGTATGCGGTGGGATTTTGGCTGTGCGCGGCGTTTTTGTCCGTGGCGCTGGTGGTCACGCGCAACATATTGCCTTCCTTTGCCGCGTTTTTGTTCTGCACGGTTGCCGTCATAGAGCAATACGGCATAACTTACGACGAGATCTTCGGCTATGCCGGCGTGCTCGCCCTGGTCCTGCCCGCGCTCATCTATCACATCTTCCGTTACGCCAAGGGGCGCAGGGGATACAAGCCGGGCAGAATGTTCCTGCCGCAGGCGGCGGTGTCGGCGGCGCTGCTGTTGGGCGGAGCGGGCAGCATAAGCGTTAAAGAGTATTTTGCGCTCTCGCCCATGTATTACGTGCTGTTTTTGGGCGTGGCGCTGCTTGCCATCATGGTCTTTTGCGACTGCGATCTTCCCCGCGACAAACAATATATCTCCGCTTACATTGCCGATACGCTCATCGCCGTGGCGGTGCTGTTCTCACTGATGTGGCTCATCGCCTTCATCAAGGGCGGCGGGGAGAATTTTCCTTACCGGCAATGGAAAAACAATGCCGGCAATTTCATGCTCTTTGCCATGCCGCTCACGCTGTGGCGGGGCATAAATTCGCGTATCAAGGCGCTGCATCTGTGTTTTGCGCTCCTGCAAGTGGCACTGGTGTTCCTCTCCGGCTCGCGCGGCGCCACTTTGATGATGGCGGCGATCTTGCTGCCCTCGCTGATAACTTATTTCGTCTATATGAAGGACAAGGCGCGCCGCGCAGCGGAACTGGCGCTGCTTGCGGCGGCGTTTTTCGCGTTTGCGGCTGTCTTTTTGACGGGCGGCGCGCGCAGACTGATGGAAGCGATAGAAAACATGGACATCTTTGACGGCAACGGCAGGGAAGAGCTTTATGAACAGGGCATAAAAAACATGCTGGAATATCCGCTTTTCGGCGTGGGCATCGGCTATATCAATGAAGAAGTGTGGGAACTTAACGATATGGCGGTGTTTTGGTATCACAGCACGCCCGTGCAGATATTCGCTTCCATGGGCGCGGTGGGCGGCGTTGCGTATCTCTGGCAGCTCATCGCCCGCCTCAAACTTGTCAGGCGCAACGCCTTTTCGCTCTGCGTTTTGTGGGGCTTTATCGGTTTTGAAGGCTACTCCTGCGTGAACACCGGCGATTTCACGCCGCTCCCCTTTGCCGTGCTGGCGGTGATGATGTTTTTGATCTTGGAACGTTACAACTTCGACGTGCCGTGCGATAAAGAGGGCGTGGGGATAGATTTTATGCGTTCTTATTGACCGCGGCGGCGCATTGCGGTATAATAGCGGTATGAAGAAAAAAGTCGTAGTGGGTCTGAGCGGCGGCGTGGACAGCGCCGTGGCGGCATATCTTCTCAAACAGCGCGGTTATGAAGTGGTCGGGCTGTTCATGCGCAACTGGGTGGAAGAGGAAGAAGACGGCGCCTGCACCGCGGACGAAGATTTTTACGATGTGCGGCGGGTGTGCGGCGTGCTGGACATTCCCTATTACGGCGTGGACTTTTCCCGCGAATATTACGAGCGGGTCTTCAAACATTTTTTGAGCGAATACGAAAAGGGCAGAACGCCCAATCCTGACGTGCTTTGCAACCGTGAGATCAAGTTCGACGCCTTTGCGCGCTATGCGCGCGAGCTGGGCGCGGACTATATCGCCACCGGACATTACTGCCGCGTTGAAGAGCGCGCGGACGGCAATTATCTGCTGCGCGCGGCGGACGAGAATAAAGATCAGACTTATTTTCTCAACCAGGTCACGAGCGCGCAGCTGCAAAACGTGCTCTTCCCCCTGGGCGACATGGTCAAAGACGAGGTGCGCAAAACGGCGGAGCGCGCCGGGCTGCCCGTGGCGAAAAAGAAGGACAGCACGGGCATTTGCTTTATCGGCGAGCGCAACTTCCGCAAGTTTTTGGCGCAATATCTGCCCATGAAAGACGGAGAGATAAAAACGGAAGAGGGGAAAACGGTGGGCACACACCGCGGCGTGTTTTATTACACGCTCGGTCAGCGCAAAGGCTTGGGTCTGGGCGGCGTGCAGGGCGGCAGAGAGGGCGCCTGGTTCGTCACGGGTAAAGACGTGAAAAACAATATCCTCTATGTTTCGCAAGGGGACGAGAGCCGGCTTTTCCATGACGTGATCGAGTGTGACGCCTTCAATTTTATCCCGCACCCGCCCGCGGAGAAGGAGTTCGATTGTCTGGTGCGTATCCGGCACCGCCAGCCGCTGCAAGAGGCGCGCGCCTTTGTCACGGAGGGCGGCGGCGTGCGGATCGAATGCAAGCTGCCGCAGCGCGCCGCCTGTGCGGGGCAATACGCCGTGCTTTATCGCGGGGACGTCTGTTTGGGCGGCGGCGTGATGGAACGGGTATCGGACAAAGGGTAAGAGATAAAATTGCGCTTTTCGGCGTGATATTGCGCGGAAATATCCAAAAAATTATCATATTTTTCGTCAAAAATCGTTGACACAAGCATATTCTTATGATAATATAATAAGGCTGTCTGAGGCAGACGGCATGAACATTGACAACTGAACAGGAAGGAAAGGAAGCGTAATTCTTTCGGAAAGCAA
>CALWHE010000006.1 GCA_944380295.1 uncultured Christensenellaceae bacterium
TAATGCCTACCCCTGATAAAGTGTTATAAAGCACGGCAAAATCGGCAGCGTGCGGGCGGCAGCGTGACGCTGCACCCGGAGCGCGGGGCGCTCCACCCCTTACATGCCTTGAAGTAACTTTTCCGTCTGTCCGGCTAACCTCTTTGTAATGCCTACCCCTGATAAAGTGTTATAAAGCACGGCAAAATCGGCAGCGTGCGGGCGGCAGCGTGACGCTGCACCCCTGATATACTCCGCAGTAACGGAACTGTCAGTAATCGAGGCTCTTCGCACTGATATTTGTTAGGTATATGATGATACTAATGCCGAGCGGGAGCCGTGCGGGCGCGCATGCGGGCGATGTATTTGCGTGCAGGTTTGGACGGCGGGGACGCAGGCAATACTTGTTGTATTGTCAAGTCGCCGCCGTCCAAAGATGTGCGTAAAGACGCGCCCTCATGCGTGCCCGCGCGGCTCCCGCTCGGCAAAAACCAAAAAAGGCGGGGACAAGCCCCGCCCTCCCCGTTTTATGCCGGAGGTGTTTCTTTGCCGGCAAGTTGCGGATATTCCGCGGCGGCAGTTTCTGTCTCGTGCTCCGCGTTTTGCGCGGCAGCCACGCCTGCGTCCGCCTGTTTTTCCGCATTTACGTCTTCTTCCGCGGCGCCTTCTTCCGCCTCTTCCGCGCCTGTGGCGGCGGGCGGTTCGCCCGGTTTGCTGATGATGCCCGCAATAACGAGTATGCTCAAAAACGCGGTGGTCACCTGCGAAAGATAAGGTATGTCCACTTTCAGCCCCAAGGTGTTGAGAAACACCATCACGGCGCTTGCCATAGACACCCAAAAACCGTAACTTTTCAGCCTTGCTTTGATTTTTTCTTTCATTTGCACCTCCTTTTCCGCGTCCGTGCCCCGCAAAAGCGGCTCACAGATCGTCGGATACGCCCATATCGTCTATGCCCAGTTCTTTTTTCAGCCTGGGCAGATAATAGCCCAGATAGCGTTCCAAGGCGGTTTCGTTGTCCCCGATCAGGCGCCCCGCCACGGCGGTGGGATATTGCGAATAAAAATCTATCGCCGCCTGCAAGCGGTCCTGATAACTCTCGCGCTTGGCGCCGGTATAATCCTTTGCCACCGCCTCTTGCTGCGCGCGCTCGTATTCCGCCTCATAGATCTCTTCCAGCTGTTTGACGATGGCTTTGCGCCTGTCGTCTTTATAATCCAGCGTGCGGCGCGCTGTATCGTTATTGTATTTTTTGATACGCTCTTCTTCCTTGCGGCGCTCCTGCTGCAACTTGTCTATCTCGGCGGCAAGCTCCAAAGCGTATTCCGCATTGAGTTCCGACTCCGCGCGCTCGTGGTCTTTTTGCAGCTGCGCGAGCGCGCCGTCTATCTCCGCCACGTCCGCTTCAAGCTGCCCGGCAATGCCGCTTTTTTCGCGCTCCAACTGCTCGTCGAACGCCCTGCCGGCAAGCTCGTAAACAGACGATCTGCCCATGCCGTTTGCCGCCACGTCGCTCAGCGTTCCGCGCTTTTCTTCGCGGTTTTTCTCTTCCGCCTGCGCCGCCTCACCCGCCGCCTGCCTGGTCAGCGCGCTCTTCTTCTGCTCGCCCGCGCGCCTGTCTTGCTCGTATTCAGCCAAAAGCGCGTTGCTCTCCTGCTCCAACGCCTGCGAATAGGCGCGCGTGGTATCGGCGGTTATCTGCTCCGCGGAAGGTCCGTCGTATTGCAGATATTCATAGCCCGGCTCTGCGGGCATGACGTCCTCCACGAACTCATAAGCCTCCTTTTCCTGACGGCGATATTCCTCGTCCGCCTTTTTCAGATACTCCAAAAACTCTTTCTGCGCCGACTCGTAAGGCGTGGTGTCCACGTCGTCATAACGGGTGTTGCCGCCGAAGAGATGGTTTAATTTTTCAAAATTGACATACATCGCTTCTCCTCCGATAATAATAAAAGTTATAACGCGCAATGCGTCTTTTTAAGGCGTATATGTTTATTATCATATCTCCTTGCCTCCCAGCACCGCCAGAGAACCGCCGCTTGCCGTCAGCTTTACGCCGTGTTTGCCCGCGGCAAGACGCACCTTGTAAACGCCGTTGCCGTCCGTCTGCGCCACCTGCGCGCCGTCCAGCATGAGCGTGCCCGCCCCCGCGGCAAAATAAGCCACGCTCACCACTCCGCCGACGGTGAAGAAATAATGCTCTTCCCCCGCCGCAAAAAAGCAGAGCGCGGGCGCATACTCGAGCTCGTCCAAACGGAGCGCATGCTCCTGCACCATTGATGAAAGTTTGTTATATTGCATAGAACCCCCTTTTCATGTCCTCCGCGGGCAGCGCGGGGCTGCACCCCTTATATGCTCCGCAATAACGGGAAATCTTGACGCGGCAAACATCTTCGCAAAAGCGCAAATTAGCGCAAGTGTGTTCGGCCGCTCCGGACGCGATATATTTTGCCGTTGCCAGCATTTTCGTAAGCCGAACACGCCGAACGGCAAAATGCGATATGTCGGCTGCGCCGACGCGATATGTCCTGCGCCGCCAAACAAGAACGAAAAGCGAAAAAATGTTTGGCGGCTACGGACGCGATATTTTTCTCTGCCGGACAGACGCTATGCGGGCACGCAGTAGAGCGCGTCTTTACGCACGCCTTTGCACAAATGCGCCTTGACAATACCGCAATAGGACAGCCTGCGGCACCTTTGTCCAAATCCGCACGCAAATCCATCGCCCTCCTGCGCACCCTTATAGACATCTGTCCGGCATAATTACCATCATAAACAAACACATAAGATGTGCCAAACGGCAAAATGCGGCGGTATCTTGCGGCATTCTGCCGCAAATCATATATTGATGTTGCGAAGAAGCGCGCTTATTTGATCATCCGTCCGGCGATATAGTTTATCAAACAGCGCCGCAGGCAGCCTTTACATTTTGCCGTTCGGCACAGTGCAATTACACAATACGTTTGTTACGGCAAAATATATCGCGTCCGGAGCGGCACGGCACCATTTTGCTTATCGTTCATTGCCGTGCCGCGCAGGACATATCGCGTCGGCGCAGCCGACATATCGCTTTTGCGCAGCAGATATAAGTTCGCTTACCGTTCACTTATATCTGCGCAAAAATATCGTGTCCGAAGCCGCCGAACACACTTGCGCTTACTTCATTTGTTCGGCGGCGCAGGACATATTCACTCGCTTTTCCCCTCAAAAAAGTCCACCGTGAGTTCCACGGGGCGGATAAGCACCTCTTCTTCTTCCGTTTTGATATAAACGGTGAAGTTTTTCCCGCGTATGCCCAGGCGGCGGGAGCACTCCCCGGCGGAGAATTGCGCTTCCACGCACTTGCCGCGCTCGTTGACAAAGCCCAGCACAAAGGGCGTTTGCGAATTACACTTGGCGCTCTGCACCACTTTCAGGTCGGCGGGCGCGCCCATATCTATGCCGCTCACGCGCCACTCCTTTTCCAGCGGCACGCCCATGCAGGAGCCGAGCGATGGCGCTATTTCCGTGAGCACGGAGCCGCCTTTGAGCACGCCCAGCACCACGTTCTGGCTGGCGGTGGCGAGCGTTTTCATATCGTAAACGGCAATGCCGCGCGAAAGACTTAGCTCGCGCGTCTGCACGTCCAGCACCGCCAGGGCGTTATTGTCCCCCGCCGTCCAGCTCCCCTCGCAGATGCGGAACGCCAGATAATATTTGTGCTTGCAATAAGCCGCGCACATGCCCTGCGCGCTCACGTCCAGATATTCGTTGAGGCGCACGTCGGCGCGGGTGACGTCATATCCGTCAAAAAAGTAAATGCCGTCCCCGGCGGTGAAGATGAGGCGGTCGCCCGCTTCCGCGATGGTTTCCGGGAAAATGCGCGAACACGCCGTGTAAAGCCGCTTGACGGAAAAAGAGAGCTGATCGCCGCGCGCGTTCACCCGGTAAATGCCGTAATCGCAGAACACGAACAGGTAGTCGGCAAAGCTCACCAGCCGGCGTATCTTGCCCAAGTCGCGGTCAAAGGTGATGTAACCGCCGCCGTCCAAAGACACGTCCCAGTTATAAATGTCAAAGGCGTCGGAATACAAAAGCGTGCTCTCATCGTCACTCATCACGGCAAAAATGCGCTCCGCGTGTTTGCAGATGGTGGTCACCGTTTTGGTAGAGGAGGTGATGCGCGCAAAAGAGTCGCCCGTGTAACTGCACATCACGCCCGCGCCGCGGCTGACCATCACATAGACGGGCTTGCCCTGAGGATCGAGAATGTTCACGCCCTCGTCAAAGCGGTCGAAGAGCATATAAAACACCTCTTCCCACTCGGCAAAATCGCCCACGGGCAGCAGCGCCGCACCGTCTTCGAACATCACCACGATGCTGTGCAGTCCGCCCTCGGCGTCGTCGTTGTTATAAACGCCCAACTTGCAGTCCTGCTGCGGATAAGGCAGCTGCGGCGGCGTGGCTTGCGCAAGGTCGGGCTTTATGCCCTTGAAGGGGCGCACGCCCGGACCTGCGATCAGACAGCCGTCTTCAAAGGCAAAGCCGTGCGCGCTCTCCGCGTGGTCGCAGGGCAAGCCGGCGCTCTTCTGCCGCGGATCGAAGCCCTTGAAACGGGACAAGATCAGCTTGCGCCGCACGGGACGGGCGCAGACATAATTTTTATCGTAAAACATTTTCCTCTCCTTTGTCACTTGCCCCAGCGCACCGCGGCGGCGGGACGGCATTGCGTGCGCATGTCCTCGCCAAACATGCCGGAAAACACGCCGGACTGCTCATATCTGCCCGTGATCAGGCAATATTGCGAACACACGCCCAGCGCCACCGTTTTTGCCGGCAGAGGCAGCGCGGTGAGCGCGCCGTCAGTGAGCGCGGAAGGGTGCGGCGGCAGGTAAGAATACTCCACCTCAAAAGCGCCGTCGCACGCCACTTGCACGCAGTCGACGCGCTGGACAAAATCCTGCGTTTTTCCCTCCCTGCTCACCTTTTTTATGCGCAGCGGCTGCAAGGCAAAGGCGGAATAAGCAATGCTTTTGCCGCTTGCTTCCAGCTGCTCGCAGGCGGTGAGCGGCAGATATTCCGACGCTATCTCGTCCAGCGTGAAGCCCACGCACCTGACCAGTAATTTGACCTCGTCGTCCTGCAAAGGGGATTCCCCTTCCAGCACGTCCGCGTCCATGCCCATGTATGTGAGCGCCGCGGATAAAATATCTTTTAATGTCATAAAGCCTCCTGTTATGTCCTGCGCAAGGGCGCAATGAGCGATAAGCGAAAGTATGCGCCCTTGCTCCGGACGCGATATTTTTGCGCGGACAGCGTGCCGCTGCACCCCGATATGCTCCGCAGCTGCAAAAAAGCAAACACTCAGAACAACACTTCGCACATATATGATAATGCGATAAGCGAACATTACTTCCGCGCAAAAGCGATATGTCGGCTGCGCCGACGCGATATGTCCTGCGCGGCGGCGGAATAACATTTGCCCCATCGGATCCGCCGCCGCTCCGGACGCGATATATTTTGCCGAACCAACGCATCAAATAACCGCAATGTATCTAACGTCAAAATGTAAAGGCAGCGCGTGGCTGCACCCGGAGCGCGGGGCGGCAGCGTGCCGCTGCACCCTTGATATGCCTTGAAGTCACTTTTCTGTTTGTTCGGCTTACCTCTTCGCAATGCTTGCTCTTAATAAAGTGTAATAAAGCGCGGCAAAACGGCAATGTTACGCTGTCATACGCGTCTGCTGTTTGAACGTCGGATAGTCACACTTTTTAAGACTATGCGGTGCAAAGAGATGAAGCGCCGCAGGCAGCCTTTACATTTTGCCGTTTGATACAGCGCAGTTACTCAATACTTTTGTTACGGCAAAATATATCGCGTCCGGAGCGGCACGGCATCCTTTCACTTATGCTCATTGCCGTGCCGCGCAGGACATAATGTTTTCCACAACTTCTTTCACCATGCGTTTTTCTCGTTCGGCGTTGTGTTTTTCCAGTTCCTCTTGCAGGTAGCGGGCGCGTTCTATGCGCGTTTTGCGCACATATTCCAAACAGCGTGCGTCGGGCGGAGAAAAGGGCAGCACCGCCTGCAAAACGGGCTGCGGCTGCAAGGTGTAGACCTCGTAGCGGCGCGCGCGTTTGTTGTAAAAGAGGCGGTAACGCTCGTCTATGCCCTTCAACCTGTCCGCCACGTCGAACACGTCCGCAAAAACGGGTATCAGATGTGCAAACATAACTCTCCTTTTGCCCGCGGCAAACGGCGCGGACAAACGCCCGCGCCGCGCCTTCCGCCTCAAAAAGCGGCGGGAATTTCTCAGCCCTGGGAAGAAGCGGCAACGCTTATCTTTGCCTGACCTATGGGTCTGTCGCAGATGAGGTCGGCATACTTGACCAGGGTGGCGTTATAAGTGGCGGTGTCCGCGTTCTGGTGGAGCACCTTGCCCTCGTTGCCCTCTATCCAGCGCCAGTCGCCCAGCTGATGCAGTTTGAAGTCCGCGCTGTTGAGCATATACATGGTGCCGGCGGGGGCAAAGCGGTCTGCCACCACGGGTATGCCGCAGTAAGAGATGGTCTTGTAGCCGCCGTCCAGCTCCATATAATCTATGTTCATCCTCAGCGCCGAGCAAAGCTCCATATACGCCCTTCTCATATCGTAACTGCACAAGATCATGTCCACGCTGCCGCCGGTGGTGACGTCTATGTCGTCTATGGCTTCCTGCATTTTTTCCAGGGAGAGCGCGGTGGCGGAATAAGTCTTGGGCACCAGCCACTTGTGCGTGGCTTTGTCCAGCCCGTAAAGGGTGCCGGTGGCGGAGAAGATCGCGCCAAGACCGGTGATCTCGTTATTAAAGCTGCCCTGCACGGTGAGGCTGTCCGTGGCGACTATGGTGCCGCTGACCGCCTTGTCCACGGTCACGCTTTTGGCGCTCCTGTCCACCGCGAGAACGCGCAGCTTTTCCATGCCGGACTTGACCCTTCCGTCCTCGTCCACCACGTCCACCACCATGCCTTCCGTGAGGTTGCGCGCGTCTTCCACCGCCAGCGTGTAAGCGGAAGAAGGCGTGGCTGCCTTCATGGCGGTGAGCTTGCCCGAACCGTCGCCGAAGAGCATCCTGCCCAGGTTGAACTTGGAGGCTTTGAGCAGCCCTTCCATTTCCGCGTTGAGCAGATTCACAAACGCGCCCTCGCCGGAGAGCGAAGCGCGCATGGCTTTATCGGATATCTCTATCCTGCCGTAAAGGTTTTTCAGATCGAGCGTGAAGCGCTCGTAATTGTTGCCCGCCGCGGTGGGGAGCACGCCCGTTTCCGTGCCCGCGCCCACGCCGCCGTTCAGCCCGTAAGGCACCATTTTTATTATCTGTTTGCCCCACACGTCCGCGGTGGTCTGCTGCACCTTTGCCAAAAAGGGATTGACCCCCGTGTTGAGCTGATTTGCTACCGGAGAAAGGTATATGTCCTTTAATGCCTTCTCCGCCGTTGCCAAACTTACCATATCATATCCTCCTGTTTTTGAGCATGCGCTCGAATATTTGTCCGGCGGCGCTCACGCTTGCCGGTTTTTCGGGCGGAAGAGCCGCCATTCTGCCCTTGCCGCTTATCAGTGCGGGCGGCATGCTGCCGCTGAGCGCGGTGAGATACTCCTCTATTATCCGCCTCTTTATCCCCTCGTCCTTCATCACAAAGTCGCGGACAAAGCCCTCGTCTTTGAGCAGCGCCTCGCGCGGCAGATAATCTCTGCCCAGCGTTCTGCCCATGGCTATTTCCAGGCAGTCGGGCTGCTCGCCCAGCCGCGGGTCGGCGGCTATCTCCGCAAGTATTCGCTCTTTGAGCGAAAGCGCCGCCGGATAAGCGCGCAAAAAGGCGCGCACCCGCCCTGCTATCTGCGCCGTATCCGGCAGGACGGGCGCCTCGGCGGGAGTTTGCCGAGCGCCCTCTTCCGCCTCTTTTTCTCTTGCCGGCGCCTGCTCCCTGGCAGGCTCTTCCGCCTCTGTTGCTGTTGCGGGCGGAGTTTGCTCCGCCTGTGTTTGCTGCGCGGCGCTTTGCTCTTTTTGCGCTTCTTTTTCCGCCCCTGCTCCCGCTTTTTCCGCCGGATCGGAGCCGGCGGCGGCTTTTTTACTCTCCCCGTAGGCGAGCAGCAGATAGGCGTTGCGCAGATCTTCAAGCGAAGCAAAGCCCGCGTATTTTTCCGTGTGTTTCATAAAACCTCCTTTTATGTCCTGCGCGGCACGGCAATGAGCGATAAGCGAAAGTGTGCCGTGCCGCTTCGGACGTGAATTTTCTCTGCCGAACAGGCGCTATGCGGGCACGCAGTAGAGCGCGTCTTTACGCACGCCTTTGCACAAATGCGCCTTGACAATACCGCAAGAGTATTGCCTGCGGCACCTTTGTCCAAATCCGCACGCAAATCCATCGCCCTCCCGCGCACCCTTATAGACGTCTGTCCGGCATAATTATCATCATAAACAAACACATAAGATATACCAACTTCGCAAAAGTGAAATGTTTTGCCTGCAAGGCAAAACGTGAAATGTGCCCTCAAAGCAGCGTGACGCTGCACCCCGATCATGCGTGACCGTAATGTGAAACACTTTCGCACTCACAGAGAGGGCACGTGAAATGTTTGCTCGTCCTGCCGCAAAGCGGCGCGTCGCAAACGTGGCGGCTGCCTGCGGCGCTTTATTACACTTTATCGTGTAAGCATTGCGAAGAGGTAAGCCGAACAAACGGAAAAGTGACTTCAAGGCATAATCAGGGGTGGAGCGGCACGCTGCCCGCCTCGCACGACGAGCGTGCAGCTGTATCGTCTTTCTGTCGCTCTTGCCATGTTTTATCGCATTTTATTTAATGTGCCCACAGCACCGCCACGCACGACGAGCGTGCAGCCGTATCGTCTTTCTGTCGCTCTTGCTATGTTTTATAACACTTTATTTAATGTGCCCACAGCACCGCCACGCACGACGAGCGTGCAGCCGTATCGTCTTTCTGTCGCTCTTGTTATGTTTTATAACACTTTATTTAATGTGCCCACAGCACCGCCACGTCCGCGATGCGTCGTGCTGTGCACGGCAGTATGAGCGGACATTTCACGTGCCCTCTCGTCGCTTTGCGGATTGAGGGCACATTTCACGTTTTTGCCAATGTGTTGGCAAAAACATTTCACTTTTGCGCGGAAGTTATGCTCGCTTACCGCTCACATATATCCGCGCAAAAATTTCACGTCCTGCGCCGCCGAACACACTTGCGCTTATTGATTTTGTTCGGCGGCGGAGGACATCACTTCCCTCCCCTTATGCTCCTTCACGTGCTCTTGCAGGGTTTTGCGCGCCCTTTCGCTCAGCCCTTCGGACAGCAGCGCTTTGGTGTGTTCTTCTATGTGTATCCCGTCGTCGTCCACGTCGGAGAGCGCAAGTTTTTCTCCCTCTTTGGCTTTGGTGTTTTCGCGGATAGCCGCGTCGCGCTGGCAGTCGGCGATGTCGGCGGTGTTCTCCCAGTTGCCAAAGCCCAGAAGTTCCAGCACGCGCGAGCGGTCGCGCTCGCTTATTCCGCCCTCTTTGTTCTGCAAAATGCCCATTTTCACCAATTCCAGCACCATATTGCGCCTGTTTGCCAAGGTGTCGTTGAGTTCGTTGTCCGTTTCAAAGACCAGATCGTCCGCGGTGAGCGAAGAGGCGGAAAAGCTGCGCAGCTGCATGCCGCCGTTTTCTCCGGCAAGGCGCATAAAGCGCTTTTCTCCCGCAAATTGCTTGAAGGCGCACAAGATCTTGAAGCACACCTGGCGCACGCATTCGCGCAGAGATCCCGAGGTGGAAGCAAGGCGGGTGTCGTCCTGTTCCACCAAAAGCGAGATGGCTCTGCCGGACATGGAAGAGTATGTCTGCGAATACTTGCTCAGCTCGGACACGCCGCTGATGGTGATGAATTCGGAGAGGATGCGCTCTTCTTCATAGTGGAAATCGTTGGGGATATCGCCCGGGTCGAGCATGCGCGGCGGCTGACTGCCCTGGCGGTAGATCAGCACTCTGCCGGGCGCCAGACCGTCTTCTTCCAGCATGTCGGTATCCACGCTGCCGTCCTCCGCCGCCAACACGCCCATCGCCAGCCTGTTCATGTATTCGTGCTTGCGGTTGCGCACCTCGTTATAAGCCCTTTGCAGGGGTATGAGCCGCTCTATCACGCTGGCGCCGAACACGCACCCCACCTTGTCCAAACAGCGCATGGCGCAGAAAGGGTAGCCGCGCGAACCGTCTTTTTGGTTGACATAAGGCAGATCGCCGTCAAAGAGCAACTCATCCCCGGCAACAATGGTCAGCCTGCCCAGCGGGCGCTGCTTGTCCGGCAGCTGATAGCGTTCCAGCACAATGCAATGGTCGGGCGCGGGCGAAGAGTTGATCCCCTTCACGCCCGGGCTGTAACCCTGCCCGTCCGGCATGGGCGAAGAGTCCAGAGAAAACACGTTCACGTCCTCGCCCTTGACCTCAACGCCCCACCTGTCGCGCACCTCGTCCACATGGCACGCCTTGGCATGGATCACGGAGCGGCAGTTGTCCAGCTCGCCCGCCAGCAGATTGTCCGGAAAGATCTCAAAGGGCGGCACCACGTCCACGCTCAAAGCGCCTTCATGCAGCGTCTGACCGTTTTTGTCCACCCCCACCGCCTTGCCGCCGCTCGGGTCCCAACCCACCTTGATAAAGCAGCTGCCGGCGGTTTCGCTCCACGCGGAAGCGGAGTTCATCAGCTTGACCAAGCCCACCTCTTCCTGCGCCGCCTGCAACACCTTGGTGGAGAGCTTGGCGCAATAAACATCGCCGTCGTCGTCGCTCGCCGGGCGCACCGCCACGCCCGTTTTCACCCGCGCCAACTTGGCAAGGCGCGTTTCCACCACGGAAGCTATCTGGTTATAAACTTCCCGCTGCTGCCAGTAATACCTCTTGCCGTAATCGTCTATGTCCCCCAGCGGCGTTATCTCGCAATACTGGTCGCCGGCAAGAAAGTTCATGTTCAGCCGCCATTGCAGTTCCAAGGCTTTGCGCCGCTCGCGCCGCTGTTCCCAGTCGCGCCGCACCTGCGCGGCTATCTCTTTGGCATAACGGTTTTTCATCTCTTCTCTCCTTTGCTTTTTGCTTTTTGCGCCTGCCCCGCCTGACGGGCGATCAGCCCGGCAAGCTCCGCGGCGCACTCTTTGCACAAATAAATGCCCGTGCCGGCAGGCGCGCCCTCTGCACGCGCTTCAAAACAGGCGTGCCTTGCACAGCCGCCCACGTCGCATTTGACGGGTATCGTGATGATGTTAAGTTGCATAAAACCTCCTTTTATGTCCTTCGCAAGGGCGCAATGAGCGATAGGCGAACTTGTGCGCCCTTGCTCCGGACGCGATATTTTTGCGCGGATATATGTGAGCGATAAGCGAACATTACTTCCGCGCAAAAGCGATATGTCGGCTGTGCCGACGCGATATGTCCTGTGCGGCACGGCAATAAGCGTAAGCGAAAGGATGCCGTGCCGCTCCGGACGCGATATATTTTGCCGTGCCAACGCATAAAATAACCGCAATGTATCTAACGGCAAAATGCAAAGATTGCCTGCGGCGCTGTTTGATAAATTATATCGCCGGACGGATGATCAAATAAGCGCGCTTCTTCTCAACATCTATATATGATTTGCGGCAAAATGCCGCAAGATACCGCCGCATTTTGCCGTTTGGCACATCTTATGTGTTTGTTTATGATGGTAATTATGCTGGACAGATGTCTATAAGGGTGCGCGGAAGGGCGATGGATTTGCGTGCGGATTTGGACAAAGGTGCCGCAGGCAATACTTGTTGTATTGTCAAGGCGCATTTGTGCAAAGGCGTGCGTAAAGACGCGCCCTACTGCGTGCCCGCATAGCGTCTGTCCGGCAGAGAAAAATATCACGTCCTGCGCCGCCGAACATTTTTGTCGCTTTTCACTTTTGTTCGGCGGCGCAGGACATTTCTTTCATCAGTCTTCTCTTTTCTCTTTCCAGTTCCTCGTCGCTCATTTCGGCAATGCCGCCGCCCGTGAGTTCCACATAGGCTTTGAGCGCGGCAACGTCGGGTGGGTAATATTTTTGCGTGACTTTGCGGCGCAGAAGTTCGTCCTGCGCGCCGTATTCCTCGCTCACTTCGCTCACGCTGCCGCCCACGGCTTTGCGATAGAGCGCGTCCAATATCTTTTCGTCCATGCCTTGCGCCCGCTGCGGCGGGTCATCTCCTCCTCTTTTTGATCAGCCGTTCCTTGTCCAGCTCTATCTGCGTTTTTTTGCGTGCGGGGCGCGCCGCCGCTTCCGGACGCGACATCAGATAATAGCGCAGCGCGTCCAAGGCGTGATCGTCCTTTTTCACGGGCGTATCGCCCGCGCCCCACCAATAGCTTTTGAATTCGCGTATCAGGTTCACGCAGGTGGAAAAAATCTTCAATCTGCCGCTTTTGAGATATGAACGCACGCGCGCTATGCCGGAAAAGAGGTCTTTGTTCACCTTGGGCGAAAGCGCCAAGCCGCGCTCGAAAAACAGCTCCGTCACGCTCCGCTCCGCCGCCAGCGTGCGCTGGTTGGCGGCGCTGTCTATCAGCCCTTCCAGCCTGCCGTCATGCCCGCGCCGCCAATTCAGCCTGTCTGCCAGCGCGTTTATGCCCTGCACGTGTTCGTCTATGCCCAACCCGGCGGCATACCACTCCCCCGTGACATACACGTTGCCGTCCCAGTCCACGGCAAAAAACAGACACGCCAAAGGGTTATGCAAGCCCGGATCCACGCTCAGTTTGTCCTGCCATTCGGGCGGCACGTCAAAGGGCGGGATCACGTGCACGCTCTGCTCGAATTCCGGATACACCGCCCCTTCCGCCTCGGAAAACATGCCGAAGCGGCGGCTGAGCAGGCTTTTTTCGTCCAGCGCGCTGCTGAGCGCCGCCACTTCCTCTTTGTCCAGCCAGGGATTGTCCGCCCACTGCATGTGGATGTGCCACACTTCCCCGTCCGCGGCGGAGTTGAGAAAGATCTTGTCATAAACCCACGTCAGTCCTTTGAGCGGGGTCATGGTGCCCCAGATGTCCCCCTTTTTGTCCAGCACGCGCATGCGGCATTCTTCATAGATGTCGCACGGCGGCTCCTCGTCGAACCACACCCAGTCCAAAGACGCGCCCTGGAATTTTTCTCTGCCCTGGTCGCAGCTTTTGAAGGATATGCGCGAAAGCCCGCCGAAGACGTTGCGCACCAAAAGATAATCGATCACGCCGCGCTCGGGCGAACTTTTTCTGCCCTCGCACATCACCACGTCCGCGATCCACTCCGGGCGCAGATAAGAGAGTATTTTGGCTTGCGCCACATCACGCTGCACCTCGAAGGAGAGCGAAACCACCCAGCCCTGGCTGTTCGGGCGGTTGGGACGGAACGGGTGGATCCCGCGCGCCGCCCACACCGCTTCCACCGCGCCGCACTCCGTTTTGCCGCTGCGGTTGCCGCCGAACACCCAGCGGTTGCGTTTGAGGCATTTGTGGAAAGCCATCTGCTTGGCGTGCACGCGCTCTACGTTGTATTCGCTCAATCTGCCCGGTGCGGCACGGCGTTTTTGCTCCCCCTCTATCGCCAAAATGCGCAGCAGGAGTTGTTTTTCCCTCTCGTCCATCTCTGCCCTCCACCTCCGCCTCGCCGCCGCGGCGGACAAGTTATCTCATCAAGCGGCAAAATTTTTCTTTTTTTGCTTTATTTTCCCCGCACAAGCGTGTATAATTAAAATGTATATGATCTCGACCAAACGTTTTGCACCGCTGTGTTTTGTCCTTTTGCTCACGCTTGTCGCGCTGGCGGCAGGAGCGCTGTGTCTGCCCGCCGCGGCGGCAGCGGAAACCCCCTCCGCGGGCGACTATATGGTGACAACGGGCAACACCCTCACCCTTTACGACGGCAACACCAATCAGCCCGTGCTGGAAGTGCCCGCCACCTATTACGTGACCTTGAAGAGCGCGGAAGCCACGGGCGGATGTTATTCCGTTGCCTACGCGGGCAAGACTTACTCGGTCAAGACCGCGGACTTCACCGCCCGCACCGCCCTGCACAATGAGGAAAAATACGGCGCCGTGCCCGCGGAAAACAAATATTACGCCTTTGACAAGTCTGCGGTGTTTGCCGCCGACGCGCAGCTTACCTTTTATTATTACTCTAACAACGGCGCCCTTACATCGGCAACGTTCAACGACCCCAACGCTTCCGTTACGGAAATTTACGGCTTGGTGACCATCGGCGGCAGCGTTTATTACTCCGCAAGCACAAACATAGACCTGTTTCAAGGCAAGATCGTCTATCTTTCCTGCTCGCAGGCAAGCGGAGAATTTGCCACTCTCACCCCTGCCGGGATAGCCGCCAACCCCTATGAGAGCGTGAAGGCGGAAAAAGACGCGCAGACCGCCGGCGCGAGCGACCAAGACGGCTCGAACGGCAGCGCCGACGCAAGCGATCCCGCCGACACTTCCAACAACCTGGAACGCATAATTTTAAGCGTGGTCATCGCCGTGCTGTGCGTGGCGGTGGTGCTGCTCATCTTCCGCCCGGGAGCGAAGAAGAAGCAGTGATTTGTTTGTCCTGCGCGGCACGGGCAGCGCGGGGCTGCACCCCTTATATACTCCGCAATAACGGGAAATCTTGACGCGGCAAACATCTTCGCAAAAACGCAAATTAGCGCAAGTGTGTTCGACGGCTCAGGACGCGATATTTTTCTCTGCCGGACAGACGCTATGCGGGCAGCGTGACGCTGCCCGCGCTTTATTGCACTTTGCCGTGTAAGTATTGCGAAAAGATCAGCCGGAAAGACGAACAAGTTACTTCAAGGCATATAATGGGTGCAGCGGCACGCTGCCCGCCACGCACGACGAGCGCGGAGCTGTATCGTCTTTCTGTCGCTCTTGCTATGTTTTATAACACTTTATTTAATGTGCCCACAGCACCGCCACGCACGACGAGCGCGGAGCTGTATCGTCGTGCATTTCACGTGCCCTCTCGTCGCTTGCGGTTTGAGGGCACATTTCACGTTTTTGCCAACTCGTTGGCAAAAACATTTCACTTTTCGGCAGAGGAAACGCGGCGCTTACGCAACCGCTATATCTGCCGAAAAATTTCACGTCCGAAGCGGCACGGCACCCTTTTGCTTATCGTTCATTGCCGTGCCGCGCAGGACATTATTCACACTCTATACGCCTCATATTTTCTGAACGGGCACTCCTCCGCGCCTTCGGACAGCCGCTGTTTGATCAGCAACAAAAAAGGGTTTGCGCCGAACAGCTCTTTGAGCCGCGCCCCGTCATAGCCGCGTTCCAACATGATTTTGGCAAAGGCGGAAAGCGCCGCTTCCGCGTTATAGACCACATTGCGGCGGCTGACCTTGGCAACGGCGGCGATGGTTTCATAAGTGAGCTTTTTGAAGTAACGGCAGGTCAGCATACGCCGGAATTTTTCCGCCAGTCTGCGCAAACACTCCTCCACCGCCACCTTGGCGTTGATATAGCTCTCCTTCACTTCCACCAGGTCTTGAATGCGGCGGCACATGTCCTCCGCCGTGCGCAGACTGCGCCAGCTGCCCAGCGCCTCGTCCATCAAGCGCCTGTCCGCCTGAAACGCCGCCTCATGCAAATGCGGATACGCCGTCAAAAGCGTTTTTGCCCATAACTTCACCTCTCTTTCCATCTCTTCTCCTTTGCCGCACGGCGGCTTTATCGGTTTGGTTTTTTTGCTATATGTTCAAAGCGCCTGCCGGCGCATTCCCCTTGCGGCTTTTGCCCTGCCGCGACCGGCATGCGGATAAGCGCTCCCCGGCGCAAGTCTTGTCTTACTTGCGGCAGAACGGTTTGCCACCCACGCGCTCCCCCTGCGGCTTTTGCCCTGCCGCGACCGGCATGCGGATAAGCGCTCCCCGGTGCAAGTCCGCTTATTTGCGGCAGGACGGCTTGCCACCCGCGCGCGCCCCCTGCGGCTTTTGCCCTGCCGCGACCGGCATGCGGATAAGCGCTCCCCGGCGCAAGTCTTGTCTTACTTGCGGCAGGACGGCTTGCCACCCGTGCGCCCCCTGCGGCTTTTGCCTGATGTCACCGGCATGCGGATAAGCGCTCCCCGGCGCAAGTCTTGTCTTACTTGCGGCAGGACGGCTTGCCACCCGTGCGCCCCCTGCGGCTTTTGCCCTGCCGCGACCGGCATGCGGATAAGCGCTCCCTGGTGCAAGTCTTGTCTTACTTGCAGCGTTCGGGCATAAAAAGCTCCGCGCCGCCATCTGCCGGCGCCGCGCGCTTGCGTTTTGCATGAAACTCTTTTGAACTCCGCGGGATCCGCCGCGCAAACAGACCTCTCGGCGGGCTTTAAGTCCCCGCCGCGGCGGCGCTTCAAACCGCCGTTTGCGCCCTTCCTTTTTCCACACTTCCATTGTATCATACAAAACTCCGGTTTTCAAGATTAGAGTGCAAAAAATTTGAACATTTGTTCGCATTTTTCTCAAATTTATCGCACTTCAACGCAATATGTATGTCATATTAAGTGAAAATCATGCGAACATACGGTAAAATCATCGAATGATTTTATTATGTTATGTTTTATATGTATCGCCGCTCCTGTCCCTTTTCCGCCGCCCTGCCGCCTCTTCATTTGCTTTTTTGCCGTTCAGCCGCCCTTCTCCGTCTGTTGCGCCGCTCCTGCCGTTGCGCATTATGCCGCCCGCCCTGCCGCTTGCTCTTTATCGCCGCCCTTCTCCGTCCGCTTGCGCTATCCCTGCCGTTGCGCATTATACCGCCCGTCCTGCCGCCTGCTCTTCTCCGCCGCCCTTCTCCGTCCGATTGCGCTATCCCTGCCCGTTGCGCATTATACCGCCCGCTCTTCTCCGCCGTTCCGCCACTTCTGTTTTTATCCGCCGCGCCGCATTGTCCGCCATTTTTCTCTTCCTGCCGCCTGTCCGTTCGGCTTTTTTGCCTCAACGCTTTGCCCGCGCGCGATTTTGTGTTATAATGATCTTATGTTGAAAAGCGGCGAATTGCAAGTTAAAGATTTTTCCGTGTCATACTTCGGTTACGGACAAAAGGTGCGCGGCGTGGAATTTTCACTCCGAGAAGGCGAAGTGATGTGCCTTTTGGGCGAGGAAGGCTGCGGCAAAACTTCACTCATGCGCGGGCTTGCCGGCTTGGAAGAGGTTGGCGGCAGCGTGACTTTGGGCGGAGTTGACTTTTTGCGCCTGCCGCTCAAAGAACGCGAAGTGTGTTATACCTTCGGCGCGGACAGCTTGGACAAAAAAAAGACGGTGGCGCAAAACATAGTCAAGCCGCTGGTGCTGCGCGGCGCGGACGAGCGCTATATCAAACAGCGCCTGCAATATGCCGCCGAGCTGATGGACTTGGAGAACATCTTGCCGGAAAAGGTCAAGGGTCTGCCGCCTTATTATTTGGCAAAAACAATTTTGGCGCGCGCCTTTGTGCGCCCCACCGATCTGCTTTTATTGGACGATCTGCCCGCGCAGCTCTCCTATTCCCAGCGCGAGCGGGTGTTCAACCGCATGCGCCTTGCCTGCGCCCGGGCGGGCGGACGGATCATATATGCCACCCAGCGCCCGGAAGAGGCGGAAGGCTTTCCGCACAAGGTGGGCGTGATGAGCGAAGGCGCCCTTGTCCAATGCGCGCCCATGCGCGATATATACAAATTCCCCGCTCATAGGGCGGCTGCCGAGATATTCAAACGCGACTTCACCCTGCTTCCCGCCACCGCGCGGCTGAACGGCGAATGGCTGGTGGAAGCGTGCGGGAGCAAGCTGCCCTGCCCGCCCCTGCTCAACAAGATCTATGACGGCAGGCAGGTCATCGCCTGCGTGCGCCGCGAGGACGTGAGCGTGGGCGGCGGCATTACCGCCAAAGTGCTGGGCGCATACGACTGCGGCAGAGAGCGCTTTTTGCGCCTGGGCGTGCCCGGCGGCATTATCTATTGCAATGCCGAAGCGCCCGTCGGTTCGGAAATATCCGTTTCCGTCAGCCGCGCCGCCTTTGTCTTTGACGCCGCCTCCGGCTATAACATCGCCGCGCGCGACTGAAAAGCGCCCGTATCCGCCCGCGCCGCAAGCGCTCTTTTCTCCGCCCCGCCCTTTCCGCTCGCTCGAACCGCCGCTGCCGGCACAACTTTCCCCACTCCCCCGCACCGCCGCTGCCGGCACAACTTTTCCCGCTCTTCCGAACGCCGCTGCCGGCGCAATTTTCCGCTCACCCGAATCGCCGCTGCCGGCACAACGCTTTGTGCGGCGCGCCCCTTCAAGCTCCGTCCGCCCCGGAATTTTATAAAGTCCGCTTTATAAAACTTGCGTTTTTGACGATTTTATAAAGTCTGCTTTACAAAACTTGTATTTTTACCGATTTTATAAAGTCTACTTTACAAAATTCTTGACATCGCCCCCGCCGCTGTGCTATAATCGTAAGCGGAGGCAACCATGATAATACGCAATAAATATCTGCAAAAGATACTTCCTTTTATCGATAAACCGGTCATCAAGGTCATCGTGGGCATCAGGCGCTGCGGTAAAACGGTTTTACTTTCTCAAATCAAAGAACTGGTGCAAAATTCGGGCGTGGAAGCGGAGCGGATCGTGGAGCTGAACTTTGAATCATTTGCCAGCGAACCCTTCAAGACCGCCAAGGCGCTTTACGACCATATCAGGCAAAAAAGCGCAAAGCAAAACGGTAAAAAGCTATATCTGTTTTTAGACGAGATCCAGGAAGTGCCCCAATGGCAAAAAGCGATCGATTCCCTTTTTGTGGACATAGCTTGCGATATTTATATCACCGGTTCCAACTCCAACTTGCTCTCCGGCGAGCTTGCCACCTATATTTCCGGCAGATACGTGCACTTTGACGTATACCCTTTTTCTTTTGCCGAGAGCGTGGAATATTCCGCACAGCTGGGGCGCGGCAAGAGCACGGAAGAGCTTTTTGACGAATATCTGCAACTGGGCGGACTGCCGCAGCGGTTCTTATTTGAAGACAAAAGCGCCGTCCGCACTTATTTGTCCGACATCTTCGACACTGTGGTGATAAAGGATATTTTATTGCGCGGCAAGATAGAAAACCCCGACCTCTTGCGCAGGCTGACGGCGTTTTTACTGGACAACGTGGGCAACACGTTTTCCGCAAGTTCCGTCCGCGGCAAATTGGCAAGCGAGGGCGTAAAAACCAGCGTGCCCACATTAATGAATTATATCGCCGCCATTAAAAACGCCATGATAATCAACGCCGCTCCGCGCTACGACATAAAGGGGAAAGCGCTGCTTTCCACGGGAGAAAAATATTACGCCGCCGATCTGGGACTGCGCAACATCGTAAAAAGCTCCGATATGGTGGATCTGAGCAAACTTTACGAAAATGCGGTGTTCAACGAAATGCTCTCCCGCGGCTGGGAAGTGTGCGTGGGCAAGGAAGGCGAGCGCGAAGTGGATCTGATCTGCGTGAAAGACGGCAAAAAAGTCTATATCCAGGTGACATATCTGCTGGCGGATAAAGCCGTTACGGAGCGCGAATTCCGCCCCCTGCGCGAAATAGACGACAACTTCCCCAAATATGTGATAAGCGGCGACAGGCACGACCTTTCCGCGGGCGGTATCATCCACAAAAACATCATAACTTTCCTCACGGAAGACCGGGCGGACGCCGGCGCGCTGTGGTAAAAAATTTTCCCGCAAATCCTGTCGTCGGGCTTGACATCGTCCCCGCCGCTGCGCTATCATATCAGCGGCTGGGGGTGCCTCCGAGGAGGCTGAGAGAGTCCCTTTGAACTTGGTCAAGGTAATTCTTGCGAAAGGAAGCAAAATCGGAAATGTTTTCTTAAAGTTCCTTCAGCCGAAGGAGTTTTTTTATGTTCAACGCTTTGTTATGCGCCGCCGAGTATGTGAATTTTTTCAACTTCGATTCCCTGCTCGGCACCACCGTGTGCGTGGGTCTTATCCTGATGGGCGCGGCAATACTTGCCAACCTCATCGTGTTTTTCGCCGCCCGCAGTAAATTTAAGCTCTCCGTGCTTGTGAGCGTGCTGCTCGTGCTGCTTTACCTGATCGTGGTCATCATTCTCAATATCCGCGACACGGCAAAAGACGGCGGCTTTGAGTCGGGCAACACCGGTATGAGCGAGGAAGACGAAAACGGCATCGTCATATTCAACACCTCAAACGCCGTGTGGATCTCCGTGGCGGTGATCGTGGTATTCGGCGCGCTCATCGCCCTGCTGCTCATCGACCGTAAAAAAGTTTCGCCGCGCGCCCACACCCTGGCCGTGGTTTACGCCGCGCTCTCCGTGGCGCTGGGCACGGGACTTTCTTACCTGAAAATGTTCGACGCCCCTTACGGCGGCTCCATCACCCTCTTCGGCTTGCTGCCCATCGCCCTCTATTCCTATATGTTCGGCGTGCGCCGCGGCACGCTGGCGGGCTTTATCTACGGGCTTTTGCAGCTGTTGCAGGGACCTAACATCCTGCACCCCGCGCAATTCTTCCTGGACTATATCATCCCCTTTGCCGTGGTGGGCGCCTGCGGCGGCGTTTTCCGCCCGCTTACGGAGCGCTCCAAGCTCTCCCCCGTCCTCAAAGGCGTGGTGGGACTTTCAAGCGGCATTGTGCTGGGCATTTTGCTGCGCTATCTCTTCCACGTCATCTCCGGCGCGGTCTTCTTCGGCGAATACGCGGGCGAATACGGCTTTGACAACGCCTGGGCTTACTCCGCCGCTTACAACGCCCTCTACGTGTTCCCCGACGGCGCCATCTGCCTCTTCGGCGGACTGCTGCTCATGCTCAGCTCTTCCTTCCGCGGACAGACTGACAGGGTGACGGCGGCGTTCAGAAAGAGCGCGGCAAAGCCCGCCTTTGCGGCGCAGACGGCAGGAGCGGAAGCTCCCGCGCAGGAAAACGCGCCCGCCGCACAGGCGCAGGACAACGCACAGCCCGCGCAAGAGGCGCAGGAAAACGCCGCCGCAGAAGATCGGGATCGGAACGCGCGCTGAGAGCAAACCGCCGGCAAAACGCCCAACGCAGTCTGAGCGCGGCACAAAAAATCGCCAAGGCAAAATGACCGCCGGCAAAACGACCGCCATTGTCAAGGCAAAACGACCGCCGGCAAATAACCAAACCGCGCCCCGCCAACCTTTCCGGCTTGCGGGGCGCATATCTTTTTTATACCTCTTGACTTAGCCGCCGTTTTTCGGCTGATTTAATATCAGATGTTAAATCAGCCGAAAGTTTTTTTGCAATGTTTTTCCGCAAATTCGCCGCACTTTTTTAGCGATTTTCGGCGATTTTTCTTTTACGGAAAATGCTTTGTATATGTTTATTATTTTGATTTTTCGGCAAGTTGGCGGGATTTTGTTCGGCAAGTTGGCGGGATTTTGTTCGGCAAGTTGGCGGGATTTCGTTCGGCAAGTTGGCGTGATTTCGTTCGGCAAGTTGGCGGGATTTCGTTCGGCAAGTCGGCAAAGGCGCGCTTTGTTTTGGCGGCGGCGCGCGGCGGGCGAAAAATTCGCGCGGGCAAAGCGTTGCCGTTTATTTGTGTTTTTTTCTTTTGCGTGTTATAATCGTTAGTATGGAAATAGGCATATCGACGGCTTCTTATTTTCCGCGCCTGGTGACGGAAGACGCCATGGAGCAAGTGGCTCTTGCGGGCGCCAAGGTGAGCGAGGTGTTTTTTGCCACCCACAGCGAGTATACGCGCGAGTTCGCCGCCGAGGTGAAAAAGCGCGCCGACGCGGGCGGAGTGCGCATAAATTCCGTGCATGCGCTGACAAATCAATTCGAGCCGGAGCTGTTCGGCAAGGGGCTGCGGGCGCATGCGGACGCCCTCACCACTTTTACCCGCGTGTGCGAAGCGGGCAAGGTGCTGGGCGCGAAGTATTACGTGCTGCACGGCGCCACCCGTCTGAAACCGGCGGTCAAATATGTGTTCGATTACGAATTTCTCGCCTCGCGCGTGAACAAACTGTGCGACATCGCGCAAAGCCACGGTATCACGCTCACATACGAAAACGTGCATTGGGCATACTTTTCCGTGCCGGAATACTTTGAAAAGCTCGCGCCGCTCTGTCCCCGTCTGGGCGCCACTCTGGACGTGAAGCAAGCCATGCAGTCGCGCCTCGATTACGCGGATTTTCTGCGCGTGATGGGCAGCCGGCTGAAAACGGTGCACCTGTGCAACTGGACGGAGAGCGGCAAACTGGTCATGCCCCACTCAAAAGAAGGCGTGCTCGATTTCAAGCTGCTTTTCAAGCGCCTGCGCGACGCGGGCTTTGACGGCGCGTGCCTGATCGAGGTCTATTCCTCGTGCTATAACGATTTTGCGGAAATAGCGCGCAGCCTTGATTATTTGAACGACATAAAAACAGACCTGTAAGGTCTATTGGAGGAACATATATGCGTTACAGCAAAAAAGAGATGAAGATCCGCGTGGATTACAATAACATGATGTCCGCCGTCCTGGGCAGGGGTCGCGGCATTGCCGCCGCAGACGTGGAAAGCGTGGCGGCGCGCGCGGACAAGGCGTTCAACGCCGTGGCGGCAAAGTCCGGCATCGGCATGATGGGCTGGACCAAACTTGCCGGCGGACAGGCGGACGTGGTGGAAGAGATAATTGCCACCGCCAAGCAGGTGCGCCGCGACTGCGAATATTTTGTGGTGCTGGGCATAGGCGGCAGCGCGCTGGGTCCCATTGCGGCGTTCAGAGCCATCAAGCACTTGCACTATAACGACTTGAAAAAGAGCAAACGCCGCGGTCCCAAGTTTTATGTGGAAGACAACGTGGATCCCGAGCGCATGGCGGCGCTTTTGGACGTTATCGAACCGGAAAAGACCATTTTCAACGTGATAACCAAATCCGGCTCCACTTCCGAAACCATGACCCAGTATCTTATCGTGAACGACATACTCAAAAAGGTCCTGGGCGATAAAGCCAAAGACCACATCATCACCACCACTTCCCGCACCAAGGGCAACCTGATCAAGCTGGCGCAAAAGCACGGTTACAAGACCTTTTATATCCCGGACGGCGTGGGCGGCAGATTCAGCGAGCTGTGCCCCGTGGGACTTTTGCCCGCCGCCGTGCTGGGCATAGACATCCGCGGCTTGCTCGCGGGCGCCAAGTTCATGCAGGAGCTGTGCGAAAACCCCAACATGAAGCGCAACCCCGCCCTGATGAGCGCCGCGCTCATGTATATCGCCATGACCAAATACGGCAAAAACATCTCCGTGATGATGCCTTACGCAGACAGCCTGCAATTCATCGCGGACTGGTATGCGCAGCTGTGGGCGGAAAGCCTGGGCAAAAACAAGACGCTCGACGGCAAAGACTGCAACGTGGGTCAGACCCCCGTCAAGGCGTTGGGCGTGACCGACCAGCACTCGCAGGTGCAGCTTTACACGGAAGGACCTTTCGACAAGGTGATCACCTTCATCGGCGTGGACGCATACCGCACCGACGTGACCATACCCGGCGGCTGCGAGGAGATCCCGGACGTGAACTTCCTCTCCGGACACACGATGAGCGAACTTATCAAAGCCGAACAAAAAGCCACCGAATACGCCGTGACCAAGGCGGGCAAGATGAATTACACCATCACCCTGCCCGTGGTGAACGAATTCACGCTGGGACAGCTTTTGATGCTGTTCATGATGGAAACGGCATATTGCGGCGAATTGCTTGGCATAGACGCCTTCAACCAGCCGGGCGTGGAAGAGGGCAAAAACGCCACTTACGCGCTTTTGGGCAGGAACGGTTACGAAGAGAAGAAAAAGGAGCTGGACGCGGCGCCGGCGAAACAGACAAAATACATAATATAAGCGAAAGAGAAAAAGGATAAGGCGGGTCCCGTTTTCAACGGGATCTGCCTTTTCCTCTTTCGCTTCCTGAAAGACAACCCCGGCATTCGCAATCGACATAATCATTCCAATATACTTTTATTCAGGGTGCAGCGTCACGCTGCCTCCGCCCCCTACACCGTGAAATCGATTGCTTGAGCCGCGGTTTTCTCTCTTTTTGCGGAACACGATATCGCATATCGCGCTTGGTCTTGCCGCAAAAATTCACTCTTTCCGCCCTCATTCGCTCCGCGCGCTCCGCTCATTCGGAAAATGCGCACGGCGCATTTTAGAGGTAACGCTTGGCAAAAGTGTGATTTTGCCGCGCTTTATTACACTTTGCTACGGAAGCATTACGAAGAGATTAGCCGGATAAACGAACAAGTGACTTCAAGGCATATAATGGGTGCAGCGGCACGCTGCCCGCCACGTCCGCGATGCGCCGTGCTATGCACGGCAGTATGAGCGGACATTTCACGTGCCCTCTCGTCGCTTTGCGGTTTGATGGCACATTTCACGTTTTTGCCAACTCGTTGGCAAAAACATTTCACTTTTCGGCAGAAAAAACGCGGCGCTTGCGCAACCGCTATATCTGCCGAAAAATTTCACGTCCGTAGCGGCACGGCACACTTTCGTTTATAGATTTTGCCGTGCCGCGCAGGACATAAAGGGGTGGAGCGCCCCGCGCTCCGGGCGCAGCATTATATTCTAATAACGCCGCAGGCAGCCGCCACGCACGACGAGCGCGGAGCTGTATCGTCGTGCATTTCACGTGCCCTCTCTGTGAGCGCGCAAGTTCTTCACATTGCGG
The DNA here is from genome assembly GCA_944380295.1 of uncultured Christensenellaceae bacterium. Classification (GTDB taxonomy): domain Bacteria; phylum Bacillota; class Clostridia; order Christensenellales; family UBA3700; genus Alloclostridium. The sequence continues at coordinate 24,620 of CALWHE010000006.1, forward strand.
TCACATATGATCGGGGTGCAGCGTCACGCTGCTTTGAGGGCACATTTCACGTTTTTGCCAAGGTGTTGGCAAAAACATTTCACTTTTGCGCGGTTGGCATATCATATATGTTTGTCTATGATGATAATTATGCCGGACAGACGTCTATAAGGGTGCGCAGGAGAGTGATGGATTTGCGTGCGGATTTGGACAAATGTGCCGCAGGCAATACTTGTTGTATTGTCAAGGCGCATTTGTGCAAAGGCGTGCGTAAAGACGCGCCCTACTGCGTGCCCGCATAGCGTCTGTCCGGCAGAGAAAAATATCACGTCCGGAGCAAGGGCACATTTCTTCGCTTATCGCTCATTGTGCCCTTGCGCAGGACATAAAGCGCTCCTGCCCGCTTTTCCTTGACACCTGCGCGCCTTTATGATATATTATAGACAAATTGATTTTCACATGCGTTATGCGCGTGTCTTACGGGGACGAAATGGACGAGGAAAAGCACGAGATCGCTATTGAGGAATGCGGCGCGGAAGAGCCGCTGCCGCAGCCTGACGACGGAGCGGAGAGCGCGAAACGCAAGGGCAAATTCCGCGGCAAAAAAGGGAAAAAGCGTGAAAAAGGCGCGCTCACGGCGGCGTTTGCCGGCAAATTGCTCGACCGCAAATGGGTGGTGGTGGGCGTTATCACCGCCCTTTTGGTGCTTTCTTTCATCGGGCTTTTGTTTGTGAAAAAGAACGGCGACGTCACCTCTTATCTTAAAGACGACACAAACACCATGATAGGAAAAAGCGTGCTGGAAGACGCCTATTCCATTCAAGGCGACCTCAACATCGCCATCTCCTATCTGAGCAAAGACCAGGTGCAGACCATATACGATTCCATCGTTTCCGACCCGGAGCTTACGCACATGTATGTAACGGAGAACAAAGACGGCAAAGAGGTGCGCTCCACCATCATCAGCAAAGACGTGTGGATAGGCACCTTTGACATGGTCTTGGAGCTGGGCGAAGGCGGTTTGGACTTCGGCTTTGTCCATGTGGACGGCATCGACCCGGTGGTGGCGCAGCAGATATACGATTCCGCAGCGAAGAATTACGTCAAGCAAACGCAGCTGGGCAACGGCACGGTGGTGACCACTTATATCCTCTCCTTCTATCTCAAAAGCGCCGCCAGCGACAACGCGACGATAGACGCGCTCGACCGCATAGAAGAGATCATCAACGACAACATCAATCAGCAAAAATCGGCGGGGCTGATCAGCGAGACCATCTCCGCGGAATCGTGCTACTACTTTGGCGGCACGGCGGAAAACGCGCGCATTCTGGTGGCAAGCTCTGTGGGCGACATGCCTATTTTTGTGGCGATAGCGGTGGTGGCGGTGTTCTTCATCCTGCTGCTGACCTCGCATTCATACTTTGAGCCGCTCATCTTTTTGGCAACGCTGGGCATTTCCATCCTGCTCAACATGGGCTCCAACATCATCGCCGGCAACCCGGTGGGCACCATTTCCACTATCACGTCTTCCTGCTCCACCATCTTGCAGCTGGCGCTTGCCATGGACTATGCCATCTTCCTCATGCACACGTATTACGAGGAACTGCGCATAAAGCTCAACCCGCGCGACGCCATCATCTCCGCCCTGCCCAAAACGCTGGCTTCCATTTCCGCCAGCGCGCTGACCACCATCGGCGGCTTTGTCGCCCTCTTCTTCATGCAGTTCGGCATGGGATACGACCTGGGCTTTGTGCTGGCAAAGGGCGTGCTTTTGTCCCTTTTAACGGTGATCATCCTGCAACCGGTGATGATACTTTTGTTCAGCAAGCCCATCATGAAGAGCCAGCACTCCTGGATAGTGGAGCCGCGGCTGGGCTTTGTGTCCAAAAACATCACCAAAAAAGGCGTGGCGGTGGCGGTGATCGCCATATGCGCGGTGATATGTCTGCCCTGCGCTTATTTCCAATCGCTCACGCCGCTGACATACATCTCCACCACGGAAGCCACACCCACCGACCAAATGACCAACCCGCAATACGTCTTGCAGGACTATTCCAACCAGGTGATAGTGCTGGTGCCCTTCTCCCCCAAAGAGGGCGATGAGGCGGATAAGACAGACTATGTTGCCAAGCAATACGAGTTTTTGGCTTGGCTGAAAACCGGTTTGGGCACGGAAGAAGGCACGCACAAGGCGGAGGATATCCTCTCTCTGTGCACCATCATTCCGCAGGAGCGTTATCAGGAGATCGCCGAACACGAAAACGGGCTGGTGATGAGCTTTATCCAGGGCAACTTTGTCAATTCATACACATCCGCAGACGGCTCCACGCGCGAATACATGCTTTACACCGTCAACCTGCAAGGTCACCCGGAAGACGAGGAGTCTTACGCCTCTATCGCCGCCATCCGCGCATACGCCGCGCAGCTGTTCGGCGTGGAAGAAACACAGGTGTATATGACCGGACTTGCCCAGGGCGCAAGCGACCTTGCCTCCGTCACCCCGGACGACTTCATGCTGGTCAACATACTCTCCGCGGCGATCATATTTATCATTCTGCTCTTCACCTTCCGCTCTTTTATCACCTCGCTGATCTTGCTGGCGGTGATAGAAGCGGGTATCTTCTTCAACCTGGCGATCGTATATTTCGTATCCCTGCTCGCCCCTTACGCCCCCGGACTGCTCTCCGTGTTCTCCGGCGAGATAAACTTTATGGCATACCTCATCGTCAGCGCCATAGAGCTGGGCGCCACGGTGGATTACGCCATCCTCTTCACCTCTAAACTGAACGAGGAAAAAGCCAAAGGCTGCCGTCCGGAACGCGCCATCCGCAACGCCGTCTTCCGTTCCGCGCCTTCCGTGACCACCTCGGCGGCGATCCTCATCGCCGTGTGTTTGGCGGTGAACGCCATCTCTTCCAACATCATCGTGCGCCAGATAACGGAACTCATCGCGCGCGGCACGTTTTTCAGCTATATCCTGGTCTTCACCCTGCTGCCCTCCATCCTGCTCTTCAAGGAAAAGGCGCACGCCGCCCTGCTCAAACGCAAGGGCACGGAAGTTGTCTATGACGACAACGCCGAAGATCTCAACAACGCCAAACGTGAGGCAAAGCGCGCCCGCCACATCGAGATGATGCAGGCAAAGGCGGCGGAATTCGGCTTTGATTACGACCCCAACGCCCCCTTTATCGACTTCAAGCAGATAAAAGCCGACTTGGCGGCAAAAAAGCAGGAGCGCGAACAAACCCGTCTGCGCGAAAAAGCGCTGAAACAGGCAAAGGCGCAGGCAAAAAAGGAAGGCGTGACTTTTGAGGAATACCTCGCCGCCCACCCTCTCCCCGCCGGCGATACCCCCGCCGCCGCGGACGACTTGATAAGCTCCGATACAAACAGCGCCGCAAACGATACCGCCGACCCGGCAAACGCAAGCGATACCGCCCCTGCGGACGGCGCAAACGCCGCCCCGAACACAAACGACCCGGCAAGCGATACTTTGGGCACGGACGGCGCAAGCGATACTTCGGGCGCGGACGGCGCAAGCGACGCCGCCAATGCTGACAACGCTCCCGATACCCCAAGCGCGGACAACTCCGCCGGCGATAAAGATACTTCCGGCGGCGTGCAAAATTAACGCTTTGACATAAACGGGCGCAGCGCTGCGCCCGTTTTTTTAATACGCCGCTCACGGAGATAACGGAAATGGAAATATCGGCATATAAAAAGCACTTTGCACCGGCTTTTGCGCAATTTAACTTTGCTTGGCTGAACAAATATTTCACTCCCGAACCCGCAGACTTTGCCGTTTTGAACGATCTGCAAGCGCAAATAGATGCGGGCGGTATGGCTTTTTTTGCCCTTGAAGAGGGCAAGGTCATCTCTGCTTGCCTGGTAGTGCCGCTTGAAAACGATGTGTGGGAAATATGCAAATTCGCCACCGACGAACATTATCGCCGCAGGGGCGCAGGCAGCGCGGTCCTTGCCGCCTGTATGCAATACGCCGCCGCGCACGGCGCCAAAAAACTTATGATAGTTTCCCACACCGTTTTGCAAGACGCCGTCCGGCTTTACCGTAAAATGGGTTTTGAAGAAGTCCCCGTCACCGACAGACAATTCGAGCGCGTCAGTATCCAATTCGAGCGCCGCCTTTGACCCGTCAGATGTCATCGAAGTTGGTGGTATCGCCCAACATTTTGTTCAATTGCTCTGCGGTGTAAATTCTTTCGTTGGCAAAATGCTTTTTACCCGCCCTTTTGCCCTCTCGTTTGCCCCGCTTAGACTGCTGTTCCGCCCGCTCCTGCTGGCGCTTGATCGCCGCGTCTATGTTGGGAATAGCCATGGTCAGCAACACTTTGGCAGGGGCGCTTATATCGCGGCGCACCTCTTTGAAGCCTCCGTATCGCAGCACCGCCCACGCCGCTTCTTTTTGCGCTTCCACATCCAGCAGATCGAGCGCCTCGATGATGGAAGGCAAACAATAAAATCCGTTTGTCATCATGATCCCCCTGTAAAGCTCCGCGCTTTCGCGCTCAAAAAATTTTGCGACTTTAATATAACGCCGTGCCACTTGTCCGCACCAGCCTCGCCTGCCGCTTTACTAAAAATATCGACCGTCTTGTAATAAACAGGGTGCAGCGTCACGCTGCCCGCCGCGCTTTTATAGTGCTTTATTAAGTATTGCGAAGAGATACGCTTACTACCACTTCCCGCCTCTGCGAAGCATATCAGAGTGCAGCGTCACGCTGCCCGCGCTTTTATTGCACTTTATCAAGTATTGCAGGGAATAACGCTTACTACCACTTCCCGCCTCTGCGAAGCATATCAGGGTGCAGCGGCACGCTGCCCGCACCTTCCCGGCACGGCGATAAGCGCCGTTTCTATCTGTATATTATCGGACAAGCGGCTTTGACAATGTCCGGGAACAGGGCGAAAAAACGCCGTGCTGCGAAAGTGCAAAGAGTGGCACCTCGGAGTAAAGCATAGTTTTTGCGCAGCATAACAAGGGGTGGAGCGCCCCGCGCTCCGGGTGCAGCGTTATACTCGAATAGCGCCGCAGGTAGCCATCACGCACGACGAGCGCGGAGCTGTATCGTCGTGCATTTCACGTGCCCTCTCGTCGCTTGCGGTTTGAGGGCACATTTCACGTTTTTGCCAACTCGTTGGCAAAAACATTTCACTTTTGCGCAGCAGTATATGTTCGCTTATCGCTCACTTATATCTGCGCAAAAATTTCACGTCCGCAGCCGCCGAACATAGCTTTCGCTTATTGATTTTGTTCGGCGGCGCAGGACATAAAGGGGTGGAGCGCCCAGCGCTCCTCTACTTATATTATAACACGGAAAACCGCGGTTTTTGAGATGAGAGTGCAAAATTTTTTTTGCAAAACCACAAAAAACCTTCCCCATAGGCGGCAATTTTGCCTCGCGCGACGCGCGTTATATCTTTTTTCTTTTTCTTGTTTTTTCTCTTTTTCTTCGACTTTTGCTTTATCTTTCTCTTCTTTGAAGAAAAAGAAAAGGGGGGTTTGGGGGGAAAGGAAAAGGAGCGTGACGGGAGCGCGGGGCGGCAGCGTGACGGGAGCGCGGGGCGCTCCACCCCCTGTTATGCTTCGCAGAGATAAACCATGATCGCGGAGCGTTTCTCTTCACAAAACCAATATTTGTTTGCGGCAGAATGCCGATAAGCGCGGCTCTTCCCACAAGCGGCATATGCGGTTCGGCAAAATTTACCGGCAAATGGCGTCGAGAATGCGCACGATGTCCGCATAGGAGTGCGCGGTGTATGTGGGGGTGATGTCGGGTTTGGCAGGCTTGTGTTCGGGGTCGAACCAAATTGAGGGCAAGCCGGCGTTTTCCGCGCCCTTGATGTCGGCGGTGAGGGAATCGCCTATCACATAGCAAAGTTCGGGACGGAAATCGGGGATCAGCCGCTCCACCGCCTCGAAATATGCGCGTTCGGGCTTGCGCGTGCCCATGCTCTCGGAGATAAAGACGTCCTCGAAAAACTCCTCTATCCCGCTGCCCTTGACGCGCAGGCGCTGCGTGGTTTGCAGTCCGTTGGTGATGAGGAAAAGGCGGTGACGGCGCGCTTTGAGCGCGTGCAAAAAACGCTTGGCGCCGGGCAACAGAAAGTATGCGCGGCGCATGCATGCTTTGAAAAATTCGTTGAGCTGTTCGGCGGTCGCTTGCAACGGCAGGCGCCCTAGGAGTTCTTCAAAACGCAAAACGGCAATCTCCTCGCGCGTGCGTTCTCCGCGCTCCACCGCCAGCCAACACGCCTTGTTGACTGCGGAAAAAAGGCGCGCAGCCTTTTGCACGCCGCGCGCACGGAAATTTTTCAGCGTTGCCGTGATGCAGGCGCGCTCCGCCCGTTTGAAGTCCAGCAGAGTGTCGTCCGCGTCTATGAGCAGGATAAGTCCGCCCTCATTTGCCCCGGCAGGAAGGGCGCTTTGCCCGCCCGCTTTCGCCTCTTTTACAGGGGGCAAACCGTGTCTATCTCCGCCAAAGCGCCCTTGGGCAAGGTTTTGACCGCCACGCAGCTGCGCGCGGGCTTGCCGGTGAAATATTTGGCGTATATGCCGTTAAACACGGCAAAGTCTGCCATATCCGCCAAAAAACAGGTGGTTTTTACCACTTTGGTTATGTCCGTGCCGGCGGCTTTGAGCAGTTCCGCCACGTTTTTGCACACCTGTTCCGTCTGTTCGGCAATGCCGCCGCTCACCATCTCGCCCGTGGCGGGATCGATGGCTATCTGTCCGGATGTGTAGACCATACCGCCGGCGATCACCGCCTGGGAATAAGGTCCGATGGCGCCGGGCGCGTTTTTTGTGCAGACAATTTTGGTTTCCATAATATCTCCTTTGGCGCCGCCGAAAAAATTTGGTTCTTAGGGCGGCTGCCGACCGTTCAGGTCAACTTGAAGCCGGCGTCTAAAAGCGCCGCCTTGATCGCCTCTATATGTTCAAAGTTGCGCGTTTCCATGAGTATGCGCAGGAAACAGCCGTTGATGTCGCTGCTTTCGTTGCCCCTTTCGTGATGGACGGCGATGACGTTGCCGCCCAGATCGGCGATGATGCGCGACACCTCTTTGAGCTGACCGGGCTTGTCCATCAGCTCTATGCACACGGAGTAAGTCCTGCCCGATTTGAGCAAGCCGCGCTTGATGACGCGTGAGAGAATGGTCACGTCTATGTTGCCGCCCGACACCAGGCAGCACACTTTTTTGCCTTCTACGGGCACTTTATCGAACATGACCGCCGCCACAGACACGGCGCCTGCGCCTTCTGCGATCATCTTCTGCTTTTCTATGAGCGCCAGGATGGCGGAACAGATCTCGTCTTCCGTGACGGTGACGATGCCGTCCACGTATTTGCTCACGTATTCAAAGGTGTGTTCGCCGGGCGTTTTGACGGCGATGCCGTCCGCGATGGTGGACACGCTCGGGAGCGTTTCTATCTTCTTATCGCGCATGGCGTTGAACATGCTGGGCGCGCCCGCCGCCTGCACGCCGTAAACTTTCACTTCCGGGCGCAGCGATTTGACGGCAAAGGCGAGTCCTGAGATAAGTCCGCCGCCGCCCACGGGCACCACGATGGCGTCCACGTCGTCGAGCTGGTCGAGGATCTCCAAACCGATCGTGCCCTGCCCTGCGATGACGTCCACGTCGTCGAAGGGATGGATAAACGTATAGCCGAATTTTTCTTTGAGTTCCAGCGCCTTGGCGTAAGCGTCGTCATAAACGCCTTTGACCAGGCACACCTCGGCGCCCAGCGCCTTGGTGGCTTCCACTTTGGAGATGGGGGCGCCGTCAGGCAGGCAGATGAGCGATTTGACGCCGCTGCGCGTTGCCGCCAGCGCCACGCCCTGCGCGTGGTTGCCCGCCGAGCAGGCGATCACGCCGCGCGCTTTTTCCTCTTCCGCCAGCTGGGATATCTTGTAATATGCGCCTCTGACCTTGAAAGAGCCGGTCACTTGCAGGCATTCGGTTTTAAGATAGACCTCGCATTTATCGCACAGTCTGCGCGCGGGGATCATATCCGTTTTGCGGATCACGTCTTTGAGGATGAACGCCGCGTGATAAACCTTGTCCAAGGTGAGTTCGTCTTTTTTCTTCATGAAAGTATTGCTCCTTTGTCCGCGCTGCTGACCATGGCGGCATAGCGTTTGAGCCATTTGCCGGGGATCTCTTTTTGCGGGCACACCCATTTGGCTCTGCGCGCGGCAAGCTCTCGATCCGAAACGCGCAGGTGCACTTTGTATTGCGGGATATTTATCTCTATGATGTCGCCTTCCTCGATGAGCGCGAACTCGCCGCCAGCCGCCGCTTCCGGGGAAACGTGACCTATGCTGGCGCCCCTGCTGGCGCCGGAGAATCTGCCGTCTGTGATGAGCGCCACGCTCTTGTCCAGTCCCATGCCGGCAAGCGCCGAAGTGGGATTGAGCATTTCACGCATGCCCGGTCCGCCCTTGGGACCTTCATATTTGATCACCACCACGTCGCCGGGGTTGATTTTTCCTGCGTATATGGCGGTTATCGCCTCATCCTCGCCGTTGAACACGCGCGCTTTGCCCTCATGCACCAGCATTTCCGGCGCCACGGCGCTGCGCTTGACCACGCAGCCGTTTTTGGCGATGTTGCCAAAGAGTATAGCAAGTCCGCCCGTTTTGGTGTAAGGGTCTTCCAGCGGGCGTATCGCCTTTTGCACGGCGGAGAGCTTGACGCCTTTGAGGTTTTCCGCCACCGTTTTGCCCGTGACCGTTTGGCAGCCGCCGTCCAAAAAGCCGCCGCGCAGCAGTTCGGAGAGCACCGCCTGCACGCCGCCGGCAAAATAGAGGTCCTGGATATGCGTGGGACCCGCGGGCGCCAGGTGGCAGAGGTTGGGCGTTTTTTCGCTTATTTCGTTAAAGATGTTGAGGTCGAGCTTGACTCCCGCTTCGTGCGCGATCGCCAAAAGGTGCAGCACGGAGTTGGAAGAACAGCCCAAAGCCATGTCGCAGGTGACGGCGTTGCGGATGGAACGCTCGTTGATGATGTCGCGGGCGGTGATGTTTTTGTTCACCATCTCCACGATCGCCGCGCCGGCGTGCTTGGCGAGAATGATCCTCTCGCTGAACACGGCGGGAACGGTGCCGTTGCCGGGCAGCGCGATGCCGATGGCTTCGCACAGGCAGTTCATGGAGTTTGCCGTATACATGCCCGCGCAGGAACCGCAGCCGGGGCAGCAACGCGCGGTGATGTCGTCAAGCTGCTTATCGTCGATAAGTCCTGCTTTGCGCGCGCCCACCGATTCGAACATTTTAGACAGGGAAACTTCCTCTCCGCACACATTGCCCGCCAGCATGGGACCGCCGCTGACCACCACCGCGGGCAAATCGAGCCTGCACGCCGCCATGACCATGCCGGGCACTATCTTGTCGCAGTTGGGCACCAGCACCATGCCGTCGAAGAGGTGCGCGTTGACCATGGTCTCCACGCTGTCTGCGATCAGCTCGCGTGAAGGCAGCGAATATTTCATGCCGATGTGACCCATGGCAATGCCGTCGCATACGCCGATCGCCGGCACGAGCACGGGAGTGCCGCCCGCCGCGGATACGCCCGCCTTGACCGCGTTTGCTATCTTGTCCAAATTGATGTGACCGGGCACTATCTCGCTGAACGCGGAAACCACGGCGATGAGGGGCTTTTTCAGCTCCTCGTCGGAAAAGCCGCACGCCTTTAACAGCGAACGCTGGGGGGCGCTTTCCGCCCTATCGGTAAAATAACTGCTTCTTAACATCGGTATCCTCCATTATGTCCTGCGCAAGGGCACAATGAGCGATAAGCGAACTTGTGCGCCCTTGCTTCGGACGTGAAATTTTTGCGCGGATATATGCGAGCGGCAAGCGAGCATAACTGCCGCGCAAAAGTGAAATGTTTTTGCTTTATAAAGCAAAAACGTGAAATGTGCTCTTAAACCGCTCCGCGACGAAAGAGCACGTGAAATGTCCGCTCATACTGCCTCGCAAGGCGAGCCGCATCGCGGACGTGGCGGCTGCCTGCGGCGCTATTAGAATATAATGCTGCACCCGGAGCGCGGGGCGCTCCACCCCTGATCGTGCCTTGAAGTAACTTTCCCGTCTGTCCGGCTGACCTCTTCGCAACTCTTACACAATATAGTGTAATAAAGCGCGGCAAAATCGCACTTTTGCCAAGCGTCACCTCTAAAATGCGCCGTGCGCATTTTCCGAGTGAGCGGAGCGCGCGGAGCGGCAGCGTGCCGGGAGCGGCAGCGTGCCGGGAGCGCGGGGCGCTCCACCCCTGATCGTGCCTTGAAGTCACTTTCCCGTCTGTCCGGCTGACCTCTTCGCAACTCTTACACAGTAAAGTGTAATAAAGCGCGGGCAGCGTGCCGGGAGCGCGGGGCGCTCCACCCCTGATCGTGCCTTGAAGTCACTTTTCCGTCTGTCCGGCTGACCTCTTCGCAATGCTTACACAATAAAGTGTAATAAAGCGCGGGCAGCGTGACGCTGCACCCTGGTAAGTGTAATATCCCGCCGTCCAAAACCGCGCTTTTGGACGAGCGCACCTTGGGCAAGGCGACTGCCTTGCGCGCCGCTCCCGCGGCGGCGGAAAGGGGTGAAGTTTTGCGGCTAACGCTTGCGCGCTTTCTTATATCTTGCCGCAAAACGAGGGGAAAACCGCAGCGGAGCGTGTCGGGTTTTCCCCTTTAGGCGTAACCGCAAAATGCCGTGGGCAGATTTTGCTTGACCATTGCAGCCCCTATCCCGCGGCATTTTCAACCGGCGGTTATTTTAAATCAGTTTGTCTTCCCCATGCAACCAGCTCATCATCTTGCGCAGCTCCGCGCCCACTTTTTCCAGCTGGTGTTCGCTCTCCAACCTGCGGGTGGCGAGGAATTTGGCGCATTTGCCCGCCTTGTTCTCCGTCATCCACTCGGACACGAACGTGCCGTCCTGGATCTCGCGCAGCACCTTTTTCATCTCTTTGTGCGTTTCTTCCGTGATCAGCCTCTTGCCCGTGCGGTAATCGCCGTATTCGGCGGTGTTGGAGATGGAATATCTCATCGCCGCAAAGCCGCCCTTGTTGATGAGGTCGACGATCAGCTTCATCTCGTGGATGCACTCGAAGTATGCCATTTCCGGCTGATACCCCGCTTCCACCAGCGTTTCAAAGCCCGCCTTCATCAATTCGGTCACGCCGCCGCAAAGCACTGCCTGCTCGCCGAAGAGGTCGGTCTCCGTTTCTTCACGGAAGGTGGTTTCCAGAATGCCCGCTCTGCCCGCGCCGATGCCGCTGGCGTATGCAAGCGCTATTTCCTTTGCCTTGCCCGTATAGTCCTGCGCAATGGCGATGAGCGAAGGCACGCCCTTGCCCTCCTGATACTGGGAACGCACGGTGTGACCGGGTCCCTTGGGCGCTATCATGATAACGTCTATGTCCTTGGCGGGCTTGATGAGGTTGAAGTGGATATTCAAGCCGTGGGCAAAAGCCAGCGCCTTGCCCTCCGTCATGTAAGGAGCCACTTCCGCTTCATAGATGTCCGCGCAGATCTCGTCGGGAACGAGCATCATCACCACGTCCGCCTTTTTGGCGGCTTCGGCAACGCTGTCCACTTCAAGGCCGTATTCTTTGGCAACTTTGACGTGTCTGCTGCCGGGGCGCAGACCCACCACCACGTTGACGCCCGAATCTTTGAGGTTCATGGCGTGCGCATGGCCCTGGGAGCCGAAACCGATGATGGCAACCGTCTTGCCGTCGAGAACTTTCATGTTGCAGTCTCTGTCGTAATACTTTTGAATCATTTTTATATCCTCCGTGCCCGTTCGGGGCAGAAATGAATTTACTTTTTAATGCATGGTGACGATGTCGTCTATCGTCTTGCCGGCGGGGATCATGGGGAAGACCATCTCGTCCCTGTCGATGACCGCCTCTATCACCACGGGCTTGTCCGTGACCTTGACCGCCTTGTCCAACGCGGCGTTGAGCTCTTCCAGCGTGGAGCACTTAAAGCCCACGCCGCCGAACGCCTCCGCCAGCTTGACGTAATCGGTCTTTCTGTCCAAGGTGGTGCAGGAATAACGTTTGCCGTAAAAGAGCGTCTGCCACTGTCTGACCATGCCCAGCACGTTATTGTTGAGCACCACGGAAATGACGGGCAGCTTGTATGTGACCGCCGTGCACAGCTCGTTGAGGTTCATGTGGAAGCAGCCGTCCGAAGTGATGTCCGCCACCACGCGCTGCGGGAACGCCGCCTTGGCGCCTATGCTGGCGCCGTATGCAAAGCCCATCGTGCCCAGTCCGCCCGAAGAGAGGAAGGAGCGGGGCGAAAGATTTTTGCAATATTGCGCCGCCCACATCTGATGCTGACCCACGTCCGTGACCATGATGCCGTCTTTGCCCAGCCTGTCGCACACGGCGTTTATCACCTCAAAAGGCTGCAAAATGCCCTCTTTGTGCTGCGGGTAAATGTCCTCGCTCTGCAACTTTTTCAGATGGGCGAGCCATTGACTGCGGTCTTTTTTGTCGATATGCGGCAAAAGCGCGCGCAAAACGTGCGCCACGTCGCCCACCAATGAATAAGAGGAAGTGACGTTCTTATTGATCTCCGCCGAATCGATGTCGATGTGTATCACCTTGGCTTTGGTGGCGAATTTCTTTTTGTTGGTGGCAACGCGGTCGGAAAAACGTGTGCCCACGGCGATCACCAGATCCGCTTCCGCCACAGCCATGTTGGCGGAACGGAAACCGTGATGACCCAGCAATTTGAGGTCGAGCGGAGCGTTTTGGCACGCCGCCGTGCCCATCAAGGTGTTGGTGCAAGGCAGACTGCCCTGCTGCAAAAAGGCGGAAAGCTCCGCGGAAGCGCCCGAACTCACCACGCCGCCGCCATAGAGCACCACGGGGCGCTCGGAAGCGTTGATCATCTGCGCGGCTTTTTTGATGTCCTCGCCGTCGAACCTGTCGTGCTTGACCGGCTCCACTTTGGGCGCGGACGTGAATTCGCATTCCGCGGCGGTCACGTCTTTGGTGATGTCCACCAGCACGGGACCGGGACGATCGGAACAGGCTATCCTGAACGCCTCGCGCAGCGTGTCCGCCAGCTCTTCCACCTTGCGCACCACAAAGTTATGCTTGGTGATGGGCATGGTGATGCCGGCGATGTATACCTCCTGGAAGCTGTCCAGACCGATGAGGTCGGAAGCCACGTTGGCGGTGATGGCGACAAGCGGCACGCTGTCCATGAACGCCGTGGCAATGCCCGTCACCAGGTTGGTGGCGCCGGGGCCGGAAGTGGCAAAAACCACGCCCGTCTTGCCGGTGGCGCGCGCATATCCGTCGGCGGCGTGAGCCGCGCCCTGTTCGTGCGCGGTGGTGATGTGCCTGATCCTGTCGGAATTTTTGTAAAGCGCGTCGTAAATGTTGAGGATAGCTCCGCCCGGATAACCGAAAACGGTGTCTATGCCCTGCTCGGCAAGGACTTCTATCACGATCTGCGAACCGTTTATCTTCATTGTGCACCCCTGTTTGGTATAAATATATTTATAGATATAATAGCCTTACGCGCCGCCTTTGTCAAGCATTTTTTACGCGCGCGCAAAAAGCGGCGGAAAAAGACGCGGGAGCTTCTTCCCGCACGCGCAAAAAAACGGCAAAACGCCGCTCCGCCCCTTGCCGCTCATGTCCTGAATTTGCCGCTGCCGCTGAAAAACGGCGTAAAAACCGATGTCAAAACATTTATATTCCAATCGGAACTTGTGTCATAACTTACACTACTTCCGATTGAAAAATAGTATATCAAAGATAAAAGACGATGTCAAGATATTTATTCCGTTCGGAACTTGTGTCAAAACTTACACTACTTCCGAGCGGAACTCTCTTCTTTGAGTTTGCCCACGTCCACTTTGCCCACGGCGGTGCGAGGCAGTTTGTCCACAAAAATTATCTCGCGCGGACGGGCGTAAACTATCAATTTTTGCTCGCACGCCGCCCTGATCGCCTCTTCCGCCCGCTGTCTGTCCGCGCCCTTTTCCAAGGCGCAGTAAAGGCGCATATATTCTCTGTCGCCGCGGCTGACCTTGACGGCGTAACTTTCCGCCACCGCGCTCACGTCGCCGGCAACTTCGCATATCTCCTGAGGATAGACCACCACGCCGCTCACCTTTTCCGCGGCTTTGATGCGGTCGTAAAAGTAAACTCTGCCCTGCTCGTCCACTCTGCCGCTGTCGCCCGTTTTCAGCCATTTTTCCCCGCCGATGTTCATAAACACCCGATCGTTGTCCCCGTCGCGATAGCCCTGCATCAGCGTGGGCGCGCACACGACCAGCTCTCCTTCCTGCCCCGGCGGCAGCAGTTTTTCCCCGTCTGTGCAGGCGATCTTAATGCCGTGCAGCGGCTTGCCCATGCAGCCTTTGATATACTCGCCCGGCTCGTTCACGCAGCACACCGTCACGCACTCCGTCTGCCCGTAACCTTCCAGCAGGCAGGCGGAAGAACCCGCCTTTTTCAGCGCCACGTCAAATTGGTTTTTCAGAGAAGAAGTCAGCTTGTCCCCGCCGCAAAAGATGTGTTTCACCCCTTTCATGGCGGCAAAAGCCTCGCCCCCGCCCAACATCTTTTTATACATCAGCGGCACGCCGGCAATAATGGTCACGCCGCGCTTTTTGATGACGGAGAGCACCTCTTTGGTGGAATATTTGGGGATCATCACGCTCTCTATGCCGCGCGAGAGCATGGAGTGCATGCACACCCCCAGCCCGAAGCCGTGAAAGATGGGCAGCACCATCAGGGATACGTCCCGGTTGCCGTCGTAATCGGCAATGACGTATGTGAGGCACTCGGTCAGCTCGTTGAACGCCTTGTGCGAAAGTTTGATGGTCTTGGGCTTGCCCGTGGTGCCGCCCGAGTGCATGAAAACGGCGGTGTCTTCACCTTTTCCCACCGGTGCGCCCGTGTGTTCGGGGAACTTTTTCATGATCGCGCGCCAAGGCGTGGCGCCCGTCACGCGCGGCTCGCTCGTGCGGCGGTAAATGCCTGCGACAAGCGGCGGCAGATGGTCGGAAGCAGAAGCCGTCACCACCGGACAGCCCGGCTGTAACTGCGCCTTGTTCTGCGCAAAGTAACCGTCAAAGGTGAGCAAAAGTTTGCTGCCCGCGTCCGCGGTCATCTCCGAAAGCGGCAGCGGCGGCATGAGCGGATGGATAAGATTGGCTATCGCGCCCAGTTTGTTCACGGCATAAAACGCCGCCGTGGCGGCGGGCAGATTGGGCAGATGAATGGTCACCACGTCCCCCCTGCCAATGCCCAAAGAGAGCAGGAACGAGCAAAATTTGTTGCACTCGCGCCGCACGCGCGCCTTGCTTATCCTGCTGCCCTTGAAATATATCACCGTTTTGTCGTCAGAAAAGTCGGAAAGACCATCCGCAACATATTCATACATCGTCCGATCGGTATCGATAGCTCTGCCCATAAATTCCCTGCGCCGCCCTGCGCGGCAAAAAACACTTAATATGGTTATGATAACATAAGCGCGCGTGTATGTCAAGAAAGCAGAATTATGTCCTGCACAAGGGCGCAATGAGCGATAAGCGAAGAAATGCGCCCTTGCTCCGGACGTGAAATTTTTGCGCAGATATAAGTGAGCGGTAAGCGAACATAACTTCCGCGCAAAAGTGAAATGTTTTTGCCAACTCGTTGTCAAAAACGTGAAATGTGCCCTCAAACCGCAGAGCGACGAGAGAGCACGTGAAATGTTTGCTCATACTGCCGCAAAGCGGCGCATCGCAAACGTGGCGGCTGCCTGCGGCGCTATTAGAGTATAATGCTGCACCCGGAGCGCGGGGCGGTCCACCCCTTTATGTCCTGCGCCGCCAAACAAGAGTGAAAAGCGACAAAAATGTTTGGCGGCTCCGGACGTGAAATTTTTGCGCAGATATAAATAAGCGGTAAGCGAACGTATAATGCTGCGCAAAAGTGAAATGTTTTTGCCTCGCAAGGCAAAAACGTGAAATGTGCCCTCAAACCGCAAGCGACGAGAGGGCACGTGAAATGTTTGCTCATACTGCCGCAAAGCGGCGCATCGCAAACGTGGCGGCTGCCTGCGGCACTATTAGAATATAATGCTGCACCGGAGCGCGGGGCGCTCCACCCCTTACACGCCTTGACGTCACTTTTCTGTATTTTCAGCCAATCGCTTTGCAATACCTACCCAATTAAGTGTAATAAAGCGCGGCAAAATCACATTTTTGCCAAGCGTCACCTCAAAAATGCGCCGTGCGCATTTTCCGAATGAGCGGAGCACGCGAAGCGAATGAGGGCGGAAAGAGTGAATTTTTGCGGCACGACCAAGCGCGCCACGAGATTACGCCGCCCGCAAAAAGAGAGAAAACCGCGGCTCAAGCAATCGAATCCGCGGCAAAGTGGCGGAGGCAGCGCGGTGCTGAACTCTAAATAAAATTATATTGGAATGATAATGTCGATTGCGAATGCCGGGGTTGTCTTTCGGGAAGCGAAAAATGAAAGGGCAGTTTCCGTTGTAAACGAAAACCGCCCTATCCCTTTTATTTTTCGCTTATCTTAATTAGCTTTTCTATGCACGCCACCTTTATGCAGCACACCAACACTTTGAGCGCCTGCTCGAACTCCTCTTCCGTGGCAAAGGTGGGAGCGATGCGGATATTGCTGTCTTTGTCGTCCACGCCGTAAGGGAAAGTGTCGCCCACGTTGGTGACGGTAAGTCCCACGCTCTTGCACAGCTTGCCCACTTCTTTGGCGCAGCCGTCCAGCACGTCCAGGCTGATGAAGTAACCGCCGCGCGGTTTGGTCCAGCGCGCGATACCGCTGTTTTCGCCGAACTCTTCGGAGAAGACTTCTTCAAATTTTTCAAACTTAGGGCGGATAAGAGCCGCCTGTTTTGCCATGATGGCAGCCACGTTCTCCGGCGATTGCAGATAGAGGTAATGCGCGTATTGCCACACCTTGTTAAAGCCGATGGTCTGGAACTTCATGTGCGAGAGGACGTCGGCGATATTGTTCTTGCTTGCCGCCATCACCGCCACGCCCGCGCCGGCGAACGTCACTTTGGACGTGGAAGCGAATTCGTATATCCTGTCCGCCGTGCCCGCTTCTTTGGCGATGTCCATGATGTTGGCGAGCTTGTCGCCCTGCTCGTAAAGGTCGTGCACGCAATAAGCGTTGTCCCAGAAGATGCGGAAGTCCTTGGCAGCGGTGGTCATTTTGGCAAGGCGCTCCACCGTTTCGTCCGAGAAGGTGTAACCGGTGGGGTTCTGATATTTGGGCACGCACCAGATGCCCTTCACGCTCTCATCGGACGCCGCCAGCATCTCCACCAGCTCCATATTGGGACCGGCGGGGGTCATGGGCACGTTGATCATCTCTATGCCGAAGTGCTGGCAGATGGCAAAATGCCTGTCATAACCGGGCACGGGGCAGAGAAATTTGACCTTGCCGGCGTTCCAAGGCTTGCCGCCGCACACGCCGAACTGCATGGCGCGCTGGACGGTGTCGAACATCATTTGCAGGCTGGAATTGCCGCCGATGACGGTTTCTTCCTTTTCCACGCCCAAGATCTTGGCAAACAGGGCGCGCAGCTCCGGAATGCCTTCCAAGCCGCCGTAATTGCGGTAATCGGGCTTGGGAAATTGAGTGGCGGAATTTATCATATCCAACATGGGCATGGTGATGTCCATCTGCTGCGGGCAGGGTTTGCCGCGCGAGATGTCCAGGGATATCTTTTGTTTTTTGATCTCTTTGAGCACCTTGTTCTGCTCTCCGAGCGCCTGTTGCAACTCTTCCTTGCTCATCTTGGTGTAATTCATATACATACCTCTCTTGAAAAAATTTTCCTCGCCCCGCCGCGCCGGACGGAGCGCTTTTTAATCGCTTTCTTTATCGCTGCGGCTGCGGTAGACCATGCGTATCGGCGTGCCTTTGAAGCCGAAGGCGGTGCGCAGCCTGTTTTCCAGGTAACGCTTATAACTGAAATGCAGCAGCTTGGCGTCGTTGACGAAAAAGACGAAGGTGGGCGGATAAACGCCGTCCTGCGTGGCGTATAAGATCTTCAAGCGCCGCCCGTTGTAAGAAGGCGGTTCGGTGGCGAGCACCGCGTCGCGCACCACGTCGTTCAACAGCCCCGTGGTGATACGTCTGCCGCCCTGCTCATATGCTTCCACCAGCATGTCCAGCGCCTTGTCCAGCCGCTGACCCGTGAGCGCGGAAACATACGCCACGCTCTTATAGTCCATAAATTTAAGCTCCGCGTCCAGCCTCTTGTTGAACGCGTTGATGGTGGAAGAGTCTTTTTCCACCTTGTCCCACTTGTTCATCAAGATGAGAGAAGGCTTGTTCTGCTCGTCAACATAGCCGCATATCTTCACGTCCTGTTCGCTGACGCCCTCGCTCGCGTCGATGACGATGAGGCACACGTCCGCGCGGCGCACCGCCGCCAGGGCGCGCATGACGGCATAACTCTCCACGCCCTTTTCCACGCCCGATTTTTTTCTCATGCCGGCGGTATCGATAATGGTGAATTTTCTGCCCTTGGCGTCTTCAAACGGCGTATCGATGGCGTCGCGCGTGGTGCCGGCAACGTCGCTGACGATCACCCGCTCATAGCCCAAGAGCCGGTTGACAAGCGAACTTTTCCCCGCGTTGGGCTTGCCCACCACGGCAATTTTTATGCGCTCTTCTTCCTCTTCTTCCGGGATGAGCGCAAAACCTTTGGTTATCTCATCCAGCAGATCGCCCAAGCCCTTGCCCTGTTCGGCGGAAATGCCCACCACTTCGTCCATGCCCAGCTCATAAAAATCGTATATGCGCTCTTCTTCGTTGTTGTCCAGCTTGTTGACCGCCACGATGACGGGCTTTTTGCTCTTGCGCAAAAACTGCGCCACGTCCCTGTCCCCGGAGGTAAGCCCCGCCTTGCCGTCCACCAAAAGCACGATGACGTCGGCAATGTCCACCGCCACTTCCGCTTGCAGACGGATGTGCCGCCACATTTTGTCATCGCTCTTGATCTCCAAGCCGCCCGTGTCTATCAGCGTGAAAGTGCGGCCGCACCACTCCGCGTCGCAATAGACGCGGTCGCGCGTGACGCCGGGCGCGTCTTCCACAATGGAAACGCGCTTGCCGGTGAGCTTATTAAAAAGCGTGGACTTGCCCACATTGGGTCTGCCCACAATGGCAACGGTGGGTTTCATACTTACGCCATTATACAATATCCGCGCGCATAAGTAAAGTATTTGGCCGCCCTTCACGCCTGCAAAGGCAGCCGCTTTTTCAAGATGTCGAACAGCGCCACGGAAACCACCGACTTTATTATCGCGCTTGGGATAAACAGCACAAAACAGGACATGAGCGCCGCGGGCAGAGTGAGGTCGGAGTGCATATAGTAGCGGAAGAGCAGATAATAATAAAAAGTGCCGCCCAGCAGCTGCAAGAGCGAGATAAACAAACTTGCCGCATGCCGCCACAAAAAGCGCGCCTTGGGCGGCAGGAATTTATCGTGCCGCACCGCAAAGGAGATGCCCGCCGCCATCAAAGGCAGTGTGAGCAGAAAGCCGAAGGAAGGCTGCAAGACATATCCCGGTCCGCCGCCCGCGGTGAACACGGGTATGCCCAAAAGCCCCATCGCCACATAGATGACTTGCGAAAGCGCCGCCGCGCCGGGGGTGAGAAAACAGCCGGCAAGCGCGGTTGCCAGCGTGAGCAAAGACATTGCCACCGGCTGCATGGGTATCTTGATAAATCCGCAGACAACGGTGACCGCCACAAACAGCGCGATCAGCGCCACCTGCCGCGCGCGGCGCGGTCTGCGCGCCCTCGCTCCGCCCTGTTCGCAAGCGGGCGCGGCGGTGCTTTCCCCGCCTTCTTCCCGCTCTGCGCGCTCCCCGTCTTTTTCTGCCGGATCCTGCGCCTTGCCGCCATCTTTTTCATCGAAAAGCGCGGCGCCTTTTTTCTCGCCAAAACCGTTCATGGTCTTAGTGTAAAATATTTAAGCGATATTGTCAACGCAAAAATGCTTGCTTGTAAACCTTATTGTGTAAAATTTCACTCCCCGTCCGACGGCGCGGCGCTGTCCGGCGCCTCTCCTTCCGCCGCGGGAGCGGGAAAGACTTCCGCGTCTTTATAGCGTTCCAACACCTCTTTGAGCGCCGCCGCAAGGCGGTCTTCTCCGTCTGCTGGCAGCAGTTCGCGCGCCGCCGCGCGGCAGCGCTCCTGCGCGGCTTTGTCCATAAGCAAGTCTATTGCCTGTTTGACGGCTTCCGCCTCGCTCCCTGCCGCGGGATAGATCTTTTTCAGCGCCTTGAACACCCCTTTCTGCGCCTTGTTCACGGGGGGAAGCAGCACCACGGGCAGATCGTTTGCCGCGCACTCCGCGGCGATGAAGGCGGTGGGCGCGATCACGGCTATGTCCGCCGCCGCATACAAAACGTCCATGCTCTCTTCCGCTGCCACGATCACGTCCGGGCAGCGTTTTTCCACCTGCGCCGCGCCGCGTTCCCCGCCCGAGAGCAGGGGCGTGAGCACGTCCGCATAGGCGGCAAACGCCTGCGCCGCCCGCATGGCGCGGCGGGAGCAATACCTGCCGCCCGCGATCAGCGCCACCGGTCTTTCTCCGCTTATGCCCAGCTGTTTGAGCGCCTTTTCCCGCACGCCGACGGAGGGCGAAACGGGCATGCCCGTCACCCTGATGCGTTCGCGTTCTATGCCGCGCCGCGCCAATTTCTCCGCGCACGCCTCCGTGGCGGCAAGATAGACGTCCGCGCCCTTTACGCTCATACCGCAGGCAGGGGCAAAGTCCAGCGCTCCCGCGATCACGCAGCCCTTGTAAGCGGTGGCTGCCGCGGCGGAGAGAGTCAGCGCCAGGGCGCGCGAAGTAAAGCAGACCACGGCTTTGGGCGCAAAGCGGTAAAGCACGTTTTCGCACCGCTCGCCCGCCGGGACCACGCGCGGCATTTTGCCCCGCTTGAACTTTTGCTGCTTTTTCTCTTTTATCTTGTAACGCTTATAAAACTTCTTCAAAAACGCGCCGCTCAGCGAGGGGCAGTAACGCGAAGCCAAAATATAACCCTTGATGCCGCTGCCCGAACACAGCTCGCCTTCGTCTATGAACACCACGTCCGTGAGCGTGCCTGCAAAGCGCCTTTGCACGGCAAGGGCGGCGTTGTCAAAAAGTCCTTTTTTGCCTATGAGCACAATGCAGTCGTTCATACTCTCCTCCTGCGCAGCATATCGCCCGCTTGCAGCGGCACGGGACAGCTTATCAGCACCGTCTGCTGCACCGCCTTGGCGTCTGCAAGCGGCGCGCCGTCTTCGTCGGACATGGCGGTCAGCTCAAAAGTCCGCGCGCTGTTTTCCGCCTTGGCGCACAGCGTTTCCAGCTCCTCTCCCACGGCGAACCTGCCCCGCTGTTCCACCGCGTAAAGCCCGTTTTTCTCCCCTTTCACCACGCCCACGAAGTCGAACTCCTGCGCGGGGCGCGAGGTGAGGAAGCTCTCCTTTGCCGCGCCAAAGTAAAAGCCGGTGCAATACTGCCTGTGGCTGTGTTTGTTCACCTCTTGCACGGCAAACTCGGGCGCGCCCTCCCCGCGCATTGCCGCGTCCAGCGCCGCGCGGTATGCGCTCACCGCCGAGGCGCAGTAATAGCGCGTTTTCATCCGCCCTTCTATCTTGAAAGAATGCACCCCCGCAGCCAAAAGCTCGCGCAAATGCTCTATCATGCACAAATCCGCGCTGTTGAGGATATAAGTGCCGTTTTCGCTCTCCCCCACCGTGAGCGGCGCCCCGCCGCCCGCGCTCAGCTTATACTCCCAGCGGCAGGGCTGGGCGCAGTCGCCGCGGTTGGCGCTCCTGCCCGTGAGATAATCGGACAAAAGGCATCTGCCGCTGAACGATATGCACATCGCCCCGTGCACAAAACACTCTATCTCCACCTGCGGCGGCAGCATGTCGCGCAGGCGTTTTATCCCGTCCAGGCTCATCTCGCGCGCCGTCACGATCCTCTTCACGCCCATATCCGCCCAAAACGCCGCCGCATACCCGTTGGTGACGTTGGCTTGCGTGGAAAGGTGCACGGCGAGCGCGGGCGCTTTTTTCCGCACCAGAGATATTATGCCCGGATCGGCAACGATAACACCGTCCGCGCCCGCCTCTTGCAGGCGCGCGATATGCTCTTCCAGCGTGGGAAAATCTTCATCGCGCGCATAGATGTTGACGGCGGCGTAATACTTTTTGCCCGCCGCGTGCGCCATGGCAATGCCCGCGGCAAACTCTTTGTCCATGCTCTTGTCCGCACGCAAAGAAAAAGCGCCGCCCGCATACACCGCGTCCGCGCCGAAGTGCAGCGCCGTTTCCAACTTTTCCCTGTCCCCCGCCGGGGCAAGCAATTCGGGCATTATCCCTCTCTCCAAAGCCGCGCCCCGCAAACGGCGCGGCGCGTTATTTTTATCATCATACCATATCCGCCGCCAAAATGCAAAGGACCGAATCAAAACGTCTCTTGCCCGCAGCCTACCGCGCGCCGCCGGATATTTTTGTCACCGCCACGCCCTCTTCCCAATATATGCGTGTTTCAAAGGGCGGCTCGCTGATGTGCCGCACAAATCTGCGCATGTTGAGCACAATGGTGCGGTGCTTGTGCGGGGGCAAAAAATCGCCGCGCACCAAGCCCAGATAATTTATGTCGTCCGTGACGATAATGCCCCCTTTTTCAAGGTGCGGCAAAATTGCCTCAAACAGCTCTCCGCACGCGCTCTTGGGACCGTCCAAAAACACCAAGCCGTATTTTTTGCCTGCCATGATCTGCGGCAGAATGAGCCGCACGTCCCCGCAAAAAGCGCTTATCCGCTCTTCCGTCCCCAGCCGCCGCCACAGCTTTTGCGCCCGCGCCAGCCGCTCTCCATCGATGTCCGCCGTGTCCACCCGCGCCCGGCAGGCAAGCGCCATGCACGCCGCCGAATATCCCACCGCCGTGCCTATCTCCAAAATGCGCTCCGGGTCCGTCTGCCGCGCCAGATCGCACAATAAGTTGCGGCAAAAATGCGAACAGACCGGAATAAAATCCGCCCTGGCTTGCGCATATGCGCCCGATAATATATCGTTTATCTCCTTGTTTTCCATATCGCGCCGCTCTTATTATAGCAATTCTCCGCGAACAAGTAAAGGGAGTGCGGGGCGGGCAGCGTGACGCTGCACGCTTTATGTCCTGCGCAAGGGCGCAATGAGCGATAAGCGAAGAAATGCGCCCTTGCTCCGGACGTGATATATTTTGCCGTGACAGACATATGAAATAAGCGTAAAAACACCAAACGGCAAAATGCGATATGTCGGCTACGCCGACGCGATATGTCCTGCGCGGCACGGCAAAGTCAATAAGCAAAAGTGTGCCGTGCCGCTCCGGACGCGATATTTTTGCGCGGATATATGTGAGCGGCAAGCGAACATAACTTCCGCGCAAAAGCGAAATGTTTTTGCCTTGCAAGGCAAAAACGTGAAATGTGCTCTTAAACCGCTCCGCGACGAAAGAGCACGTGAAATGTTTGCTCATACTGCCACAAAGCGGCGCATCGCAAACGTGGCGGCTGCCTGCGGCGCTATTAGAGTATAATACTGCACCCCTAATAAAGTGTAATAAAGCGCAGCAAAATCGCACTTTTGCCAAGCGTCACCTCTAAAATGCGCCGTGCGCATTTTCCGAATGAGCGGAGCGCGCGGAGCGGCAGCGTGACGCTGCACCCTGATAAATATAATATACCGCCGTCCAAAACCGCGCTTTTGGACGAGCGCACCTTGGGCAAGGCGACTGCCTTGCGCGCCGCTTCGCGGCGGCGGAAAGAGTGAATTTTTGCGGTAAGACCAAGCGCGATACGAGATTACGCCGCCCGCAAAAAGAGAGAAAACCGCGGCTCAAGCAACCGATTTCACGGCAAAGTGGCGGAGGCAGCGTGATGCTGCACCACAATTAAAAGTATATTGGGAATGATAATATCGATTGCGAATGCCGGGGTTGTCTTTCGAGAAGCGAAAGAGGAAAAGGCAGTTCCCGTTTGTAACGGGAAAAGCCTTATCCTTTTTCTCTTTCGCTTATTTCTTATACTTCGATTATTATCGGCAATATCATCGGCTTCTGCCTGTTCATATCAAAATATCTGGTCAGCGTGCGCTTTAATTTGCGTTTGCAGTTCGCCCTGTCGTCGGCGGACTTGTAATCGCGTTCGTCCAGCACGTTTGCCACCAGCCCGCGCACCGCATCTATCTCCGCCTCTTCCAGCTGCATGCCGCGCGTTATCACTTCCGCGGGCGCCACCGCCTTGCCTTCCGCCAGCGCCACCGTGACCAGCACCATGACGATGCCGTTATTGCTCAACTGGCGGCGGTCGCGCAAGGTGACGTTATCCACGTCCGTCAAGCCGTCCACATACACGTTGCCCGCCTCCACCCGCTCTTCCGCTTTGAGGGAGTGGCGGTGCAGCACAAAGCGCGAACCTATCTCCGCAATGGCTATGGCGGAAGGCTTCATGCCCAAAGACACCGCCAAAGCCTCGTGCTGGCGCAGGTGGCGGTATTCCCCGTGTACGGGAATGAAAAATTCCGGTTTGATCAAAGAAAGCATGAGTTTGAGTTCGTCCTGGCAGGCGTGACCGGACACGTGCAGCGCTTCCAAAGAGCCGTAAAGCACGCCGGCGCCGCGGCGATAAAGGTTGTTTATCACCGTATACACCAATTTTTCGTTGCCGGGAATGGGATTTGAAGAGATAACGACCAGATCGTGCGCGCCCACTTCTATCTTGTCTTCCCCCGCCGCCATGCGCGTGAGAGCGCTCATCGGCTCGCCCTGCGAACCGGTGGTTATCAGGCATTGTTTGGCATAATGGTGCTTGTGCATCTCTTCCGGCTCTATGACGGTGCCGTCTTTGACTTTGAGCAAGCCCAGCTCGCGCGCCATGCCGGAGATGTTCACCATGCTCCTGCCGTTGAAAACTATCTTGCGCCCGCACTTTTCGCAGATGTCCACGATCTGCTGCAAGCGGTTGACGTTGGAGGCAAAAGTGGCGATGATGATGCGCTTGTCCTCATGCATGGCAAAAATGCGTTCCAGCGTTTCTCCCACCTTGCGTTCGGAAATGGTGGTGCCGGGCTTTTCCACGTTTGTGCTCTCCCCCAGCATCAGGCGCACGCCCTCTTTGCCTATCTGCGCGATGCGGGTGAGATCCATCACCTGCCCGCCCACGGGCGTATAGTCGATTTTATAGTCCCCCGTGTGGAAAACGCTGCCCACGGGCGTGCTTATGCTCAGCGCGAACGCACCGGAAATGCTGTGGCTGACGCGGATGAACTCCACGGAAAAACAGCCCGCGCGCACCACATCTCCGCCTTCGACCTTGACAAGGCGGGGCGAATTTATGCCGCGCTCTTCCAGCTTGTGCGAGATGAGCGCGCAGGAAAGATCGCTGGCGTATATCCTCAGCTGAGGCAGCTTTTCCGCCAGATACGGCACCGCGCCGATGTGGTCTTCATGCCCGTGCGTGATGAACAAGCCGCGCACCTTGTCAGCGTTTTCCTCTATATAAGAAAAATCGGGAATGATCAGATCCACGCCCGGCGTATCCGTGGTGGGAAAGGAAGAGCCGCAGTCTATGATGACGATGTCGTTGCCAAAGCGCAGCGCGGTCATGTTTTTGCCAATCTCGCCCACGCCGCCCAAAAAGATGACTTCCAGCCCTTTTTTGCCGCCCTTGCCCGCGATCGAAGCGCCGCCCTCTATGGGCACGCCGTGCCGCTTGGGCACGGGTTTTGCCTGAACGCCCTTGTCCGCAGCCACCCTAACAGTGCTGTTTTTCTTTGCAGGGGATCGTCCCGCTTGATCGCCGCGCCCTTTTGCCGCATTTGCGCCGCGCCCCTTGCCCGCCGCCTTTGCGGGAGCGCCCTTGGCGCCCTGTCCCGCCTTGTCAGCGAAGCGGGACTGCTTTTGCCCGCTCTTTGCGCCCGGTTGCGCCGCACGCGCCTTTTTGTTCTCTTTGCTCTTGGGCGCGCCCTTTGCCGCCGCCGCTTTATTTTTTACTTTTTCCGCCACTATGTTCTCCGTAACTTCTTTTGCGCCCGCGCACTTCGCGCAGCGCCTCGCATACTTGAAATATTATAACAAACCGCGCGCAAAATATCAAGCGTTGCGCGCCGCGGCGCAAAAGAGGCGGACAATAAGGATAAAAAAGGCGGTTTTTCGACAAAAAGTGCACAAAACAAACATATAAGCGCTTTATCTTTTACGCCCATACGTTATGAAAATTTTCGCGTTATATGCCTCTCGTGCGTTGAAAGTGCAATAAAAATACATAGTTACGCTCGCCGCAAGCGGCGCGGAGCGCAAATCACGAACCGCCCGTGCATTGCAAAGCGTAAGCTCAAAACGCTGCCAAACGGCGGGATCTTTTGCCATGCGGAATAAAAGCGCAGATCATAAACCGCCTGCGACATTGCAAAGCGTAAGCCGCAAGTGCTGCCGGCGACAGTATCTTTTATAATGCGGAATGCTGCGGAGCGGATCGACTTATGCGTTCAAGCCGAACAACTCCGGGCGGCGGGCGGCATGCATGTTGGCGCGGTAATAACTCGTCAACGTCCCTATGTCCGACCAATAGCAATTTGTTTGATAAAGGTTTATCCTGTTGACGATGGCGGGAAAAACGTCGCGGGAAAAATCGCTCACACCGGGCGGGATAAAGTCCAATATTCTTTTTTCCATCACGTATATGCCCATATTGACGATGCCGGTTTTATATATCTGCGGCTTTTCCCTGAAAGCGCGCACGCCGCCCCTGCCGTCCGGCTCCACCTCGCCCATGCCGCTCGGGTCTTTCACCTTTTTCACCGCCATGGTGCACAATGCCGGGCGCCGCGCGTGACTGCGCAGCATGTCCCCTATGTTCAAAGAGGTGAGCGCGTCCCCGCTCATCACCACGCATGTGCCCTTGATGAATTTTTCCGCCGCCTTCACGCCGCCCGCCGTGCCCAGCGGAGTTTTTTCCACAAAATATGTGATGTGCGCGCCCAGCCTGCGCCCGTTGCCGAAGTAGGACACGATGCGCTCGGGCATATATCCCAGCGTCATGGCGATGTCCGTCACGCCCGCGCGCACCAGCGAACTTACTATCAGTTGCAGCACGGGTTTGTCCAAAATGGGCACCATGGGTTTGGGCATGCTGCCCGTGAGCGGTAGCAGCCGCGTGCCTTTGCCGCCCGCCATGATTATTGCCTGCGCCGGCACTTGTTCGGCGTTTTTTATCATTTCCATATCGCCAGTATGCGCATGGGCGCGTAAATTATTCCCAGCGCAGCTTTTCCGCCGCCGTGACGATCACCGCGTCCGCGCTTTCCCGGCGCGTTTACTGTTTGCGTATCGTCTCCGCGGCGCAAATTGCCGTCAAAAAGCCGAACGCCGAGGCATAAGCAAAATTTTATCCGAATGCGCTTATCCCTTGCTTTTATCGGCGCAAAGTATTATAATGATATCACAACATCAACTTGGAGAAAGAACATGAGAGTTTATAACTTTTCTGCCGGACCTTCCATGCTGCCCATGGAAGTATTAAAAGAGGCCCAGGCGGATTTTGTGGATTATCAGGGCTGCGGCATGTCCGTGACCGAGATGAGCCACCGCAGCAAGCAATTCGACGCCATCCACAATGAGTGCATCTCTCTGATACGCGAACTGATGGGCGTGCCGGATAATTACGAAGTGCTGCTTTTGCAGGGCGGCGCCTCCACGCAATTTGCCGCCATCCCCATGAACCTGATGACGAGCGGCAAAGCCGATTACGTGGTCACGGGCAACTTTGCCAAAAAGGCGATGCAAGAGGCACGCAAATACGGCGACATTCACATTGCAGGCTCCTCGGAAGAGGCGAAATACACATATATCCCCAAAACCTTGGACATTCGTGACGACGCGGACTATCTCTACATCTGCCAGAACAACACCATTTTCGGCACGCGTTTCACCAAACTGCCCGAGTGCAAAATGCCGCTGGTGGCGGACGTTTCCTCCAACATTTTGAGCGAAGAGATGGACGTGAGCAAATACGGCGTGATGTATGCCGGCGCGCAGAAGAACCTGGCTCCCGCCGGTCTGACCATTGTGATCGTGCGCAAAGACTTGATCAAGGAGCCGATGGCTTTCTGCCCCACCATGCTCAGCTGGAAGGTGATGGCGGAGAACAACAGTCTTTACAACACGCCCCCTTGCTTTGCCATCTACATGGCGATGCTCAACCTGCGCCACCTCAAAAAACTGGGCGGCGTGAAGGAAATGCAGAAGATAAACGAGCGCAAAGCCGCGCTTTTGTATGATTACATAGACTCTTCCTCTTTCTATGTCAACCGCGTGAACAAGGAAGACCGCTCTTTGATGAACGTGCCTTTCAACACGCCGAACGCGGATCTGGACGCGGCGTTTGTCAAGGAGGCGGGCGCAAACGGCTTTGTGTCCATCAAGGGTCACAGGCTGGTGGGCGGCATGCGCGCTTCCATATACAACGCCATGCCCGTGGAAGGCATAACTTCCCTGATAGAATTCATGAAGGAATTTGAAAGAAAGAACGGCTGAGGTAAACGATGGACATTCTCAAATTAAACGCCATATCCCCGCTGGTGGGCGAAATACTCACCTCGGACGACTATAACATCACCGAAGATGCCGCGGCTCCCGTTGCCGTTTTGGTGCGCAGCGCCAACATGCACGAAATGCAGCTGCCCGAAAGCGTGCTTGCCGTGGCAAGAGCGGGCGCGGGCGTGAACAACATCCCCCTGGACGAGCTTGCCAAAAAGGGCGTGTGCGTGTTCAACACCCCCGGCGCCAATGCCAACGCGGTCAAAGAATTGGTGATCTGCGCGCTGCTGCTTGCCTCGCGCAAGATAGTGCGCGGCATAAACTGGGTGCAAACGCTCACGGAAGAAGACGCCGCCAAAGCGGTGGAAAAAGGCAAAAAAGCATTCGTAGGGCGTGAGATAACCGGCAAAACGCTGGGCATCGTGGGCTTGGGCGCCATCGGCAGACTGGTTGCCGGCGCGGCGCTTGCCCTGGGCATGAACGTGATAGGATACGATCCTTATCTCTCTCCCGCGCTGGCGGAAAAGCTGGACAGCCGCGTCAAAACGGTTTCCGACCTCGACGCGCTTTTCGCCGCCGCCGATTACATCACCCTGCACGTGCCTTCCACTCCGCAGACCAAGGGCTGCATAAACAAAGATTCCATCGCCAAGATGAAAGACGGCGCGGTGATCGTCAACTGCGCGCGCGGCGATCTGTTTGTGGACGAAGACGTGATAGCGGCGGTCAAGTCGGGCAAGATAGACCGCGTGGTCACCGACCTGCCCAACAACAAACTTTTGGGCATAGACGGGATCATCACCATTCCGCACTTGGGTGCTTCCACGCCGGAAGCGGAAGACAATTGCGCGGTGATGGCGGCAAAGGAACTCAAAGATTACATAGAGCAAGGCATAGTGGTCAACTCCGTCAACTTCCCCTGCCTGGATCCCGGCGCCAAGCCGGCGGGCAAAATAAGGGTGACGGCGTTGCTCAAAGCGGACGCGCTCCCTGCCGCGCTCAAAGCCGTGAGCGGCGAGGTCAAAACCGCCACCCGCGGCGAATATGCTTATCTGGTGGCGGACGGCGACACAGACAGCCTTGCCGAACTGGAAAAAGTAAAGGGCGTTATCAAAGCAAGACGCATTTGACGCCGCCCCGTTACCGGAGCATGCCCCGTGCGGCTGCCGCCGGTAATTTGAAGGGAGAGATACTCATTTCTCTCCTAAAAGGCGGAAAGATACCCGAGGTATCGCCGCCGACACACCACTGCGTCCCCTGCGGGACGCCACCAACACAGCCCAACATGCTGGATTCCCTTTTTTGTATCTATTTTCTTTTCTTAATATCCAGCAATGTTTGGGGGAGGCGCGAGGATCCCGCGCCTTCTTTTTTTTGCACAAAACCGCCGCCCGTGCCGTTACAACCGCCTCTCTGTAAATGATCGAGCGTTTTCCGCCGTATCGGAAGCGCGGCTGACGTTGTTTCAAGCGCGCGACCGGGCGTTGTTTCAAGCGCGCGGCTGGCGTTGTTTCCAAACGCACGGCAACCGGAAGCGCGGGCATTGCTTTCAAACACACGGCAACCGGAAGCGCGGGCGTTGCTTCAAGCGCGCGGCGATCGAAATCGCGGGCGTTGTTTCAAGCGCGCGGCGATCGAAAGCGCGGGCGTTGCTTTCAAGCGCACGGCAACCGGAAGCGCGGGCATTGCTTTCAAACGCACGGCAAAGAGCGCAAAAAAAATCCCCCGCTTGCGCGGGGGACCTTTCTTTTGCTTGTGAAAATTACTTTTTGAGGTTTTCTTCCAAAGCCTTTTCCATGTCGGCAAGCTCTTTGGGCAGCGTGCCGTCTTTATCGAACTTGGAGTAGAACGCCTTGATGCCTTCGCAATCTTCCAGCCAAGCCTGCTTGTCGATGGAGAGCAGATCCTTGATGGTGTCGATGGTGACGTCGTCCAGACCTTCGATGTTGATGTCTTCGGGCTTGGGCACATAGCCGATGGGGGTCTCCACCGCTTCCGCTTCGCCGTCTATCCTCTTGAGCATCCAGTCGAGCACGCGCAGGTTGTCGCCGAAGCCGGGCCAGATGAAGTGACCGTTTTCGTCCGTTCTGAACCAGTTGACGTTGAAGAACTTAGGCTGCTTGGAAGGCTCGACCGTCTTGCCGATGTCCAGCCAATGCTGGAAATAGTCGCCCATGTTGTAACCGCAGAAAGGCAGCATAGCCATAGGATCGCGGCGCACGACGCCCACGGCGCCGGAAGCGGCAGCGGTGGTCTCGGAAGCCATGATGGAGCCTACGAACACGCCGTTATCCCAATTCTTTGCCTCGTAAACGAGCGGAGCGGTCTTGGCTCTGCGTCCGCCGAAGATGAAAGCGCTGATCGGCACAGGCTCGCCGGTGAAGAATTTCTCGGAAATGCAGGGGCAGTTTTCCGCGGGAGCGGTGAAACGGCTGTTGGGATGAGCGCCCTTCTCCGTGGAAGTGGTGCCGTCCCAAGGATTGCCTTTCCAGTCGATGGCGTTCTTGGGCGGATTTTTATCCAGACCTTCCCACCACACGGTGCCGGTATCCTTGTTGTAAGCCACGTTGGTGAAGATGGTGTTCTTCTTGGTGGAAGCCAGCGCGTTGGGGTTGGACTTTTCGTTGGTGCCGGGAGCCACGCCGAAGAAGCCGTTCTCCGGGTTGATGGCGTAAAGTCTGCCGTCTTCGCCCTTCTTGATCCAAGCGATGTCGTCGCCCACCGTCCAGACCTTGTAGCCCTTCTTCTTGTAAACTTCCGGGGGCACGAGCATGGCGAGGTTGGTCTTGCCGCAAGCGGACGGGAAAGCAGCCGCCATGTAAACGGTGTCTTTGCCGGGACGCTCGATGCCCAAAATGAGCATGTGCTCCGCCTGCCAGCCTTCGTTACGGCCCTGGTAAGAAGCTATGCGCAGAGCAAAGCACTTCTTGCCCAAGAGCACGTTGCCGCCGTAACCGGAGTTGACGGATATGATGGCGTTGTCTTCCGGGAACTGGCAGATATATCTCTTTTCCGCGTCTATCTGGCATTTTGCGTGAGTGCCGCGCACAAAGTCGTTGGAATCGCCGAGCGCGTCGAGCACGTTTTTACCCACGCGGGTCATGATACGCATGTTGAGCACCACGTAAATGGAGTCGGTGGTTTCGATGCCTATCTTGGAGATGGGACCGCCCACGGGACCCATGGAGTAAGGAATGACATACATCGTCCTGCCCTCGTAAGCGCCGTCCAAGATGGCGTTTAGCATGGGATAAGCCTCCTTGGGATCCATCCAGTTGTTGGTGGGGCCGGCTTCTTTTTCCGTGCGGGCGCAAATAAAGGTGCGTCCTTCCACGCGCGCCACGTCGTTGACGGCGGTGCGGTGCAGCAGGCAGCCGGGGAGCACTTCCTGATTGAGCTTGATCATCTCGCCGGTGGCAAGAGCCTGCTCGGTCAGCTCTTCATACAGCTTGTCGCTGCCGTCGATCCAGACAACTTTGTCAGGTCTGCACAGCTTGACCCTGCTTTCGACGAAATCCAAAACTTGCTGGTTGCTTGTCAGATTTGCCATAGTATATTCTCCTTAAATATTATTTACGAATTTTGCGGATACTCCGCCGCGAATATTATATCATCAACCGGGCAAAAAAGTAAACAAAATAAACGTGGTTTCTGCCCCTGCCGCAAAGCGGCGTATCGCAAACGTGACGGGCAGCGTGCCGCTGCACCCGGAGCGCGGGGCGCTCCGCCCCTTACACGCCTTGACGTTGCTTTTCCGTTTGTTCTGCTAATCTCTTCGCAATACTTCCATATCAAAGTGTAATAAAGCGCGGCAAAATCGGCAATGTTACGCTGTCTTGCGCGCCGGCTGTTTTGGACGGCGGGAAGTCACACTTTTAAGACTATGCGATGCAAAGAGATGAAGTAAGTAATGTAAATGAAGTTACTTCAAGGCGTATAAGAGTGCAGCATGTTTCTGTCGCTCTTGCCACGCTCTATTACACTTTATTAAGAGCGAGTATTGCAAAAAGATCAGACGGAAAGACGAACAAGTTACTTCAAGGCTTGATCAGGGGTGGAGCGCCCCGCGCTCCGGGTGCAGCGTCACGCTGCCGCCCCGCGCTCCCCGCCACGCACGACGAGCGCGGAGCTGTATCGTTTTTCTGTCGCTCTTGCTATGTTTTATCGCATTTTATTTAATGTGCCCACAGCACCGCCACGCACGACGAGCGCGGAGCTGTATCGTCGTGCATTTCACGTGCCCTCTCGTCGCTTTGCGGTTTGAGGGCACATTTCACGTTTTTGCCTTGCAAGGCAAAAACATTTCACTTTTGCGCGGAAGTTATGCTCGCTTTCCGCTCACATATATCCGCGCAAAAATTTCACGTCCGGAGCCGCCAAACATTTTTGTCGCTTTTCACTCTTCTTTGGCGGCGCAGGACACCTTAAATCCCCCGTCTTTGACGGTGAGTTCGACGCTGTCGCCCTCTTTGATCTCGCCGGCGAGCAGCTTTTCCGAGAGCATGTCTTCCACATTGCGCTGGACGGCGCGGCGCAGAGGTCTGGCGCCGTATTCCTTGTTATAGCCCTTTTCTATCAGCAGATCGCACGCCGCCTCGTCAAAGGTGAAGGTGATGTTGCGCTCTTTGAGGCGCTTTGCAACATCGTTCAGCATCTTGGTGCAGATGGTGCGCATATCCGCCTTTTCCAGGCTGCGGAAGATGATGATATCGTCTATGCGGTTGATGAATTCGGGCTTGAAAGCGTCTTTGAGCGCCTGCATCTGCCTGTCTCTCACGTTTTCGTAATCCTGCTCTGCGGAGCCGAAGCCCAGGCGGGAATTTTTTATCTCCCCCGCGCCAATGTTGGAGGTCATGATGATGATGGTGTTTTTGAAGTTGACCTCCCTGCCGTGCGAGTCTTTGAGGTGACCGTCGTCCAGCACCTGCAAAAGCACGTTGAACACGTCCGGGTGCGCCTTTTCTATCTCGTCGAACAAGATGACGGAATAAGGATGGCGGCGCACTTTTTCCGTGAGCTGACCGCCCTCGTCGTAACCCACGTAGCCGGGCGCGGAACCGATGAGTTTGGACACGTTGAACTTTTCCATATATTCGGACATATCCACGCGTATCATCAGGTTTTCGTCGCCGAACATTGCCTCCGCCAGGGCTTTGGAAAGCTCCGTCTTGCCCACGCCGGTGGGACCCAGGAAGATGAACGAACCTATCGGGCGGCGGCGGTCCTGCACGCCGGCGCGGGCGCGGCGCACCGCTCTTGCCACGGCGGACACCGCCTCGTCCTGTCCGATCACGCGCTTGCGCAGCTCCTCTTCCAGGTGCAGAAGTTTGGACGATTCGCTCTCCGTCAGCTTGGCGACGGGAATGGACGTGGTGAGCGACACCACTTCCGCAATGTCCTTATCGTCGATGGCAAGCTCCGTCTGCGCCTTGTCGCTGCCCCACTTTTTCTTGCCTTCCGCAATTTGGGCGTTCAGCTTCTTGATCTTGTCGTCTATCTCCGCGCACTTGGCGTATTCGCGCCTGTCCACGTGGTTTTTCAGCTCTATGTTCAGCTTGTTCACCTCTTCTTCCATGTCCTTGATGGGCTGAGGCAGCACAAAGTTGGACACCTTCTTTTTCGCCATCGCCTCGTCTATGAGGTCGATCGCCTTATCGGGCAAAAATCTGTCCGATATATACCTGTCTGAGAGCACGGCGGCGGCTTCTATGGCGGAGTCGGATATCTTCACGTTGTGGAACTTTTCGTATTTGGAGCGCAAACCTTTGAGAATGGTCTGCGTTTCCTCCACCGTGGGCGGCTCCACCATGATGGGCTGCAACCTGCGCTCCAAAGCGGCGTCTTTTTCTATATATTTGGTATACTCGGCGATGGTGGTGGCGCCTATTGTCTGCAACTCTCCGCGCGCCAAAAGCGGCTTTAAGATGTTTGCCATATCCAAAGAACTGTCACCGGAAGCGCCCGCACCCACGATGAGGTGAATTTCGTCGATGAAGAGAATGATGTTGGAGTCCGATTTGATGAAATCGAGCAGTTTTTTCATCCTCTCTTCAAACTCGCCGCGGTATTTGGTGCCCGCCATCAGCCCCGCCACGTCCAGGGAAAAGATGGTCTTGCCACGCAGTGTTTCCGGCACTTCGCCCGCCACGATGGCTTGCGCCAATCCTTCCACAATGGCGCTCTTGCCCACGCCCGGCTCGCCGATGAGCACGGGATTGTTTTTGGTGCGGCGGGAGAGCACTTCTATTATCCTGTCTATCTCCTTGCTCCTGCCGATGACGGGGTCCAGCTTGCCCTCGCGCGCCTTTTGCGTGATGTCCGTGCCCAGCTTTTCCATCTCCTTGGAGATGCCGCCCTTGCGCGGCTTTTCCGCCTCGCGTTCGCCGCCGCGCGCTCTCGGACGGGGATCATCGCCCACCAAGCGCCGCTCGAACATGCGGCGCATCTCATCGAACGGATCGAGCTCCTCTTCGTCGTCTTCGTCTTCGTCCTCGCCAAAGTTCATATTGCCGGGCGAATCGATGTTGAGCACGAGCCGCCTTGCCTTGTCGCGCAGCTCGTTCACGTCCACGCCCAAAGCCATCAGCTTTTGCACGGCGTAAGAATCGCGCATGTTAAGCACGCCGAACAGCAAAAGCGCGGAATTTATCTCGCCGCCCTCCGTGTTGTTTGCCGCCGCGGCGCACCAGTCCAGCACCTTGCGCGTGCGGTCGGACAGCCGCACTTTGTCGAGCGGCGTTTCTCTGTCTGCATTGACAAAATCGGGCACGTTGCCCTGCGAGAGCGAATATTCCTGCAAAAGCGGACGCGCAAAACAGTCCACGCCCAGCATGGCGGCAAGGAAAAACTCCGTGCCCAGCAGACCCGCGCTCGTGTGTGCGGCAAGTTTACCTGCCGCCGTTACCACTCTGTTACACTCTTCCGTAAAATTATAATCCATCTTTTCTTCCTCCTTCCTCAGCGGGCGAGCGCTTTTTGCACTATCCTCGCCCTGGTGATATCCCTTTCTTCCGCGTTCAGTTTTTTGCCCGCCGCCTTGCACAGCATTGCAGGTTGAGTGAGCGTTATCAGCTCGTCCGCCTTATCCGCGTCCGCCGCGATATACTCCAAACAGATGCCCAGCTTTACATAAGCGATCAGCTCCATGAACTCTTCCGAAGAGATCTTGCATGCGTTGGTAAGCACGCCGTAAGCGCGCATTATCTTGTCTTTCAGGTCAACGCCTCCCCGTCTGGCAAGCTCTTCTCTGGCGGCGCGTTCGGCGCGGATAAAGCTCTCCGCCACCTTGGTCACGCGCCCCAGTATCTCCTCCTCGCCGGCGCCTATCATCGCCTGGTTGGATATCTGATACATAAATCCCTGCGCGCCGCTGCCCTCGCCGTAAACGCCCCTGGCGGTCACGCCGAACTTGGGCAGGGTGTTGAGCACGCTGCCCAGCGACCCGGACAGCGCCAAGCCGGGCAAAAACACCATAAAAGACGCCCTCATGCCCGCGCCCATGTTGGTGGGGCAGGCGGTGAGATAGCCGTATTTTTCGTCAAAGGCAAAGTCCAGCTGCGCCGCCATCGCCTTGTCCGCCTCCACCAGCCGCTTGAACGCGCCGGCAAGATCGAAGCCGGACACTATGCACTGCGCGCGGATATGGTCTTCTTCGTTTATCATCACGGAGAGATCCTGCAAGGCGCTTATCATCACCGCGCCGTAACGCGATCCCACCAGCGCCGGAGAGATGAGGTGCCGCTCCACCAAAGACTGCGCCTCTGTGTGATCCAACCCGTTCATGCGATACATGCGGAACTCGCCCAGCGGCGCCAGCGCCTTTTCCACCCCGCGCATGAGCACGGAATATATGCCCTCTTCACCCGTCAGCTTGTCGGGAAAAGGCAGCGATGTGATGTTGCGGGCAAATCTCACCCGGCTGGAAAAAACCACGTCTTTACTTCTGTCCGTCATATGCGCCTCACTTTTTCAGCGCGTCCAGCTTGGCCTGGAGCTGCGCCGCCAATTTGAAATCTCTCACCTTAACCGCCTCGTCTATCTGCGCGGAAAGCGCCTGCGCCTCGTCCACGGGCTTGATCTTCTCCGTGCTCCGCGCCTGCGCCTCGTCCACGGGCTGCTGCGGCGCCTGTCCCGCCTTTTGCGGCGCGCGCCCGGTATAAGGTTTGCCGCGCATCTGCTTGTATGTCTGTTCCACTATGTCGGAAAACACGCGGTAACACTCGCTGCACCCGAACCGCAGATTTTTGCGCACGTCCCGCTCCGTGGTGCCGCACTTGTTGCACACCCTGGCAGTGGTGCGATAACCGCCCATGCCCGACATCAGCATGGCGGCTTCGTTGAAAAAGTCCTGCACAAAGTTTTCCCCTTCGCTCAGCCTGGCGGCGCAATGCGCGCACAAATGCTGCTCGCTCTTCACGCCGTTTACGTTGGTCTTGACCACGATGGTCGCCTTGCGCATGCCGCATATCTGACATATCTCGTCCATATCCCTCTCCTTTTATCACTTCTGCATCAAAGTGATAAGAATTTGCTTGTATATCTCGCGGCGCAGTCTGCCGCTGTCTTCCGCCCCCGCCAGGGCTTTTTCCGTGAGCGCCGCCAAAATCAGCGCCTTTTCCCTGTCTGTGACGGCGTTTTGCCCACGCAGCCGCTCCGCCATGTCCGCGGCGCGGTTCTCCGGCAGCCGCTCCATGCCCTCCAACTCTTTGAGCTGATTTGCCACGGGATCTCCGCTCTGGCTGATCCTCACCAGCGTGATACCCCCGCCGCCGCGCTTGGAGCGCACGATATAACCCTTGCTCAAAGAAAACCTGGTGGCAAGCACATAATTTATCTGACTGGGAGCCACGGAAAAATATTGCGCCAAGTCGCCGCGCGACAAGGTTATCTCGTCGCCGCCGCCCAACACGGATAAGATAAATTGTTCTATCTCATCGGAAATATTCATTCCGCCCTCCACTCAATGCGCCGCCCTTGCGCCGCCTTTTTGTCCGCCTTGCGCTTTGCCCCGCCTGGCTTTTGCCCTAGCTTTGCTTTCCGTTCCGCTTGGCTCTTGCTCTGCGCTCCGGCTTGGCTTTCGCTCTTGCGTTACGCTCATGCTTGGCTTTTGCCCTGCGTTGCGTTCTGCCCGGCTCTTGCCCTGCGTTGTATTCCGCTCCGCTTTGGCTTTTGCTCTTGCGTTCCGTTCGGCTCTTGCTTTGCTTTGCGTTCCGCTTGGTCTTTGCCTCGCGTTGCGTTCCGCCCGGCTCTTGCCCTGCGTTGTATTCCGCTCCGCTTTGGCTTTTGCTCTTGCGTTCCGTTCGGCTCTTGCTTTGCGTTCCGCTTGGTCTTTGCCTCGCGTTGCGCTCCGCCCGGCTCTTGCTCTGCGTTTCCGCCCCGCTCTTACCTTACATTGCGTTCCGCTTGGTCTTTTCGGTCGTCCGACAGCTCCCTTTGCCTTGTCGCGTTTTTTCGCGCCCGTTCGGCTCGGTTCGCGTCTTTGACCTTGTTTGACCTTTGACTTTATTATACACCTTTTTATGCCGCTGTCAAGGGGTTTGGTGCAAATTTTTTTGTGAATTTTTTGTAAAGAAAAAAGAAAACTTCGCCGCCGAGGCGACGATCGGCGGAATTTTGCGGTTTTTACAGAAGAAAACAGTCACTCCCCTTAATTGGGCTCTCCCTTTCTTTTGTTTACGTAATAAGCAATGATGGCGGCGCGCTGCTTTCTTATCATTTCCGGCGTTGTGGCTCGTTTGAAGCCGCTCTTGTTTTTATTTGCTTTTTGACCGATTTTTTTATTCCTCATTATCGAGCGACACCTTGCACTATCTTGCAGAACATTTCAAGTCACGCAAATTGATCGAATGCATGCAGAATAATGCCGCCCGTCTTGCCGATAAAAAAATGCGGCAACGGCTGGAAGATATGATCGTCAAAATGAAAAAATAATTATAATGAATATATCGGCAATAAAAACCTATGGGCGCAATGCTCCCCTGCGATAAATCTGTAATACAACTATATTTTAACCGCAAACTTCGCGTTTTTCAAGCGTTTGGGCAAAGCGTTGCGCTTGAAAGTATGCTCCGCATAAAAAAAGCGGGCACGAATGCCCGCTTTTCTCCATATGCGTTTGACTTTTATTTTTCCTCGATATAAGCCGTTTTGGGATCGACCGTTTCTATGCGGGGATTGTTGATGTTGGCTTGCGCCGCCGCCAGGCGTGCGATGGGCACGCGGAAAGGCGAGCAGGACACATAAGTAAGTCCCACGTTGTGGCAGAACTCTATGGTGGAAGGATCGCCGCCGTGTTCGCCGCAGATGCCGAGCTTGATGTCCGGGCGGGTGGCTTTTCCGCCTTCTATGGCTATCTTCATCAGCTTGCCCACGCCCACCTGGTCCAGGCGCGCGAAGGGATCGGATTCAAAGATCTTCTTCCTGTAATAGTCGCCCAGGAACTTGCCGGCGTCGTCGCGGCTGAACCCGAAGGTCATCTGCGTGAGGTCGTTGGTGCCGAAGGAGAAGAATTCCGCCTCTTTGGCTATCTCGTCCGCGGTGAGCGCGGCGCGGGGGATCTCTATCATGGTGCCGATGTGATAAACTATCTTCATCTTCTGCTCGTCCATGACCTGTTCCGCCGTTTCCACCACCACGTTTTTGACGTATTTCAGCTCTTTGACCTCGCCCACGAGCGGTATCATTATCTCGGGCACGACGTTATAGCCTTCTCTGTTCACGGTGATGGCTGCCTCGATGACGGCGCGGGTCTGCATGCGCGCGATCTCCGGGAACGTCACGGAGAGGCGGCAGCCGCGGTGACCCATCATGGGGTTGGCTTCATGCAGAGAGGTGATGGTGGCGGACAGCTCTTCGTAAGAGATGTTCATATCTTTGGCAAGCGCCCTGATGTCCTCTTCCTTCTGCGGCACGAACTCATGCAGCGGCGGATCCAGGAAACGGATGGTGACCGGTCTGCCCTTCATCGCCTTGTAAAGTCCGATGAAGTCGCCCCTCTGCATGGGCAGCAGCTTGGCAAGCGCCTTTTCGCGCTCTTCGGTGGTCTTGCTCACGATCATCTCGCGCACCGCCATGATCCTGTCTTCGGCAAAGAACATGTGCTCCGTGCGGCAAAGACCGATGCCCTCGGCGCCGTAATTGAACGCCTGCTGCGCGTCATGCGGCGTGTCTGCGTTTGTCCTCACCTGCAAGGCGCGGTAACGGTCCGCCCACTCCATGATGCGGGCAAAGTCGCCGGAAACTTCCGGTTCCACCGTGGGCAGCTGACCGGCATAAATGTTGCCGGAAGAACCGTCGAGGCAGATAAAATCGTTGGCGGTATACTTTTTGCCGCCGATGACCACTTCTTTCTTTTCTTCGTCTATCTTCAATTCGCCGCAGCCGGCAACGCAGCATTCGCCCATGCCTCTTGCCACCACCGCCGCGTGGGAAGTCATGCCGCCGCGCGCGGTGAGCACGCCTTCCGCGGCATACATGCCCTCGATGTCTTCGGGAGAGGTTTCCAACCTCACCAGCACCACCTTTTCGCCGGCGTTTTTGCGCTCCACCGCTTCTGCCGCGGAGAAAGCTATCTTGCCGCAAGCCGCGCCGGGAGAAGCGGGCAAGCCCTTGGCGATGGGCTTTGCCTCTTTAAGCGCCTTGGCGTCGAACTGCGGGTGCAGCAGCGCGTCCAGCTGCTTGGGTTCTATCTTCAAAAGAGCCTCTTTTTCCGTGATCATGCCCTCGTCCACCAGGTCGCAGGCGATACGCACCGCGGCGCGCGCCGTGCGCTTGCCGTTGCGCGTCTGCAACATGAACAGCCTGCCTTCTTCTATGGTGAACTCCATGTCCTGCATGTCTTTATTCTTTTCTTCCAGCGTTTTGGCGATGGACACGAATTGGTTGTAAACGGCGATGTTGGTCTGCGCCAGATGGTCGATGGGCTGAGGGGTGCGGATACCCGCCACCACGTCTTCGCCCTGCGCGTTCATCAGATATTCGCCGTATATGTGGTTTTCGCCCGTGGCGGGGTTGCGCGTGAAGGCAACGCCCGTGCCGGAAGTTTCACCCATGTTGCCGAACACCATGGACTGCACGTTGACCGCGGTGCCCCAGCTGCCGGGGATATCGTTTTCTCTGCGATAGATGATGGCGCGCTCGTTGTTCCAGCTGCGGAACACGGCTTTGACCGCTTCCACCAGCTGCACTTTGGGATCTTGGGGGAAGTCCTCTTTCATCGCCTTTTTATAGACCGCCTTGAACTTTTTGATCAGCTCCTGTAAGTCTTCGGCGGTGAGGTCGGTGTCCATTTTAACGCCTTTTGCCTCTTTCACTTCGTCGATTATCTTTTCGAATTCAGACTTGGAAACTCCCATGACCACGTCCGAGAACATCTGGATAAATCTGCGGTAGCAGTCGTAAGCAAAACGGGGGTTGTTCGTCTTGGCGGCAAGCCCCTTGACGGAAACGTCGTTCAGACCCAGGTTGAGAATGGTATCCATCATGCCGGGCATAGACGCTCTTGCGCCCGAACGCACGGAAACGAGGAAAGGATTTTTCTCATCGCCGAACTTTTTGCCCACGTCTTTTTCCACCAATGCCAGGGTGTTGAAGATCTCTTCCACGATCTCGTCCGCCAGCTTTGCGCCGTCGTCGTAATAGCGCGTGCAAGCTTCGGTGGTGATGGTGAAGCCGGGAGGCACGGGCATGCCCCAAGAGGTCATCTTGGCGAGGTTGGCGCCTTTGCCGCCGAACAGATCTTTTCTGTCGCCGTCTGCTTCCTTGAACAAATAAACGTATTTTTTGGACATAACTCCTCCTAAAAATATTGAGAGATATTTTTTGTTACCTCCATTATATATTAAATTGCGCGTAAAGGCAAGGGAAAAAGGAAAA
Organism: uncultured Christensenellaceae bacterium; assembly: GCA_944380295.1. GTDB lineage: Bacteria > Bacillota > Clostridia > Christensenellales > UBA3700 > Alloclostridium. Next base: position 66,090 of record CALWHE010000006.1, read on the forward strand.
AATGTAAAATACGAATTATGTCCTGCGCGTCGGCTGTTTCGGACGGTGGCAGCGTGACGCTGCACCCTTGATATGCTTCGCAGCAGCGTGACGCTGCACCCTTTATATGCTTCTCAGCAGCGTGACGCTGCACCCTTTATATGCTTCTCAGTGCCGGAACCGTCGGTTATCGAGGCTCTTCGCACTGGTATTTGTCGGGTATATGATGATACTAATGGCGGGCAGGCGCTGTTAAGGGCGCGCGGCTGTATCGACTTTCTGTCGCTCTTACTATGTTTATAACATTTAATTTGATGTGCCCACAGCACCGCAACGTCCGCGATGCGCCGTGCTATGCACGGCAGTATGAGCGGGCATTTCACGTGCCCTCTCGTCGCTTGCGGTTTGAGGGCACATTTCACGTTTTTGCCAACTCGTTGGCAAAAACATTTCACTTTTGCGCGGTTGTCATATTTCATGTGTTTGTTTATGATGACAATTATGCCGGACAGACGTCTATAAGGGTGCGCAGAAGGGCGATGGATTTGCGTGCAGGTTTGGACGGCGGGGACGCGGCAATACTTGCCCGGTTTATAACGATACGCTGTTTCCAATAACTATTAATGCCGGGCAGGCGCTGTTAAGGACATGCGGGAGGGCGATGGATTTGCGTGCAGGTTTGGACGGCGGGGACGCAGGTAATACTCTTGCGGTATTATCAAGTCCCCGCCGTTCAAAGATGTGCGTAAAGCCGCGCCCTACCGCGTGCCCTTAACAGCGCCTGTCCGGCAACGACAAAAAACCTTTGAGCGATGTGAGCACCACGTCTGTTTTCTTAAATAAAAAATTGCCCAGATCGCGCAATTTTCCCGCCGGGCGCGCATAGCCGGCGGCGGCGAGGGCGGAGAGCAGAAAATCGCAGAGCACCTCTTCTTCCGCTTTCTGCGAATAAGCCAGGTCGCGCAGGCAGTTGAGGCTCGCCAAAAAAAGCGCGCCGTTGAACTCCCCTTCCGGCTGGGTCTTTTCCAAAAATTCCAGCACGGTGCAGGCGGCGTAAAACTTGCGCATATCGGCGGTGAGGGAGAAAAAATTATCGTAAACGTCGCAAGCGGTAACGGTGGCTTTGTCCCCCTTTACCGCCAGCACATATTTGGCGAAAGTCAGCGGAGAAGCGGCGTAACGCAACTTGCTTTTGGCGCTCCTTGCCGCGCGCACCTTGGCGCTTATCTTGCCGCGCTTATCGGCGTATATAGTAATGATATTGTCGCTTTCGCCGTAAGCCACGCTCTTTATACACAAGCCGTCCAAGGTGAGTATTTCGTTCATTTTCCTTTGCTCTTTACGATAGATCTATACAGCAGATAGTATTTGATGTCGCCCGTGGCGGCAAACAGCCGCCAGAGGGTGTCTGTGCTTTTTTCCATACTCGCCTCCTTGGGCAGTATGCGCAAAGCGCGGCTTTTTATTTGCCTTTTTCCGAAAAACGCCGGCGCTTATTTTTGTCCGGGGTCGTAGCCCAGGCGGCGCATCACGGCGGGATCGTCCCGCCAGTCGGGCTTCACGCGCACCCACAGGGTGAGGAACACCTTGCCGCCCGTCAGCCTTTCCAGCTCAAAACGCGCGTCCGTGCCTATTTTTTTCAGCATCGCCCCGCCCTTGCCGATGATCATGGGCTTGTGCGCTTTTTTCTCGCACACCACGTCCGCGTCTATCTCCGTCACGCCGTTTTCTTTGACCTCATACTTATTGATGTTCACGCCCACGCCGTAAGGCACCTCGTCGGAGAGGTTGTAGAGCGCCTTTTCCCTGATGATCTCCGCCGCCATGTAACGCAGCGATCTGTCTGTGTAAGCGTCCTCGTCAAAGTAAGGCTGCCCTTGCGGCAAAAACTTTAATATCTCCTCTTTGAGCATGTCCAAATTTTTGCCCGTGCGCGCGGAAACGGGAATCACCGCGTCTATGCCTTTCACGTCTTTGAAGGCGGCGATGCGCTGCGGAATGAGCGCCTCGTCCACCACGTCGCACTTGTTTACCACCAGGATAAAGGGCGTTTTTGCCGCCGCAAACGCCTTGATGCGCTCCTCGTCGTATTTGTCCGGCTGCTTGTCGCACGCCAGCAGATAGAGCACCGCGTCCGCCCCTTCCGGCGCGCCTTCCGCTTCCTTCATCATATATTGCGAAAGCGCGTTTTTTGCCCTGTGCAGACCGGGGGTGTCTATGAACACGGCTTGATAACCCTCCCCGTTCAGAATGCCGAAAATGCGGTCGCGCGTGGTCTGCGGCTTGTGGGAAACGATGGATACCTTTTCCCCCACCAAAGAATTGACCAGCGTGGATTTGCCCGCGTTTGCCTTGCCCGTTACGGCGATAAAACCGCTTTTCATCTGTTCAGACCCGCCCTTGCAAGTATTTTTTCCTCTTTTTCACGCATCAGCCGCTTGTCCTCTTCCCGCTCGTGATCGTAACCGAAGAGGTGCAGCAGCCCGTGCACGAACAAATATCCCGCCTCTCTCTGCACGCCGTGTCCGTATTCCTTTGCCTGCGCGCCGCACACGCTCATGCAGATGACGATGTCGCCCAACTGATAAAGTCCGGCGGCGGGATCGAACAAAAATTTGTCCGCGTCCCTGTCTGCCGGCAGCTGCGGCGCCGCATATTCCCGCGCGGGAAAACTGAGCACGTCCGTCACCCTGTTTATGCCGCGCTCGCTCTCGTTCAGCCGCCTGATCTGTTCCCTGCTCACCAGCTGCGCGTCCACGCGGAACGCCGGCTGCTCGCCCAGCTCTTTGCAGGCGAGCAAAAACAGCTCCTCAAAAAAGCCCGCGTCCGTTTTATGCACGCCTCTCATGCAACGCACAAACACATGCGCGGCATTTTTCACTTTTCTTTCCATCAGCGTTCTTCCTTGGCTTTGGCGTAATCTATGCGCTTGTGCAGCATGCCGGGAATGACTTTGACAATGGTGTTTTTGATCTTGTCCAGCTCTTTGATGGTGATGTCCACGTTGTCGAACTGCCCGTCGTCCATCTTGTCTTTGATCACCTTGGCAACGGTGGCTTCCAGCGCTTCACGGCTCTCCGGACTGACGGCGCGCGTCATGGATTCGCAGATGTCGCAGATCATGATGATCACGGAATATTTGCTGGTGGGCGTGGGGCAGTCGTAACGGAAATCCGCAATGTTCACGCTGCCGCCCAAGCCCTTGGCTTTGGTGTAAAAGAACATGATGGGCGAATCGCCGTGATGTTCCAGCGCCGCGTTGCACACCTCGTCCGGGAAGCGCATCTTGCGCAGCTGTTCAAAGCCGTCGCGGGTGTGGCGGCGTATCTTTGCCACGCTCACTTCCGGGATCAGGTCGTCGTGCGGGTTGTAATCCGTCTGGTTTTCGCTGAAATAGAGCGGATCGTTCATCTTGCCCACGTCGTGATAATAAGCGCACGCCCTTGCCATATAAGGATCGAGGTCTATGGCGATGGCGCAGCTTTCCGCCAGGTTGGCAACGGTCAGGGAGTGGTTGAAGGTGCCGGGCGCTTCCTCGCTCATCTTGCGCAGCACGGGCTGGTTCAAGCCGCACACTTCCGCCAGTTTGAAGTCCGTCCAGATGCGGGAGAAATATTCGTAAACGGGCAAGATCGCCGTGAAGACGCACACCGCCACCACGTTGCCGATGACGCCCAAGGCGTAACCGCCCAAAAAGTTGCGCGCCGTCCAGCCGTCCAAAAGCGACATCACCGCGCCGATGAGCGCCGTGCCCAAAGACACCGCAATGGCGCCCCAGGTCAGCGAGAAGCGGTTATAACGCCTGTTGATCACGAACAGCATGAAAAAGGCGGTCACAAAGTCCGCCACCGCGGACATGGCAAAACTGAGTCCGAACTCCCCGGGCAGATAAAAATAGACGGGCGGCGCTATGCACACCGCGGAAGCCACGGCGGAGAGAAGTCCGCAATAAAGCCCCGCGCGCGGAGAAACAAGCACGCCCGTGAGCAGCACGGTAAAGGCGATGGGCGTGGCGTAAGGGCTGATCCAAGCCGCCATGGCGCAATTTATCCACACGGTGAGGGCGATGGTGGGAAAAGTTATCAGCTGCGCTTTGACCCAGGTGCAGCCGCAGGTAAAGCCCTTCTCCCCCATCAGATAAATGGTCATGGTGATAAAAAGCGCATACATCACCAAAAACGCGGGCACAAAGGCGAAGTATATCTTCTCCACCCCGAACACACCGATCGTGTTCAGCATCAGCGCGTAGGCAAAGTATGTCAGCACGAACGCCGCCGGCAGCAGAGCCGCCGCAGAGATGAGCCCGCGCTTTATTCTGAGTTTTTTGTCCGAGTCCATAATCTCTCCTTGGATAAAACGCGCCCGCGCGCACTGCGCGAAAAAAGACTTACGCGGCGCGCGTTATATCTTTTATCACTTCATAGTATATATCCAAGGCATAGTGATTGTCCAGTCTTTTTACGTTTTTATAAGTATTAAGCACCTTTTCGCCCGCGATGAGCGGCGCCAGCTCCGCCTCGCGCAGGAGCATGCCCGCGGCGATATCTCTCTCGTCAAGCTCGTATATCTCCGCCCGCGTCCGATAATAAGTGACGCGGGTGAGCGAAAAAGCGGGCAAACCGCAAAACACGCTCACGCTCTCCTCCCGCTCGAAAAACTCAAAGCCGCACTCCCCCTCTCCGCCTATCGTCACGCCGCAGATCTCCACCCGCGTGAAGGTCACGCTCTCGCCCGTGCGCACGTAGCGCGTCTGCCGCGCGGGCAGCACGCTCCTGCCGCCCACAAACACGCGCGCCTTCACCTCTCCCGCCGCCGCGCACGCTTCATATATGTCTTCCCCCTTTTCGTCCTGACCGATCACCCGCCTGCCCGAGATGAGCAGATCGCCCTTTTTCACCGCGTCGCCCGGTTGCACTTCCGCCGTGCCGGAAAACACCGCCACGCTCTCCACGATCCCGTCCGCGCCCGCATAAACATTCTCCCGCTCCTGCGGCTTTTGCGGCTCGGCGTGCTGCATGACCATGTTCACGCGCACGCCGCAGCCGCACACCTTCACCGATACGAACGCCAGCTGCGGCACGGCTTGATAAAGCCGCTCTTCAAGCTCCTCTTCTTCCACTCCGCTTTTGAGCCGCGGAAAGCCCTCTTCTTCCATGATTTGCATTGCTAAGGTCTGCGCCGATTCATCTCCGCCCTCTATCTGCGCAAAAAACACAAAGCGCGAACATATCACGGCAGCCGCCAGACACAGCGCCGCCGCAAACAGCGCGCCCGCCCGGGCGCGCAGCGTTTTTTTCAGCCGTGCCGTGCCGCCCGCGCGGCGCAACACGCCGTCCACGCCCTTGGCGCGCAGCGCCTGCAAGGCGCGCGTTTCTTCCTTTGCCGGCACAAAAAAGCAATATTCCTCTCCCCTGACCCTGCCGCCGCTCACGCGCACGCGTGCGGCAAAAAGCACGTTCACGGCACGCGCCGTCTGCGCCTTGGGGCAGGAGAGCAGACTTTTTATTCCCATCGCACGCACTCCACCCTGCCGCGCAGCACCAACTGTCCGGGCGCGCTCTCGCTCACCGTCAGCTCGCCGCCCTCTATCACCGCCTTGCCGCCCTTGACGCGCACTTTCACGCATTGCGGAGAATAATAATAAAGCCCCTGCCCGCCTTCCACCACCGCGCCCGCGGCGGGATATACGCACACCCGGCAGACAACGCCGCCATCGGCGCGCATGCCCAAAAGCTGAGCCGTTTCCTCCCAAAAAGACATAAAAAAACCCTCCGCAAAAGCATATGCGGAAGGGGAAAAGGTTATGTCCTGCGGCAGCGTGACGCTGCACCCTTTATGTCCTGCGCAAGGGCGCAATGAGCGATAAGCGAAAGTATGCGCCCTTGCTCCGGACGTGAAATTTTTGCGCGGACAGCGTGCCGCTGCACCCCGATATACTCCGTAGCTGCAAAAAAGCAACCACTCAACACAACACTTCGCACATATATGATATTGCGATAAGCGAACATAACTTCCGCGCAAAAGCGATATGTCGGCTGCGCCGACGCGATATGTCCTGCGCCGCCAAACAAAAGCGAAAAGCGATAAAAATGTTTGGCGGCTTCGGACGCGATATATTTTGCCGTAACAAACGTATTGAGTAACCGCACTGTATCGAACTGCAAAATGTAAAGGCTGCCTGCGGCGCTGTTTGAAATTGCAAAGGCAGCGTGGCGCTGCACCCCTTATGCGCTTCGCAGCAATGTAAAATACCGATAAGCGTTACTCTTCGCAACAACAATATGTGATTTGCGGCAAAATGCCGCAAGATACCGCCGCATTTTGCCGTTTGGCACATCTTATGTGTTTGTTTATGATGGTAATTATGCTGGACAGATGTCTATAAGGGTGCGCGGAAGGGCGATGGATTTGCGTGCGGATTTGGACAAAGGTGCCGCAGGCAATACTTGTTGTATTGTCAAGGCGCATTTGTGCAAAGGCGTGCGTAAAGACGCGCCCTGCTGCGTGCCCGCATAGCGTCTGTCCGGCAGAGAAAAATATCGCGTCCAGAGCAAGGGCGCACAAGTTCGCTTATCGCTCATTGCGCCCTTGCGCAGGACACTCTCACTCTTCCACCGGCGGCAGTTCGTCCATCACGTCCGGCAGGTTATCCTGTTCCGGGGGCACGTCCTCGTCGCTGTAAGTGACGGTATAGCTCTCTTCCGCGGCGACTTCCTGCTTTTTGGCGACCGTGGCGAAAGAGGAGCCGGGGTTATTGGTTTCCGTGAACTTCATCTTGTCGCCGTTAAAGATGAAGTTGAGCGTGCCGGTGGGACCGTTGCGGTGTTTTGCCACGATCAGCTGCACGTTTTTGACCGCCGTATCCACGTTATCCTTGGGACGGTGGATAAACATGACCACGTCCGCGTCCTGCTCTATCGCGCCCGATTCGCGCAGGTCGGAGAGCTTGGGCTCCACCGTCACGGCGGAGTCTTTATTGTCCTGTTCGCGCTTTTCCACGTCACGCGACATCTGCGAAAGCAGGATGACGGGCACGCCCAGCTCTTTGGCGATGACCTTCATGCCGCGGGAGATATCCGCCACTTCCTGTTGGCGGGAAGCATTGCGCTTTTTGTCCTTCACGGTCATCAGCTGCAAGTAGTCCACCACCACCAGGTCCAGCCCGCCCATCTTCTTTTTCAGGGTGCGGCACTTGTGCAAAATATCCTCGTGCGAGAGGTTGACCGTATCGTCCAGATAGAGATTGGAAGGCGCGAGATAATTGGACACGCTCCACATGCGCGTCCAATCGGCGCCGTCTTCCTGACCCTTGACGATCGTTTGCATGCCCACGTCGCTCATGTTGACCAGAATGCGCTGGGCAAGTTCCGTGGCGGACATTTCCAGGTTGAACACCGCCACCACCTTTTTCTTGTCGTTTTTGAGGACGTTGCTCACCACGTTGAGCGCAAACGCCGTTTTACCAAGACCCGGTCTGGCGGCGACGATGATTATCTGACCGGGCAAAAAGCCGTTGAGCAGATTGTCCAGGTTGTTGAAGCCGGAGCGCAAGCCCTCCGCCCCTTTTTTGTGCGAAAACACGTCGTTGAGCCTGACCATGAGCTGCGCCATGGGCACGCTCACGTGTTGCAGATCGCCCTCCGCCGTCTGCGTGCCCAAATCGAAAAACTGCGCCTCGGCAAAGGCGCGCACGCTGTCCACGTTATCGTCGCTGTAAGCGCGCTCCACAATGGCGTTGGCGCGGCGTATCATGGTGCGCAGCATGCCGTCGCGCTTGACGATGGAGAAATAATATTGCGCGTTGGCGGTGGAAGCGATGCTGTCCGTCAGCGCCTCGATGGCGCCGGCGCCGCCCACCGCGTCCAGCTCTCCCTTGCGGTTAAGCCTGCTCATCACGGCGATGGCGTCCACGGAAGCGCCGCTCTCGCGGGCGAGTTCCGTTATCACTTTGAAGATCTTTTTATGCGCCACGGCATAAAAATCGTCCTCGCTCAGACCGGGGAGAAACTCCGAACACTTTTCGTTATCCAGCAGCATGGCGGCAAGCACCGCCTGTTCCGCCTCGTAACTGTTGGGCATCACGCGCAGGCTTACCCCTTCCGTTTTTTTCTCAGGCATTGTTTACCTCCGTTTATATCTTACCGCAAATCTTCCGCGCCGTCAACAAGCAGGGACAGCGTGTCGGAAAATTCCCGCATGGCGCGCTCGAAAGGCTTGTTTGCCGTCAGATCCACGCCCGCAAGTTTGAGTATCTCCGCGGGAGGCATGCTGCCGCCGGCGCGCAGAAATTTTTCATAGCCGCGCACGGCGCTCTCCCCCTCTTCCAGTATGCCCCGCGCTATGCTCACCGCGCTGGTGATGCCGGTGGCATACTTGTAAACGTAAAAAGAGCGGTAAAAGTGCGGTATGCGCGCCCATTCCCAGGCTATCTCCCTGTCGGAGATCACGCTTGCGCCGTAATATTGTCTGTTGAGCTTGAAGTATATCTCGTTGAGCGCGTCGCAGGTCACGGGCAGGTCGTTCTCCGCCAGGGCGTGCGCCTTTTCTTCAAATTCCGCAAACTGGGTCTGGCGGAAAAGCGTGGTGCGGAACATGTCCAGATAATATGTGAGCAGATATTCGCGCTCGGCTTTGTCCGCGCTCTTTGCCAAAAGGTATTTGAGCAGCAGCACTTCGTTCACCGTAGACGCCACTTCCGCCACAAAGATCTCGTATTGCGATTTGGCAAAGGGCTGGGTCTTGTCCGAATAGTAAGAGTGCATGGCGTGCCCCAGCTCGTGCGCGATGGTGAACACGTCGTGCGCCGTGCCGTTATAATTGAGCAGCACGTAAGGGTGGGAGCAAAAAGAGCCGCATGAATAAGCGCCGCTTCTCTTGCCCTTGTTCTCGTAAACGTCTATCCAGCGCTTTTCCATCGCCTCGCGTATGTGCGAAAGATACTCTTCCCCCAGCGGCGCCAGGGCTTTTTTCACCGTTTCGCACGCCTCGTCATAGCTCACTGACAGCCGGTAATTTTCCGTGACCGGCACGTGCAGATCGAACATATGCAGCTTTTTCAAGCCCATGCGGCGCGCCCGCCACGCCATGTAAGCGTGCAGCTCAGGCAGCCCCGCGTGCACGTTTTTTATCAGGTTGTCGTAAATGCAGCGCGGCACGTTTTCTCCGTCCATGGCGCGGGAGAGGCAGTCGGGATACTTGCGCGCTTTGGCAAAAAAGAGGTCCTTTTTCACGTTGCCCGCATAAAGCTGCCCCACCGTGTGCAGCATGTCGCCGAAGCCGGCAAACATGGACTTGAACGCCGCCCTGCGCACCCGCCTGTCCTTGGAGGTGAGCAGCACGGAATACACCCCGTGCGACATCTCCACCCTCTTGCCGTCCTCGCCGCGCACCGGTTTGAACTTCACGTCCAAAGAATCGAACATGTTGAAGGCGTCGTGAAACCCGCCGGCAAACAGCCCCGCTCCCGCCAGCAGTTTTTCCTCCGCCGCGGAGAGCGTGTGCTCCTTTTTGCGCACCACGTCTTTGAGCAGCCTGTCAAAATCGGCAAACTCCGGCTTTTGCGCCAGCGCCAGCAAAAACTCCGCGTCGAGCGCCGTCAGCTCGGGCATGATGAAAGAAGCCGCCTGGCTCAGCTTCACGCCCAAGGCGTCGCACCTGTCGTTCATGGCGCGGTATTTCTCCACGCCCGCGTCCTCGTCCTGCCTCTGCATGGCATAAACGGCAAGCTCGCCGTAGATCATGCTCAGTCTGTCTTCCGTGCGCAGACACGCCAAAATGTCCGCCTCTTCTTTCAGCCTGCCGGCAAACGCCTGCAACTGCTCCGCGCCCGCGCTCAGCTTGGCAAAATCGCTCTCCCACGCTTCGTCGGAAGGATAAATATCCGTCAAGTCCCACTTGTCGCTTTCGGCTATCTCGCTTCTTTTTTTCACCTGTTCCATGCTCCCGCCTCCGTCTGTTCGCTTTTTATTCTGTCCGTTCGGCGCGCCTTCCGCGCCCGTTGCCATATCCTTCGGCACAACGGCTCAAATTTTCAGATCGCCGTCTTTTATCCAGCCCTTTTTCCTCATCAAAAGCCCCAGCGCCCAGCATATCAGCGCCGGCATCACAAAAAAGAGCAGCGCTATCGCCAGCCAGAACTTCCATTGCGGCATGCCCGCGCCCACGATAGACGCGTTGTAAGATTCTATCACGCCCACAAAGCCGCATGTGCCCATGCCTCCGCCTCCCGCGCCGCATTTGAGCTTGAACGCGCCCGTGGCGATGGGACCGCAGATCATAGCGGCGATCGTGGGCGGAATCAGCAGCTGCGGACGGCGCATGATGTTGGGGATCTGCAGCATAGACGTGCCCAAGCCCTGTGAAACAAGCCCCGCCGCGCCGTTTTCTTTGAAAGAAAGCACGGCAAATCCCACCATGTGGCAGGCGCACCCCGTCACCGCCGCGCCGCCGGCAATGAGCATGGCTTCTGTCTGCGCCGCGTCCGAACCGGTCAGCACGGGCGTTGCCACCGCCACCCAAATGGCGGCGCTGGACGTGGGCAGCGTGAGCAAAACGCCCATCACCGCCGCCACTATTATGCCCATCAGCACGGGTTGCAGATCGGTTGCCAAGGCTATCCCCGTGCCCAGCTGCGTGATCAGCCAGGAGAACGGCCAGGCGATATACGCGCCCGCCAGCGTTGCCAAAAGCGCGGTGAGCGGCACCAGAAGTATGTCCAATTTGGTCTTGCCGGCAACAAGAGAGGAGATCTCTATCGCCGTGAGCGCGGTGACGTATGCGCCGATGGGGTTGCCAGGCGAACCCGCCGCCACCTTTTGCCCGATGGCGGACATCACCGCCTGCGCGCCGTCCGCCGTGCAGGTGATGAACACATCCGACCACGCGCCCACAAAGCCGGCCACGATGGCGGAAAACACCACCAGCCCCGGTGCTTTGAGCTTGCTGCCCATGCCCGCGCCTATGCCCGCGCCCATCATCACGGACGCAATGTTGCCCAAAAGCGTGAGGAAATTGCCAAAGGCGTTGTCGCCTATCAAACTGCCCAGCGTTTTGACTATCGTGCCCGCTATCAGCGTGACGAACAGTCCCTGCGCCATGCCCGTGAATGCGTCGATGAACCAGCGCTTGGGCAGTCCCTTCAAAGCAGGCTTGCCCTTGCTTTGCCAAAAAGCCGCCGCCTTTTGTTTGAAGTCCCGCGGCGCGGCTTGCGCGCTTATATCCGCGTTTTCCGCCTGTGCCGCTTCGTCCGTGTTTGCGCTTATGTCCGCGTTTTCCGGTTGCTGCGACTCTTCTTTCTGCGCGCTTATATCCGCGCTTTCCGCCTGTGCCGCCTCGTCCGTGGTTGCGCTTGTATCCGCGCTTTCCGCCTGTGCCGCTTCGTCCGTGTTTGCACTTATATCCGCGTTTTCCGCCTGTGCCGCTTCGTCCGTGTTTGCGCCCGTATCCGCGGTTTGCACTTGCGCCGTTTCGGCGGTCTGCTCTGTCTTTGCCTCGGTTTTTTCGATCAAACCTTGCCTTGTCTGCTCCCTCTCCTGCGCGCTCTCCGTCTTTTCGGTGCGCGCAAGTTCATCTTCCCGGCGGGAAGAAGTTTTGCGTTTTTTCTCCATAAAACGTCCTCTTAAAACCTTTACTTGCACAAAATTGTTTGCCCTGTGCTTCGGCTTTCTTCCGAACGTCTTATCTCTTTCAAGCCGCCGAAATCTTGCTCTATACCGGAGCCGGCGCTTTTCTTCGCCCGCTCCGGTATTTGTATTCTTTATATCTTTCCCCTCTATTGTCTTTTGCGTTGCGCGCGGCGCGTATTTGTCTGCAAGGCCGATTTGACTTATTCGCCCGTTGCGATCCGCACGGCTTGCTCGCTGCCGTAGACGATTATTTTGCCGATGCGCGTTAAACCCGCTTTGTCCGCGTCGGCGGCGTGGTCTTTCTCAAAATCGCGCGCCTCGCCCAAGGTGGCAAAACGCAGAACGTAGGCTATCGCCAATTCGCCGTTCGCGCCTTTCACCGCAGAAAAGCTGTCTATGAGTTCATAGTCTTCCGCGCCCGCCGTCTGCGGCTCGAAAGGCTGAAAATCATAGCCCGCGCCCTTATACGCTTCGCGCAGCTCTCCCGCGTCCGGAGTGCAGGCGCACAACGCGCACACGCACACCAGCACCAGGCAAATGCAAACAAGCCCCTTTTTCATACTTCCTCCGCTGATTTATTATCGCACATTTGCGCGCGCTTGACAAGTATTTTTTTGTTCTGCCGGGCGGGAGCTGTGCGGGCACGCATGAGAGTGCGTCTTTACGCGCGATTTTGAACAAATGCGCCTTGACAATACCGCAAGTATTGCCTGCGGCACCTTTGTCCAAAATCACACGCAAATCCATCACTCTCCCGCGCACCCATTTATGTCCTGCGCAAGGGCGCAATGGACGATAAGCGAAAGTATGCGCCCTTGCTCCGGACGTGAAATTTTTGCGCAGATATAAGTGAGCGGTAAGCGAACGTATACTGCTGCGCAAAAGTGAAATGTTTTTGCCAACACCTTGGCAAAAACGTGAAATGTGCCCTCAAACCGCAAGCGACGAGAGGGCACGTGAAATGCACGACGATACAGCTCCGCGCTCGTCGTGCGTGGCGGCTGGGAGCGCGGGGCGCTCCACCCCTGATCAAGCCTTGAAGTGACTTGTTCGTCTTTCCGGCTAATCTCTTCGCAATACTTACACGGCAAAGTGTAATAAAGCGCGAGCAGCGTGACGCTGTTCCCTGGTAAGTGTAATATCCCGCCGTCCAAAATCGCACTTTTGGACGAGCGCACCTTGGGCAAGGCGACTGCCTTGCGCGCCGCTCCCGCGGCGGCGGAAAAGGGTGAAGTTTTGCGGCTAACGCTTGCGCGCATTTGTATATCTCGCCGCAAAACGAGGGGAAAACCGCAGCGGAGCGTGTCGGGTTTGCCCCCTCACACGTAGGCGCAAAGTGCTGTGCGTTGATATTGTTAGAACATCAAAATGTTTTATCGCACGCCACTTTCACTCGGCGCCTATCTTCAATGGCGGGGTGTCCCCTAGGGAAGCGAAAGAGGAAAAGGCAGATCGGATGAAAACGGGACCCGCCTTATCCTTTTTCTCTTTCGCTTATCAAATATCCCGCCGTCCAAAACCGCGCTTTTGGGCGAGCGCACCTCTAAAATGCGCCGTGCGCATTTTCCGAATGAGCGGAACTTGTGGAGCGAATGAGGGCGGAAAGAGTGAATTTTTGCGGCACGACCAAGCGCGATACGAGATTACGCCGCCCGCAAAAAGAGGGGAAACTACGCCTCAAAAAAATAAAACGACGATATATTGCGCCTATATCTCCGTCTGTCCGTTTTATTTTTGAATGGCGGGGTGTCCCCTAGGGAAGCGAAAGAGGAAAAGGCAGTTCCCGTTTGTAACGGGAAAAGCCTTATCCTTTTTCTCTTTCGCTTATTCTTTTTCGCTTATTTCAAATCCGTGTTTATCAAACTCCTCAATAAACTCCAATGTTATATCAAACACTTTTGCCAAACATTCGGGGCTGAGGTTGTCGTAATTGTCCAAACGGGTGTGGTAATATTTTTCCACTTCCGGATTCATGGCGGCAACGGATGTGGCGCGATAACCGCCCTTGGAGAACGCCGCCGCGTCCGTGGCGCCGGCAAAAACGGAGCCGAATTTCAAGTTCATGCCGTGGCGCGCCGCGCATTTTTGGTAGAGGTCGCAAGCCGCCCTGTCGTTTTTCACCGTGCCGTTGAGGTCGCGGTCGTAAATGCCCAGATATTCCAATTCGCGTAGCGTTTCATAGGTGAGGAAAACGGTTTCCACGTTTTCTTCGCGCGCATAATCGGGGTGCTGTTTGACAAAGGCGGTGGCGCCGCGCAGACCCGCCTCTTCCGAGCCGGTGATGAGGGCGACGACTTCCGTATTTTCCAGGCGGATGCCGTTGTCTTTGAGCGCTTTTACGGCGGCTATCGCCATATAGCAAGCGGTGAGGTTATCGTTGGCGCCGGGCACCACTTGGCGCGTATCGGCAAAGCGCCAAAAGGCGAGGAAGAAAGGTATGAACGCCACGCCGGCAACGCCCGCCCACAGCACGGGAGCGTCCGGCACGCCGAACGGACCGCTGAGAATGCACGCCGCCAAGGCGATGGCAAACATATAGACCACGCCGATTATCACCAAAATTATGGAAGAGAGGAACATTTTATAACCGCCCACATAGTGCCAATGCCATTCATAAACGGCGTCGGAATGTCCGTTGATCACGATGCGGCGTTTCAGCTCTCCCGAACAGGCGTAAGTGCCCATCACGTTGCCCGAATCGCGCTGATCGAAGAGCGGATCGAGGAAGGGCGCGTAAAGCACGAATTGGAAGATCATCGGCACCAGGGAAAAGAGGATGCACACAAAAACCATCACGGGCGAAAGGAAAAATATCGGCACCGCCAAGGTCATGAACACCGCCACAAAATACGTCCAGCCGAAAAAGGCGTGCGGCGCCACTTTGAAGGTGTCGCGGTCCACGCGGTCGCACATTTCGCCCAGCTGCCCCGCCATATAATCGAGCGCCTTGTTTTCGCCCTCGCTGCCGGGGTCGCGGTCACCGAATTCCACAATGACGTTTTTGATCTCGTCTTGTATGTAAGATACGCTTTTTTCCCGCTCCTCGGCGGAGATCTCCGTAACTTTCATAATTCACCTGCCTTATGTTGATGTTACCATTATAGCACGCCCGCCGGGCAATGGCAATAAAATACGCGCTTTATCCGCGCCGGGCGCTATTGTCCCGCTGCGCCCTCTCCCTCTGCCCGGTTTTCCCCGCTTGCGGCGGAGCATTCGGGCGCGCTCTCCCGCCCGGTTTCTTCGCTTATGATATCTTGCGGCGCTTCCGCGTTCTCTTGCGACGCTTCCGCTTCTTCTGACAAAACTTCTTGCGGCGCTTCCGCGCTCTCTTCCGGCTGTTCCGGTTCTTGGGGTAAAACCTCTTGCGGCGCTTCCGCACTCTCTTGCGCCTGCTCCGGCTCTTGCGACAAAACATCTTGCGGCTGTTCTGTTTCTTCTGTCAAAACTTCTTGCGGCGCTTCCGCGTTCTCTTGCGGCTGTTCCGGTTCTTGGGGTAAAACTTCCTGCGGCTCTTCCGCGCTCTCTTGCGGCTGCTCCGGTTCTTGGGGTAAAACTTCCTGCGGCGCTTCCGCGCTCTCCGTCTGCTCCGGCTCTTGGGGCAAAACCTCTTGCGGCGCTTCCGCACTCTCTTGCGGCTGTTTCGGCTCTTGCGGCGTTTCAGCGCTCTCCGGCTGTTCCGGTTCTTGGGGTAAAATCTCTTGCGGCTGCTCCGCTTGCTCTGCGTTTATTTCCGGGAAAACTTCTTCCACGGTCAATTCCGTTTCCCTTGGTTCCTGTGCGGCGGGCAGTTCTTGCCGGGGCGGCTGCGCTTCCCCTTCGTTCAAAATGTCGCCGAGGTCGTATTCGCTTATGCAAAAGATCTCTTCCGGCAGCTCCGTCTCTTGCGCGGCGTGCGGCGCGGGTGCAGCGCCCTCTTCCCGCCCCGTTGAAAGCGGCTGTCCCTGTTCGGGCTGCCGTCCTGCCGCCTTGCTCTCCGCGCCAAGTCCGGCTTGGGGCATGCGCGCCGCGCCCTGCTCCGCCCTTTGCGCCCGTTCGGCTTGGGCTGCGGGATAAGAATAATCGTCGTCCTCCTCATAGCCCAAATATTTGTCTTCCACATCCTCTTCTTCGTCGGAGTCGTAATCCACCTCGTGCGGGCGTGTCACGATGAGTTCGGATTCGGCAAATTGCTTCACGCGCTCTATGGTATCGTGCACGGGCGTGACGCGGCGGGCAGGCTCCTCATATTCCTCGTCCGTGTCTTCCGCGTTCTTCTTGCGGCGCGGTCCGCGGCGAAAAATGCTCATCACCGCCACATACACATATTCTCCGAACAGCCACAAAAAACTGGTGGGCAAAGAAATTATCAACATGATGATGGTAAAGGCGTTCCAGCTGTCGTCCGTGATGGTCTGCGCAAAAACCATCAAAGAAACCACCACCTTGATCAGCTTGAAAATGTTGCGCAAGGTGTGCAAACGCACCTTTATCTTGGAGCGCGCGTCGGCGTTTTTCGTCGCCCAGTCCAGCACGTTGGCGATGATAAAGACCACGGCGGAGGCGGAGATGAACAAAAGCACCAAAAAGTTGACTATGTCGTTGCCAGTTCCGTTTATATAGTTGGTGACGGCATAAGCCATATACATCGCCAAATAGGCGACGTAAAGCACTTTCATAAGGATATTGAAAACTATGCTCTCGCCGTAAGGTCTTGCCATTAAAACTATTCTAGCACAAACGCAAAACTTTTTCAAGCGCGCAAACCGCCCGCCCCGCCGCCGCGCAAGCGACATTTTCCGCGCCCATCCCCGCGCAAACGCGGCATTCTCCCCTTTTTCTCCCGCCTTGCCGCGCTATACTTGACCCATGAGAGCGGAGTTTATGAACATCGGCATCATCACGCGCGCATACTCCGGCGAAGAAAAACGCTTTTTGCTGCCCGTGGTGAACGCCGTCCCGGAAAACATTTACGACGTTTGCGGCTTTCAGCGCTTTTGCATAGACGGCGTGGGCAATAACGTCCTCACCCTCTTTTGCCAAAACGGCGGCAAAGACGTTATCGAGCGCATAGACATCACCCGCGCCTGCAAGAGCTATTCCCACATCATGCTGTGCGTTGTCCGCGCCGGGGGCGCCTGCCGCTTGATGACCTATTGCGACCACGCCCACAACGCCCTTTTCGACATCTCTCCCGCCTTCACCGCCGCTGCAGGGCTTTGACGCCCGCCCTAACAAACAATTTTTGCCGCTCCTGCCAAACCCGCCGGCACACGCAAAACCCCGCCGACCAGCGGCGGGGTGAAATTGCTTTGTTACCTTTGAACAGCTTTTGCTTATGTCGGACTTTTTTCACATTTTATTGCCGCCTTGCAAAAATCATAGAATTTCAAGTCCGCTTTGTAACTGGCGCTCAACTCGCTCTTGTCCACTTCGGCAATATACGGCATAGCGTCACTTTTTGGATCGCAAGGCTTTCCGTCAATTTCGCCTTGCGATTTATACAAATACAATTGCAATCTATTGGCATCGCTCGCTTCCTCCATCGTGCCGATATATCTGACCCCTACCGCATAAAAACCCGGCTCTATCTGCTTGGGCCCCACGAAAGCGACCTCTTTATCGATATCATCGTCGTCCTGTTGCGTAGCGTCAAGGGATATCCCTTTAATTGTTATTTTTTCGTGCATGATTTCATCAGAATTGCGTTTAACTGTGCAAAGCACACCTTTCGAAAAATCGGCTTTATACTCGAGATTCCAAAGCATCGGATATAAATAATATATATCACCATTAGAAAAATTATCCGGCAATGTATAATAAATTGTTTTTTTAGTTTCAGGATGCTTGCCTGCTAAAACATATGGAAAAGAAGTAGTTGCAGACAGTAAATATCCTGTAGGGATCAATTTCGCATCTAATGAACAAGTCGCTATTGATGATGATATATTACCATACAACGCCGCCGCATATGCCAAGAAATTTGCGGTGGTGATATTTTTTTCGTTTGCGCTTTTGTCTTCCTGTTTTTTATATACAACTTCATAGCCGTTGCCGTTTGTGGGAGTGATTGTCCAATACTGTATGTTATTATAGCCCAAATCACTAAACGCTTGTTGCAAAGCTTCTTGAATAAAGATCATATGGCTGCCGCCGCCAAGCAATACGACCGATTGCAGAGCTTGTTCGTGTATCGCCCTCGGTATCACTTTACGTATGATGTATGCAAAACTCGAATTAATGTTGCTGTCTTTTTGGTAAGAGCAAATTTCTGTAATCGTTGAACAAATATCGAGCTTTTTATCTCCATTGTTCTGCACACATTTGCCGCTCCTTGTGCATCCGTCACATTTTGCCAATGCCGAGATGTCATCACAACAATCTTGTGCAAAACCTTTACACTTGAAGCTTGCGAGGGTAAACGGGGAGCTATTGATCCCCTTTTCTTTCATTTCAATATTTTATCCAAGTTCTTTTGTATCGCCCATGAATCGTCTGAGTGAGGACTTGCCTTATTACCTGTATATGCAATATCATGTTATGCTGTTATCGCTCAGCATATTTATTATCGAATCGATGCCGGTGTCGACGTGTTTCAAGTCTTCTTTTTTAGTAACTTTGGCAAATGCTGCTTCTTGCGATGTGGCAAAGTTTTCCAATAACTTGTTCGCATTTTCGGCAAAGCTTAGCTCGTTCGTTTTGGTGCCAAGGGCGCTGACAAGTTCGGTGAGGTTGTCCAATTTTTCGGACATTGCCACATATTGCAAAGCGTTGTCTTGCTGACCGGACAAAATGCTGTTTAATATGGTCGTTTGGGTGTCTTGATTTATCAATATTTGATCATTTTTACACCCTTCGATATTATCCACCGCCGCTATCGCCTCCTCGCACAGCTGCAAGTTCTTGCTAAACGTGCGTTCAATGACCTTGTTGCCGGCAGCTTCTGCCTGCGCCTCGAAATACTTCGCTTTTTCCGCGAGCAGCATTTTGACTTGTCCCACAAGGATAAACTTGATCACCGCATTTTTACGCGCGCGCTTCTGCCGAAACGACAAGATGTCGCTTTCGTTCAAGCCGGGGATCTCCCACATTTTGCGCTTTGCCTCTTTGGCGCGTTGACGATGGCTCGTCACAATCGCCCTCGGCTCGACCGGCTCCACATACCGATAGGCATTGCCCGGCTGCAGTTTTTCTTTTTCGTTGCTCATATTTGCCTCCTGTGCAAAAGTTTTTTCCTGTGTTTTGCGATCGGGATAGTTAAAAGTCATGAAAACTAGATAAAATTTCTTCCGCCGTTATCATCTTTATCCCACCCAATCATTTTCTAAACGCTTATTTTTATATGTGTTAATATAGCGTTAATTTAAGTATACATCTTATCCGTCTTGCTGTCAAGGGGTATATTCAAAATAAAAGGAACATTAGATTTATATATATCTATCGGCAAGCGCCGCCCGTGTTTTCAACGCGGCTGCTTCCTGCCGCCCTTCTTCGTGCGGAGGGCAGCGCCTTTTTCATTTACGCGCCCGCGCTCTTTTGCGCTTTGTCCGTTGCCGTCACGGCTCTTTTCCGCCCGTTTTTCTTTCATCATGCTTCGATCATACCACCTGCGGAAAAATTTTTCTCGGCAAATCGTCGTAAGATTTACGCATTGCAAGTTATTCCTCGTCTTTTTTGAAGCAAATTTGCGGCGCGGGTGTTTTGCCGTAAAAGCATTCGAGCATGATGTTGAAGGTGCGTTCGCGCTCCTTTTTCCGGCAGAGGCTGCGGCAGAATTCCTTAAATCTCACGTTGCAGCCGGTGATCGCGGAATTCAACTCGTCGTAAAACTTGTGGCAGATAGCCACATATTCGCGGTCGGCGTTGAGATCCATGCCGGCGATATGCTTTTTCAGCTGCATTTTCAAGCGGCGCATGCCCATCAGAATTTTCAAAAAGTCCGCGTAATCGTTTTTCATGGCGCATATTCCTCCCTATGGTTTATCTTTCCCGTCCATTATTCCACATCGGCGCAAGGGAATAAAGGAATATGCCGTCCGCGTCGCGTTAATATAAGTGAAAAAGGCGTGAATATGCCGCGCGCGGAGATCCGTGTCCGCCGCCCCAAATCGTTACAATATATATTTTGTTATTATGCCGTCGGAAACCAGCCAAAATTCTTCTTTCAAGCGCAGGGCGCCGCCGTCGAACGTGAAATACCGCCCCGCGCGCGACAGCAGTTCTGCCGCGTCTATCCCTGCCGCCGCCAGCGCCTCCGCAGGCGCGCCGAAGCGGGTGCGCAAGCCGAAAACCGTCTGTTCCAGAGCCAGCTCTTTTGCGCTCATCACCTCGTCAGTCACCTCTTCGCAACTGCCGGCAAGATAGGCGTCCAGATCCTCTTTGATGTGGTATCTGCGCCCGCCCAGCATGGAAAAAGCGCCCGCGCCCAAGCCCAGATACTCTTCCGCCCGCCAATATTTGAGGTTATGCCGGCATTCCGCGCCCGGAAAAGCCGCGTTGCTTATCTCATAACGCGCATATCCGCACTCGGCGGCGGCACGGAAGAACGCCTCGTAAAGATCCGCGCTCTCATCCTCGCTCGGACAGAACTCGCCCCGCCGCACCGCCTCGAACAGCGGCGTGCCCTCATGCACGGTGAGCATATAGGCGGAAAGATGTTCCGCGCCCGCCTCCCGCATGGCGCGCACGAACGCCTTAACGTCCGCCTCCGTCTGGAAGGGCACGCCAAGCATCATGTCCGCGCTCACGCGAAAGCCGCGGCGCGCCGCCAGCTCCACCGCCGCCACCGCCTGCCGCGCCGTGTGCGCCCTGCCCAGCGCGCGCAGGGTGGCGCCGTTCAAGGACTGCACGCCCAAACTCACCCTGTTCACGCCCAGCCTTTTTAATTCTTCCGCCTTTTTCTCCGTGAAGGATTCCGGATTGCCCTCACAGGTGAATTCCGCGCCTTCGGCAAATTTGATGTGCTTTTTTATGCCTTCTAGGGCGGCTGCCAACATACCTTCCGCCAACACGGTGGGCGTGCCGCCACCGATATAAACGCTGTCCGCCGCCTGCTGCGGGCGCAGCTCGGCGGCGGCTTTTTTTGCATTGTTTATCAGTGCGCCCACATATCTTTGCGCACGGTGGCTGTCGTAAACGCCACGGAAAAAATCGCAATAAGCGCACACGCTTTTGCAAAAGGGAATGTGGATATAAAGTCCGAAGCTCATTTATTGTCAAACTTCAAAATGGTCATGAACGCCTCGCTGGGCACCTCCACGGAGCCTATCTGGCGCATGCGTTTTTTGCCCTCTTTTTGCTTTTCCAGCAGCTTTTTCTTGCGCGTGATGTCGCCGCCGTAACACTTGGCAAGCACGTCTTTGCGCACCGCCTTGACCGTTTCGCGCGCGATCACTTTGCCGCCTATCGCCGCCTGGATGGGGATCTCGAACTGCTGGCGCGGGATCACGTCTTTGAGCTTTTCCGCGATCGCCCTGCCGCGCGCATACGCCTTTTCGCGGTGGATTATCAGGCTGAGCGCGTCGCACACCTCGCCGTTGAGCAGAATGTCCATCTTGACCAGGTCGCTGCGCTTATAGCCGTTCATCTCATAATCCAGGCTGGCATAACCTTTGCTGCGCGATTTGAGGCTGTCGAAAAAGTCGTATATTATCTCGCCCAGCGGCATGTCGTATTCCAGCAAAACGCGCGTAGGCTCTATATAAGTCATGTTCACAAAGGTGCCGCGCTTGTCCTGGCACAGCTCCATGATGGTGCCCACATATTCGGGCGGCGTATACACGGAGGCTTTGACCATCGGCTCTTCCAGGTGGTCTATCTCGCCCATGGGCGGCAGCGCCGTGGGGTTGGACACTTCCAGCGTTTCGCCCTTAGTGGTCACCACGCGGTAAGAAACGCTCGGCGCCGTGGTGATGAGGTCGAGGTCGAACTCCCTCTCCAAGCGCTCCTCTATTATCTCCATGTGCAAAAGCCCCAAAAAGCCGCAGCGGAAACCAAAGCCCAGCGCCGCAGAAACTTCCGGCTCGTAAAAGAGCGCCGCGTCGTTGAGTTTGAGCTTTTCCAGCGCCTCTTTGAGGTCGTCGTAATGCGCGCCGTCGGCGGGATAAATGCCGGAAAACACCATCGGCTCCGCCTCTTTGAAGCCGGGGAGCGGCTGCGCCGTGGGGCGCGTGGCGGAAGTTATCGTATCTCCCACCTTGGTGTCGGACACGTTTTTAATGCTGGCGCAGAGATAGCCCACTTCGCCCGCGCTCAAACTCTCGCACGGCGTGGAAGAGGGAGTGAAAAAGCCCACTTCCGTCACGTCGAAAGTGGCGCCGGTGGACATCATTTTTATCTTGTCACCCGCCCTAACAGCGCCGTCGAACACTCTGATGATGGAGATGGCGCCTTTATAACTATCGTAAAAAGAATCGAAGATAAGCGCTTTGAGCGGCGCGTCGAAGTCACCTTTGGGCGGAGGCAGCAACGTGATCACCTGTTCCAGCACCTGCTCTATGCCTATGCCCTCTTTTGCCGAGATGAGCGGCGCGTCGTCCGCGGGCAGCCCTATCACGTCCTCTATCTCCGCCTTCACCTCATCCGGACGCGCGGAAGGCAGGTCTATCTTGTTGATGACGGGAAGTATCTCCAAGTCGTTGTCCAGCGCCAGATAGACGTTGGTCAAAGTCTGCGCCTCCACGCCCTGGGAAGCGTCCACAATGAGGATGGCGCCCTCGCAGGCTTTGAGCGAACGGGAAACTTCATAAGTAAAGTCCACATGCCCGGGCGTGTCGATGAGGTTCAGGACATACTCTTTGCCCTCATAGATATACTTCATTCTCACGGGCGTGAGCTTGATGGTTATGCCCCTTTCGCGCTCTATATCCATGCTGTCGAGCAGCTGCTGCTTTGCCTCGCGCGCGGAAACGGCGCCGGTGACGTCCATGATCCTGTCTGCCAGCGTGGACTTGCCGTGGTCGATATGCGCCACGATGCAAAAATTTCTGATGTTGCTCTGATCTTTCGGCATAACTTGCTCCTTGCTATATTATATAAAAAATCGCGCGCCTTGGCAAATATTTTGAGCACGCCCGCGCAAAATGCTCCCTTCCGCCGCCGTTTAAGTCAAAATACGTTTGAGTGCACAAAAAACACATATGCCGTTTTGCGCGTTCACGCCTCCCTTTTCATGCAAAAACATGCCTTGTGTGCTTATAATATCCTGTAAGTGCACAAAACAAGCAGTGCCGCCAGATCGTTGCGCAAAAAAATGCCCGCGTCGGGGCGCGGGCATATCCGTTATAAATAAGCCTTTTTCTCTCCGCTCATTTCAGCCGCGGCGCAAAAAACTCTTTGCCTTTTCCAAGGTGATGTTGTCCGCCTTTTTATCGTTGCACTCAAAGATGATGTTGTCCGCAACGCGCTGCGCCGTTTGAAAATTCTCCGGCGTGCGCACCGTCCACATTATTATCATCTTTTCCGGGCGCTCTTTTTTGATAGCGCCGAAATATTCTTCACGCGGCTTGCGCACGGGGATAGCCAAAAAGTCCATCTTTTCGTATTGTCTGCGCAGCTTGACCGGCATAAACTGGAAGGAATAAACGTCGTAAAGCTGACCTATCACCACTTCCGGGTGGTGCTTTACCCACCAGTCGGTGATGTGCCAATTAAAAGATTCTATGCACCACTTGCCGGGGTAATCTTTGAGCGCCTCATAAACGGCGCGGCAGGTGGAGTCCACGCGCGAGGTGGTCTTTATCTCCACGATCAGTCTGCCCCTCTCCCCCAGATCCGCCAGCACGTCTTTGAAGAGCGGTATCGTCTGCCGCGTGCCCAAAAGCGGATAATTTTCCAAATGCGAAGTGTCTATGTTATAAGGATAAACGCGCTTGCCGCACATGCGCTTCAAAGTGGCGTCGTGATGCACGATCAGCTGCCCGTCGCGGGTGAGATACACGTCGAGTTCGCTGCCCATTCCCTCTTCGGCGGCGCGCAGAAAAGCCGCGCGGGAATTTTCCGGAATATCGCGGTTATTGTGCAGTCCGCGGTGACAAAACACGGTTTCTTTGAGCCATTGCATATCTTTCATACTTCACCTCAGTATCCCAAATTCTCCTCCACCACAAGCACATACACCGCTTTTTGATATTTTGTGGGGTGGTGCATGATGGTGGTCACGTTGCAGATGCAATCCGGGCTGTTGCAATAAGCGCACTTGCCCGTGACGGCGCAGGGAGTTTTTTTATTCAATCTCTTGGCGTTGAGCGGCGCGGCAACGTTGCGCGCGCGCTCGATCGCGGCAGGCAGGTTTGGCGTCAGTTTGTTTACGCCCACGATGTAAACGATATTGGGCACTCCGAAGCACAGGGCGCCCACGCGGTTGGCGGCGCCGTCTATGTTGACCAGCTCGCCGTCCTCGGTCACGGCGTTGGCGGAAGTGATATACCATTCCGCTTGCGCCGCCGCCTGATACACTGCGCCGCGCTTTTCCTCCGGCACAACGGAGTGGGCGTAAACGGCGCGCGTTTTGGCAAGCTCAGGCAAAAGTCCCGTTTGCGCAACGCTCACGCTGCCGCCCGAACCCACGCTCGCGCCGTTTGGAATGAGTTTGAGCACAAACTCCGCCGCCTGCGCCGCGTTATCAAAAAAATAAGGCTTAAAGCCGCGCCTTGCCAGCGCCTCGGATAATTTTTCTCTGTCCATAATCATATTGTAGCACCATCGCCGAAAAGATACAATGAAATTTTATGCGCCGCGGGCGAATTTTGTTCACGCCGCCGCCGCGTTCCGGCTCGGCTCGCCTTAAAAGCGCGCGGCATAAAAGCGCGCCTTTTGCACATCGTAATAACAAAAGGCGGAATAACGCCGCCAAAGGCGTTTTCCGCGCGGGAGGAACATATGAAGAGTTTTTTATTGGGTATGAGCGCGGGACTGATGGCGGCGCTCGCC
Source organism: uncultured Christensenellaceae bacterium (assembly GCA_944380295.1). Lineage (GTDB taxonomy): Bacteria > Bacillota > Clostridia > Christensenellales > UBA3700 > Alloclostridium. The sequence goes on from CALWHE010000006.1 coordinate 90,599, forward strand.
ATACAATCGTCCAAGAGCAAGAAAAAGTGTTCAAGCGTCAAAGAGCGGATAATAAAAGCCTTGCAATAACGCGCGCAACGGCAAAGATCTGCGCATAACGGCTCAGCCGCACAAAAAAACCGCCGCCACAGCGCACTTGCGGCGCGTTTCGATCCCTTGCGCTCAAAAGCGCGCGGGGAAGTTCGCGCGCAGTGCCAGCACTGAGCCGGACAATAACGCCGCAGACATGCCGCTTGCGGGTAAATTGCTTGTAAAATATGGAGGTTTTACAAAAACCCGTATTGATTTTCATCTTTGCCGCGCTTATAATAATTCACGGAGGTCAGGATGAAAAAAGCGGCGGCTTTATTGCTTTTCATATTGTTATTCACCGCGGGCGCGCTCGGCGTTTTGGTCGCCTGCGGCGTGAAAGTGGCTGCCGGCGGACAATGGGATCTGATAAATTGCAAGGACGAAGAAGGCAATATCCTCGCTTACGGAGTAAATTTTCAGGGCGGCTCCGAACCCAAAATGAACGCCTCCTGCGAGGTGACGGACGCGGATTTTATCCTGCGTGAAAACGGCTCCGCCGCCTATGCCGATTACACCAAACGCCAAGAAGACGGCAAACTCTTCCTCACCGTGACTTTTGAAGACGGCGGACAAGCTCAAGCGGAATGCTACATCTATGAAAACGGCGCCGGCGAATATCAGATAATGGTTTTGACTTACGGCTCCAAGATCTATACTTTCAGAAAAATAGCCTGATTTATGTCCTTCACCGCCGAACAAGAGCATAAAGCGACAAAGATGTTCGGCGGCTACGGACGTGAAATTTTTCGGCAGATATAGCGGTTGCGCAAGCGCCGCGCTTCCTCTGCCGAAAAGTGAAATGTTTTTGCCTCACAAGGCAAAAACGTGAAATGTGCCCTCAAACCGCAGAGCGACGAGAGGGCACGTGAAATGCACGACGATACAGCTCCGCGCTCGTCGTGCGTGGCGGCTGGGAGCGCGGGGCGCTCCACCCCTAATCAAGCCTTGAAGTAACTTGTTTGTTTTTTCGGCTAATCTCTTCGCAATGCTTACACGGCAAAGTGCAATAAAGCGCGGGCAGCGTGACGCTGCACCCGGAGCGCGGGGCGGCAGCGTGACGTTGCACCCCAATTGAAAGTGTGATTTCCCGCCACCAAAAACCGCGCTTTTCGGTGAGCGCACCTCTAAAATGCGCCGTGCGCATTTTCCGAATGAGCGGAGCGAATGAGGGCGGAAAGAGTGGCGTGGTGACCACGCTGTCTTATTCCCCTGCAAGAGCGTATTCTGCAATATACATATCTCTCCGCACAACAGCGTTATTCCGTTCCGCAAAAAGAGGGGAAACTACGCCTCAAAAAAATAAAACGGCGATATGTTACCCTCATATCACCAGTGTTATATCTATCCATGAAAGAGGTAATATCTTGCCACCGAAAACCGCGTTTTTCGGTGAGCACACCTTGGGCAAGGCGACTGCCTTGCGCGCCGCTCCCGCGGCGGCGGAAAGGGGTGAAGTTTTGCGGCTAACGCTTGCGCGCTTTCTTATATCTTGCCGCAAAACGAGGGGAAAACCGTAGCGGAGCGTGTCGGGTTTGCCCCTCACACGTAGGCGCAAAGTGCTGTGCGCTGATGTCGTTAGAACATTAAAATGCTTTGTCGCACGGCACTTTCACTCGGCGCCTATCTTCAATGGCGGGGTGTCCCCTCAGGAAGCGAAAAACAAAAGGGCAGATATGGCATAAAACCATATCCGCCCTTTCCCTTTTGTTTTTCGCTTAAGACTTATACATCCGCTTACGTGCGGCTTCCGCCTTCTTCTTGCGGCTGTATAGGAGCTTTTTGCTCCGCTCCGCTTCGCAAAAAAGCCCCGCGTCCTAAAAAAAATCGCCCCTTCGGAGCGATATTTTTTTAGGACTTATACATCCGCTTGCGTGCGGCTTCCGCC
>CALWHE010000007.1 GCA_944380295.1 uncultured Christensenellaceae bacterium
GCAGTTCTTCTTGCGGTAAAAGGCATGCTGCCCAAAAATTCCATGGGCAGGAATCAGCTCAAGAGGCTGCGCGTTTTTGCCGGTGCGGAACATCCCCACACCGCTCAAAAGCCCGAAGCGCTCGTCATCGACGCTAACAAGAAGGAGAATTGACCATGGCTACCAAAAAGACCAAGAAGAAGATCCAATACCTCGGCACCGGCCGCAGGAAGAAGGCTATCGCGCGCGTCAGACTCATTCCCGACGGCAGCGGCAGCATCACCATCAATAAGAGGACGCTGGAAGAATACTTCCCTCAGGATATCCTCAAATACGTTGTCAATCAGCCTTTGGAGCTTACCGGCACCGCCGGCAAGTTCGACGTTATCGTCAATGTCAGCGGCGGCGGCTATACCGGACAGGCAGGCGCTATCCGTCACGGCATTTCCCGCGCCCTGGTGGTTGCGGACGAGAGCTTGAAGCCCGCTTTGAAGAGCGCCGGCTTCCTCACCCGCGATCCCCGCGCCAAGGAGCGTAAAAAATACGGCTTGCACAAGGCTCGCAAGGCGCCTCAATTCAGCAAGAGATAACAAATCAACATCAACGCAAACGTCCGGGAGGCAAGGCTTCCCGGATTTTTTTTGCGCGCACGGGCGGCGGGCGCGGCGCGAATTTATATCTTCCAAAAGGGAAAAAATATGTTATAATGGAAATATAAAAGCAAAAAGGCGCCGCCTCGGACAAACAGGCGCCAGAGGAAGAGTTATGAAGAAAAAGCCGACAATTACAGCAGCGATCGTAATGATAGTTGTCGCGCTCGCGTGCGCGTTCACCGCCTGCGGCAAAACGCAGGAATCTCCCGCGGCGGAAGAGTTGTCTTATTGGATGAAGACCATCAGGGACGATACGCCGATCACGCAGATGGTCATCCCCGGTTCGCACGATTCCGGCACGGTGGGCATGGTTTCCGTCTGCGAAACGCAGAACAAGGATTTTGCCGCGCAGCTTGCCGTGGGCACCCGTTACTTTGACGTGCGCCCCAGGCTGAAAGGCAACGGGGAGATAGTGTTTTATCACATGTTCAGCTCGGATAACAGATATGAAGATTTTTTGGCGGACGTGGAAGAGTTTTTGAGCGCGAATCCGTCCGAATTTTTAATACTCGATCATCAGCATTGCGATCCGGCGGAAGAGTCTTTTTACAACACCATCTTCGGCATGCTTGAAGAAAAGCTGGGCGCGGAACGCATACTCTGCGCGCCCGCAGGGGTGAGCGACGCGGACTATATAAATTCGCTCACGCTGGGTGACGTGCGCGGCAAGGTGCTGGTGACCTTGGGCACGGAAGACCTGCCCGAGCAATACCCCTTTGTGATGACGCGCGACGCGGACGCTCAGGTGCGCGAGGGCAGCGTGCTGCATTCGCCCTATATCGGCAAATACAACAAGTCCGGCTCTGAGGAATATGTGAGCGAATATCTGCAAGAGTATATAGACATGTATGCGCAGCTGGGCGGCATATGTATTTTGCAGGGGCAGCTCACGGGCGGCATTTTGGAAGACAAGGAGGCAAAGCACGACGCCAATATGTCCGCTTGGATAAGGGCGCTCAAAGACGATGAGGAAACGCTGGCGCACATCAACGTTATCATGCGCGATTACGTCACGGGCAAAAAGTGCGCCGACATCATCGAGCTGAACAAATACAAGGGCTTTGTCAAAGACGAATGCGTGACGGAATTTGACGCTTTGGTGGCAAAATTTGCCGAATAAGGCGAAAATTTGCGGCAGAGGTCAAATTTCCGTAAAATGTTTGCATACTAACCGTTTGGGGTTGACAGCCGTATGTGGCATAGATATAATTGTTATAAAATTGCAAGAAGGCGTTGCCGGGCGGCAAGTGAAAAGGAGATAAAGGCATGAAGGTTTTGATGCTCAACGGCAGTCCGCACGAGAAAGGCTGCGTTTACACCGCGCTTTGCGAGGTGGCGGAACAGCTGCGGAAAGAGGGGATAGAGTCCGAGATAATGCATATGGGCGCAAAGCCCGTGGCAGGGTGCGTCGCCTGCGGCAGCTGCGCCAAAACGGGCAGGTGCTTTTTCGGCGAGGACAAGGTGAACGAGTGCGCGGAAAAATTGCGCGCCGCAGACGCCTTTATCGTGGGTTCGCCCGTCTATTACGCCGGTCCAAACGGCGCGCTGTGCGCCTTTTTGGACAGGCTTTTTTACAGCGCGTCCAAGAGCTTTGCCGGCAAACCGGCGGCTGCGGTGGTCAACTGCCGCAGGGGCGGAGCCAGCGCGGCTTTCGAGCGCTTGAACAAGTATTTCACCATTGCCAACATGCCCGTGATCCCTTCGTCCTATTGGAACAGCACGCACGGCAGAACGCCGGAGCAGGTGCGGCGCGACGCGGAGGGCTTGCAGGTCATGCGCGATCTGGCGCGCAACGCCGCGCGCATGCTCAAAGGACTGCAAGGGCAGCCTCTGCCGCAATACGAGAAGAAGATCTACACGGACTTTATTCCGCGCTTGGATAAATAATGAAGGAAAAGGCGAAAAGGGCGAAAAAGGGCGAGATAGCCGTTGTCTTGCGTTATTATGTGCATTATCTGCTTTGGATAGCGCTGGCGCTGGGCTTCCTCACCTGCGAGGCGGTGTGCGAGTTGGAATTGCCCTCTTATATGTCCTCGATAATTTCCGAAGGCATCATGTCGTCCGACCTCACGCAGGTGCTCAAAATAGGCGGCGTTATGCTGGCAATATCCCTGGCGGCGTGCTGTTCTTCCATTATTGTGAGTTTTTTGGCTTCTAGGGTGGGTGCGGGCATGTCTAAGGACTTGCGCAACGATATCTTTGACAAGGTGCTCTCCTTTTCCGCCAAAGAATACAATTCCTTTTCCGTGTCCTCGCTGATCACGCGCTCCACCAACGATATCACGCAGATACAGATCTTTTCCATCGTCTTTTTGCGCATGGTCATGTATGCGCCCATCATGGGCGTGGGCGGCGTGATCAAGGCGGTGAACACCTCCTCGGGCATTTCGCAGCTGGGCGTTGTGGTGGGCGTGGCGCTCGCCGTGGTGGTGTGCGCCATCATCATTCTCATGGCGGTGGTGCTGCCCAAATTCACCAAAATACAAAAGCAGGTAGACGACGTGAACCGCGTGGCGCGTGAGGGACTCTCCGGCATGATGGTGGTGCGCGCCTTCAACACGCAGGGGCATGAAGAAGAGCGCTTTGAAAAAGCCAACGCCGCGCTGACCAAGACCAATCTCTTTGTCAACCGCGTCATGGCGCTGCTCATGCCGCTCATAACCATTTTGATGAACGGCATAAGCGTGGCAACGGTGTGGGTGGCGGCGCTGTTTGTGGAAGACTATATGCAGGTGGCAAACATGATGGCGTTCATGCAATACGCCATTCAGATAATAATGTCCTTTATGATGATAAGCATGGTGTTCATCTTGCTGCCGCGCGCGGTGGTAGCCATGCGCCGCGTGTCCGAGGTGCTCTCAACCGTGCCGAGCATCACCGATCCCGCCGGTGCGGAACAGCCGCAGGGCGTCAGATTGAGGGGCGACGTGGCGTTTGAGGACGCGGCTTATAATTACGGCGGCAGTGAAAACGCCGTGGAGCATATCACCTTTACCGCTTCGCCGGGAGAGGTGGTGGCGCTCATCGGTCCCACGGGCAGCGGCAAGTCCACCATCATCAATCTGATACCGCGCCTGACGGACGTCACGCAGGGCAGGGTGACCATAGACGGCAAGGATGTGCGTGAATACAACATTGAAGATCTCAGGCGTAACATAGGCTTTGTGCCGCAGAAAAACGTGCTCTTTTCCGGCACGATAGAGAGCAATCTGAAAATGGGCGACGGCGCAGCCACGCGGGAGCAGCTGGAACGCGCGGCGGAGATAGCGCAGGCAAGCGAGTTCATCGCCGAGAGAGAAGAAGGCTTTGAAGATCCCGTGGCGCAGGGCGGCGCCAACGTGTCCGGCGGACAAAAACAGCGCCTGGCGATCGCGCGCGCTTTGGTCAAGGACGCGCCCATATATGTGTTTGACGATTCTTTTTCCGCGCTGGACTTTAAGACGGACGCGGCGCTGCGCAAGGCGCTGGCGGAAAAGATGGGACATGCCACGGTGATCATCGTCGCCCAGCGCGTGGGCACCATCATGAACGCGGACAGGATAGTGGTTTTGGACGAGGGCAAGATAGCGGGCATAGGCACGCACAAACAGCTTTTGCAAAGCTGCACGGTGTATCGGCAGATAGCCGAGTCACAGCTGAGCGAGGAGGACTTGAAGAGATGAAAGAAAACGTCAAAAGACCTCCTTTGAAGCGCATGCCGCGCCGCGGTCCCGGCGCTCACGGACCGGGCATGCCGGCGGAAAAGCCCAAGGAATTCAAAAAGACGCTGGTCAAGACCTTGAAATACATGCGCAAAAACCTGGCGGCGGTGATAATAGCCTTTGTGCTGGCGATAGGCGGCGTGGTGGCAACGCTGCTGGTCCCCGACATCATGGGACAGGCAACGGACGAATTGCTGACGGGCGTGCTGCGCGCGCAGATATACAAGACCGTAAAAACGGCGGACGCGCTGGTCACGGAAGAGATGGCGTCGGCGGCGGAAACAACGCCGGATATGCCGCTTGTGCAATGGCTGGCTCAACACCCGCAGGATCTGCCGCAAGAGCAAACGGAGATCTCGCAGGAGGAGCTGGAAGAGATGGCGCACATCACCATCGGGCAGATGGTGCGCGCGCATTCCAAACAGACGCTGGGAGAATACATGGCGGAGCTGGGCATGTCCGAGGCGTTCGACAAGTTGCCTGCAGAATATTCGGACGCGGTCTACCACACTTCGCTCACGCAGGGAGAGCCGGGCGTGGACGTGGACGCGGTGGTGCACACCTTGACGCTCACGCTCATTTTGGTGTGCGTGTCGGGCGCGCTTTCTTACGGGCAGGGCTTTATTTTGGCAACGGTGGCGCAGAGCGTTTCTTACCGCTTCCGCCGCGACATTTACGCCAAAATAGACAAGCTGCCCCTCAAATATTTCGACGGCACCACTCACGGCGAGGTGATGAGTTACCTCACCAACGACGTGGACATGATCTCCACTTCGCTCAACCAATCGCTCTCCCAACTGCTCACCGCCGCCACCACGCTCATCGGCGTGATGGTGATGATGTTCCGCATCAATTGGATACTCACGCTGGTGGCGCTCGTCATCGTGCCCGTATCGCTGCTCATCGTGCTTTTGGTGGTGAAAAAGTCGCAGAAGTATTATTTGCGGCAGCAGGAATATCTGGGGCACGTCAATGGGCAGATAGAAGAGGTTTTCGGCGGACAAAACGTGATCAAGCTCTTCTCCGGTGAAGAGCGCGCCAAAGAGGAGTTTGCCGTTTACAACGTCAAACTTTACGAATCGGCGTGGAAGTCGCAGTTCTATTCGGGCATCATGATGCCCGCCAACAAGTTGATGGGCAACATCAGCTTTGTGCTCACCTGCGTGCTGGGCGGTTATTTTGTGATAAGCGGCAGCATGATGGTGGGACAGATCCAGGCGTTTGCCAGTTATGTGCGCCAGTTCAATCAGCCCATCTCCCAGGTGTCAGGCATCGCCAACACCTTGCAGTCCACCGTGGCGGCTTCAGAGCGCGTGTTCAACTTTTTGGAAGAGGCGGAAGAAGGGGAAACGGGCGTTGCCGCCCTGGGCGAAGTGCGCGGCGACGTGGACTTCGAGCACGTGCGCTTCGGATACGACCCGGAAAAGATCATCATCAAAGACTTTTGCTGCAACGTGAAGGCGGGACAGCGCATCGCCATCGTCGGACCCACCGGCGCGGGCAAGACCACCATCGTCAAATTGCTGATGCGTTTTTACGATTTGAACGGCGGCAGCATAGCCGTGGACGGCAAAAACGTGACGGACGTCACGCGCGCTTCTCTGCGTGAAGAAGTGGGCATGGTGCTGCAAGACACCTGGCTGTTCTCCGGCAGCATTCGTGAAAATATCCGTTACGGCAGGCTGGACGCCACGGACGAAGAGGTGATCTCCGCCGCCAAGTGCGCTTACGCCGACCACTTTATCAACACGCTGCCGGGCGGTTACGATTTTGTCATCAATGAAGAGGGCGCCAACATCTCGCAGGGGCAAAAACAGCTGCTCACCATCGCCCGCGCCGTGCTCGCCGATCCGCGCATACTCATTCTGGACGAAGCCACCTCTTCCGTGGATACGCGCACGGAGCAGCTCATTCAACAGGCGATGGATAAGCTGATGGAGGGCAGGACCAGCTTTGTCATCGCCCACCGCCTCTCCACCATCAAAAACGCCGACCTCATCCTGGTGCTGATGGACGGGGACGTGGTGGAACAGGGCACGCACGCGCAGCTGCTGGAAAAGGGCGGCGCTTATGCGGAACTTTATAACGCGCAATTCGCCGGGTAAAGAGCGCCCCTGCAAGGGCGCCGGCGGCGCGCGAGCGCGTTTTGCGGCGGAAAAAGGGCGGCGCAGTTTTCGGACAAGAAAAAAAGACGGTCGTGTGACCGTCTTTTTTATGGCGTGCCCGAATGGATTCGAACCATCGGCATCAAGCGTCGGAGGCTTGCGCTCTATCCAGCTGAGCTACGGGCACATATAAAAGCGCAGTTTTGCCCGCTGCGCTTTTATTATATCACGGTTTTGCGGTTTTTGCACGGAAAAACGCTTACTCTTCGTCAGCGTCGTCCGCCGCGTCGTCCCCTTCCTCTTCCTCGTCGGGAATGTCTTCCACGGAGTCGATGTCGTAATCGAAGTCGTCTTCCAACTCGTCGCGCGCGGCGTTCTCTTCTTCTTCGTCCGCTTCCGCGTCCGCATAATCTTCTTCGTTGCCGAACTCTTCGTTGTCGTCGAAAGATTCGTCAAAGTCGCTGTAAAGCTCGTCGTCACGCATCGCCTCGTAAGAATCCTCAAAGGCGTTTTCTTCCGCTTCCGGCTGAGGCTCCTGCTCGTATTCGTCTTCCTGCGCGCCCGTGCGGTCGACTTTGGCGCGGCATTCCGCGCACATCTTTTCGCCCGGTTCCAGGGGATTCACGCCGCACACGGGGCAGATCTCTTCTTCATAATCGTCGTCAAGGACTTTGCCCGCCAGCTCTGCCTTGCAGATCTCGCAATACTCTTCTTCCTCCGGGATCCAGTTCAGTTCGCAGCGGGGGCACTTTTTATATTTTCCCATATCATTCTCCCTTGATGTTGTTATGTATATCGGATAGTATTATATAAGCAAAGCGCGAATTTGTAAATACTTTTTGCCAAAAAAATCCGACTATTTTTTTAATCAACATATTTCGCGCTTTTTGCAGCACATATTTTTGATGGCTTGCTTATATATCCGATAGATCAGACGGAATTTCTCCACGCTCACGCACTCGTCTTTCTGGTGTATCGTGGGAGCGTCGCCGGGGAAACAGGGTCCGAATCCCACCGCGCCCGGTATCACGCGCGCAAAGGTGGCGCCGCCTATCGTCAAAGGCGCGCAGCTCTGCCCGGTCACCTGCGTGTAAGCCTCGCAAAGTCCGCGCACCAGCGGGGAATTTTCGTCCACGTAATGGGGCGCGTGCGCGCCGCACACCTGCACCGCGCAGCCCAGCTCGGCTCTTATGCGCTCCACTATCTCTTCCTGCGTGAAGGTGACGGGATAGCGGATGTCGATAAAGGCGTGCAGGCTCTCCTTGTCCGTTTGCAAAACGCCCGTGTTGGAAGTGAGCGCGCCGCTCTTTTCGTCTTGCAGCGCGCAGCCCAAGCCGCTGCCGTCCAAAGTGCACAGTGCCTTGGCAAGGCGCGCAAGTTGCGGCGAAACGCCCGCCAGGGCATGCAGGACTTTGTGCGCCGCGTTCTCGCCCAGCTGCGGGGTGGAGCCGTGCGCCGGCTTGCCGTGCGCCGTTACGATATATTCTCCGCCGCGCTCCTGCACGCTCACGTTCCGCGCGTTTGCCGGCGGCGCGCTTAAACGCGCGCGGCAGAAGTCGGGCACCACGTTCACGCGCGTGCCCGCGCTCAGCTTTTTGAGCGGAGCGGGCAGGGGAAAAGTGAGTTTAAGGTGCGCCACGCCCTTTTCGCAGGCGATCACGGGGAAGTCCGCGTCGGGAGAAAAGCCTTCCCGCGGCCATTTGTCCAGCTGCGCATAGCGTTCCGCGCACTTCCAGCCGCTCTCTTCGTTGCCGCCGGCAAAAAAGCGGATGCGGCGGGTGAGGGCGTATCCCTCATCCAAAAGCTGCGCCGTGGCGAACAGGCAGGCAAGCAGCGGACCTTTGTCGTCCATCACGCCTCTGCCGTAGATCACGCCGCCGTCTATCTCGCCCAGGGGAGAATGCGTCCAGCCTTCCCCGAAGGGCACCGTGTCCAGGTGCCCCAGCACGGCAAAAGGCTCGCCTTCGCCTATGTCCGCGGTGACGTAATAACCGCCTTCGTTGTGCACGGTAAAACCCAGCTTTTTCGCCGTGTCCGCAAAGATATCCAACGCTTTGCCCACGCCCTCGCCGAAGGGGGAGAGGGAACAGGGCGCGCTTTGCACGCTCTGCACTGCCAGCAGCCGCATCAGGCTGTTCAATAAGTTGTCGAAGTTATCCATCATATGCCTCGCCCGCCGCGCCGCCTTGCGGTGCGGATAGTTATATCTATTATACGCAATAGGCAAAAAAATGTATACAAAATCGCCGCCTAATAATTTGAAATGCGCGCGATATGTGGTAATATATTTATATAAAAGGAAAATCGGTGGAATATGAAAGAAGTAAGAACACGTTTTGCGCCCTCTCCCACGGGCTTTATGCATATCGGCAATTTGCGCACCTGTCTTTACGCATATCTTTTTGCGCGCAAAGAAGGCGGAAAATTCATTTTGCGCATAGAAGATACAGACCGCGAACGCTTTGTGCAAGGCGCGGTGGAGACCATTTACCGCACCTTGGAAAAGGCGGGCATAGATCATGACGAAGGACCGGATAAAGACGGCGGCTGCGGACCTTATATCCAGTCCGAACGCAAGAGCATTTATATGGAATACGCCAAAAAGCTGGTGGAACTGGGCGGCGCATACTATTGCTTTTGCACCAAAGAGCGCCTGGATTCCCTGGCGGACAAGGACGGCATAAAAAAATACGACAAGCACTGCCTGCGCCTTTCCAAACAAGAGGTGGAGGACAAGCTCGCCGCGGGAGAGCCGTTCGTCATCAGGCAGAACGTGCCCACGGAGGGCGTTTCCGAATACGACGACATGGTCTACGGGCACATCGCCGTGCCCAACGCGGACATGGAAGACGGCATACTCATCAAATCGGACGGCATGCCCACTTACAACTTTGCCAACGTGGTGGACGACCACCTCATGCGCATCTCCCACGTCATCCGCGGCATGGAGTATCTCTCCTCCACGCCCAAATACAACCTCATGTATGACGCTTTCGGCTGGGAACGCCCCGCCTATATGCATCTGCCGCCCATCATGAAGGACGCACAGCGCAAGCTCTCCAAGCGTTACGGGGATGCCAACTTTGAAGACTTTTTGGAAAAAGGCTATCTGCCGCAAGCCATAGTCAATTATATCGCGCTGCTAGGGTGGTCGCCGAAGGGAAATGAAGAGAAGTTGAGCATGGAAGATCTGAAAGCGCAATTCGACGTGGACGGACTGAGCAAGTCCCCCTCCATCTTTGACGAGGCAAAGATGCGCTGGCTCAACGGCGAATACTTGAAGGCGATGACTCCGTCCGAGTTCACCGCCGTGGCGCTGCCGTGGTATGAAAAGAGCGACGTGAAGGGCATGTTCGACTATGACAAACTCTCCAAGCTGCTCATTCCGCGCGTGGAGATACTCTCCGAGATCCCGGAGAAGATAAACTTTTTGGCGCACTTTGAGGCGTTCGACCCCGCCATGTTCGAGCACAAAAAGATGAAGATAACGCAGCCGCTTGCGCGTGAGATCTTGGAAAAAGTCCTGCCCGTGCTCAAAGCGCAAAAAGAGTGGACGGACGAAGCGCTCAAAGCCAAGCTCTCTGCCTGCGCGGAAGAGTGGCAGGTGAAAAGCGGGCAGGTCTTTCTGCCTCTGCGCCTTGCCGTCACCGCCGCCGCCGTCACTCCCGGCGGAGCCACGGAGATAGCCGAACTTTTGGGCAGGGAAGAAACGATAAGAAGAGTGGAGTTTTGCCTTGACAATGTGCTGCGGTGAGCGCGGCAATCGATAAAAACGAACCAAGCGCGTCCGAAAGGCGCGCTTTTTTGCTTGAAAAGCGCATTATTTGCAAAAAACGTTTGCGTAAGCGGAAAAATGCGTTTGTTGTTTGCCGATACCACTCATCGAGCTGAAAATCGGCATTGAAAAGGGCGCGTCCTTGCGGCGCGCCCTTGGTGTTTTACGCTCATCGCGTTTATCTGCTTTGCGGGGCTGTTCAGAAGGTCAGCCTCACATGCAGGGTGTGCGTGCGCTTGGGCAGAATGTCGTAATGCGGTTTGGTGCTTGCCATGGCGGGCACGTCGCCGCCCACGCCGCGCTGTTTGCCGTCTATGCTCACGGTCAGTCTGTCGTCGCGTTCAAGCTCGCAGGAGTGCTTTGCCTCGTGCAGAGCCATGGTGGTGTAAGGGTGGACGGTCAGCTCGAAAGCCTTGCCCACGGCGTTTATCTTCACGCCCTTATCCGCGCCTATCTCCGCGTAACGCACGCCCGTGTGGTCGCCGTTTTCCTGGGGATAGAGATAATCGTGGATAAAGTCTTCTGCCTTGCCCTCGTAAAGTCCCAGTTTGGCGGCGGTGGCGCGGTCGCAATAATTCTCGTGCGGACCTTTGCCGTAAAACTTCATGCCGTCCACGCCCTTGGTCAGGCGGAAGGAGAAGCCGTAACGTTCCATGCTCTTGCGGGGAGTGACCTTCATGGTCATGTCCAAGCCGCCTTCCCCGTCGAAGATATAGGTGGTTTCCAAAGATTTGAGGGTGCGCATCTTCCACTTGATGTGCACGAACACCTTGCCTTCGCGCGCCTCGTGGCTGACTTTGGCGGCTTTGAGCGTTTTGATCGCCTTGCGGTAACGGTTGGTGCCCATGAAGATGTCCGCCACAAAGCCGGGCACCTGGGGCAGAGCGTCGTTATCGATGGTGGCGCGGAAGAAGTTGGGCATGATGGGTGCGCTCAGGCGCTCCGCGCCGTTTTTCTTCACGGAAGTCACCGCGCCGTTTTCCAAGGTGTAAGAAGTGTCGCCGGCGGTGATGAGCAGTTTTTTGCCTTCCGCCTTCACGGTTGCGCCGCTCTTGGTCTCGGGCGCGGAGAAGTCGTATTCGCGCAAGACGAACTGCTCGTAAGAAGCCACGTGACCCTTGGGCGCGTAAAGCTCGTCTTTGCCCAGCGTGAGTTTGACGTTGCACACCACTTCGCCTTTTTCCGGGAAAGCGGGGAAGGTGAGCGGATAAGAAGTCACGCTGCCGGGCGCGCCGGATACGGCTATCTTTTCCTCGCCCAGCGCCTTGCCTTCGCACTCGTATTGCACGGCGCAGTCAAAGCCGTCCAAGGGGGTGAACATAAAGTTGTTCACCGCTTTGAGCGTGCTGCCGTCCAATTCAAAGTCTACCATGCGGTGCTGATACTTGACCTCGAACAGCGCAGGGTTGGGGGAGCGGTCGGCGCGCACGATGCCGTTAAAGGCAAAGCGTCCCGCGTTGGGAGAGTCGCCGAAGTCGCCGCCGTAACACCATTTGTCCTTGCCGTCTTTGGTCTTGCGGTGGATGGACTGATCGGCAAAGTCCCAGATAAAGCCGCCCGCCAGACGGTCGTATTTGCGGAATTCGTCCCAATAATCGGAAAAGTTGCCCAGCGAGTTGCCCATGCAGTGCGCGTATTCGCACTCGATAAAGGGCAGATCTCTATACATTTCCGGGGTATACCTGGTGCCGGAAGGCGACCACAGCGCAATGCAGTGGCGCATGGTCTTGTTTTTGCCGATGACGGGCATCTTTTCCACCTTGGAATACATCTCGCTCAAAACGTCGCTCGTTTTGGCGGAAGAGTCCGGTTCGTAATGGATAAAGCGCGTCCTGTCCATTTCCAGGATCTTTTCCTTCATCACGCGGAAGTTTTTGCCGTAACCCGCCTCGTTGCCCAAAGACCAACTGATGATGCAGGGGTGGTTGCGCAGCCTGCCCACCATGTTGCGGGCGCGGTAAACGCATTGTTCGCGCCAGCTCTTCAAGCCCTTGGGAATGAACATGGCAAGCCCGTGCGATTCGAGGTTGGTCTCCGCCATCACCAGCACGCCGTATTTGTCGCACAGCTCGTAGAACACGTCCTGGTTGGGATAATGGCTGTTGCGGATGGCGGTGATGTTGTTTTGTTTGCACAATTTGATGTCCGCTTCGATCAGCTCGCGCGGCACCGCATGCCCGTGGTAGGGGTGGAATTCGTGGCGGTTCACGCCGCGTATTTTCAGCGGTTTGCCGTTGAGCAGAATGAAAGGTCCCTTGCCGTCCGCGTAAGGGGTGATGCGTATTTCGCGGAAGCCGAATTTGCACTTGCGCGTGTCCGTCACTTCGCCGTCTACGGTCAGCGTCACTTCCGCGTCGTAAAGCTGCGGGTCTTCATGCGACCACAGCGCCACCTCTTTGAGCGGGGCGGTAAGGTCTTTTATTTCGCACTTTATGTATTTTTTGTCTTTTTTCGCCTTGGCTTCCGCCTCGGAGATAAGCTTTGCCACTTCCTTTCCGTCTTTGGAGAGGGTGACGATCGCTTTCACGTCTTTGCCCGCGTATTCCGCGGCAAGGCGCAGGCGCACGTCGGCGACAAAGTCCGCGTCTTTATAATCGTTTTTGAGCACGGAGCGCAGATACATATCCTCTATCATCGCCTGCGGCTTGTAGATCAGCCACACGCTGCGGAAAATGCCGGAGAGGCGCCACATGTCCTGGTCTTCCAGGTAACTGCCCGTGCAATAGCGGTAAACGGTGACGGCAAGTTTGTTTTCGCCCTCTTTGACCAGGGCGGTCACGTCGTATTCCTGCGGGCTGAAAGTGTCTTCCGAATAGCCCACAAAGCTGCCGTTCACATAAATGTCGCCGCAGCTGTTGATGCCGTCAAAGCGCAGAAAAACGCGTTCGTTTGTCTTTTTCACGTTAAAGGTGGTGACATAGCAGCCGGCGGAATTGCGGTATCCCTTCACGGTGGGGATGAGCAGCGGATTGAATTGCACCAGCGCGTAAGGGTATACGGTGTTGGTGTAAATGGGGGTGTCGAATCCCTCTATCTGCCACTCAGAGGGGACCTTTATCTTGGTAAAGCCTTCCGTTTTGGCGCCGACCTGTTCATAGCCCTGCGGCACTTGGGAAACCTTTTTCACAAATTTGAAGTCCCATTCGCCGTCCAGACACTCGGCGGTGGGGTTGCCTTGCTTGTCCAAAGGAAAGCCGGCGGCATAACGCTTTTGCGCATTGACGTTATAAACCGACAGTTTGCTCCAATTTTTCATGATTTTCTCCTTTATTTTATGCGCGCGGTGCGCTTATAAGTTATTATAACATATTAAAAGATATATTGCAAATTTATTTTTACATTGCGTGCGCCGCGCCGCCGGAGAACGTTTTTTGCTTGCGCAAAAACGCCGCGGCAGAGCGGACGCTCCGGGCAGAGGTCAAAATGCGTAAGTGCAGAGCAAAAGAAAGCGGTGTTTGCGCCGCCAAAGAACAAAACAGTTGTTTTAATCATTGACGAAAGCGGCGCGGCGTGTTATAATGGTTGAAAAGATAAGTTAAGAGAGGCTAACAAATTGAAAACGCTCACTTTCAATGTGCAGGGTATGACGTGCGTGGTGTGTTCTTCCACCGTGGAGAAGGCGTTAAAGGCGTTGCCGTCCGCGGAGGGGGTGGCGGTCAATTTCGCCTCCGGCAAGGCGGTCATCTCTTACGACGAAGGGGTCCTCTCTCAGGCGGACATTGCCGCCGCCGTGGCAAAGGCGGGATACAAGGCGGTCATCGGCGCGCCCAAGGAGGAAAAGGGGCGCGACTTTGCGCAGATAAAGCTGATAATATCCTTTGTTTTGGGTATGGCGCTCTTGCTTTGGGCGATGCTGCCCATGGCGGGCGTGCCTTATCCGGCGGCGATAGACCCGGATAAGGGCACTTTGGCTTTTGCCACCGTGCAGCTGATACTCTGCCTGCCCGTGCCGCTGCTCAACTTCGGCTACTATGTGCGCGGCTTCAAAAATCTGTTCAAATTAAAGCCGAATATGGACAGCCTCATCGCCGTTTCCACCACGGCGGCGTTTGTTTACAGCTTCTATAATTACGTGCGTATCTGCACGGGCGTGCAGGGGCTGGGGCATTCGCTCTATTTTGAATCGGTATCCGTGATAATCGCGCTCATCTCGCTGGGCAAATATTTGGAGCACCGCTCCCTGCGGCGCACGGGCAGCGCCATTGCCGCGCTCACCGCGCTCACGCCCAAAAGAGCGGTGGTGGTGCGAGAGGGCGTGCGCATGGAGATAGCCTCGGAAGAGGTGGTGCAAGGCGACGTGGTCATCGTGCGCGCCGGAGAGAGTTTTTGCTGCGACGGAGAAGTGATGGAGGGCAGCGGCGAGGTGAACGAAAGCATGCTCACCGGCGAGAGCATGCCCGTGGACAAGGCGCCCGGCGACAAGGTGTTCGGCGGCACGGTCAACGGCGGCAGCACGCTCACCTTCCGCGCGGAAGGCGTGGGGGCGGACACCGCGCTTGCCAAGATAATCAAGATGGTGGAGGACGCGCAAAATTCCAAGGCGCCCATCGCCAAATTGGCGGATAAGATAGCCGGCGTGTTCGTGCCCGCCGTGATGGCGATATCCGTGATAGCCGCTGCCGCCTGGGGCGCCGCCGGGCAGAGCGCGGCGTTTTGCATGCAGATATTCGTGGCGGTGCTGGTCATCGCCTGCCCCTGCTCTCTGGGGCTTGCCACCCCCACCGCCATCATCACGGGCACGGGCAGAGCGGCAAGGCGGGGAGTGCTGTTCAAAAACGCGGAAGCGCTGCAAAAGCTGGCGGGCGTCAACTGCGTTGTTTTCGACAAGACGGGCACGGTCACGGAAGGCAGACCCAAGGTGACCGATGTCGCCGGCAACGCGGAAGCGGCGCTGGCGCTGGGCGCGGCGTTGGAGAGCTTTTCCACTCACCCCCTGGCGCTGGCGGTGTGTGAAGAAGCCGCCGCGCGCGGCATAAGCGTTCCGCCTGCCGAGGGCGTGACCAATGTGCCCGGCTTCGGACTTTTCGGCACCGTGGACGGACGGGAAGTGCTGGCGGGCAAAGAGGAGTTCATGCAGGAGCGCGGCGCGGATACGGCGCCTTTTCAAGAGGAGATAAAGCGCCTGCAAACGCAGGGCAGGACGATAGTCTGCATTGCCGAGGCGGGCGTGGTTTTGGGAGTTTTGGGCATTGCCGATACGATAAAAGAAGGCGCCGCCAAAGTGTGCGCGCAGCTGAAAAAAGCGGGCGTGCGCACGGTTATGCTCACCGGCGATAACGAAGTGACCGCGCGCGCCGTGGCGGAGCAGGCGGGCATAAGCGAGGTGATAGCCAAGGTTTTGCCCGGAGAAAAGGCGGAAAACGTCAAAGCCTTGCAGGAGGCGGGCTTCAAGTGCCTGATGGTGGGCGACGGCATCAACGACGCGCCCGCGCTGGCGCAGGCGGACGTGGGCATGGCGATAGGCGCGGGCAGCGATACCGCCGTGGAGTGCGCGGATGTGGTGCTGGTGGGCAATTCTCTCTCCGCCTGCACGGACGCGCTGCTCATCGCCAAAGCCACCATGCGCAATGTGAAGGAAAATCTGTTTTGGGCGTTTATATACAACGTCATCGGCATCCCCTTTGCCGCAGGCGTGTTTTATGCGATCACGCAAAACGGCGCCACTTTGCTCAACCCCATGATAGCCGCGCTCGCCATGAGCCTCTCTTCCGTATGCGTGGTGTCCAACGCTTTGCGCCTGACGGCGTTTAACGCGGACAAGGCGCGCGCCCGTCTGGATGGCACTTTGGCGGAGTGGAAGGCGGCGCATAAGGCGGAAAAGCGGGCGGCGCGCGAGCGCAAAAAGGCGGAAAAAGCCGCCAAAAAAGCGGGCGTATGCCCCTTGCCGGCGGAAAAAATAAATTTGTCCGAAAGGGACGAGGAGGGATATATGAAAACGCAAATAGGTGTGGAAGGCATGATGTGCGCGCATTGCGAAGCGCGCGTGGCGGGCGCTTTGGAAGCGCTCGAAGGCGTGAAAAAGGCAAAAGCCAGCGCCAAAGACAAAAATGTGGTCGTTAGATTTGACGAAGACAAAGTGGACGTAGTAAAATTGAAAAAGACCATAGAGGAGCAAGGTTACAAAGTGACCGATTGAGTATATGCTGAAAAAAGTCAAAACGCTGCTGAGTTCGGAAGAAGTCAAGGCGCTCACGCCCGTGAGCGAGAGTTTGCGCGCCGTCAAGGAAGAGCGCGACAGGCAGGCGGAAGCCATTTTGACGGGCGAGGATAAGCGCAAAATGCTGATCGTGGGTCCGTGCTCGGCGGATAATGAAGACGCCGTGTGCGATTATGTGGCGCGTCTTGCCAAAGTGGCGGACAAGGTGAAGGATAAATTTTTGATCATCCCCCGCATTTACACCAACAAGCCGCGCACCAAAGGAGAGGGGTATAAGGGCATTTTGCATAATCCCGATCCGCATAACGCCGCCACGGATATCCAGGCGGGCGTGATAGCGCTGCGCAAAATGCATATCCGCGCCATTTCCGAAAGCGGACTTTCCAGCGCGGATGAGATGTTGTATCCGGACAACCACGTCTTTTTGGACGATCTGCTCACTTATGTGGCGATCGGCGCGCGCAGCACGGAAGATCAGCAGCACAGGCTGGTGGCAAGCGGCATAGACCTGCCCGCCGGTTTCAAAAACCCCATGAACGGCAGCGTGCGCGTCACGCTCAATTCCATTTACGCCGCCCAGATACCCAACGAATTCAAATACCGCCAATACCAGGTGAAAACGGAAGGCAACCCTTATGCGCACATGATCTTGCGCGGCGGCGTGGACGTTTATAACAACAACTTCCCCAATTACCATTACGAAGACGTGATGGGTGCGATCGAGCTTTATGAAAAAAGCGGGTTGAAAAACCCTGCCATCATCATCGATACCAACCACTCCAACTCCGGCAAAAAGTATATCGAACAGATACGCATCGCCAAGGAGATCTTCACCAATATGAAGTGGAGCGAAAAAATGCACGAATACGTCAAAGGTCTGCTGATAGAAAGTTATATAGAAGACGGCGCACAGCCCGTCAGCGGCACCACTTACGGCATGTCCGTTACGGACGCTTGCATAGGGTGGGAGAAGACGGAGAGGTTGATTTACGATTTGTCAAACATGATATAAGCGAAAGAGAAAAAGGATAAGGCTTTTCCCGTTACAAACGGGAACTGCCTTTTCCTCTTTCGCTTCCCGAAAGACAACCCCGGCATTCGCAATCGACGTTATAATTTCATTATACTTATATTTGGGGTGCAGCGTTACGCCGCCTCCGCCTCTCTACCGAGAAATCGATTGCTTGAGCCGCGGTTTTCTCTCTTTTTGCGGAACGGTATAACGCTGTTGTGCGGAGAGATATGCATATTGCAGAGCACGCTTTTGCGGGGGAAATAAGACAGCGTGGTCACCACGCCACTCTTTCCGCCGCCGCGGGAGCGGCGCGCAAGGCAGTCGCCTTGCCCAAGGTGCGCTCACCGAAAAGCGCGGTTTTCGGTGGCGGGATATTACACTTTACTATGGAAGTATTGCGAAGAGATTAGCCTGGAAAACAAACAAGCTACATCAAGGCATATAATGGGTGCAGCGGCACGCTGCCCGCCACGTCCGCGATGCGCCGTGCTGTGCACGGCAGTATGAGCGGACATTTCACGTGCCCTCTCGTCGCTCTGCGGTTTGAGGGCACATTTCACGTTTTTGCCTTGTGAGGCAAAAACATTTCACTTTTGCGCGGCAGTATACGTTCGCTTACCGCTCACTTATATCTGCGCAAAAATTTCACGTCCGGAGCCGCCGAACATTGCTTGCGCTTACTTCGGTTGTTCGGCGGCGCAGGACATAAAGGGGTGGAGCGCCCCGCGCTCCCGTCACGCTGCCGCCCCGCGCTCCGGGTGCAGCATTATACTCTAATAGCGCCGCAGGCAGCCGCAACGTCCGCGATGCGCCGTGCTGTGCACGGCAGTATGAGCGGACATTTCACGTGCCCTCTCGTCGCTCTGCGGTTTGAGGGCACATTTCACGTTTTTGCCTTGTGAGGCAAAAACATTTCACTTTTGCGCGGCAGTATACGTTCGCTTACCGCTCACTTATATCTGCGCAAAAATTTCACGTCCGGAGCCGCCGAACATTGCTTGCGCTTACTTTGGTTGTTCGGCGGCGCAGGACATAAAGGGGTGCAGCGTCACGCTGCCCGCGCAAAAATTTTTCGTCAAAATAGTTGACAAGCGCAAATTCGCGGCATATAATGTAATTGAACATTTGAAGAAGTGTTCAAGTGAGGTCGGAGATGGAAGAGAGCAAACTGAACGAAAAATTGAACGCCGTCAGGGCAGAACTGCCCGATGATGACGAGCTTTGCGACCTTGCCGATCTTTTCAAGATGTTCGGCGATTCCACGCGCGCCAAAATTTTGAGTTGTCTGCAACAGGCGGACCTGTGCGTGGGGGAGATAGCGGAAGTGCTGGGCATGACGGTTTCCGCCGTGTCCCATCAGCTGCGCGTGCTGCGCGGCGCCAAATTGGTCAAAGGCACCAAAGAGGGAAAAGAGGTCAAGTATTCCTTGGACGACGATCACGTCACCAAGATCATGGAATACGGCTTGACCCACGTCAACGAGGGCAAAACGCGCGGATAAAGGAGCGGACGTGATGTCCGTTTTATTCGCGTAGATACTTGAATAATTGCTCAATAATGTAATTATTCAAATCAAACAGGGAATGTGCCGCAAGGCAAATATATATTCCGCGAGGAAAAGATATGAAAAAGGTATTTAAGCTGCAAGATCTGGACTGCGCCGTGTGCGCCGCCAAGATGGAGGACTCCATCGCCAAGATCGAGGGCGTGAACAGTGTGAGCGTGAGTTTCATGGCGCAGCGCATGAGCATAGACGCTGACGAAGAGCGCTTTGAAGAGGTGATGGACGAAGTGGTCAAAAGGTGCAGAAGGGTGGAGCCGGACTGCCGCATAATTCGCTGAGGAGGAGCAAATGAAAGGCTTTGTATTGAGCGCCAAGCAAAGAAAAACGCTGCTGCGCATCATCGTGGCGCTGGCGGCGTTTGCGGCGATCTTCATCGCGGACAAGGCGGTGGGGCTGGGCACGGTTTTCAGCGGCGGCGCGGCGTGGGTCTTCCCCTTTGCGCTTTATTTGGCGGTGTATCTTTTGATAGGTTACGACGTTTTGTGGCGCGCGGGGCGCAATATCGCCCACGGGCAGGTGTTCGACGAAAACTTTTTGATGTGCGTTGCCACCCTGGGCGCCTTTGCGCTGGCGATCTACCGCGGCGTTTCCGGCATGGACATAGAAGGTTTTGACGAGGCGTGCGCCGTGCTCCTGTTCTACCAGGTGGGCGAATTTTTCCAGGACTATGCGGCGGGCAAATCGCGCAGATCCATCTCCGCGCTCATGGACATACGCCCCGATCACGCCAATCTGCTCAAAGACGGCGCGGCGGTGAGCGTGGATCCGGAAGAAGTCAAGGTGGGCGACGTTATCCGCGTGGATCCGGGCGAGCGCGTGCCGCTGGACGGAGTGGTGATAAGCGGCGCTTCTGCTCTGGATACAAAGGCGCTGACGGGCGAATCTCTGCCGCGCGATGTTCATGAGGGCGACGCGGTGATAAGCGGCAGCGTGAACCTCTCTTCGCAGCTGAATGTGAGGGTGGAAAAGGAGTTTTACGATTCCACCGTGTCCAAGATCTTGGAACTGGTGGAAAACGCCTCTTCCCAAAAGTCGAGGGCGGAGAACTTCATCACCAAATTTGCCAAATATTATACTCCTACGGTGGTCATCGTTGCGCTTTTGCTGGCGGTGATCCCCGGCGCGGTCACGGGCGAGTGGGCGCAATGGATATACCGCGCGCTCAGTTTTTTGGTGGTGTCCTGCCCCTGCGCGCTGGTCATCTCCATCCCCCTTTCCTTCTTTGCCGGCATAGGCGCGGCGTCGCGTTACGGCATTTTGATCAAAGGGTCTAATTATCTGGAAAAATTCAACGGCGCAAACACCTTTGTCTTTGACAAGACGGGCACGCTCACCAAGGGCAACTTTGAGGTGAAAGAGGTGCTGCCGGCGGAAAATGGCAGGGAAGTGCTGCGCCTTGCCGCCATTGCCGAGCGCGATTCTTCCCACCCCATCGCCCGTTCCGTGTGCGCCGCGTTCGGCGGCGAGGCGGAGGGCGGATACACCCTCACGAACATTGCGGGAGAAGGCGTGGCGGCGCAGTCGGGCGCGGACCGGATAGTCTGCGGCAACGAAAAACTCATGGTGCGCGAGGGCATTGAGTATGTGCCGCACGCGGGCGTGGGCACGGTGGTCTATGTGGCGCACAACGGCGAATTTATCGGTTCGATACTCATCGGCGATCGGATAAAGCCGGAGGCGCGCGAAGTGACGGGCACACTGGCGCAAATGGGGTGCAAGACCGTCATGCTCACCGGCGACAACGCCGCCGTGGCGGAAAAGGTGGCGCAGGAGTTGGGCGTGAGCGAATACAAGGCGTCCTTGCTACCGCAAAACAAGGTGGAAGAGGTGGAAAAACTGCTGGCGCGGCAGGAGAAAGGGCGCGCGCTCTGCTTTGTGGGCGACGGCATAAACGACGCGCCCGTGCTCATGCGTTCGGATATCGGCATCGCCATGGGCGGCGTGGGCAGCGACGCGGCGATAGAGGCGGCGGACATCGTGCTCATGCACGACGACCTCAAAGGTCTGCCCCTTGCCAAACGTATAGCGCGCAAAACCATGGCGGTGGTGCGGGAAAACATCGTCTTTTCCCTGGCGGTAAAAGCCGTTATCCTCATTCTCTCCGCGCTGGGCTTTACCAATATGTGGGTGGCGGTGTTCGGCGACGTGGGCGTGGCGGTGCTGGCGATCCTCAACGCCATGCGCGTAAATTCGCGCTATGAGGACAAAGGGGCGGAAAAGCGCGCCTGACCCGGTTTGACCGGTCGGACGAATGCGGCGGATATGACGGCGGCAGTCTTGCCGCCCGGCATATGCGCCGATTTTTTTGCCGTGAGTTCCCGCTTGACAGGACAGGCGGCGCAAGCTATAATAAAACCGAGGTGAAACTAATGGAAATCGTAAACATTATGGACATCGATTATAAGGCTTTGGGTTATAAAATTGCCGAATTGCGCGCCACCAACGAAAATTTGCGCAGATACGTCTGTTTTTTCAAGCACGCCACGGCGTGCGACGAATATGTGCCGGAGTGCGCGAGCGGAGCAAGGTGCGACGCCTGCGCCGAGCCGGAAGAGGCGGAAGTTTCGCAGCAGGAATTGGGTATGGTGCTGGGAGCCAGCCGGGACAAGGTTTATTCCTGGGAAACGGGGCGCACCTCGCCGGAGCTGCCCGAACTTGACGCGCTGGCAAAGATCTGCGGCATGAGCCTGCCGGAATTGATGGAGAGCGTGTCGGAATACAGATTGCCGCAGGAGATAAATGATATTGACAGAAACCCCCTTCGGTGATATAATTGCAATTAGGGCGGCGGCAGTCCGCCGATAGGAGGGAAAATGAGCGAGAAAAAAGTCAGGAACATAGACGTGGTGTTTGCTTTGGACGCCACGGCGAGCATGGGCGTTTTTATCGACAGATTCAGAAGGGAATTTTTGCCCAAACTCACAGGCGTTTTGTCCGAATATTTTGAAAAGACGGAAGATGTGGCGGAAAAATTGAGATATAAGTTCATCATTTTCCGCGATTACGGCTCGGACGGGGCGGACGCCATGCGTGAAAGCCGTTTTTACCGCGTTCCCGAAGAGATGGAAGCGCTCCGTCACGACATGCTGTTTGTGGAAGCGGGCGGCGGCGGCGATTCGCCGGAGAACGGTTTGGAAGCGCTCTATTACGCCATGAAGACGGACTTCACCGGCGGAGAAAATTCTTTGCAGATGATAGTGCTGTTCACAGACGCGGACGCGGTGCCGCTGCGCGCCAGAGCGGATTGCGCCGGCTATCCCGCCGACATGCCGGACGAAGAGGGGCTTGCCGCGCTTTGGCGCGATAAAAACGCCGCTTTTTCCCAAGAAGGCAAGCGTTTGATCGTGTTTGCTCCGCAGGGTACGGCGTATGAAAAATTGGCGGAAAAGCTGGACAACAGCCGCATTTTTTACACGGTCAAATCGGGCAATCTCAACGATATAGACCTGGTAGACTTTGCCTGCCGCAGTAAAAATTTGCTTTGATATACGTGCGTTTGGCAACACCGCCCCGGACGGGGCGGTTTTTTGCTTTTCAAAATATATGTCAGAAAGAACGAGCGAGGCTTACGCCGCGGCGGCAAGTTCTCTTTGCTCCACTATCTGTGCAAGCTGCGCCAGCTCTTCGTTTGCGGCGTTGGTGTAATAAGGCGCGCTCAAAAGGGTGCAGCCGTCTGCGGCGGAGAGGGGAGCGTCGTTCACGCACTTGCCGTTCGGCCAATAGATGAGCGCCACGGTCAGGCGCAGCGCTTCGCCCGTGCGCTCGTTGGGAATGACGTATTGCATGCAGCCTTTGCCGTAAGTCTTGCCGCTTGCGGAAGCGTCTATGCCGAACGCCTGCGTGAAGTCTGCCGTGTATGAAGAGATGAACACGTCTTCATAAGTCAAGGCACCGTAACTTATCAGCGCGCCAATCAGAGCCTCTGAGGCGCTTGCCGTGCCCATGTTGGTCATGACGTATATCTCGGTGTCGGCGGGCATAGTGTCGCGCGCTTCAAATTTTTCGCACGCAAGCGAGGAATCCACGATGCGCCCCGTGGCAGAGAGCAGCGTTTTGCCCGCCGCCGCGGCAAAACAGCCGCCTATCTTTGCCGTGACGTCCGTGCTGCCGCCGCCGTTGCAGCGCAGATCGAGTATCAGCGCGTCGCAGCCCAGAGAATTGAACTTGCGCACCGCAAAGCGGAACTGTTCCGCCGCGTCGCCTTCAAAGGCGGTCAGGCGCAGGTAAGCCGTGCCGTCCGGCAAAAAGGGGATGGCGTCGCCCTTGTTTTCCGTCATCGTCAGACCGTTATAAGTGAAACTTATGCCCGTGGAGTTGGTCGCCATAAACACATAGCTGGTTTTATAAGCCTCCACCGCCGAAACCTCCACGCTCACGCCGCTTGCCGCGGTGAAGGAAGATATGCCGCCGTTATGCGCCGCTTGGGCAAATTTTGCATAAGCCTGCTCGCCGTCTATGAGGACGGTTTCCCCGTTGATGGCGGCGCTCACGATCTCGTCGCCCGGGCGCAGTCCCTGCTGCCAGGCGGGGGAGTTGGCGACGCATTCCATGATGAGGAGCCGCCCTTGATAATAAAAAAAGCCGCACCCGAAATTCACGCTGTTGCCCGCCTCGCCGTAAAGCAACTCCTGATATTCCTCCGCCGTGTAATAGACGGAATATTTGTCCAGATACTTTGCCGTCAGCTCTTGCGGGGTCAGCTCGCTTGCGTCCGTCACGGTCACGGGCAGATAATAATTTTCCTCTATTATCTGCGCCACCCATTCGGATGAGGTTTGCCGCGTGCAGGCGCAAAAAACGCCCATCACCGCCGCCGTCAGCAGCAGGACCGCAAAAACCCTCAAAGATTTCTTTGCACGCGCATTCATATTAATAATATACCGCAAAACGGGCGAAATAACAATCAAAGCGTCGCCGTGAAAAAATATATACAAGATATTTACATGGAGTTAAGCGGTAAAATATATAAGATATTTAAGCCGATAAACATGCGCGTCAATAGCCGTATTCGTTCAGCCTGTCTTGCAGGGCGGAGAGGAAAGAGTTCAAAAGCGCGTCCTGCGGGCGGCGGATATCCGCAAACCAGTCCGCTTCCACCAAGGCGGCGTAACAGGCGGATTTGAGGCGGTAGTCGGGCGTGAGGGGGCGCAGGGCGGCGTAATTTTCGAGCAGACGGAAGCGGTCGCCGCCGTTTTGCGTGAGCTGGAAGAGTTCGAGTTCCGGGTCGCCCCAGAGCGAATTTATCGGGTCTATCATGCAAAGATAGGAGCGCGCGTCTATCATGATGTTTTCCGCATTGAGGTCGCCGTGAATGAGCGAAGGATAGGGCGGCTCGTTGAAAATCAGGTCAAAGCGGCAGAATATCCTTGTCAAAAGGTCGGGCACGGCAACGGAGAACAGCCCGGCGCGGGCGGCGTTTTCCGCCTTGGCAAATTGCGCGCCGGCAATGGTTTTGAAGCAGTCGCGCCAGGTGGGACAGCCGCCGCCGCGCAGATCGGCGGCGCCGCTTATCGCGCCGAAGCCGCTGCCGCGGCAGGAGTGCAGCAGGGCTATATCGCGGGCTATCTGCTCGCCTATGCCGTCAAAGTCGCAATGCGCGGGCGGAGCGGAGGCGTTCATGCCCGCCACGTATTCCAGCGCCAGGCAGCCATTTGCGCAGCCAAAGAGGCGCGGCAGTCTGACTTTGGCGTTTTGCAGGGCGGCATACCACAGCGCCTCGCGCGCGCAGTCGCCCTCGCGGATAAACGCTTTCACCGCCACGGCGCGCGGCTTTTCGGGCAACTCGGCGCGGAAAACAACGCCGTAAGCTCCGCCGCCTATCCGCGTCAGAGCCGTGGGCGCAACGCCGAAAATAAGAGAAACCGCTTTTGCCGCTCTGTCTTTCATAAAAATATTATATCAATTTTGCTTGTCTTTTTCAACCTCGCTTAAAGAGGCGTTTTGTCCGTGGGCGGGGTCTGCACGGTTGCGCGGGCGGAGCCGTCCGGGGCGCCGTCTTGTGCGGAAGAGGTCTGCCGCGCGGGCGGAGTTTGCGGGGGAAGGTCTTTGCCGGGCGCCGCCTCGCCTGTCTGCGCCGCGGCTTGCTCGGCTGCGGGCGGCTTTTTGCCGGTGATGACCAAATTGCCCAAGCCGAAACGCGCGGCTATCTTGTCCAGGCGAATGACGTAGACGAGCGCCACGGCTATCGCGCAGCCCACCGCGCCCTGGGCAATGTCTACGGGCAGCTGCAAGAGCGCGCCGGAGAGGCGTGTGGCGGGGGAGTCGCCTTCTCCCCAAAAGAGCACGTTGGTGCCGAAGTATCCCGTTGCCATCACCAGCGCGCAAAGCAGCATTGCCAGCGTGCCCAGCGCCGCTTGCAGGGCGGCGTGTCTGCCGCGCGTGAGCTTGGACAGGGCGTATTTGATAAGCAAGCCGCACAGCGCGCCTTCTATGCCTTTGATGAAAAGCGTAAAGACAAACGTGGCGGGGAAGACGATCAGGTCCATGAGCATGGCGCCCAAACCGCCCGCCACCATGCCCGTGAGCGGACCGAACAGCGCGCCCGCCGTCAGCACCATGGCGTCGCCCAGGTTGACGTAAGCCGTGCCCAGATTGACGCCGAAATAAGTGAACGCCATCACAAGTCCGGTCATCACGCCGGTGACGGCAATGCGCGCGGCGGCGCGTTTTGACTTGGTGTTTTGTTTCATAAACAGCCTCCAAAGCGTGGTGGAAATATCCCTTTGAAAGCAGTCGCCATAAAAAAACACCCGCCTTTGCTTTGGGCGGGTGCAAATTTAAGCATGATAGCTTCTTTCCCGATCTGACTTCACAGGCGGTTGCGGATTCTCACCGCATCGGCTGACGGGGCTGTAGGACTTGTCCGCACGCGGCGGCATCACCTCCGGTCGGCACACAGTGCCTGCCCAAAGAATATTCCGTTGCCATTAATATAGCACCGTCAAGCGCCGCCGTCAAGCAATTTTCAACAATATTATCCCCGAATAAAACAATTAACAGAAAGAAAATATTTAATTATACCCGATTATAAATTTTGGCACCGTGGCGTGTGCTTGTATCAAAGACGCTTAGCACAAAGTTTATTTGCGGGAGCAAAAGTGGCTTTGCCGATTGAAATTCATTACGCTTAGCGAAGCCGATATAGAGGACAATCCGGTTGCCGCGAAGCCGACTTGTGAGTCGCCCCGCGACCGATATAGCAGCTGTCCCACGGCTGTTTTGACGGCTCGTCCTACGGTCATACTGCGGATCCTGTAGGTTTAAGCTCTCCGCCACGCGGGGAATGTATTGACAAATCGCGCAAAAT
Source organism: uncultured Christensenellaceae bacterium (assembly GCA_944380295.1). Lineage (GTDB taxonomy): Bacteria > Bacillota > Clostridia > Christensenellales > UBA3700 > Alloclostridium. The sequence continues at coordinate 26,256 of CALWHE010000007.1, forward strand.
AGTGGATAATATAAAATGACAGACAAAGGAGGGGTTTATGAAGAATTATCCCAACGTCACTATTTTTGATCATCCTCTTATAGGGCACAAAATAGCTATTTTAAGGGATAAGAACACCGGTACAAAGGAATTCAGAGAGCTTGTCGAAGAGATCACGATGCTGATGACTTACGAGGCGTTCAAGGACGCTCCGACAAAGGAAATCGAGGTCGAAACTCCGCTTGAAAAATGCACTCAGAGGATAGTGCAGGAAAGAAAGATAGCGATAGTGCCGATATTGCGCACGGGTCTCGGCGCGTCATATTCAGTGGCGGTCATCGGCTTTTACGTGCGTCAATAAGGCGGGCGGAAGGGAGGGTATACGCAACCGCTTTGACGGGATAAACCGTAAAGCGCGCAATACAGCGACGGATAAGCGCGGCTTGGCGATAATCAAAACACGGACAACAAAAAGCGGAAATTTGCGAAAACCGCATAAAAACCGCGCGGACATAAGGAGAGAATATGAAAAAAAGACCCGATATAATCTTTATTTTCAGCGATCAGCAAAGGGCGGATACGATAAACGAGTCCGTGACCCCAAATCTGGTCGGCTATGCGGCAGAGGGCGATATCTTCAACGAAACTTATACCTGCCAGCCGGTTTGCGGACCCGCGCGCGCCTGTATTCAGACGGGTACTTATCCCAATAAAAACGGCTGCGTGACCAACGGCGTGCCGATGAAAAAAGAGGATATCCACCTTGCGGACGCGTTCAACGCGGCGGGGTACGATACCGCGTATATAGGCAAATGGCACCTCGCTTCAAAAGGTCTCGAATACAGGGAAAAGGGAGTGCCGGAAGAACTTCGCGGCGGATACAAATATTGGCTCGCCGCCGATCTTCTTGAGTTTTCGTCCAACGGCAGCGGCGGCGTTCTGTGGGACAACGACTGCAAAGAGGTGCGCTTTGACGGCGTAAGGGCGGATAAGATGACGGACTTCGCGCTCGACTATATAAACAAGCCGCACGAAAAGCCGTATTTTTTGTTTGTTTCTTACTTAGAGCCGCATCATCAGAACACTTCCGGGCGTTTCGAATGTCCGCCGGGAACGGCGTCAAAATTCGAGGATATGCCTTATCCCGAGGATATAAAAGGTCTCGCCGGCGACTATATTTTTCATTATCCGTCATACCTCGCGTGCTGCGAGGCTCTCGATAAGAACGTCGCGAGGATAGTAAACGCGCTGAAAGAAAGCGGCAGATACGACGACACGCTGATAATCTACACGTCCGACCACGGCTGTCATTTCAGGACGCGCAATCTCGAATACAAGCGTTCCTGCCACAGCGCTTCAACGCATATCCCGCTTATTATTTTCGGCGGCGCGTATAAAAAAGGCGAACTCGACGCGGAAAAACTCGTTTCGCTTATCGACCTTCCGCCGACAGTACTGACCGCGGCGGGGGCGGAGTTGCCCGCGGCGTTTTGCGGCGTGCCGCTGCAGTCTGACGAAAAGCGCGACTGCGTATTCGTTCATATCAGCGAAAGCGGCAACGGCAGATGCGTTATCACTCAAAGGTATGTTTACAGCGTAACGTCCGGCTTTAACTACAATACGAACGTATATAAAGACGACTACCTTTACGACAAGGAGAAGGACAAAGGCGAGCGCAAAAACCTCATCAATTCGCGCGAATACGCGGACGTAAAAGAGAAGATGAGAAAGCTGCTGACCCGCGAAATGGTAAACGCCGGCGAACAGCCGCCGGTATTCAAACGCAGAATATTCAAAAAGAATATATAAAAATTCTTTACAACCTTAAAAAGTCGAAACATATCGGCAATTTTCAATCTGAAAACAAAAAAATCCGCGGAAAGACCGCGGATTTTTATAATTTAAAGAGAAGTTAAGGTAAGACCGGTTTAAAGACGGCGCCGTGTGCTACGCAGACGAGCAAGGCACGCACGTGCTGGCGGAAGTGGAAATAGCCGCAGAGGGACATCTCATTGTTCATCACGAGGCAACGGAAACCAACTCCGAATATTGGGAATGCGCCGTATGCGGCGAACTTTTCTCCGATGAGGCGGGTTCCACGCAGATCTCCGCTGTTCCCGCGGCAGAGGAAGACAACACCGGCGAGGTGGTCGGCTTGTCCGTAGGCGGCGCCGCCGTGGCGGGGCTGGGCGTCGGACTTGCGGCGGCGGAAGAGGTAGGCGAGGACGGCGCAGACGCGGAAGAGCCGGGACATGACGACGGAGCGCAAGCCGAAGACATTGACGAAGCTGAGGATGTCGGAGAACCGGAGCTTTCCGAAGAGGGTGAGGAACAGGCGCAGGGAGCCGTTGCGGAACAGGCGCCGAACAATGCCGTCCGCCGCGGCAGGCGGCGCAGGCGCAGAAAAAAGTAGCAATATAGGGTGACAGGGTGACATCCAAAAAAGGCGGCGGGGTGATTTGCTCCGCCGTTTTTGCTTGCTTGCGGGCGCGGCGAAAGGCGGCGGGCAGCCGTGCGCAAAGGGAAAAGAATATATTTTTCCGTGTAATATCAGGCGGCAGGGCGCAAAACAGTCGCGGCAGAATGCCATAACTGTTTGTTGTATGAAACCGCCGTCAAGCAAGAAAAATATGGATAGAACGGGAAAAGAAAGCGATTTTATTGCAAAAAGTTCATAAAAAGCATATAATATTCGGCAAGTGGAGTTTTTTCGGCGCAGAGAATATATTGATATGTCCGCCGAAAATTGCGTGAAGGAGGAGTTATGAACGACAATATTTATATCGACAAAGACGCGGTGGTGGAAGAAGGCGCGGTCATCTTCCCCAATAATTACATCGGCGCGGGCAGCGTCATCAAGAGCGGCGCAGTGCTGCGCCCCAACAACATCATAGAGAACAGCACGGTGGAAGAGGGCGCCGTGGTCACCGCCAGCGTGCTGGAAGGCGCGTTTGTGGGCAAGCGCGCGCAAGTGGGACCTTTTTGCTATATGCGCATGGGCGCCAAGGTGGGCGAAGGGTGCAAAGCGGGCGACTTTGTGGAGATCAAAAACGCCTCCTTGGGCGACGGCACCAAGGCTTCGCACCTTGCCTATGTGGGCGACGCTGACGTGGGCGCGGGCTGTAACGTGGGCTGCGGCGTGATCTTTGTCAATTACGACGGCAAGCAAAAACACCGTTCCAAGGTGGGCGACAGGGCGTTTATCGGCAGTAACAGTAATCTCATCGCACCCGTCAACATCGGCGACGACGCCTATATCGCCGCCGGCACCACCATCACGGAAGACGTGCCGGAAGCCGCCCTGGTCATCGGGCGTTCGCGGCAAACCGTGAAAGAGGGCAAAGCCCGCGGCAAGTTCAAACTTATCTGAGCGGAGGCGCAGTCATGGAAAAAGAGGGTAAAAAGCCGCTCTGCTTCGGCACGGACGGCGTGCGGGCGCTTTGCGGAGAGGAGTTGGAGCGCGCGGCTTATGCGCTGGGGCGCACGGTGAGCGGCAGTGTGGTGCTGGGCAGAGATACGCGCGTTTCGGGAGCGCGGCTGGCGCGCGTCTTTGCCGAGGGCGCCTGCGCGGCGGGCGCAAGGGTGACGGATGTGGGGATAATGCCCACGGCGGGCGTGGCATATCTCACCAAAAGCCGCGGCGCAAATTTCGGGGCGGTCATCTCCGCTTCGCACAATCCGCCCGAATACAACGGGATCAAGATCTTTTCGGCGGCGGGAGAAAAACTTTCCGAAAGTGAGGAAAACAGGTTCAATGCCGCCCTAAGTGTGCAATTTGAGCGCAAAAGCGTTGCACTCGACGTGACGGACGACTCGCTTGGCGCAAGAGAAGATTATATAAAAGGGCTGACTCAGACAGGGCACGGCCTTGCCGGCATGAAGATAGCGCTGGATTGCGCAAACGGCGCGGCGGGCGTGATAGCGCCCGAGGTGTTTGCGCGTTTGGGCGCGGATACGGTCACGGTGAGCGCGAATATCGGCGGCGAAGATATCAACGACGGCTGCGGCGCTCTGCACGTGGAAACGCTGAAAAAGCGTTGCCCGGGGAAGTTTGACCTTTATTGCGCCTTTGATGGGGATGCGGACAGACTTATGGCGCTCGACGAGCGGGGCGAGGTGATGGACGGCGACCGTATAATGTTTACCATTGCCGCCCTAGCAATACAAAAAGGCAAAAAAATCCCCTGTGTGGCAGGCACGGTGATGTCCAACGGCGGAACGGAAAGAGCTTTTGCAAAGCTGGGCGTGAGGTTTTTGCGCGCCAAGGTGGGCGACAAGTATGTCAAGCGCATGATGGACGAGTGCGGCGCCGAGATAGGCGGCGAGCAGTCCGGGCATATCATTTTGAGCAAGTTTGCGCAAACGGGCGACGGGATACTCACCGCCGTGGTCTTGGCGAGCCTGCTCAAAGGGGCAAAAAAGCGCGCGGGCGAGTTTTCTTACCCCCTCTTTCCGCAATTCAACGCGGGCGTTTTGACCGAGGAAAAGGGGCGCGCCGAACTGCCGCAAGTGCGGGCGGCGGTGAAAAAATGGGAAGAGCGCGGCGTGCGCGTGCTCGTGCGCCCGAGCGGCACCGAACCCAAGATCAGGATAATGACCGAGTGCGAAAATGCCGCCCTCGCCCAAGCGGCGCTCAAAGAAATCCAAGAAGAACTTTCCCGCTGAAAAGCCGAAAGGGCGCGGCGCAAGCCGCGCTTTTTTATGCGCGGAAAGGCGCCGAAAAATTCGCCAAAAAGCCGAAAAAAGATAACTCTGCGAAAAAATTTCGGAAACGTTATTTAGAAATATCTTAGATTAAAACAAACGATCGCTTGACAATATGAGACGATGATGATAATATACATGCGTCGGGGGATATAAAATTACCATAGGTAATTGTCCCGAGTGTCGGGAGATCTTGAAAAGTTTGTCCCAAAAAGAATGATCAAGTGAGGCGGAAAATGAAAAAAGGCTTTCTTGTCGCAATAATTTTGATAGCCGTGCTGACCTGTGCGTTTGCGCTTGTCGCATGTGCAGAAGTGAGCACGACGGTCACCTATATGGTGGACGGCGAAGTTTTTAAGAATATCGTCGTCACGGGCACGGGTCAGAGCGATCCCGGATTCACGCCCTCGAAGAGCGGCTATACTTTCGGCGGTTGGTATACGGATACGGCGTTGCGCATACCCTTTGACTTTGAGGCTTACGCCGCAAACGAAGAGAGAACGAATATTGCCGTTTACGCCAAATGGGAAGTAAATACATACAATATCACCTATGAAAACACGTTGGGCGCGGAAAATAGTAATCCCGCGACTTATAATATCGAGAGCGCGACGATAACGCTCGCGGACATAACTTCGCCCGGTTATACTTTCGAAGGTTGGTTCGCGGGTGAAGAGAAAGTCGAGAGCATAGAGCTCGGCAGTTACGGCGACATCACGCTCACGGCAAAGTGGGCGGTGATCACTTATAATATCACCTATGAAAACACAAAGGGCGCGGCGAACGGCAATCCCGCGACTTATAACATCGAGACCGCGATAACGCTCTCGGACATAACTTCGCCCGGTTATACTTTCGAAGGTTGGTTCGCGGGTGAAGAGAAAGTCGAGAGCATAGAACTCGGCAGTTACGGCGACATCACGCTCACGGCAAAGTGGGCGGTAGATATGTCAACTGAGAACTATGTGCGCGTAAATGAGAACAACGAGCGTGACGAAGACGGTGGATATATACTCTTCGGGCAGTATCCGCAGACTATAAAGGCGGCGTATGTAAGCATTATAAGCACTACGCCCGATACGGACGGCTATTATCTCGGCTCGGACGGGGAGAGATATGCCAAAGTGGTCGCGGATCCGTACGAAAGCGGGTATACCTTCTCAAATGATAGCAGCGTTATAGACGGTAACACTTATTATTTTAAGGTTGAGCCTATCCGTTGGCGCATACTCTCGGAAAGCGACGGCAAAGCCTTTATCCTTTGCGACGGCATAATTGCCAACAAGGCGTACCAAAGATACAATAATCACTATTCAATCAGCGACATAAGGGCATGGCTGAACGATGAGTTCTATAAAACGGCATTCGGGGCATTGCAGCAAGCGCTTATTCAGACCACGGAAGTGGATAACAGCGTTTACAGTACGGGATATTCGTCCAATCCTTACGCCTGTGAAAATACTTTCGATAAGGTATTCCTGCTCAGTTATCGTGAGGTGACAAACAGCGCTTACGGCTTTGCGAGCAGCTCTTCGACTTACGACACGGCGCGCCGTATGCTTACGAGCGACTATAGCCGCGCCACGGGAGCTCATATGAGCACGGAGTCGAGCTATTACGGCAACGGGCGGTGGTGGCTGCGTTCGCCTAACAACAATTTCTACGACTGGGTGCGCTACGTCGACTACCGCGGCTACGCCGCCGGCTACTATGGTAGCTACAGCCACTACAACAGCAACGGCGTCGTTCCCGCTTTGAATTTGACTTTGTCGTGACGTTGCCTTAAATGGCGCAAATGCGGCTTTCCGCACGCGCGATAAAAGTCATCACCCTATGGGGCGTCGGCAAATGCCGCGCCCCGTTTCATTTCGCAAAAAGGGCAAAAAAGGAAAATTGCGAAACGGAAGTTTTTATTTCGCAAGATAGGAGAGCGGCGTTATGAAAGCAGCCATTCGGCTATGTCAATGATCCTTATCCCCTCGACTTGGCTTTCGGGGTGCTTGGTGCGCGCGATCACCATTTTCGGATAAGCGTCCCTGATGGCGAGCAGGGGGGCGATCTCGCGCTGCAAGGTTTCTCCGCGGCTGAGGTCGTCACAAACTTGGATATAAGTTTTCATGCCCTCTTTCACGGCGACGAAGTCCACCTCTTTTTCGTCGAGCTGCCCCACATAGACCTCATAGCCGCGGCGCAGAAGTTCGATCGCCGCGATGTTTTCGTAAAGGTGTCCGTAGTCGGCGTTTTTCGTGCCTATGACGGCATAGCGCAGGGACAAGTCTGCCAGATAATATTTTTTGTCCGATTCCAAATATCTTTTCCCCTTCACGTCGAACCTCTTGAAGGGATAAAACAAAAAGCTGCGGCAAAGATAATCGATATAGGCTCCGCAGGTTTTGTCGTTGGTGCGGTATGCGTTCGAGGTAAGCGCATTGGCGATATTTCTCACCGAGGTTTTATTGCCGACGTTGTCCATCAAAAAGTCGACTATCATATTCAAAAGGTCTTCGTTTTCTATCTTGAATTTGGTCACAATGTCTTTGGTGATGGTCGTGCGCACGATCCCCTTCAAATATTTTTTCGCGTCCTCGGGATCGTTGTAGAGATAAGAGCCCGCCATTCCGCCCGCGGAAACATATTTGTCAAAGGCGGCGTTGATGTCGCTTTGCGGATAATATTGCAGATATTCGGCAAAAGAAAAGGGGTAAAGACTTATCTCAAAGACGCGGCCGCCGAAAAGGGTGGCGAGGTCGCTCGAGAGCAAAAAGGCGTTCGAGCCGGTCAAAAATATGTTGAATCGCTCTTCTTCGTAAAGGCTGTTTATCACATTCTCAAAGCCGCGGCAAAGCTGAACTTCGTCGATGAAGAGAAAGTTTTCTTTGTTCGGATCGTAGCGCTCATCGATATATTCATACAAGGCGTTTGCGTCTTTGAGAGCTTCGAATGCTTTCAAATTTAATTTTACGCGCACGATATTGTTATTTCCCGCAAGTCCTTCAATATAGTCGATAAAGGCGTCCATCAGCTTAGACTTGCCGCAGCGGCGGATCCCCGTGATGACTTTGATGTCGGGGGTATGCATGACGTTTATCAGTCGGCGCAGATAAGATGTTCTTTCGATAAGTTTCATTTTTCACCTCGATAACAGTATAACTCATTTCGCAAATTTTGTCAAATCGGAAAATTGCGAAACGGAAAATTTCTTGACGGATCGTGACGAGCGTAAAATCACGCCTATAAGTGCAGAATTATGTGAAAAAGCGCGCTGCGTTTTCATTTCGCAATTTCGGTAAAAAAGAAAAATTGCGAAACGAAAGGTGTTTTCGTTTCGCAAAAAAGGTAAAAAATGAAAATTGCGAAACGGGAACGCTTCGCAATTTTGCAGGCATATATCATGTCAAAGGCGAGATGTTCGGCAGGTCATATCTCCTGTTTTTCCTTTTGTTTTTCCAGCCGCTTATAATATATTTTCTGACCGACGCCGCGGATAAAGGCTGCCACTTTGTCCGTGAGCGGCTGCGCGGGCACTTTGCCGTTACGGCCGTAAGGCTGGAAGATCTCCAAATAAGGTTCCAGGCGGCAGGAGGTGATAACCAGGCGCAGGGCGGAAGCCTCGATCGGTTTGAAAACGGCTATGCGTTTGAAGCCTATCGTGGTGCCCGAGCACACCTTTTTTTCGCCCTTGTCCGTGACGGCGATGACGTCGAAGCTCTCCACGCGCTGGGAGAAGTCGCAATTTTCGCGCAGCAGCACTTTGTCCACGAGCGCTGGTGAGGCAAAGCGCGCTTCTATCTCATAACTTTGCGCAATTTCCGCGGCGCGGAAGTAGCCCTGAACGTCCGCCGCCAGATTGGCAGTGGGGAAGGCGGGGTCGGAGTTTTCTGCCGTATAAGTGCATTTTATCGGTTTGGCAAAGTGCGCGCGCACCGTTTCCCCCAAGCCGAGCAGAGATTTTTTATCCCGCTCTTCCAGGCGCCCGTTCTTGTTGGGCGGCACGTTGAGCAGCAAAAGCGAGTTACCGCCCACGGAAGTGTAATAGATGTAAGTCAGGTTTTTCACGGAACGCACCATGCCGTTTTCGCGCTTGTGCCAAAACCAGCCCGGGCGAATGGATACGTCCACTTCCGCCGGATACCAGATAAAGGAGTCGTAACCGTCCAGCACTTCGCGGCTGCCCAGATCCTCGCTCATGGCGTCCAAGCCCTTTTTGCGGAAGGAAGTATCGTCCGCCTGCTGGGAGTTTTGCTCTATCTTCTGCACGTCGAAAGAAAATTCCGGCACCACGTTCCACTCGCTCTTGCGCGCCTGTCCCGCCTCGTTGCCCACCCAACGGATATCCGGTCCGCAGTTGGAGATGGCGCAGTTCGGTTGCAGGGCGCGCACGGTGGCGTATATGCGCTCAAAGTCGTATACCTGCTTGGGTTTGCCGTCCATATAAGAGCCGCAGGCGCCGTCCAGCCACACGCAGAAGATCTCGCCGTAATCGGTCAGAAGTTCCGTGAGCTGTCTGATATAAAAATCGTTGTATTTATCCGTGCCGTAAAGCGGAGAATTTCTGTCCCACGGGGAGAGATAAACGCCAAATTTCAAGCCGAATTTGCGGCAGCTCTCGGAAAGTTCTCTCACCACGTCGCCCTTGCCGCCCTTGTAAGGAGAGGACGCCACGGAATAAGCTGTGGTCTTGGTCTGCCACAGGCAAAAGCCGTCGTGGTGTTTGCAGGTGAGAATAACGCCTTTGGCGCCGGCGGCTTGGGCGGTCTGCGCCCACTCGTCCGTGTTTTGCTGCTTGGGATCGAAGAGGGAGGGCGGAAGCGTGCCGTCGCTCCACTCCTTGCCGGCAAAGGTGTTTATGCCGTAATGGATAAAAATATGAAAACCCGCGTCCTCAAAGCTCTTTTGCACGGGACTGGGCGTTATCGATGTGTAAAGGCGCAGACGATCTTCCATGTCTATCTCCTTTTGAAAGTGTTGTTGCGGCGCGCCAGGCGTTAAAGGCTTTGCCGCGCCGCGCAAAATATGCGTTTATTGCCGCCCTAGGAGCGTTATTCTTCCGCAGGCTCGGCGCTTTCGTCAAACAAGATCTTGTATTGCGCGCCGCCGGCGGCGTTCATCACCGCTCTGCCCATCGCCTCCACCGCCGCCGTTTGCAGCAAGATGAAGTCGAGCGGGCGCTTGACGCCCGTGTTCATGGTGAAGATGGTATCGCCGTCATAGTCGGTGTGCACGGGGGAGATGTGCTTTGCGTAAGCGTTGTGCGCGGCGGTGGCAAGTTTGTTGGCTTCCACCTTGGTCAGCTTGGCGTTGGTCATCACGCAGCCTATGGTGGTGTTCGCGCCCGTGAGCAGGGTGAGCCACTTGCCTTCGCGCAGACAGCGCTCCGTGTCTATGTGTTCGCCCTTGCTGCCCGTGGCGCCCGCCAAAATATTGCCTTTTCCGTCCGTGATGTCGCCCATGGCGTTCACCGCCGCCACCGCCGTCACCAAACAGCCGCCCGCCTTGACCGTGGCGGCGCCCAAGCCGCTCTTCTGCGCATGGCGCAGTCCGCGTATCTTGCCCACGGTGGCGCCTTTGCCCGCGCCCACCTGTCCGAACGCCACATTCCTGTCCGTTGCGTTTTCGCACGCCTTGTAACCCCATTCGGCGGCGGGGTAATGATAATCTTTGTCGTTGAGGTCGAACAGCACCGCGCCGCACACGATGGGCACCACTTTTTTGCTTATCTTATATCCTATGCCGCGCTCGCGCATATACTCCATCACGCCGCACGTTGCCGCCAGCCCGTAAGCCGAACCGCCGGAGAGCACCACGGCGTTTATCTTCTCCATCGCCTTTTCCGGGCGCAGAAGATCGGTTTCGCGCGTGCCCGGCGCGCCGCCGCGCACGTCCACGCCCGCCACGCAGCCTTTTTCGCTCATGATGACGGTCACGCCCGTGTATTCGTCGTTAAAGTGCCCGATCTTGATGCCGGAAGGCACGATTATCTCTTCCATCTCTCCCTCCTTAGCCCACGATAGAACTGATGATGTTGGCATACCCCTGCGAAACTATCGTTGCCGCATACTTGCACAGATCTTCCAGCGGTATGGGATTTTCACTGCGCAGCCACGCCACATATACGTCCATCACGCCGCCCGTCATAAAGGTCACCGCCACGCGCAAAAACTCCTCGTCCGAGGCGGGGAATTTCGCCATCACCTTTTCTATCACCTTGTCCGTAAAACACTTTTTCAGCTTGGGCAGAAAAGTGGTGGAGATCTTGCTGTCCGAAATAAAGCGCGCAAACGCCGGGTCTACGTCCGCTTCTTCCGTCAGCGCTTTGAGCAGGGGATAGGGATTGAGCGGCAGCTGCACCGGATCGAACTTGTTCACTATCTCGAACATGGTGTCTGTGGTGGTGGTCTCTATGTCCGCCAACACCTCGTATACGCTGTTATAGTGCAGATAAAAGGTGGAACGGTTGATGTCCGCCGCCTGCGTGACGTCCGTCACGGTTATCTCGTTGATGCGCTTGTCCACGCTCAACTGCATCAGCGCGTTTTGTATCGATTTTCTGGTCTTTCTCGTCCTTCTGTCCATCTTTTTTTGTCGGTCTCCGCTCGGCGGCGCGGGTCTTGCGTCCGGGAACGCGTCTTTACGCACGCTTTCAAACAAATGCGCCTTGACAATACCGCAAGAGTATTGCCTGCGGCGCCTTTGTCCGAAATCGCACGCAAATCCATCGTTCGCGGACGTAAGCCCCGCGCCGCCGAGCGGAGATATGGCTCCTTCTCGTATTATTACTTAGTTATTGGTGCGCGTTGCGCACAGTGTTGCATAAAAGCAACAAGTATTGCCTGCGGCGCCTTTGTCCGCATTGACCATGCGACAGCCGCCTTTGCGCATATATCGCCTTTCGCCGCATTCCGGCGCGAATTGTTGCCACTCATATTGCTTTTACGATATTATATCACACGCGCGTTCAAATGTCAACATTAAGTCTATAAATAGAAAGTAAAAGGTGGAATGTGGTTTTTTCGGCGTTTTGTCTTTGCCCGCGCGGGCGGCGGAGAACGCATATTTATGCAAAATGCGAATAATTATGCGATTATGCACAGAAAAATGTATAAACATCGGAAAAATTGAGAAAAAAAGCGCAAAATTGTGAATATTTATGCTCAAAATGCTTGCCATATCCGTGCAAAGGGAGTATGATATTGCCATAAACTCAAACAAGGAGAAAGAACAATGGCTGACATCAAAAAAGTGGTGCTTGCATATTCGGGCGGACTGGACACTTCCATCATCATTCCGTGGCTGAAAGAAAATTACGATAACTGCGAGGTCATCGCCGTTGCCGGCAACGTGGGGCAGGGCGGTGAGCTGGAAGGCTTGGAGGAAAAGGCCAAAAAGACGGGCGCCAGCAAACTTTATATTGCCGATCTGACGGACGAATTTGCCGACGATTATATCATTCCCACCGTTAAGGCGGGCGCGGTGTATGAGGGGAAATACATGCTGGGCACCTCTTTTGCCCGTCCCATCATCGCCAAGAGGATAGTGGAGATAGCGCTCAAAGAGGGCGCGGACGCCATCTGCCACGGCTGCACGGGCAAGGGCAACGACCAGGTGAGATTTGAATTGACCATCAAGGCGTTTGCGCCCGACATGAAGATAATTGCGCCGTGGAGGATCTGGGACTTGAAGAGCCGCGACGAAGAGATAGATTACGCCGAGGCGCACAACGTTCCGCTCAACATCACGCGCGAGACCAATTACAGCAAGGACAAAAACCTCTGGCACCTTTCGCACGAGGGCTTGGATCTGGAAGATCCCGCCAACGAACCGAATTACGACAAGATATTGGAGTTGGGCGTGACGCCGGAAAAGGCGCCCGATAAGCCCACTTATATCACACTGTCTTTTGAAAAGGGCGTGCCTGTGGCGCTGGACGGCAAAAAGATGAAAGCAAGCGCGCTCATCGCCGAGCTGAACAAGCTGGGCGGGGCGAACGGCATCGGCATTGCCGACATCGTGGAAAACAGACTGGTGGGCATGAAATCGCGCGGCGTTTATGAAACTCCCGGCGGCACCATCCTCTATTTTGCGCACGAGGTGTTGGAGTCTTTGTGCCTGGACAAAGAAACGGCGCACTTCAAGCAGCACGTCGCGCTCAAATTCGCCGACCTTGTCTATAACGGACAGTGGTTCACGCCGCTCAGAGAAGCGCTTTCCGCCTTTGTGGACAGCACGCAACAGACGGTGACGGGCGAGGTCAAACTCAAACTCTACAAGGGCAACATCACCCCGGCGGGCGTGACTTCTCCTTATTCGCTTTACGATGAAGACATCGCCACCTTTGCCGAGGACGAGAGTTACGATCAGAAAGACAGCGCGGGCTTTATCAACCTCTTCGGACTGCCCATCAAGGTGAAGGCGCTGATGGAGCAGAAGCGCAAGAAAAAGTAAAAGGCGGCGTTTTGCAAAAAAATAGCATGGCGGCGGTAACGTCCGGAGACGTTATCGCCTTGCCGTTATAATAACGCGCGCGGGCGCAAAGGAGTTAGTATGAGCGAAAAGATGTGGGCGGGGAGATTTTCCGCGCAAGAGGACAAGAGGGTGAACGACTTCAACTCCTCCATTCGTTTTGACTGCCGCATGTATAAGCAGGACATCAAGGGCAGCATCGTGCATGCGCGCATGCTGGCGCGCCAAGGGATAATTTCCGGCGAGGACGCGGACAAGATAGAAGAGGGGCTTTTGTCTGTGATGAGCGATATCCAAAGCGGCAAACTGGCTTTCGATCCCGCCGCGGAAGATATTCATATGTTTGTGGAAGCGGAGCTTACAGCGCGCATCGGCGAGGCGGGCAAGCGCCTGCACACCGCGCGCAGCCGCAACGACCAGGTGGCGCTCGATCTGAAAATGTATCTGCGCGACGAGGTGAAGAGCGTTGCCGCTCTCGTGCTCGAACTGGAAGAGGCGCTCACCGCGATCGCCGCGCGCCATACGCGCACGGTCATGCCCGGATACACGCACTTGCAGCGCGCTCAACCCGTGACCTTCGCCCACCACCTCTGCGCCTATGCGGAGATGTTTTTGCGCGACCTCAAAAAGCTGAAAAACGCCGCGGAAAACATGGACGAATGCCCGCTGGGCAGCTGCGCTCTGGCGGGGACCACTTATCCCACGGACAGAATGTTCACGGCAAAAAAGCTGGGCTTTGCCCGCCCCTGCGGCAACTCCCTGGACGGGGTGAGCGACCGCGACTTTGTGATAGAAACGGCGGCGGTGGCGGCGCTTTTGATGACGCACCTCTCCCGCCTGGCGGAAGAGATAATTTTGTGGTGCAGCTGGGAGTTCAAGTTCATAGAGCTGGACGACGCCTTTGCCACCGGTTCTTCCATCATGCCGCAAAAGAAAAATCCTGACGTGGCGGAGCTGGTGCGCGGCAAGACGGGCAGGGTGATAGGCGACCTCAACGCGCTTTTGGTGATGATGAAGGGGCTGCCGCTTGCTTACGACAAAGACATGCAGGAAGACAAAGAAGCCGTCTTTGACGCGGTGGACACGCTCAAACTGTGCCTCACCACCGTCACGCCCATGCTACAAAGCATGAAGGTGAACGAGCAAAACATGCTTGCCGCCTGCAAAAAGGGCTTTGTCAACGCCACTGACATGGCGGACTATCTGGTGAAAAAGGGCATGCCTTTCCGCACCGCATACAAGATAACGGGCACGCTGGTGGCTGAGTGCGTGAAGAGCGGCACGGGGCTGGAAGAGCTGCCGCTCGAACGGCTGAAAAAGGCGAGCGAGTTGTTCGGCGAGGACGTTTACCGAGCGATAGATCCGCTCACCTGCGTGACCAAGAGAGAATCGGAAGGCGGTCCCGCGCCGGAAGCGGTGGAGAGAGAGCTGCAAACGCTGGGTAAAAACCTGGCGGAGATGAAGGAATATTTCGCAAAGGGGAAGTGAAATGGAAAAGATAAAAGCGGGCGTGATAGGCGCCACGGGATATGCGGGCGCGGAGCTGGTCAGACTGCTCTCACGCCACCCGCACGCGCAGGTGGAAGAGGTTTCTTCCGTCAGTTTCGAGGGCAAAAAACTCTCCGAAGTTTACCCTTCTTTGCTGGGCGTGTGCGACATGACGCTCACAAACGGAGAGGGCATCGAAGAGCGCTGCGACGTCATCTTTGCCTCTCTGCCGCACGGGTTGAGCGAGGAGAGGGCGGAGCGCGCTTTGAAGGCGGGCAAAAAGTTCATCGACCTGGGCGCGGACTTCCGTTTGGACAGCGCGGAGGAATACAACAAGTGGTATGGCAAAGAATACAAACTGCCTTATCTGCACGAGCAGAGCGTTTATTGCATACCGGAGCTGCACCGCGCGGCGCTCAAAGGCAGGAGCATCGTGGGCAATCCCGGCTGTTATCCCACTTCCGCCGCCCTGGCGCTGGCGCCGCTGATGAAGGAACGCCTTGCCGGCGGCGTTGTGATAGACGCCAAGTCGGGCGTGACCGGTTCGGGCAGGGGGCTTTCCGACACCACTCATTATCCCAACTGCAACGAGGCGTTTTCGCCTTATAAGGTGGCGTGCCACAGGCACACGCCGGAGATAGAGCAAACGCTCTCCAAACTGGCGGGAGAACAGGTGAAAATTACCTTTGTGCCCCACCTGCTGCCGCTCAACAGGGGCATCATCTCCACCTGCTATGCGGAGCTGAAAAAGCCGCTCACGGCGGAGCGGCTGCACGCGCTCTACACGCGGTTTTATGCGGAAGAGAGGTTTGTGCGCGTGATGCCGCTCGGCGCTTGCGCCAATCTGCGCAACGTGCGCATGTCCAACTTCTGCGACATCTCCGTGCACGCGGACGAACATGCGGGCAGAGCGGTGATCGTTGCCGCCATAGACAATATGGTCAAAGGCGCGGCGGGGCAGGCGATACAAAACATGAACATACTTTTCGGACTGGACGAAGGCGAGGGGCTGGAATACGTCCCGCCGGCGTTTTAGGAGGTAAAATGAAAGAGATAAAAGGCGGCGTATGCGCTCCGCTGGGCTTTAAGGCGAACGGCGTGCACTGCGGCATACGCAAGAACAAGACCAAAGAAGATCTGGCGCTGCTCACGGCGGACGACATGTGTTCCGCGGCGGCGGTCTACACGACCAACAAGGTCAAGGGCGCGCCCATCACGGTGACCAAAGCCAATCTGCAAAACGGAAAGGCGCGCGTGCTCATCTGCAACAGCGGCAACGCCAACACCTGCAATGCCGACGGCGTGCAGAAAGCGGAACGCATGTGCGAGCTTGCCGCGCAATTTACGGGCGCGGACAAGAGCGACGTCATCGTGGCTTCCACCGGCGTGATCGGTCAGATACTGCCCATAGAGCCGATAGAGGCGGGCATGCCCGCTTTGGCGGCGGGACTTTCCCGCGAGGGCGGCGCCGCGGCGGCGCGCGCCATCATGACCACAGACACCGTGCCCAAGGAGTTCGCCCGCGAGGCGCTCATCGGCGGCAAAAGCGTGCGCGTGGGCGCCATGGCAAAGGGCAGCGGCATGATCCATCCCAACATGGCAACGCTTTTATGCTTTGTCACCACAGACGCAGCCCTTTCTCCCGCCATGCTGGACAAGGCGCTGCACGCGGCGGTGGCGGACACGCTCAACATGGTGAGCATAGACGGGGACACTTCCACCAACGATATGCTCACCGTGATGGCTTCCGGCAAGAGCGGCATAAAAGAAATAACGGAGGAGGGCGAGGAATATGCGGCGTTTTTGGCTTTGCTTACCGCCGTGCTCACGGACGTTTCGCGCGCCATAGCCAAAGACGGCGAGGGCGCCACCAGACTGCTTGAATGCAAAGTGAGCGGCGCGCCCGACGTGCCCACCGCCAAAAAGATAGCCAAAAGCGTGGTGTGCTCTTCCCTTTTGAAGGCGGCGATCTCCGCCGCGGACGCCAACTGGGGCAGGGTGCTGTGCGCCATCGGCTATGCGGACGCGCAGTTCGACATAGACAAAATAGACGTGGATCTCTGCTCCGCGGCGGGCAGGGTGGCGGTGTGCCGCGGCGGCTCCGGCGTGCCCTTTGACGAAGAAGAGGCAACGGCGGTGCTCTCTCCCGATGAAGTCACCGTGGAAGTGAACTGCAATTCGGGTCCCGCCCGCGCCACCGCGTGGGGCTGCGACCTTACTTGCGATTATGTGAAGATAAACGCGGATTACCGCACCTGAGGGGATCATGGATAACGAGATAAAAACGGACATAAATACCAAAGCCGCCATTTTGAGCAACGCGCTGCCGCATATCCAAAGATATTACGGCAAAGTGGTGGTGGTCAAATACGGCGGCAACGCCATGCTCAGCGAACAGCTCAAAGACGCGGTCATGCACGACATCGTCATGCTTTCGCTCATCGGCGTCAAGGTGGTGCTGGTGCACGGCGGCGGACCGGAGATAAGCGAAATGCTGAAAAGGGTGGGCAAAGAACCCGTCTTTATCAACGGCTTGCGCTATACGGACAAGGAGACCGCCGACATCGTGCTGATGGTGCTGGGCGGCAAGGTGAACAAAGGGCTTGTGAACAAGCTGGAAGCCTGCGGCGGCAGGGCGCTGGGCTTGTGCGGCTGCGACGGCGGCATGATCACCGCGCAAAAGCGCACGGGCGTGGATCTGGGATATGTGGGCGAGGTCAAAGACGTGGACGTGCGCCCCATACGCGACGCGCTGGATAACGGTTATATCCCCGTGATAGCCACCGTTTCCTGCGGCGAGGACGGACAGATCTACAACATCAACGCCGACACGGCGGCGGCGCGCATAGCCGCGGCTCTGCACGCGGAAAACCTGGTGCTGATGACGGACGTGCGCGGACTTTTGATGGACAAGGACGACGAAAGCACGCTGATAAGCGAAGTGAACGTGTCCGACGTGCCCGTGCTGGTCAAAAAGGGCGTCATCTCCGGCGGCATGATCCCCAAAGTGGACTGCTGCGTGGAGGCGGTCAGACGCGGCGTGAAGCAGTCCATCATCATAGACGGGCGCATACCGCACGCGATATTGATAGACATGCTCACCGGCGAAGGCGTGGGCACGCTGTTCAAGTGAGGAGATATGGACGGGATAAAGGACAAGGACAGGAAGTATATCGCCGGCACTTACGGCAGATACGATCTGCACATCGTGCGCGGCAGCGGCACGGAGTGTGAGGACGAAAAGGGCAAAAAGTATATAGACCTGGGCAGCGGCATAGGCGTAAATTGCCTGGGCTGGTGCGACGCGGGTTGGATAAAGGCGGTGGAAGAGCAGCTGGAAAAACTGCAACACACTTCCAACCTCTATTATTCCGCGCCGGACGCGCAACTGGCGGAGGCGCTCTGCACGCGCACGGGCTATAAAAAAGTGTTTTTCTGCAACTCGGGCGCGGAAGCCAACGAAGCCGCCATCAAGACCGCGCGCAAGTATTCTTTTGACAAATACGGCGCGGGCAGGGATACGATCGTCACGCTGAACAAGTCTTTCCACGGCAGGACGATGGCAACGCTCACCGCCACGGCTCAACCCGCCATGCACAACTGGTTTTTCCCCTTTAACGGCGGCTTTGCCTATTGCGACAAGGACATGCGGAGCATAAAGGCGCAAAAAAACGTCTGCGCCGTGATGGCGGAATTCATTCAGGGCGAGGGCGGCGTTATCCCGCTGGACAAGGCGTTCGTGCGCGAGCTTGCCGACTGGTGCGCGCAAAACGACGTGCTCCTGATCGCCGATGAAGTGCAGACGGGCGTGGGGCGCACCGGCACTTTTTTGTGCAGCGAGCAGTTCGGCGTGACCCCCGACATCACCACGCTCGCCAAGGGCTTGGGCGGCGGACTGCCCGTGGGTGCCGTGCTGATTGGCGAAAAGTGTGAAAACACGCTGAGCGCGGGCATGCACGGTTCCACCTTCGGCGGCAATCCCGTGGTGTGCGCGGGCGGCGTTTATATCCTCTCCCGCATAGACGAAAAACTCTTGCAAGAGGTGAGAGAAAAGGGCGAATTCGTCAAAGCGCGCCTTCAAGGCGTGAAGGGCGTGAAGAGCGTGAGCGGCTTGGGACTTATGCTGGGCATAGAGCTTGAAGAAAAAAGCGCCGCCGACGTGGTGAAAGCATGTATCGCGCGCGGCGTTATCCCGCTCACGGCAAAAGAAAAAGTGCGCCTGCTGCCCCCGCTCGTCATCACGCGCGAACAGCTGGAAAGGGCGCTCGACGTGCTGGCGGACGTGATAGCAGAATAAACAAAAAGTCGTTAAAAACCGGCAAGCGGTCGGCAAAAACCGCAATAGCAAAATTTGGCACTTGAAAAACAAATGCTTATATGCTATGATGTATATATGCCGCCGGTCGGCTTTGTTCGGACGCCGCGGGCGCGGTCTTTCCGGCGCCTCTGCGCAAGCCGTCGCTCGACGTAGCGCTGCTACGACTTCGCTCCGTCTTGCGCAGATCCGTCCGAAAATACCTGCGCCGGCAGCGCCCGCCCAAAGCCTCCCGGCGGCAGAAGAGAACGGACGGGACATGAGGTCGGTAGTTCAAGATCGGTGATAAATGATAGAGTAAGCCGTATGTTGGGGCAGGAGCGCACGGGCGCCGAAAAGAGCGAGAACAGCCGTATTCATAATGCAGCGAAAAAGATAAAGTAAACACATTGCCGCCGACGGGGCTGGGAAAGGCGGTATCGGCACAGGTATTTTCGAGCGGATCTGCGCAAGACGGAACGAAGGCGTGGAAGCGATACGGTCAAGCGACGGTTTACGCGCAGGCGCCGAAAAGAGCGAGAACAGTCGTATTTATAATGCGGCGAAAAAGATAAAGTAAATACATTGCCGCCGACGGGCTTGGGAAAGGCGGTATCGGCACGGAGATTTTCGAGCGGATACGTGCAAGGCGGAGAGAAGGCGTAGCAGCGCTACGTCGAGCGACGGCTTACGCGCAGGCGCCGGAAAGAGGGTGAACAGCCGCGTGTATAGTGCGGCGAAGAACAAAGACAAAACAAACTTGCCGCCGACGAGGTTGGGAAAGGCGGTATCGGCACGGAGATTTTCGAGCGGATACGTGCAAGGCGGAGAGAAGGCGTAGCAGCGCTACGTCGAGCGACGGCTTACGCGCAGGCGCCGGAAAGAGGGTGAACAGCCGCGTGTATAGTGCGGCGAAGAACAAAGACAAAACAAACTTGCCGCCGACGAGGTTGGGAAAGGCGGTATCGGCACGGAGATTTTCGAGCGGATACGTGCAAGGCGGAGAGAAGGCGTAGCAGCGCTACGTCGAGCGACGGCTTGCGCGGAGGCGCCGAAAAGAACGTGCCCAGACCGCCTTTCCCAACCCCGGCGGCGGCAGAAAAGAACAAAAGGAGGAAAAGATGAAACATTTGCTTAAAATGTCCGACCTCTCCGCCAAGGAGATAACCGGCATACTCAATTTGGCGGATCAGCTCAAATACGACCGTAATCACGGCATTCCGCATACATATCTGCAAGGCAAAACGCTGGGCATGATCTTCCAGAAGGCGTCCACCCGCACCAGGGTATCGTTTGAAGTGGGCATGTATCAGCTGGGCGGCAGCGCGCTGTTTTTGAGCAGTCACGACCTGCAAATCGGCAGAGGCGAGCCGGTGGAAGACACCGCGCGCGTGCTTTCGCGCTATTTGGACGGCATTATGATCCGCACCTTCAAACAGCAGGAAGTGGAAGACCTTGCCGCATACGGCAGTGTGCCCGTCATCAACGGACTGACCGATTACGCCCACCCCTGCCAGGTGCTGGCGGATCTGATGACCGTGCGCGAGCACAAGGGCGCGTTGGAAGGCTTGAAGTTCTGCTATGTCGGCGACGGCAACAATATGGCAAATTCGCTCATCGCCGGCTGTTTGACCATGGGCATGAAGGTATCCGTTGCCTGCCCCAAGGGCTTTGAACCCGCGCACGACGTGTTGGAGCGTGCGGAAAAGTTCGGCGACAAGTTCCACCTCACGCACAACGTTTACGAGGCGGCGGACGAAGCGGACGTGGTGTATACGGACGTGTGGGCTTCCATGGGTCAGGAGAGCGAGGCGGTCACCAGGCGCAAGGCGTTCAAGGGCTATCAGGTCAATGAAGATCTGCTCAAAGTGGCGGCGCACGACGCCATGGTGCTGCACTGCCTGCCCGCGCACCGCGGCGAGGAGATCACCGCGGAAGTGATGGACGCGCATAAAGAGATCTACGACCAGGCGGAAAACAGACTGCACGCGCAAAAGGCGGTGCTGGTCACCTTGATGAAATGATAAAAACCGTTTATAGGGCGGGCGATATGCCCATCTTTCAGGCGGACGGCGGAGATCTTTCCGCCGTGTCCGCCTTTTTGGACGCGGGCAGGAGAGCCTTGGCGCGCATAGAGTTTTTTTATCCTTATAAAGAGGAAGAGCTTGTCGCCGTGCTGGAAAAGGGCTGTTTTCTCTGCGCCGCGGACGGGGAGAAGATAGCGGGCTGTTTTGCCCTGGATACGGATAAAACTTACGGCGCACAGCTGGCACGGACGGTGAGGGAATGCACGCGCGGAGCGCTTGCGCCCCGTTATGCCTATGAAACGTCCGGACTGATGGTGGACGCCGCCCACCGCCGCCGCGGCATTGCCGGGGCGCTGGCGGACGCGGTGATGGCGGAAGCGCAAAAGCGCGTGCCGCACGACTTTTTATGCGGCGTGGTTCAGCTGGAAAATATCGCCAGCATGTCCGTTTTTTTAAGCCGCGGCTTTGTGCTCGCCGGCGTTTACGCCATGGGCGGGGAATACGATTTCGGTTACTTCGTTCGCCCTGCCGCCGCGCCGCTGCGGGCGGAAGGCAAAGAGGGGGAAGAGGTGCCCTTCCGCGACATGGACGGGCATAAAAGAGCGCTGGCGCAGGGGCGCGTGGGCGCAAAGCTGACAGAAATCGGCATTGTGTATCTTCCCTTGAAAAAAGAGGAAAAAGCGTAAGGCAAACCGTTGCCGGGCGTTTTCCCCGCGTTTGCGCACGGCGCGGCGCCCGCTTTTTTGAAGTGCGAGCGGCGGCGCGCTTTTTTTCTAGCAACTATTCGTCTTATATCTCCGCGTAAAAGCCTTGCAATACAATATCTTGTGTGGTATAATCAAAATGCGTTCAAGATATTGCGTTTTTTATTGCGGCGCAGATGTCGAAAAAATATATCTTGCGGCTATAAGTCGGGCAATATCGAACCGCTCTCGGAGCGGCGGACCAGAACGTGAAAAAGCGGGGAGAGTTGCATTTGCAACAGCATAAAATTTTCCCGTGCGCTATGATACATGTGTAATCAAATTTAAGAGGTAGACAGATGGAAGCCTGGAGAGATTTTGTCAAAGGTAACTGGAACAACGCGATCGACGTGCGCGATTTCATCAACAAAAATTACACGCCTTACGACGGCGGCGCGGAGTTTTTGTGCGGTCCCACGCCGCGCACCAAGACGGTTTACGCCCACGTGGAAGAGCTTTTGCAGGAAGAGCACCGCAAGGGCGTGCTGGACGTGGATACGGAGCACGTATCTTCGATTTTGGCGTTTCCTCCCGGATACGTGGACAGGGAGCGCGACATCATCGTGGGCTTGCAGACGGACGCGCCTTTGAAGAGGGCGGTCAATCCCTTTGCCGGACTGAGAATGTGCAAACAGGCGTGCGAGGCATACGGGTATACGCTTTCGGACAAGGTGCTGGAAGAGTTTGCTTACCGCACCACGCATAACGACGCGGTCTTTCACGTTTACAGCAAGGAGATGCGCACGGCGCGCCACACGGGCGTGATAACCGGTCTGCCTGACGCCTACGCGCGCGGCAGGATCATCGGCGATTATCGCCGCATAGCCCTTTACGGCATGGACTATCTGATAGAGAACAAGCAAAAGGACAAAGAGGCGCTGCAAAAAAAGCCCATGACGGAAGAAAACATCCGTCTGATAGAAGAGCTTTATAAGCAGATAGACTTTATGAACCGCTTGAAGACCATGGCGGCGCAATACGGCTGCGACATCTCCCGTCCGGCGGAAAACGCCAAAGAGGCGGTGCAATGGCTCTACTTCGGCTATCTGGGCGCGGTCAAGGAGCAGAACGGCGCAGCCAACTCCATTGGCAGGATCTCCACCTTTTTGGACATATACTTCGAGCGCGATCTGCGCGAGGGCACGCTCACGGAAGAGGCGGCGCAGGAGATAATAGACGACTTTATCATCAAGCTGCGCCTGGTCAGGCATCTGCGCACGCCCGAATACAACGAGGTGTTTGCCGGCGATCCCACCTGGGTGACCATGTCGGAAGCGGGCATCGCCTTGGACGGCAGACACATGGTGACCAAAAACGCTTACCGTGTGCTCAACACCCTTTACAACCTCGGCTCTTCCGCAGAGCCCAACATCACCGTTTTGTGGAGCGAACAGCTGCCGGAAACTTACAAGAAGTTCTGCGCCAAAGTGTCCATAGACACGGACTCCATCCAATACGAAAACGACGACGTCATGCGTCCCGTCTACGACGACGATTACGCCATCGCCTGCTGCGTGTCCGCCATGCGCGTGGGCAAGCAGATGCAATACTTCGGCGCGCGCTGCAACCTGGCAAAGGTGCTGCTGATGGCGCTCAACGGCGGCAGGGACGAGATAAGCGGTATCCAGGTGGGTCCCAAGGGCAAGACCTTCAAAGAGGGGGTGCTCGACTATGAAGAAGTGGTGAAGGCGTTCAAAAAATACTGCGCGTGGATGGCGAAGCTTTACGTCAACACGCTCAACGTCATTCACTATATGCATGACAAATACGCCTATGAGCGCCTGATGATGAGCCTGCACGATACAAACGTGGAGAGGCTGATGGCGTTTGGCATCAGCGGTTTTTCCGTGCTGGCAGACAGTTTGAGCGCCATCAAATACGCCAAGGTCAAAGCCGTCAAGGACGAGCGCGGCATCATCTCCGACTTTGTCACGGAAGGCGACTTCCCCAAATACGGCAACGATGACGACAGGGCGGACGATATAGCCAAAGCCATTGCGGAATACTTCTATGAGCAGCTTTGCAAACACAAGAAGTATCGCGGCGCCGTGACCACGCTTTCCATTTTGACCATCACGTCAAACGTGATGTATGGCAAAAAGACAGGCTCCACGCCGGACGGCAGGAAGAAGGGCGAACCGTTTGCGCCCGGCGCCAACCCCATGCACGGCAGGGACAGCCACGGCGCGCTCGCCTCGCTCAACTCGGTGGCAAAGCTGCGTTACTCCTGCTGCCGCGACGGCATCTCCAACACCTTCTCCGTCACGCCGGAAGTGCTGGGACATGAGGAAGGAGAGAGGGTGGAACGCCTGGTGCATATGCTGGACGGTTACTTTGCGCAGGACGCCCATCACCTCAACGTCAACGTGCTCAACAGGCAAAAGCTGATAGACGCGATGAACGATCCCACCCTTTATCCCAACCTCACCATTCGCGTGAGCGGATATGCGGTCAACTTCAACAAGCTCAACCGTGAACAGCAGCAGGAAGTCATCAACCGCACCTTCCATTCCAGTTTGTGATGAAGGCTCCCGTTCATTCGGAAGAGAGTTTTGCGACCCTGGACGGAACAGGCATACGTTATGCCGTGTTTCTCCAGGGTTGTCCTTTCAGATGCGCCTATTGTCACAACCCCGATACGCAGCCGTTCGCCGGAGGCACGCCCACGGAGGCGGCGGAGTTGGTGAAAAAGATCTTGCGTTACAAGACTTATTTCAAGGGCGGCGGGGGAGTGACGTTCAGCGGCGGAGAACCGCTTTTGCACCCCGAATTCGTCTTGGAGTGCGAGGTCGCGCTTGCCGCCCGCGGCATTGGTTGCGCCTTGGACACTTCGGGCGCGGTGGCGCTTTCAGACGCTGTTAGGGCGGCTGTGGACGCAAGCGAGATGGTCATTTTGGACATCAAAATGCCTGACGAGGCGCGCTATGAAAAGTATGTGGGCGGCAGCATTAAAAACCCCTTGGCGCTGCTGGACTTCTGCCTGGAAAGGGGCAAGCGGCTGTGGCTGCGCACGGTGGTGGTGCCGGGGATAAACGACGGCGCCGCCGCCATCGACGAATATCTCGCGCTCTTGGGAGAGCGCGTGAAGGGCGTGGAAAAATACGAGCTTTTGGCGTTCCACACGCTGGGCTTTGCCAAATACGAAAAGCTCGGCTGGGAAAATCCGCTCAAAGGCACTCCCGCGCTGGACAAGGAAAAACTGGCGCGGCTGCAAAATTATCTGGACGAAAAAATAAGGACAAAAAGATGACGGGCAGAGGAGAGAGGGCATATCGGAACTTTTTGCGCGGCTATAATTGCGCGCAGTCTGTGGCAATGGCGTTTGCCGATCTCACGCCGCTCGATCGAGAGGCGGTGCGCAAGGCGGCGCACGCCTTCGGCGGCGGCTTCGGGCGCACGCGCAACATGTGCGGCGCTTTGGCTGCCTGCGGCATGATCCTGGGGCTGGTGCAGCCGGACGGAAAGGACATTCAGAAAGACAAAACCCTGCTTTATGAGCGCGTGCAGGAAATTTACGCCCGCTTTTTGCAAAAATTCGGCACGACAAACTGCGCCGAACTGCTCAAAGAGGTGGAGGGGGTGAGCGCGGGCGGCGCCCCGGCGGAGCGGACCGCGGAATATTACGCCTCGCGCCCCTGCGCGCAATACGTCAGGCAGGCGGCGGAGATGTTGGAAGGATATCTGACGGAACTGGGCGTTATCCGGGCGGAATAAAGCCCTTTATTCCGCATGGCGCTGCCGCAAGATCGAGGCGCGGCAGTCATTTTGAGGCGCGGGACATAGTTTCCCGCTTTTTTCACACCCTCATTTTGTGCGTTATGTGAAGAGTGCGGCGCGTTTTGCCGGGAATTTTTATTGGAAAACGCTGGGCGGGGCGCTGCCCGCGCTGTTATGGCTGCTGCTCGCCGCGCTGTGCGTGTGCGGCGCGATCACTTTTCCCTTGGCGCCGCGCGCCCTCAGATACGCCTATATCTCTTATAAGCCCTTTGGCAAGAGCGTTGCCGTCATTTACGGCAAAAACGCATTCTTAGGGTGCCTGTGGGCGTGCTCATTGGGCGCGTTGTGCGCCGCGCCGGTTTTGACGGCGGCGCTTGCTGCCTGCGCGGCGGGCTTCGGCTTTTTTCTGCTGCCGCAATGGGTGAAGGTGGTCAGGCTGATTTTGTTTCCCTTTTCCTGCGCGCTCGAATAAGCGCATATTTACAATAATACTTGTATATAACGCGGGCATATGGTATAATAATAAAAACAAGTTTTCGGAGCAGAACATGATATACCGTTTTTCGCACGATAAATTCAACGATTTTTCCCTTTTCGAGGAGAACAAGCTGGCTCCGCGCGCTTACTTTATCCCTTTCAAGGATAAGAAAGAGTGCGACAAGAGCGAATTTTACAACGAACGCTTCAAAAGCGGCTATGTGCGCTGTCTGAGCGGAGAGTGGGACTTTTTGTATTACAAGCAGGTGGACGACGTGCCGCTTGCCATAGACACGTATTTTCATAAATTCGACAAGATAGCCGTGCCCGGCTGCTGGCAATACGAGGGGGTGGAAAAGCCCAATTATCTGAACGTGCGCTATCAGTTCGATCCGCACCCGCCGCGCGTGCCGGCAAGCAGGGGCGTGGTGGGCAAAAAGGAGCGTTTGGGCGGCGGAGGAGTGTTCCCCAAGGGCACGCGCGAAGTGTTCAACAGCGTGGGCATATACCGCAAAAAGTTTTCAATCAAGCATGCGGCAAAGCACGTGCTCACCTTTTTGGGCGCGGCTTCCTGCCTGCAACTTTACGTCAACGGCAGATACGTGGGATACAGCGAGGGCAGCCACAACACGGCGGAATTCGACATCACCGGTTATATCTTCGACGGCGAAAACGAGATGGTGGTGATGGTCTACAAGTGGTGCACGGGCACATACCTGGAAGCGCAGGACATGTTCCGCAATAACGGCATTTTCCGCGACGTTTACATCACGGACTATCCGGGCAGTTACGTGTGGGATTATTCCGTGAAAGCCGCACCGTTTGAAAAGGATTACAAGATATATCTGCACACGGACGCGGTGCTGGAAGAGGGCGCGCAGCTCAAAGCGGAGCTTTACTATCGCGGAGAAAAACTTTATTCCGCTCCCGTGGGTGTGGACGCGGCGATCGAAGTGCGTTCGGCGCGGCGCTGGACGGCGGAAACGCCCGAACTTTATATGCTCTATCTGCGCGTGGAAAAAGAGGGCAGGGAGATATACTGCCTGCGCCAGGAAGTGGGCTTGCGCGACATCGAGATACGCGGCAACGTGCTCTATTACAACAACGCTCCCATCAAACTTTTGGGCGTGAACCATCACGACACCACGCCGGACAAGGGCTGGTGCATGAGCGCGGAGGAGATCTTGCGCGACGTGAAGATAATGAAGGACTTCAACTGCAACTGCGTGCGCACTTCCCATTATCCGCCCGATCCGGTGTTTATCAAAGCCGCCAATCACGCGGGGCTTTACGTGGTGGACGAGGCGGACATAGAAACGCACGGTTTTTGCGAAACGGCGCCCTTTTACAACGTGAGCAGGCTGAGCAACGACCTGAGGTGGAAAAACAGGTATTGGGACAGGGTCTACCGCATGTATATGCGCGACAGGAACAATCCCTGCGTGATAATGTGGTCTTTGGGCAACGAATCGGGCGGACATAAGTGCCAGGACTTCTGCTATGAAAATCTGCGCTCGCTCGACAGCCGCACGCCCATCCATTACGAGGGCGTGAGCCGCATGCGCAAGTGGGCATACGACGTGGCGTCCGAGATGTATACTTCCACGGAAAAGTGCGAAAAATACGTTGCCGGCACGCTGCCCGCCAAATATTACCGCAAGCCTTACTTCCTCTGCGAATACGCGCACGCCATGGGCGTGGGCGCCGGTTCTTTGGACAAATACGTGCAGCTGTTCGAGTCCGCGGACGGCTTTTTGGGCGGCTGCATCTGGGAGTTTGCCGATCATGCGGCAAAAGACGCCTTCGGCAACTATATGTATGGCGGCGACAACGACGAGCCGGTGCATGACGGCAACTTCTGCGTGGACGGGCTGTTTTTCCCCGACCGCACGCCGCATACGGGCGCGCTTTCCATGCGCGCGGCGTATCGCCCGGTGAAGGCTTCTTATATTTCCAGCAATAAATACCGCTTCCGCAGCCGGCTGTTTTTTGCTTCCACCACGGATATGCGGGTGGAATGGAGCTTCCGCATAGGCGGAGAAGAGGCGGCGGGCGGCAGTTTTGCTCTGGAAATAGCTCCGCGCGACTTTGCGGACGTCACGCTCAAACACCCCGTGCCGGACATCACCAACGACTGCTATATGATCTTCACATACCGCCGCATATCCGACGGCGCGGAGATAGCCACCGAACAGATAGAGATATGCAAGTATATCCCCACGCTGCTGGAAGCGGGCAAGGGCGACCTCGCCCTGGTGGAAGAAAACGACAAGACCATCGTCACCACGGAAGCGGAAGGAAAAAAGATACGCGTGGTCTTTGACGGCGTGGGCGGCAACATCATCTCGTTCAGCGTGGACGGAGAAGAGCTGATGGCGCAGCAGGCGCAGAACAAGGGCTTCAATCTCTGCCTTTATGCCGCGCCGATAGACAACTATATGAACATAGACCGCGTCTGGCGCGCCAAGGGGTTTGCGGACATCTCCGTCACCTGCGACGCCTTCAATGCGGAAAAGAAGCTGGAAAACAAGGTGGGCAGGGCGGAGATACGCGCCGTGCACTCCGTGTTTCTGGCGGGGAAAAAGCGCTTTGCCTTTGAGGTGAATTACACCGTTTGGCACACGGGATACATAGATATGACCGCCTCGCTTTACTCTCCCATGGTTTACGATCTGCCGCGCTTCGGACTTTCCTTGAAGATGCCCGGCAAGTTTGACACCGTGCGTTATTACGGGCGCGGTCCGGTGGAAAATTATCCCGATTTCATGCTGCAAAGCGTGATGGGACTGTATACGCAAAAGGCGGCGGACATGTATGTGCCTTACATCAAGCCGCAGGACTGCGGCATTCGCTGCGAGTGCCGCCGCGCGGAGGTCACGGATAAAAACGGCAAGGGGCTTTGCTTTATCGCCAAAGACGAAACCTTTGCCTTCACCGCGCAGGACGTGGATCCGGAGATGCTCTTCAAGGCAAAGCACGACTTTGAGGTGGAGCGCAGCGATATGACGCACGTGGCGCTTTTGCGCTTTGTGCGCGGAGTGGGCAGCAACAGCTGCGGACCGGACGCGCGCGAGGAATTCAGATACCGCACGGGCAGGAAAAAAGAGCCGGTGCTCTCCCTGCGCGTGATGCCGCTTTTTTGAGTAAAAGGGGGAAGATGGGATGGCGCAGATGACCTTGTTCGACGGCATGGCGGAGCCTTTGGCGGCGCGCCTCAGACCGCGCGATCTGGACGAATTCGTGGGGCAGAAGCACCTCTTGGGCGAGGGCAAGATCCTGCGCCGCCTGATAGAGGGCGACAACATCGGTTCCATGATCTTCTGGGGACCGCCCGGTGTGGGCAAGACCACATTGGCGCGCATCATCGCCCACCGCACCAAAGCCAGATTTGTGGATTTTTCCGCCGTCACCAGCGGCATAAAAGAGATAAAGCAGGTGATGGAAGACGCGGAAAAAGGCAGACGGTTCGGAGAAAAGACCATCTTGTTCGTGGACGAGATACACCGCTTTAACAAAGCCCAGCAGGACGCCTTTCTGCCCTTTGTGGAAAAAGGCAGCATCATTCTCATCGGCGCCACCACTGAAAACCCCTCGTTCGAGGTCAACGGGGCGCTCTTGTCGCGCTGCAAAGTGTTTGTCTTGCAGGCGCTTTCCGAAGAAGACATAATGAGCCTTTTGCGCCGCGCCGTCAGCGATGAGCGCGGTTTTGGCGCTCTTAGGGTGGACATAAGTGAAGACGCGCTCAAAATGATAGCCGTTTTTGCCAACGGTGACGCCAGGAGCGCGCTCTCCACTTTGGAGATGGCGGTGCTCAACGGAGAAGAAGAGAGCGGCGGCGTGCGCGTGACCGCAGACACGGTGGAACAGTGCACGTCGCGCAAATCGCTTTTGTATGATAAAACGGGAGAAGAGCATTACAACATCATCTCCGCGCTGCACAAATCCATGCGCAATTCCGACCCGGACGCCGCCGTTTACTGGCTGGCGCGCATGCTGGAAGCGGGAGAAGACCCGCTCTATGTGGCGCGGCGCGTGATCCGCTTTGCCAGTGAGGACGTGGGACTTGCCGATCCGCGCGCGCTGGACATCGCCGTGGCGGCTTATCAGGCGTGCCACTTTTTGGGCATGCCGGAGTGCAGCGTGCACCTCACGCAGGCGGTGGTCTATATGTCCGTGGCGCCCAAGTCCAACGCCCTCTACATGGCGTATGAAAGCGCCAAAAAAGACGCGCTCACCACGCTTGCCGAACCGGTGCCGCTGGTGATACGCAACGCGCCCACCAAGCTGATGAAGGAGCTGGATTACGGCAAGGGATACCGCTATGCGCACGACTATGCGGACAAGCTCACGGACATGCAGTGCCTGCCGGAGAGTTTGGCGGGAAAGACTTATTACCGCCCCACCGAACAGGGCGCGGAAGCCAAGATAAAGGCGCGCGTGGAAGAGATAAAAAGGCGCAAAGAGCAGCTCAAAGGCAAAAAATAAGGCGTTTTAAGCAATTTTAATGGCGCTCTCTTGATACCTTGTGATTTTATTCGATGACCGCCGCGGCGGGCGGTTGCGTTCCGTCCGGCACAAGGAGAAGAGATGAAAAAGTTTGTTGCGTTCACGCTGGTCCTCGCGCTCGCCGTGTTTGCGGCGGCGTGGTCCTGGCGGCGCTGATCGCGGGCGTGAGCGTTGCCGTTTATAAGCGCAAAAAAGCCAAGGCGAACAAGTAAGAGCGGAAATTTACGGGAAAGGGGCGCGCCGCCGGCGGTGCGCCCTTTTTTTATGCCGCGCCCCTTGCAAAAGACGGCGTTTTTTGTTATAATGCCAATAAATACGGAGCGTGCCGAACGCGGACAAAAGGGGGCTTTTATGGAAGCGGGCAAAAAACGAGCAGTAAAGATCACGGCGCTTGCGCTGATCATCGTCATTCTGGCGGTGGGCGCGGTGCTCTCGGGCATGGCGATAGCGCAGGCGGTCAAGGTCAAAGAGGCGGAAGAGTATGCCGTGGAATACGCGGGCGAAAGGCTGAACGTCATCTTTATGATCGGCGACGGCATGGGCTTTGATCACGTGGCGGCGGCGGAAGCGAAATACGGCAAACTGTTTTTCAACAACAACGCGGACTTCACGGGAGAGGCGACCACTTTTTCGCATAACCTTTTCGGACCCACGGATTCGGCGGCGGCAGCCACCGCGCTTGTCACGGGGCGCAAGACGGACAACGGTCAGGTGGGACAGCGCGGCGGCAGGGAGTTCACGTCTTTGACGGAAATTGCGCTGGCGCAGGGCTTTGCCGCGGGCGTCATCGCCACGGAAGGGGTGGACGGCGCCACGCCGGCGGGATTTTCCGCGCACACTTCTTCGCGCAACGACAAGGACGGCATCCTCGCAGATCAGCTCAAAAGCGGCATAGACCTGTTTTTCGGCAGCAATGCGGAGCGTTATGACGAGCGCGCGGAACAGATAGAGCAGGCGGGATACGGCTATGTGCGCGAGTTTGAAGAGATAAGCGCGGACGGCAGGGTGTTTGCCGCTTTCGAGGAGATACCTTTGGACGGAGAGGGCGGCAGAACGCCTTCCCTGGCGCAGTTGGTCACGGCGGCGCTGGATATTTTGAGCCGGGACGAGCAGGGCTTTTTCCTCATGGTGGAAGAAAGCCACATAGACAAGTGCAGTCACGATAACGATCTTGCGGGCGCGCTGGAACACGTCAAAGCCTATGACAACGCCGTCAAAGCGGCGGTGGAATATGCCGAAAGGATAGGCAACACCGTGGTGATAGTCACCGCCGACCACGAAACGGGCGGGCTGCGCTATAACGGCGAGAGCGCGGAAGAGCTGAACGACGGCATGTATACGCGCGGCAGTCACAGCGGCGCCAACGTGCCTTATTACGTCTTCGGGGACATAGATTATGAGTTTGCCGAGGTGATGGACAACACCTGGCTCTCCCGTCTGGCGAGAGCGGCGCTCACCGCCTGAGGCGGGAATAAAACACGCCGCGCAATTCGGCGCGTGGGGCAAAAGAGGAGGAGAAAATGGAAAAGATAGCCAGTTTTACGATAGATCATCTGGCGCTGCGTTCGGGGATATATCTCTCGCGCCGCGACAGCCGCGGCGGCGTGACGGTGAGCACTTTCGATCTGCGTATCACGGAGCCTAACCGCGAGCCGGCGGCGGACATCGCCGCGCTGCACACCATAGAGCATCTGGGCGCCACTTTTCTGCGCGGCAGCGAGAGGAAGGAGGAGATAGTATACTTCGGACCCATGGGGTGCCGCACGGGCTGCTATCTGCTCATGTTCGGCAGCTTGCAGCCGCAGGACGTGTTTGAGCTTGTTTTGCGCATGTGCGATTTTATCCTCGGCTTTCAGGGGGAGATACCCGGCGCCAAGGCGGCGGAGTGCGGCAATCATCTCGAACACAACTTGGAGATGGCAAAGTATTATATCCGCATTTACAAGGAGCGGTTGGAAAAATACGGGCGCACGGAGTATCCGGGCGTGAACGGATAACGCCGCTTGGCGCGGCGCTCGGCATTGCCGCAAAAGAGCGAAAGCGGTTGCTTCGGCGGAAAACGCCCGCCGCGTGAGGCTGATTTTACAAAGATTTTTCCCGCAGAGCGCGGGAAATTTTTTTTGAGCGCAAAAATGCTTTTACATTGACGGGCGTTTGTGATATAATTCCATATGATTTAAGGGGCATGAGAAAATACACGCGAAAAAGAGTAGAAAAAGAGGTCGATTTATGGGCAGACATTCCAAGATTTGTATGATAGGCGCCGGCATGGTGGGCGCGACTTCCGCCTTTGCCATCGCCAATCACCGCATCGCTTCCGAATTGGTGATAATAGACGTGAATAACGAAAAAGCCGAAGGCGAAGCCATGGACATCAGCCACGGTCTTATCACCATGGGCTCGATGAATATCCATTCTGGCAGCTATGAGGACGTGAAGGATTCGGACATCATCGTCATCACCGCCGGACTGGGCAGAAAGCCGGGCGAAACGCGCCTGGATCTCGCCGCCAAAAACATCGGCATCGCCAAAGACATCGCCCGCAATATCATGAAGTATTACAACGGCGGCGTGATCCTGGTGGTGTCCAACCCCGTGGACGTGCTCACTTACGTGATTTTGAAAGAAACGGGTCTGC
This sequence comes from uncultured Christensenellaceae bacterium, assembly GCA_944380295.1. GTDB lineage: Bacteria > Bacillota > Clostridia > Christensenellales > UBA3700 > Alloclostridium. Next base: position 59,289 of record CALWHE010000007.1, read on the forward strand.
CGGCAAACAAGGTGTTCGGCAGCGGCACGGTGCTGGATTCCGCACGTTTCCGCTATATGCTCAGCGCCAAGATGGGCGCGGATATCAGGAATATCCACGGCTTTATGGCGGGCGAACACGGGGAGAGCCAATTCGCCGTGTGGTCGAGCGTGCACGTTTCCGCCATGCAGCTGGACAGTTACTGCGCCAAGCGCGGCATCAAGATAGACAAAGACGAGATGGTGCAGGAGATAATCGGTTCGGGCGCGCAGGTCATCAAGCGCAAGGGCGTGACCAACTTTGCCATTGCCGCCATTGTTGCCGAATTGTGCTCCACCATCATGGGCGACAGGGGCAGCATTTTTAACGTGACGTCACTTTTGGAAGACTATTACGGCATTTCCGACGTGTGCATCTCCGTGCCCTGCATTTTGGGCAAGGAGGGCGTGAAGGAGCATTTGGCTTACGACTTCTCCGAGGACGAGATGGTCAGACTCAAAGCCTCCGCGCGCAGCATACGCAATTTTATGAACGATCTCAAACTGTAAAAAATTTCAACTCAACAAGGAGAAATATCATGGATAAAAAACAATACGCTTTGGACAAGCACCGCGAATGGGCGGGCAAGATAGAAGTTGTCACCCGCGCGCCCATCACCAACCGTGAAGAACTTGCCGTGGCTTACACGCCCGGCGTGGCAGAGCCTTGCCTGGAAATATCCAAGAATACGGACCTTTCTTATACCTATACCCGCCGTCATAACCTGGTGGCGGTGGTCACGGACGGCACCGCCGTGCTGGGACTGGGCGACATCGGTCCGGAAGCGGGCATGCCCGTTATGGAAGGCAAGTGCGCGCTGTTCAAGACCTTTGGCGACGTGGACGCTTTCCCGCTGTGCGTGCGCTCCAAGGACGTGGACGAAATCGTCAAGACCGTGGCGCTGCTCGCCGGCAGCTTCGGCGGCGTGAACCTGGAAGACATCTCCGCGCCCCGCTGCTTTGAAATAGAGAAAAAGCTCAAAGCCGTGTGCGATATCCCGATCTTCCACGACGATCAGCACGGCACCGCCGTGGTCACCATGGCTGCCATGCTCAACGCGCTCAAACTCACCGGCAAAAAGCTGGAAAACCTCTCCGTTGTGGTCAACGGCTCGGGCGCTGCCGGCATTGCCATCACCAAACTTCTGATGAGCAAGGGCTTGAAAAACGTGGTGCTCTGCGACCGCAAAGGCGCCATCTACAAGGGCAGGGAAGGTCTGAATCCCATCAAGAGCGAGATGGCGGAAATATCCAACCTGGAAATGAAAAAGGGCAGCCTTGCCGACGTCATCAAGGGCGCGGACGTGTTCATCGGCGTTTCCGCTCCCGGCAGCCTGACCAAGGAGATGGTCAAAACCATGAACGCGGATCCCATCGTCTTTGCCATGGCTAACCCCGTGCCGGAGATCATGCCGGACGAAGCGCTTGAAGCGGGCGTGAAGATAATGGGCACGGGCAGGAGCGACTTCCCCAACCAGATCAACAACGTGCTCGCTTTCCCCGGTATCTTCCGCGGCGCTCTGGATGTGCGCGCTTCCGACATCAACGACGAGATGAAGATAGCCGCCGCAGAAGCCATTGCAAACGTGATCCCGGAGAGCGAACTCCGTCCCGATTACATCATTCCCGATTCCTTCAACCCCCACGTGAAAGACGCGGTGGCAAACGCCGTGAAAGAGGCGGCAAGAAGAACGGGCGTGGCTCGCATTTAATTGTTATAAGCAAGAAAAAGGCGGTCTCCGTGCAAACGGGGACTGTTTTTTTGTCACAAAACCCCGCGGCAGCCGCATAAGTTCAAAAGAGGCTCAGCCGTTTAAGCGGAAAAACACAGATCGGACAAGATATTGCAAGATTGCAAATCATATGTGAAAGGCGGCGCAAATTTTATGCGCGGCGGTAAAAAAATGCCCGCTCCTTGCGGGAGCGGGCGGGAAATGCCGCGTAATGTTATTCGTCGATGTCTTCCGTGACTATTTTTTTCACGCGCTTGGTGGGGCGGATTATCAGCAGCAGTATCAGCAGCACCACCAGCAGGGCGGGGGCGATGAACATGGTCAGGTTGACGGACAGGGTCATGCCCAGAGAGAGATACGTGTTGCACAGGTAAGAATACACCCAGGCAAACGCCGCCGCAAAACCGGTGAGCAGAATGGCGCTGATGGCGGTAAGTTCGTTGCGCGCCTTCCATTGGCGTTTGCGCCATCTGTCGCCCACCACATAAGTCTTGGACGCCATGATACAGCCCATTATCAGCGTTGCCAGCACCATTGCCGCGGCAACGCCCAGCGGTATGAGCCAGGCTTGCAGGTCGAATTCCGCGGGGATATTGGCGGTGAACATGCCGGAAGATACCGCCTGACCTATGCTGAGAGAAAAGCTCTCTCCGCCGCCCGCGGGGGTGGCGATCAGGGGGTTGGCAAGGGAGAGGGAAAACGCCGAGATGAACATTGCGTCCATGAGCATGTAGCGCAGCAGACCTTTGCCGATAAACTTATTGGGATAGGCGGCGTAACGCACCACGCCCACGATCAGCATGCCGGCGAACGCCGCGCCGAAGGTGGCGTATAAGAAGATGCCCGCGTTGCCTATCGCGCCCAGTTGCAGCATGAGCAGCGCCAAGACGGTGAACATGCAGGTGAGGGGGAAGGCGACGTGCAGGCTCTTGCCGTTGCGGCAGAAGATGAGGATGAAAATGCCTTTGAGCGCCAGGATGGTCAGCGCGAGCACCGCAAGCCCCATGGGCAGCACCGCGCCCACGCCCACCACCGTCAGACCGAAGGTGACGTATTGCTGCACTTTGCCCACCGCGGAAGCGTCACTTTGCGTGGGCATGTTGACCGTGGCGGGATCTATCTTGCCCTGTGAAACTTTGAGCTGCAACAGGGCGTTTACCAGCACATAACGGGCAAAATTGATTTCCGAATGCTCCGTGAGGAGCTTTTCGTAAAACTCTTTTTCCTTGGTGGCGTCGGAGATGTCCGCGCCGCCCGCCAGCTTTTCCTGCGCCGCCGTCATAACGGCGGTCTCCGTGTTTGTCTTGTAAGCGATCAGCTCTTCGTCGGACATGGCAAAAGCGGTGAAGGCGGAGCCCATCTGGATCATGTTTTGGCTCACTTCCGCCTGCGAACCGTCCGAAACCGTGATGATGCCGAAGGTGGCGTTGGAAAACGCGCACATGGCGATCAGGGCAAGGCAGATGAGCAAAACCAGGATGTTGCCCACCACATGGTATTTGCTTTCAAAGGCGGCAAAAGCTCCGGGAGCCAATTTACGCTCCTTTTTTGCCGGGGCTGCCTCCTTGCTCTCTTCCGCCTCTTGTTCGGCAGTCAATTCTTCGTCACTCATTCGATCCGTATCCTCTCTCATATAATATACGCATTCCGCATACGCATGCGCATTTAGTATACGATATTATTATAACATCAATTAAAAGATAAGTCAAAAATTTTGAGGGGTTTTATTTTCCGCAAACACGCAGGGCGCATTTTTCATGTAAAATGTTTTCATATTTTTTCCAGCAGAACCAGGGGAACGTAAAATTTGCCGCCCTTGTCCGCGCCCTCGTCCACGATCACGGTGGCGCGTTTGTTCACGGCGCGCACGGTGGCGGAAAGATATTTGCCTTTATAAAAAAACCGCACCTTATCGCCCGGCTTTATCTGCGTTTTGTCCGCGCCGGGCACGATCAGCACGCCGTTTTTGCGCACGGGCATGGTGTGTCCCACGGCGCGGGAAGGGTCGTGCCCGAAGTATTTCTGCGCCAGGGCTTTGAAGCGCTTGCCGTGTCCCGTCTTGCCGTATTTGAGCTTTTCTATCAGGTGCGTAAGCTCGTGCTCGAACACTAAAAGCGCGCTGTCAAGAGAGTGCTCCACCGGCTCGCCGTCTATGGTCACCGGGTTCATGCCCGTATCCTGCATGCGCATGAACGGATAGGGGTTGAGTTCGATGAAAAAGGCGCCGTCTTTTTGCCTGAACGTGCCCGCGTTGCCGGAGTTGCTCCTGCCGAAGTAACGCGGCGTGACGTTTTTTGCCTCTTTGAGCACTTTGTCGCCGATGGCGTCCGCGTAAAGATCGAATAAAATGCGCAGGTCGCTGTTATAACAGGTGAGGAGCGTGCCTTCCGCCCAGCCCGCGCACCGCCGCAAAAATTCGCGTTTGATCTGTTCTCTGTCCGTTGCCATAAATACAGTATACACCTATTTTTTGTCCTGCGCCACCGAACAAAAGCGAAAAGCGATAAAATGTTCGGCGGCTCCGGACGTGAAATTTTTGCGCAGATATAAGTGAGCGGTAAGCGAACGTATACTGCTGCGCAAAAGTGAAATGTTTTTGCCAACTTGTTGTCAAAAACGTGAAATGTGCCCTCAAACCGCAAAGCGACGAGAGGGCACGTGAAATGTCCGCTCATACAGCCGTGCACGGCACGGCGCATCGCGGACGTGGCGGTGCTGTGGGCACATAAATAGAATATTATAAAACAAGCAAGAGCGACAGAAAGACGATACAGCTACGCGCTCGTCGTGCGTGGCGGGCAGCGTGCCGCTGCACCCATTATATGCCTTGAAGTAACTTGTTCGTTTTTCCGGCTGATCTCTTCGCAACAATAGGCAAATGCAATCGGCATGACCATTCACACAACTATGTATTTGGAAAATCAGGGTGCAGCGTCACGCTGCCCGGACAGACGTCTATAAGGGTGCGCAGGAGGGCGATGGATTTGCGTGCGGATTTGGACAAAGGTGCCGCAGGCAATACTTGCCGGCTTATAATGATATGCTGTTTCCAATAACTATTAATGCCGGGCGGGAGCTGTGAAGGCACGCGAGAGAGAGATGGATTTGCGTGCGATTTTGGACAACGGGGACGAAGGTTGTCCTATTGCGGTATTATCAAGTCCTCGTTGTTCAAAAGCGTGCGTAAAGGCGCTCTCTCACGTGTGCCGGCGCGGCTCCCGCCCGGCAGAGCTACTTATTCCCGTATTTCAGCTTTAATCTTTGTTCTCTGCTCAGCACCATCTTGCGCAGGCGTATGCTCTTGGGCGTGACTTCCACCAGTTCGTCCGCGCCGATAAATTCCAGGCACTGTTCCAGGCTCATGATCACGGGCGGGGTGAGGCGCAGCGCGTCTTCACTGCCGGCGGCGCGGTTATTGGTGAGTTGTTTTTTCTTACACACGTTCACCACCAGGTCGTCTTCGCGCGAATTTTCGCCCACTATCTCGCCGCCGTAGACGGGCACGCCCGCGCCTAAAAAGAGGGTGGCGCGCTCCTGCGCGTTGAACAGTCCGTAAGCGGTGGTCACGCCGTCTTCCCATGCCACCAGCGAGCCGCGCGCCCGCTCGCGCACTTCGCCGCGGTAAGGGGCGTAACACTCAAAAGTGTGCGTCATCACGCCGAAGCCGCGCGTATCGGTGAGCATTTCGCTGCGGTAACCGATCAGACAGCGTGAAGGTATGATAAACTCCAAGCGCGTGCCGCCGCGCTCGTCGGGATACATCTCTTTGAGTTCGCCCTTGCGCGCGCCCACTTTGTTCATCACCGCGCCCACATATTCGGCGGGCACTTCCACCACCAGCCGTTCCACCGGTTCGCACTTCACTCCGTCTATCTCTTTGATGATCACTTCCGGGCGGCTGACCTGGAATTCAAAGCCCTCGCGCCGCATGGTTTCTATCAGCACGGAAAGGTGAAGTTCGCCTCTGCCGAACACTTTGAAGCAGTCGGCACTGTCTGTTTCCTCCACGCGCATGCTCACATTGGTCTGCACCTCCTTGAACAGGCGGGCGCGCAGGTGCCGGCTGGTGACGAATTTGCCTTCCTTGCCGGCAAAGGGGGAATCGTTGACCATAAAGAGCATGGAAAGGGTGGGCTCGTCTATCTTGACAAAGGGGAGCGGGTCGGGCATGTTGTAAGAACAGATGGTGTCGCCTATGCCCAGATTTTCCGGTCCGTTCACGGCGATGATGTCGCCCACGCACGCGCTTTCCGCTTCCGCGCGCTTCAAGCCCTCGAATTGATAAAGGCGCACGATGCGCTCCGTGCTGTTGCTGCCGTCGGTGTGGCAGACGGTGGCGGGCTGACCTTCGTTTATCTTGCCGCGCACCACGCGCGCAATGCCTATCTTGCCCACGTAATCGTCATGGTCAAGGTTGCAGATGATCGCCTGCAAGCCCTCGTTGGGTTCGCCCTCGGGGCAGGGGATATCTTTGAGCACCGCGTCCAACAGCGGGGACATGTCCTTGCCGGGCACGGCGGGGTCGAGCGACGCCCAGCCCTGTTTGGCGCTGGCGTAAACGGTGGAAAAATCTATCTGCTCGTCGTTCGCGCCCAGCTCTATGAACAGGTCTATCACCTGGTCTATCACGCGCTCCACGTCGCCGCCGCGGTCTATCTTGTTGACCACCACGATGGGCTTTTTGTTCAGTCCCAGCGCCTTTTTCAGCACGTAGCGCGTCTGCGGCATGCACCCTTCCACCGCGTCGATGAGCAAAAGCACGCCGTCCACCATGGAGAGGATGCGCTCCACTTCTCCGCCGAAGTCCGCGTGTCCGGGCGTGTCGATGATGTTTATCTTCACGCCTTTATAATGCAAAGCCGTGTTTTTGGCAAGTATGGTGATGCCGCGTTCGCGTTCCAGATCGCCGCTGTCCATGATGCGCTCTTCCACGTGCTCGTTTTCGCGGAAGATCTTGTTCTGCTTCAAAAGCTGATCCACAAGCGTGGTCTTGCCGTGATCGACGTGCGCGATGATGGCAATGTTTCTGATATCCGTTCTCTTCATATATCCTCTGTGCCGCGCGGTGGGCGCGGCGGAAAATTTATTTGCAATGTGAGTTGAGCTGCCCGCTCAAATGCGGCAGGGGACGGCGTATATGCTGCCGCCGCTTGCGTTGGCGTAACAATAAGTGCCGCCATCCCGCAGAGAGCCGGGATTGATGAAAGTCACGCCGTCCTGCTCCGTTATCAGCTGCCGGTGCGTGTGCCCGAACATCACGCAGGACGCGCCCTCCGCCTTTGCCCGTTCCGCGAGTTTTTCAAGGCGCGTGCGCACGCCGTAAAGGTCGCCGTGCGTAAGCAGTATCTTGCAGCCGCCTATCACTTCCGTCCGCTCTTTTTCGCCCGTCGTATCGTTATTGCCGCGCACAAAGAGCAGCTTGCCGCCGTAACAGCGCTTCAAAGCCTGTATGTCCGCCTCGCCGTCGCCCAGGTGCAGGATATAGTCCGCCTCGTCCATGGCGGTGAGCAGCCTTTCCGGCAGGGAAGAAAGTCCCATGTTGTGCGTGTCGGAGATGATGAGCAGCGTTTTCACAGCAGTTTCTCCAAGGCGCGCAGCGCTCTGCCGCGGTGGGAGAGGGCGTTTTTCTCCTCTTCGCTCGCCTCGGCAAAGGTCTTGCCCAGCTCGGGAGAGAAAAAGACGGGATCGTATCCGAAGCCGCCCGCGCCGCGCCGCTCGCAGGTGATGTAGCCGTCCGTGCGCCCCTCGGCGGTCAGTTCGCGCCCGTCCGGGAAGACCAGCGCCACGCAGCAGGCAAAGTGCGCCGCGCGCCGCGCCTCTTCCTTTGCACCCGCCTTTTGCAGGTTGGCAAGCAAAAGGTCTATGTTTTCTTCCGCGCCCTTGCCGCTGTAACGTGCGGAAAACACGCCCGGCGCGCCGCCCAGCGCGTCCACGCACAGTCCCGAATCGTCTGAAAGCGCGGGCAGGGAAGTCAGGCGGCAGATCTCGCGCGCCTTGATCAGCGCGTTTTCCTTGAAAGTCGCGCCCGTTTCTTCCGGGTCGGCGGTCACGCCCGCCTCTTTGAGCGTGAGCGTCTGCGTGAATTTTCCGCCCAGTATCTTTTGTATTTCGCGCACCTTGTGCGCGTTATTGGTGGCAAGTATGACCTTCATTCTTCCTCCGTGACCACGATTTCGTATTCCGCGCGCTTGGACAGGGCGCTCACTCTTTTGGCAAATTCGTCGTATTTTTCGCGCTTGACGCGCACCATCTCGCCGCGCACGCCCTCTTCCTCGCCCTTGGGCACGGCATAATAAATCGCCAAGGCGGTGCGCGCTTCGTCTGAGCGCAGTTTGAGGATGTTGTCGTAAGACAGCGCCTTGACAAAAGGTCCCAGGTTGATATAAAGCGCCTTTTTGCCCAGCGTGTAACCCGAGCCCCACACCATGGACGCGCCCAACGCGGCGAGCAGGGGCAGCACCACGCAGGCGGTGATGTCCAAAGGGTGATCGTATGAGCGCAGACCGCCCGCCTCGCACAGCCTCAACACATTGACAATAAACGCCGCAAGCGTTATAATTACGATGAGCGCCGCAAGCACGTGATAGAGCGGATGCAGTTGATAAACATAGCGTTTTTTCACGAAAGATATTATAGCAAAGCGCGCGCGCAAATACAAGTGTTACAAGGTGTTTTATGTTGTTTGAAGAGATAAACGACGCTCACGAAGAGCGCATAAGAGAGCTTTTGGCGCAGACGGAATACGAAGGCAGCGAATTTTCTCTGCTCTGCCGCCGCGGCTGGTCCTTTTATAATTACGCTTCCATGCAGGCGGCGGATACGGGCGACACGCTATTTGTCCGCTTTTTGCCGGGCGGCGGTTTTCAGGACTGTTCCAAATATGTTTATCTGCCGCCGCTCACGAAATTGAGCAATGTTAGGGCGGCTATGGACTCACTCAAAGCCTATCTTGAAGAGCGCGGCGAACACGCCTGCGTGATGGCGCTCCCGCAGGAGTATGCGGGACGGTTGCAGGGCGCGGGATACGAGATCCTGCCCAGCAATCCCGATTATGAAGAATATCTTTACGACCCGCGCGGACTTATCGAGCTGGCGGGCAAAAAGCTGCACGCCAAGCGCAATCACGTCCATCGTTTTTGCGCCGTGTATCAGGGCAGATACGCGTTCCGTTCTTATGAGCCGGCGGACAAGCCGGGTATCATGCGGCTTTATGCCAAGTGGAGCGACGGCAAGGAAGACGACGGCACGCTGATGAACGAATTCCGCCTGCTCTCTTTGGGCTTGAAGATGGCGGAAGAGGGGAGAGCGTATGCGGACGTGATGGAGATAGACGGCAAAATCGCCGGCTTTGCCCTGGGAGAAACGCTGCCTTCCGGCGTGGCGGTGGTGCATGTGGAAAAGGGGGAGATAGAGTTCGACGGCATTTATTCCGTCATCAACCAGATGTTTTCCAAAAAGCACTTTGAAGAAGGGGTGCGCCTGGTCAACCGTCAGGAGGACATGGGCTTGGCAGGACTGAGAAGGGCAAAACGCTCTTATCAGCCGGTGAAGATGGCAAAAAAGCATGTGATAAAGCTGTAAAGCCGCGGACGCGGCAGTGCGAGGGGAAATGGGGCTTTTCAAAAAGCTGCGCAAATATCTGACCGGCAGGAGAATGGCGTGGCCGCCGCCGCGGCGCGAGGGGCTTTCCCTTTCCGACATCAATCTGCGCGATCCGTTCATCGTGCGGGACGGGCAGGGCGGATATCTGCTCACCGGCACCGTTTATCACTATAATTACAACGACGCGGGCATGTGCCTGTGCTGGAAGAGCCGCGACCTTGAAAGTTGGAGCGGCCCGTTCAAGCTGATAGACGGAGAAGAGCTTGGCGGCGTTTATTATGATTTTTGGGCGCCGGAGATACACTTTATCGGCGGGAAATATCATCTGCTCATCACTCTGCGCCCGCAGGGCGGCAAGCGCGGGGTATATCTGTTCACGGCGGATAAGGCGGACGGGAAATACGCGCCCGCGGCGCGCCTCACGCCGTGGGAGGAAAACTGCCTGGACGGCACCTTTTACGAGGGGAAAGACGGCGCGGTATACTTTGCCTATTGCCGCGAATACACGGACGTGAAGGACGGGCAGGTGCGCTGCATGCGTTTTGAAAGGGAAGAATTGCCCGCGCCCGCGCCCGATCTTGCGGACGTTCCCTGCCTTGCCGGGCAAAGCAAACTTTTATTCAAGGGCAGCTGCAATATCTTCCGCCCCGCGCGCGGCAGGCAAAAGGTCACGGACGGACCCTTTTACTTTGAAAGAGAGGGCAGGATCTGCCTGTTGTGGTCCACGCACGTCAGAGGCGGGCGTTACGCGCTTTTGTGGGCGCGCGCAAAGACGGACGCGCCGGACGGGGAATTTGAACAGATGGGTGCGCTTTACGATAAGGACGGCGGACACGCCATGATATTCTGTGCGGAGTGCGGGCAAAAATATTTGGTGCTGCACTCTCCCAACGCGCGCACCGTGCTGACGAAAAAGTTTGAACATCCGCACTTGCTGCCGGCGGAATTTTAAGGCGGCGTTTTTCCTCTCAAAACATTTGCGCGCGGAGCGCGGTTTATATTATAATATGTGCGTAACGTCAGGCACGCCGCTGCCGGAGCGGGCGGCGGGGCGGGCGTCCGGGGCTTCGGACGCTTTTTGCGGAAAATAAGTTTTGCGCCGCGGCGCATGCAGGAGGATAAAATGAACGACGCTGTCAGAATTACCGCAGGGGCTTATCTGCTGAACGGTGAGATGGTAGACAAAAAGGAGATGCTGCAAAGGGGCTTTACCCAAAAGCAGCTCGAAGACGCTTACAAGGGCACCATGGCTTACGCCGTGCTGAGCGCGCACAACACTCTGCCGGAAACGGCAAAGGGCGCGCCGCTCAAAATCAGATTCGACACCATGGCGTCGCACGACATAACTTATGTGGGCATTATCCAGAACGCCAAAGCCAGCGGACTGGAAAAATTCCCGCTGCCTTATGTGCTCACCAACTGCCACAACTCTCTGTGCGCGGTGGGCGGCACCATCAATGAGGACGACCACGTGTTCGGTCTTTCCGCCGCCAAGCGTTACGGCGGCATTTTCGTGCCTCCGCACCAGGCGGTGATCCACACCTTCATGCGCGAGGAGATGAGCGGCTGCGGCAAGATGATCCTGGGCAGCGATTCGCACACCCGTTACGGCGCTTTGGGCACCATGGCGGTGGGCGAGGGCGGTCCGGAGCTGGTCAAACAGCTGCTTTGCCGCACATACGACATCAATTATCCGCAGGTGGCGGCGGTGGTGCTCAAAGGCAAGCCGCGCAAGGGCGTGGGACCGCAGGATGTGGCGCTCTCGCTGATAGGTAAGGTTTTCCCCGGCGGACTGGTCAAAAACAAGGTGCTGGAATTTGTGGGCGAGGGCGTGAAGGCGCTGCCCGTGGAATACCGCAACGGCATAGACGTGATGACCACGGAGACCACCTGTCTTTCCAGCATCTGGACGACGGACGACGAGGAAGTGAAGAATTATTACGCCGTGCGCGGCAGGCTGGACGATTACAAGCCCCTCAAGCCGGGCGAAGCGGCTTATTACGACATGGTGGTGGAGATAGACCTTGACAAGGTGCGCCCCGTGATAGCCATGCCTTTCCACCCCGCCAACGTCTACGATCTGCAAGAGGCGATAGACGAGCCGGGCGACGTCATGCGCGAGGCGGAGAAAAAAGCCAACGAACTTTTGAACGGCAAAGGCAGGCTCGACCTTGTATCCAAGGTGAAGGACGGCAAGATATATGTGGAACAGGGCATAATCGCCGGTTGCGCCGGCGGCACTTACGACAATATCATTGAAGCCGCCTCGATTTTGAAGGGCAGAGCCACGGGCAGCGGAAAATTCACGCTGAGCGTTTATCCTTCTTCCACGCCCATATACATGGATCTGCTGAAAAAGGGCGCTTTGGGCACGCTGCTGGAAGCGGGCGCCATCGTCAAAACGGCGTTCTGCGGACCTTGCTTCGGCGCGGGCGACGTCCCCGCCAACGGCGCGCTTTCAGTGCGCCACACCACGCGCAACTTCGAATCGCGCGAAGGCTCCAAACCGGGCGCCGGTCAGATGGCGGGCGTGGCGCTGATGGACAGCCGCAGCATTGCCGCCACCGCGGCAAACGGTGGCGTGCTCACCAGCGCGCTGGGGCTTGATTACGACAACACCGTTCCGCCCTTCGAATATGACGGAAATATTTACGCCCGCCGCGTTTACAACGGCTGGGGCAAGCCGCAGGGCACGCCGCTGGAATACGGTCCCAACATCAAAGACTGGCCCGAACAGCCCGCTCTGGCGGACAACGCCGTATACAAAGTGGCGGCTGCCATTTACGATCCCGTCACCACCACGGACGAGCTTATCCCCTCCGGCGAAACTTCCAGTTACCGCTCCAATCCGTTGGGGCTGGCGGAGTTCGCGCTCTCGCGCAAGGTGCCGGAATACGTGGGCAGGGCAAAAGCCGTGCGTGCGGACGGAGAAAAGGCGGCAAAAGAGGGCTTGTTTGGAGAATACGCGCAGGCAGTGGCGGCAAGCGGACTTAAATTGGAAGGAAGCGTGCAGATAGGCAGCGCGGTGTTCGCCGTCAAACCGGGCGACGGCAGCGCGCGCGAACAGGCGGCAAGCTGTCAGAGAGTGCTGGGCGGCGCGTGCAACTTTGCGCGCGAATACGCCACCAAGCGTTACCGCTCCAACCTGATCAACTGGGGCATGATGCCTTATCTTGCCGAGGCGGACTTTGAGCCGGGCGACATCGTGATCGTGCCGAACGTGCGCCAAAAGGTGCAGGCGGGAGAAAAAGAGTTTGCCGCCAAACTGGTGCGCGCGGGCAAGAGCAGCGACGTCACTTTGAGGATAGACGCGCTCACGCCGGACGAGCAGAAGATAATCCTGAGCGGCTGCCTCATCAATTATTACCGTGGATAAGGCGGAAGCCAGAAGGGCGGCGCGCGCGGCGAAGAGCGCCATGGGCGAGCGTGAACGGCGCGAGGCGGACGAAGCCGTCTGCGCCTATATCCTGGCGTTGGCGGAGGCGGTGCCGGGAGCGGTGTGCATATATTCGCCGCTGCCGGACGAAACGGATGTGTCTGCGGCGGCGCGCGAGCTGGTGCGTCAGGGGCGCGAGGTGTATTTCCCCGTGATGAGAGAGGGGGAGATAAAATTGGTATCCGTCACGCGGCGCACACGGTTCACCGCGGGCGCTTACGGCATAAAAGAGCCGGTGGGGGAAGAGCGCGAGCCGGCGGAAACAGAGATAGCGCTGTGCATAACGCCGCTCACGGCGTTCACGCGCGGAGGCGGCAGAGTGGGCAGAGGCAAGGGCTGTTACGACAGATTTTTTGCCGTTTGCCCCTGCATAAAAGCGGGCGTTGCCTATTCCTGCGCCTATGTCAAAGAGGTGGAACTGGACAAATTCGACGTGCCCATGGATGTGATGATAACGCAAAAAGGAGTGCTGAGAGCGGAGGAGATAAAGTGAGGATTTCCGCAGGCAGATTGAAGGGAAGAAACGTGCTTGCCCCGCAGGGCAGAGGGGTGCGTCCCACCGGCGCCAAGGCGCGCGAGGGGCTGTTCGACGCCCTGCGCCCTTATATGGACGGATGCAGGTTTTTGGACCTGTTCGCCGGCAGCGGCGCGGTGGGCATAGAGGCTTACAGCCGCGGCGCGGGCGAAGTGGTGTTTTGTGAAAGAAACAGGGACGCGCTGCCGCTTTTGAAACAGAACGTCTTGCTGCTCAAAGGCGCGGGCAGAGTGTTTGAAGGGGATTCTTTTGCGCTTTTGGAGCGCCTGCCGGGCGGCTTTGACGTGATCTTTGCCGATCCGCCTTACAAGGAGAACGCTTTGGAGCGCGTCTGCGAGGCGGTGGCGCGGCGCGGACTGCTGGCAGAGGGCGGCGTGCTGGTCTATGAGCATTCTTCCGACAACAAGGCGCACGCTCCCGCCGGCTGGCGCATAGAAAAGAGCAGAAAATACGGCGCCGCCACGCTGGAATATCTCAAACAGGGCACGCTGTGCGCGGTCACGGGGTCTTTCGATCCCATCACGCGCGGACATGCGGAAGTGGTGCGCCGCGCCCTGCAAATGTTCGACAAAGCGGTGGTGGTGATCGCCGTCAATGACACCAAGCCGGGCTTTCTGCCGCTGGAAGACAGGCGGGAGATCGCCGAGGCGGCGCTCAAAGACATGCCCGGCGTGCAGGTGGACGTGTGCGAGGGTTTGGTTTATAAATACTGCAACCGCCGCGGCATAAGCACGATCGTGCGCGGAGTGCGCGGGGAAGAGGACAGGGAATACGAGGAGTTCATGGCGCGCTACAACCTGGAAAAGGGCGGCGTGGAAACCGTGTTCATCTCGGCGGAAGGGCTGCAAGACATCTCTTCCACGGCGCTCAGGCGCGCCCTGGCGCAGGGCGACGAAGAGGCTGCGCAGCGGCTGTGCGCGCCGGGGACTTATCCGTTGATAAAGCAAAAATACGCACATATAAAGGAGGAAGACAATGACTGAGGTGGAAAGACTGCTCGACGCGCTGGAAGAGGAGATACGTTCGGGCAAAAAAGCAGTGTTTTCGGGCGCCGGACTCAAACTGGTGGACGAATTCAAGTGCCTGGAATATATCAACCAGATACGCAACATGCTGCCCTCCACGCTTTCGGAAGCGCGCGTGGTGTTGCAGGACAAGAGCGACATTTTGGAAAACGCCAAGGCGAACGCCGCCGCGGTGATGGAGAGCGCGCGCAGACAGGCGCAGGCGCTGGTGGACGAGCATGAGATAGTGGCGCGCGCCCAACAGGAAGCGCAGGGCATACGCAACGAAGCGCTGGGTTATGCTGACAAGGTGGTGAGCGACACTTACAAGTATCTGTGCGGCATGACGGATGACGCTTACGCCAAGCTGAACGAGGCGGTGCAGGCGGTGATCGCCACGCGCAGGGAACTGGACAACAAGATGAGGTGAGAAAATGAAGAGATCGATCGCGGTGGCGATAGCCGCGGCGCTTTTGGTCGCGCTGGCGGCGGTGTGCTGCGCGGGCTGCACGCACGGCGAGTGGAACGACGGGTCTTACGACCTTTCTCTGCCCGATATAGGCAAGATAACGGCGACCTCCGGCGTCAGCGAGGAGGGCTGGTATCTGGTTTTTGAGGACGAGTTCGACAAGGGCGATACAAACAACTCCGATCTGCAAAGCGCGCTCAACGCGAGCACGAATTTCGGCGAGGTTTACAAGGAAAAGTATCCCGAAGAGTATGCGGCGCAGGAAGAGCGCGGCATTTGGACCACCTCTCCCGAGGGCGTGCGCTGGGAGAGCAACGATAAAAACAAGCCCGAACAGGCGTGCTACTGGTGCGCGGACATGGTGAGCGTGGCGGACGGATACGTCACCGTGCGTTCGCAGCAGAAGAGCGATCACGTCTGTTCCGCGGACAAGTGCCCGCCAAGCGGCAGATTCACTTCCGGCATAGAAACGCGCGCCATCATCGAGGGCGCGGACAGCGAGGTGGCAAACAAGGGGCAGGCGGACGATATTCTCTTTGCCCAGGCGTTCGGATATTTTGAAGCCACGGTCAAAGTGCCCGCCGCCACCGGCATGTGGTCGGCGTTCTGGCTGCAATCTTCCGGCATGCGCAAGGTGGGCGCGGAAGGCGTGGACGGCACGGAGATAGACGTTTACGAGAGCGCCTTTTTCCGCAGCCGCACTTCCAAGATGGGGCACGCGCTCTTGTGGAACGGATACGGGGACCATGCCAAGGTGGAAGGCTATATCGGCGAATTGGACGTGGATCTCTATGACGGCGGCTTCCACACCTTTGCGCTCAAATGGACGCCCGAGTATTACGTCTTTTATGTGGACGACAAAGCCACCTGGGCAAGCCGCGCGGGCGGCGTTTCTCACGTCAGAGAGTTTTTGCGCCTCACCGTGGAGCTGGATGCGGGCGACAAGTGGGGTCCGCACGGGCAGAAGATAGGCGCATTCAAGGAGGGCGCGGACTTTGTGATAGATTCCGTGCGCGTTTATCAGAACGAAAAGTTCGAGCAATACGTCATAGACGATGCTTGTTTTGCCGGAGAGCTGGATCTGGGCAACTGAGGGTATGCGGGAAGAAGAATACATCGTCAAATTTTATAAAGAGCCGGGCAAAGACCTGGTCATTCTCAACCTGGCGGACGTGCAGTTCAACGATCTGTTCGACCTCTTCGGCAACCGCAATCTGACCGTGAACACGATCAAGCGGCTGGTGGAACAGGTGAAGCCCGACCTCATCACCCTCACCGGCGATCAGGTGTGGGGCTTCCGCACCAAGCGGTCTTTGCGCTTTTTGTGCAAGCTGATGGACGGGTTCAACATTCCCTGGGCGCCCGTGCTGGGCAATCACGATTGTTCGGACAGGGTGGACAAGGAGTATACCGCCGCGCATTACCGCAAGAGTTCGTCTTGCCTGTTCCGCAACGGTCCCAAAGGGCTGTTCGGCTGCGGCAATTACGTGATAAACATCGTCTTGCCCGCCGCCGGCGGCAGGGCGGAAAAGTTGATCCACTCCTGCTTTTTCATGGATTCGGGCGCCAAGGCGGAATATATGGTGCGCGGCGACAAGGGCGTGAAAGAGCAGGTCACCGGCTACGACCACGTCAAGTATAATCAGATAAGCTGGTATCGCTCCATGCTGGGCGAGTTCAAAAGGGTGAACGGCGGAGTAATGCCGCCTTCTTCCGTGTTTGTCCACATTCCGCTCACGCAATATGCGGCGGCTTACGATCTGTGGCGCGCCGGCGGTTTCGACCCTGCCGCGGGCTTTGGCGAGAATAACGAAAAGATCTCCTGCCCGCCCGTGGACAACGGCTTTTTTGCCATGATAAAGGCGCTGGGCAGCACGCGCAACGTCATCTGCGGGCACGACCACACCAACTGCGCGTCCATTATCTATGAGGGCGTGCGCCTGACCTTCGCGCTGAAAACGGGGGACAGATGTTATTGGAAAGAAGGGCTTTCCGGCGGCACCGTCATCAGAGTGGACGATGAGGGCAACACCAAGACGGAGCACGTTTTCATCTGAATCGCGCCGCAATGCCGCGGAGTTATTGCAGACATTCCACGGTCAGATCTTCCGGGTTCCAGCCCGTGGCGAATCTGCCCGCGTGGAAATCCCAGGTTTCCCGCGTGCCGTTGAATTTTATCGTCAGAGAGCAGTTTTCAAAGGCGTGATAGCCGATATTCGTAATGCCGGCGCCTATGGTCACGCCGCTTGCCGCGCAGCCGGCAAAGGCAAATTCGCCTACCTCTTTTATGCAGTCGGGCAAAATCACTTCCGTCACGTTCGCGTTTTCAAAGGCGTATGCCTCCACGCTTGTCAGATGTTCGAGGGCAGACAGATCCGCCGCCCCGCCCGTGTGGCAGGCGAACAGTAATTTTTCCTGCGCGTTTGCCGGCATGCTGTCCATCTCTATCAGGCAGCCGCCGTGCATGTAGTAAGAAAAGCCGCCTTCTACGGTCATGTTGCTCAGGGCGGGACAGTTTGAAAACGCCCTTTCGCCTATTTCCTTCACGGTGGAAGGAATGACCAGCGAGGTTATTTGCGTCCTTCCCGCAAAGGCATAAGGCTTTATTTCACTTACCTTATCGGGTATGACCGCGCTGTTTACGCCTACGATCAGCACACTGTTGGGCGTGCCGTTTTGCAGCAGACAGCCGCTTTCCACGCGGAATTTGCCGCTGCCGTTCAAAACGAGTTCGTTCACGTCGCTGCCCGCAATAAAAGTGGAAGCCACGCTCTGCATGCCGGAGGGCAGCGTGACTTTTTTGAGGGCGGCGCAGTTTTCAAACAGCCGCGCCGGCACGCTCGTCAGCCCGCCGGGGAGCGTTATCTCCGTGAGCGCGCTGCCCGAAAAGGCGCCTATGCCCAAACTTTCCAAACCCTCCGGCAGGGCAATGCCCGTTATGCCGCAATTGGCAAAAGCGCTTTTACTTATGCTTTTCAGTCCGCTCGGCAGAACGACGTCGGTCAGCGCGGTGCAGCCGGAAAAGGCGCTGTCGCCGATGGCGGTCACGCTTGCGGGCAAAGTTACGGAAGTGAGCGTGTGCTCTTCGCCCGTTTCCGCCGCGGCACGCGCCGCCACCGCCGTGACGGGAACGCCGTCGTAATAAGGCTGCACCACGATGTCGCCCCGCGCTTCCCCCAGACCGGTCAGTGACATTTTTCTGTCCCAAAGACCGAATTCAAGCCCGGGCGTGTAATAAGTGTGATCGGGAGCAAAACAGGCGGAGCAGACGTGCTCGCTGTTGAAGGTATGCGCTTCAAGCGGCAGGGCAAGCTCGTCGGCGCTCACCTCGCGCGTGCAAGTCTCGTCCGCAAACAGCTTGCCGCAGGCGGAACAGGCGTAATGTTCCTTGCGCCCGGCGGCGGAACAGGTGGAAGGGACTTGCGCTTGCAACACCGGCTTGTGCGCGGCGGGCAGCACGGGCGGCTGACTTATCGGCAGTCTGTCCGTTTGCGTGAACAGCGCTCCGCAAGTCGAACAGCGCAAGTAAGGCTCATATCCCGCCTGCGTGCAGGTGGGCTGCTTGCCGCCGTGATATAAAAGCGTGTGTTCCGCCGGCTCTGTCTGCGTTTCCTTCTTGCCGCAGCGCTTGCATTCGCGCGCTCTCTCGCCCGCGTGCGTGCAGTCGCCGGCAGTCGTCTGCCGCCACTCTCCCCAGTCGTGATCGTAGTTTTTCGGCAGCACGGCTTCTTGTATGCCTATCTCTTTTGTGCAGTCCTGGTCGGAAAAATATTTACCGCAGCCCGCGCAATAATAATATCCGCTGCTGCCTTCGCTCGAACAGTTCGGCTGCGCGGCGGGCACGTATTCCGCCTTGTGCGTATGCGGTTTGGCGCAGCACGATAGCGCCGCAAAGGCGACGATTGCAACGGCAAGCATTATCAGAAAAGCGCGCAACTTCTTCATACTTATATCTTATCATGAAAAAGCATTTATTGCAACAGTCAAAATGAGCGCCAGGACAAGGGCGGCAAGGCTTTGGGTGAGCTTTATCCGCAACAGCCTGCCCGCGCCCATGCCGCAGGGGGAGAGAAAGGAGAGGGATTGGGCGATGACGGAAAGCCCGCCGAAGGCGAGGATAAAAGAGAGCGCCGGCAGGGCGGAATATATGTCCGCGCCCGCCCTAGCTATGCTGTTTGCGCCTTTTGTCACCTCAATAAGTCCGATCAGCACGCCCTGCGCCAACTCCTCGCCTCCCCAAAGCGGCGCGAGGAGCCGGGCAAGCGCGGGGATCGCGCCCGTGTTCACCAGCGCGTCCGCCGCCATGCCCGCCACCACCATATACCCGCCCACCGTCAAAAGCGAAGCAAGCGCCGCGCTCATGCTCTGCGTAAGGGCGGCGGAAGGGCGCATTTTGAGCGGTTTCACCGTCTGTCCCGTTTCCTCGCCGTTTTTGCCTCGATAAAAAAATCCGTTTATTAGGGCGGCTGCAAAGTGGACAGCCAGCAAGATCCAACCCGCCTCGGGCGCGGAAAACATCGCCGTTGCCACCGTGCCCACGATAAAGAGCGGACCTGAGGTGGAAGTAAAGGCGCAAATGCCGCGCGCCGCCGCCTTGCTTATCGCGCCGCCCGCGCACAGCTCGCCCGTGAGCTTGGCGCCGGTGGGATAACCGCTGAGCACGCTCATGCACCACACGTATCCGCCCGCCGCCGGCGCGTTATAGAGGAGTTTTGCCGGTTTTTTGAAGAGCGCGCCTGCCTTTTCTGCTCCGCCCAGACGGGTGATCAGCCCGGAGAAAAAGAAAAAGGGGAAGAGCGCGGGCGCGGCGCTCAGGGCAAAGAGGGTGAGCGAATCGAGCGCGCTTTGCAGATAGGCGGCGGGATCTGTGAGCAGTAAAATTATCATCAGCGCCGCCGCGGACGACAAGAGCGCCGCTTTGGAAGGGCGCAGACGCGCAAGGGCGCTTTTTATTTTATCCATATAATAAGGATATGCGGCGATCCCCGCGCTTACGCCGCCCGAAAAAGGCGGCGCGGGGCAAAACCGCGGCGGCGCTCAAAGGCTTTCCGCCGCCAAGAAATCTTTCAACTTGATGTGGCGCACCACGGATTTTTTACGGAGTCTTTTTATCCGTAACGCGCCCGCGTGTCAAGAAAATTTTTCAGCGGAGTGAAAGATTTTCTCATTTTCGGAAAATTGTTCAAAGGAGTGAAAGATTTTTCCGAAAACGCAAAATCTTTCAGCAGAAAGAAAACTTCTTGTTTTGACCGATCCGGTCGAGAGAAATATTTTTATGAAGTATGCTTAAAAGCCCGACGCGGAAATTCCGACAGAATAAAATCACCGCGCAAAAGCGGAATATTTTCGGCAATGTTGTCGGGCGCGGCAAACGGCGGATATGCAAAGGCAGCGGATCGGGCGTTGCACGGTATTAGCGCTCAAACGGACGTAAATAAAAATCAAATACGGATGGAAACGGCTTGCTTTTTAGGGTTTACTCTTCCACACGGGAGAGATCGCGCCCTCCGAGATAACGCTCTCTCAACGGTGACAGATACGCGCGCTTAACGAACGGCAAGCGCGCCGCCGCAGCGGCTTGAACGGCCGCGGGCGATATATAAGCGGAAAAATTGCGGCAAAGCGGCGTGAAGCCGGGCGGGAGAGCCCGCCCGCTCAAACTTTATCTTCATTTTACATGCAAAATCGTTGACATATTTTTTTATGGGTGTATAATATGAATTAGCAGTCAAAAGGCGCGAGTGCTAACACTCAAAAGCCGCGATTGCCAAAGGCGGAAAGATGGAAAAGCTCACGGACAGGAAAAAAAGACTTTTGGAAGCGGTGGTGGACAGTTACATCACCTCTGCCGAACCCATATCTTCCGCCGCCATTCAGCAGGGCTATATGCCGGACGTTTCTTCCGCCACCATCAGGAGCGAGCTTGCCGGGCTGGAAGAGATGGGCTATCTGGTCAAGCCGCACGTGAGCGCGGGCAGAGTGCCTTCCAGCAAGGCTTACCGCTTTTATGTGGACAGGTTGATGGAAAACGTCACGCCCCAGGACATAGACACTTTGGAGCGCGAAGGGCGCGCACGCATAGAGGGCGTGGAAAGCGTGGTCAAAGAGGCGGTCAAGGTGGTGAGCGACGTGACCAATTACACTTCGCTGATGGTGCTGGAAGGGGTGGACGACCTGATAGTCAAACAGGTAAAGCTGGTGTCTTTGGGCGACAACACCGCGCTTGTCATCATCATCACGGACGGCGGCGTGCTGCGCGACAACGTGATAGCGCTGCCGGAAGGGAGCGAAGAGGGATATCTGGAATCGGCAAGCGCCATCATCAACGGTTCCATGGCGGGCAGGAGCATAAAAGCCATTGCGGGCGGAGAGATAGTTTCCGGCATGGAGGAGTTCAAGGCGCTGTTCGATCAGATAGTGGCGCTGCTGCGCGGCTATGCGGCGGGCGGCGAGGTGTATGTGGAAGGCGCGGACAAGATCTTTGCCTATCCGGAATACCGCGACGTGGAAAACGTGAAGGGCTTTTTGTCCGTTATTTCGCAAAAGGACAAATTGCAGGAGCTTACGCGCGGCGACGGGGTGGAGATAACCGTGCGCATCGGCGCGGAAGAGGGCGTGAAGAACATGGCGGTGGTGAGCGCCAAATATCTGCTCTCCGGCAATCAGATAGGGCACGTGGGCGTGATAGGACCCGAGCGCATGGACTATAAAAAAGTGATAAAGGTGTTGACGACGTTGGGAAAAATGTCGGAAACGCGCGGCAAAAAGGAGGATAATAATGGCTAAGAAAAAGCCCGAGGAAAAGGCGCAGACTTTCGAGTTTGAAAAAAAGGCGAAGCCTGAGGCAGAAGCGGAAGCAAAGCCGCAGACGGTGAGCAAAGCCGAATACGACGATCTCAGCGACAGATACCTGCGCCTGCTTGCCGACTTTGAAAACTTCAAGAGGCGCAACGCCGAAAGCGGCAAGAGCATGTATCGCGCGGGCAAACTGGATATGATAGACAGCATCCTGCCCACGCTGGATTATCTGGACATGGCGATAGCCGCCATCAACGACGAAAACCAGCGCAAGGGCGTGGAGTTGGTGAAAAAGGCTTTTGCGGACGTGCTGGCGCGCGAGGGAGTGAAGGAATACGATCCCGCGGGCGAGGACTTCGATCCGAAAAAGCACGAAGCGGTGATGAGCCGCGAAGAAGAAGGGCAGGCAGGCAAGATCTTGCAGGTGCTCAAAAAGGGATATCTCTGCGACGACAAGGTGCTCAGGCACCCCATGGTCGTGGTGGGTAAATAAAGAATAAATTTTAAGGAGATAAAGGATATGGCAAAGATAATAGGTATAGACTTGGGAACGACAAACTCCTGCGTGGCGGTGCTTGAAGGCGGCGAACCCGCCGTCATACCCAACGCGGAAGGCGCGCGCACCACTCCTTCCGTGGTGGCGTTTGCCAAAGACGGAGAGAGGCTGGTGGGCAGCGCCGCCAAAAGACAGGCGGTGGCAAACCCGGAGCGCACGGTGAGTTCCATCAAGCGCCACATGGGACAGGCATACAAAGTGGATATAGACGGCAAGGGCTATTCTCCCCAGGAGATAAGCGCGATGATACTTTCCAAGCTCAAAGCGGACGCGGAAAGTTATTTGGGAGAAAAGGTGACCAAAGCGGTGATAACCGTGCCGGCATACTTCTCCGACAGCCAGAGGCAAGCCACCAAAGACGCGGGTAAAATTGCCGGTCTTGAAGTGATGAGGATCATCAACGAGCCCACCGCCGCGGCGCTGGCTTACGGGCTGGACAAGGGCGATAACAAGGGGCAGAAGGTGCTCATTTACGACCTGGGCGGCGGCACGTTCGATGTTTCCATTTTGGAGATAGAAGACGGCGTGTTCGAAGTGCTCTCCACCAACGGCGACACCATGCTGGGCGGCGACGACTTTGACAGGAAGATAATGGATTGGATAGTTGCCGAATTCAAAGTCAAAGAGGGCGTGGATCTCTCCAAAGACGCGGCGGCGATGCAGCGCATAAAAGAGGCGGCGGAAAAAGCCAAAATAGACCTCTCCGGCATGATGAAGACCAACATCAACCTGCCTTTCATCACCATGAAGGATTCTTCCCCGCTGCACATAGACATGGATCTCACCCGCGCCAAGTTCGACGCGATGACCGCAGATCTTGTCAACAGGACGATCGTGCCCATGAAAAAGGCTTTGGCTGACGCCAACCTGGGCATAGACAAGATAGACAAAGTGATCCTGGTGGGCGGTTCCACCCGTATTCCCGCGGTGGTGGAAGCGGTGAAAAAGACCACGGGCAAAGAGCCTTACAAGGGCATCAACCCCGATGAGTGCGTGGCTATCGGCGCGGCTATCCAGGGCGGCGTGCTGGCGGGCGACGTGAAAGACGTGCTGCTGCTGGACGTGACGCCGCTTTCTCTGGGCATAGAAACGATGGGCGGCGTGTTCACCAAACTCATAGAGCGCAACACCACCATCCCCACGTCCAAATCGCAGATATTCTCCACCGCGGCAAACAATCAGACCGCCGTGGACATCAGAGTGTTGCAGGGCGAGCGCGCCATGGCAAACGACAATAAGGAGCTGGGCAGGTTCCAGCTGGACGGTATCCCTCCGGCACCCCGCGGCATTCCGCAGATAGAAGTCACCTTTGACATAGACGCCAACGGCATCGTCAACGTCAAGGCGGTGGACAAGGGCACGGGCAAACAGCAGAGCGTGACCATCACTTCCTCCACCAATCTCTCCGACGATCAGATAGACAAAGCGGTGAAAGAGGCGGAAAAATACGCGGAAGAGGACAAAAAGCGCAAAGAGCTGGTGGACGCGCGCAACGACGCCGACCAGATGATCTACGCCACGGAAAAGGCTGTGGAAGAAGCGGGCGACAAGATCTCCGAAGAGGACAAGAAAACGCTGGAAGAGGCGGTGAAAAAAGCCAAGGAAGACGTTGCCGCGGCAAGCGATGCGGAGAGCGTGAGAAAGGTGATAGAGGAGATGAGCAAGGCAAACGCGCCCATCTTCACCAAGCTCTATCAGGCGGCTCAGCAGGAAGCGCAGCAGCAACAGCAGAACAACAATAACGGCGGAGAAGACCCTAGCGGCAGCGGAGATACCATAATAGACAACGACTGATATGGCAAAAGATCTTTACGAAACGCTGGGCGTGAATAAAAACGCTTCGGAAGAGGAGATAAAGAGCGCTTATCGCAAGATGGCGCTCAAATATCACCCCGACCGTTACGCGTCCGCCTCCGAGCAGGAGAAAAAGGCGGCGGAGGAAAAGTTCAAGGAGATCAACCACGCATACGAGGTGCTCTCCGACAAGAACAAGCGCGCCAATTACGATCAGTTCGGCAGCGAGGACGGACCGCAGGGCTTTTCCGGCTTCGGGCAGGGCGGCGGCGGTTTTTCCGGCGGCTTTTCGGGCGGCGGATTCGACGACATCCTCAGCTCCATCTTCGGCGGGTTCGGCGGCAGGCATAACCCCAACGCGCCCGTGGACGGCGACGACATCACCCTGCAAGTCACGCTCACCTTTAACGAGGCGTATTTCGGCGTGAAAAAAACGGTCAAGTTTTACCGCGACGACGAGTGTCCCGACTGCCACGGCAGCGGCGCCAAAGACCCCGGATCCGTCAAGGTGTGTCCTTATTGCCACGGCAGCGGCTACGTTACGCAGACGCAGCGCACCATGTTCGGCACGCAGACGGTGCGCACGGTGTGCAGCAACTGCGGCGGCAAGGGCAAGGTGGTCACGGACAAGTGCAAGACCTGCCGCGGCGCGGGCTACGTGCGCCGCGAGGTGAGCAAAACGCTGGATATCCCCGCGGGCGTGGACAGAGGCACGCGCATGACCATCCGTTACGAGGGCAACTGCGGCAGGAACGGCGGTCAGAAGGGCAATCTGGTGGTGGTGTTCGACGTGCAGTCCAGCCCCGTTTACAAGCGCATAGACAACGATCTTTATATGGATCAGCACGTCACCTTCCTGGATGCGGCGGCGGGCTGTGAAATAGAGCTGGACACCATGAAGGGTCCCGCGCGTCTGAAAATACCGGAAGCGGTGCAGAGCGGCACCAAGATCAGGCTCAAAGGTTACGGCATGAAGATCTTGAAGCGCGAGGCTTACGGAGATCTTTACGTCACCGTCAAGGTGGACACGCCGCGCAATTTGGACAGGAAACAGCTCAAATTGCTCAAAGAGTTTGACGAATCGCTCAAAGAAGGGCAAAAACCGAGATATAACAAGAGATGAAAAAAGTCACACAGATAACCGTTTATACCACCTCCGCGGCAAGCGACCTTGTCGCGGACATTCTCTTTGAAGAGGGAAGCGAGGGCGTGAGCGTTTACGACAGCTCCGACTTCGCTTTTTTATTGCGTTCGGACGTTATTTGGGATTACGTGGACGAGGGCGCGCTCAAACAAGATCCGGTGGTGCGCGTGGTGGGCTTTCTGCCGCAAAACGCCCCGCTCGAAGGGCTGCGCGCGCGGCTGACAAAGCTCAAAGAAAACTGCCCCTTTGAAACGGGCAGTCTGGAACTCACAAGTCAGACGGCAGACGCGGACGGCTGGGCGGAAGAGTGGAAAAAATATTATTCCGTGCAGCGTTTGGGCAGACTGGCGGTGGTGCCCGAATGGATAGATTACCGTCCGCAGGCGGGCGAGGCGGTGGTGAAGATAGACCCCGGCATGGCGTTCGGCACGGGCGAACACGAGAGCACGCGTATCTGCCTCACTCTCTTGCAGGAGTGCGTCAGGGGCGGAGAAGAGGTGCTGGACGTGGGCTGCGGCAGCGGCATCCTCGCCGCGGCGGCGATCAAGCTGGGCGCGGCGCATGCCGACGCCTGCGACATAGATCCCGTTGCCGTCAAAGCCGCGGAAGAAAACGCGGCGCGCAACGGCGCGGCGGAGCAAGTGCGCGTGACGGCAGGCTCTTTGCAGGAGTGCGCGCGCGGCGAATACGACGTGATACTCGCCAACATCACCGCGGACGTGCTCATCGCCATGAGCGGCGGTTTTGCCCGTCATCTGAAAAAGGGCGGCGCGCTCATCATGTCAGGCGTGATCAACGCGCGGGCGCCGCAGGTGGAAGAGGCGATGAAGGCGGCGGGCTTTACTTGCGGGAAAAAGCTGGTCAGCGGCGAGTGGACGGGATACTTATGGAGATAAAGAGGTTTTTTGCGCAAAAAGATCCGCAAAGCGGCAAGCCGGTGATCACGGGCAGCGAATTTTACCATCTCTCGCGCGTGCTGCGTTACAAGGAGGGGTATAAAGCCATCGCCTGCATGGGCGACGGCAAAGACAGGCTTTGCACCGTGGAAAAATTGGAAAAAGACCGCGCCGTGCTCAAAGAAGAGAGCTGCACTGACTGCGCGGGCGATCCTTCTTTTCCGCTCACCCTCTTCCAGTCGCAGCCCAAGGGCGCCAAGGCGGACTTCATCGTGCAAAAGGCGGTGGAACTGGGCGCGGAAAGGATAGCGTTTTTTGCTTCGGAACATTCCGCGGCGGAAAAATTCAACTTGGAGCGCGCGCGGAAGATCGCCGTGGAAGCGTGCAAACAATGCGGCAGGAGCAGAGCCGCAGAAGTGGAGTTTTTGCCCGATTTTGCCGGCGTGCTGCGCGCGAGCGCGGCGCCCACGCTGATCATGCCTTATGAGCGCGCCGAGAGCGGAAGCATGGCGGAGGCGCTGGAAGGCAGCGCGGGCGCGGTGGACGTGATAGTGGGCAGTGAAGGCGGTTTTTCCGAGAGTGAAGCGCAGGCGGCGCAGGCGGCGGGAGCCAAACTCGTCACGTTGGGCAGGCGCATTTTGCGCTGCGAAACGGCGGCGGCGGTGACTTTGGCGCTGGTCATGTATGAGCGGGGAGAGCTGGGCAAGTGAAAGCGGTGATATACAACCTGGGCTGCAAGGTCAACAAATACGAATGCGACTGCCTGATGCACGCCTTTGCGCAGAGGGGCTTTGAGGTGTCGGACAAATTGCAGCCGGCGGACGTTTATGTGATAAACACCTGTGCGGTGACGGCGGAGGCGGAGCGCAAATCGCGCCAATGCGTGGCGCGCTGCCGCAAGTTCAACCCCGCCGCGCGCATAGCCGTGACGGGCTGCGCCTCGCAAAACTGCGCCGCGCCCTTTGAAAAACTGCCCGGCGTCACTTATATCACGGGCGTGGAAGGCAAACAGGCGGCGGTGGAAAAATTTGCGGAAAAATGCGTGGAAATCCTGCCCCTGCCCGCAAAATTCGGCGGTTTGACGGACCCCGCGCCCTCACGCACGCGCGCCTTTGTCAAGGTGCAGGACGGCTGCGACAATTTTTGCTCATACTGCCTGATCCCTTATCTGCG
This sequence comes from uncultured Christensenellaceae bacterium, assembly GCA_944380295.1. Classification (GTDB taxonomy): domain Bacteria; phylum Bacillota; class Clostridia; order Christensenellales; family UBA3700; genus Alloclostridium. The sequence continues at coordinate 86,446 of CALWHE010000007.1, forward strand.
CGGCAGGAGCCGTTCGCGCGAGATAGAAGATGTGGTGAGAGAATGCCGGGCGCTGGCGGCGCAGACAAAAGAGCTGGTGCTCACGGGTATAGACCTCTCCTCGTTCGGCAAAAACACGGGACAGAGCCTTGCCGCGCTCTTGCGCGCCCTGGCGGATATAGACTGCCGCCTGCGCCTGGGATCGCTGGAAGTGGGCGTGATAAGTCAGGAGTTTTTGTCCGCCTGCGCGGGCTTGAAAAACTTTTGCCCGCAATTCCACCTCTCCCTGCAAAGCGGCTCGGACAAGGTGCTCAAAGCCATGAACAGGCATTACACGGGCGCGGAATATGAAGAAAAGGTGCGCCTGATCCGCCGCTTTTTCCCGCGCGCGGGCGTCACCACCGATCTGATCTGCGGCTTTCCCGCGGAGGGAGAAGAGGAGTTCGAGCAGTCTTTGGCGCTGGCGCGCAGAGTGGGATTTTCCCGCATGCACGTCTTTGGCTATTCTCCGCGCAAGGGCACGGCGGCGTTCAAGCTGTTCAAGCCCCTGCCGCCGGAGCAGGTAAAGGCGCGCGTGGCGCGCGCGGAGGCGCTGGCTGCCCGTCTGGCGGAAGAGTATGCGCGCTCTTTGATCGGGCAAAAGGTCGGCGTGCTCTTTGAAGAGGAAAAACAGGGGTATCTCTGCGGTTGGAGCGGGGAATACCTGCGCTGTTATTGCCGCGCGGGCGGCGTGAACGAGGAAAAACAGGTCACGGTCAGGGAGCTTTTCCGCGACGGAGTTTTGTGCGAGTAAAAATAAAAGGAGAAATGATATGGAAGACTGCATTTTCTGCAAGATCATCAAGGGCGAGATCCCTTCATACAAGATCTATGAAGACAAAGACGCTTACGCTTTTTTGGACATCGCGGACGACTATGAAGGGCATACGCTGGTCGTGCCCAAGCGCCATTGCGTAAACGCTTTGGACTGCCCCGCAGACGTGATGGCGGCGGTGATGAACGCCGTGCAAAAGATAAGCCGGCATTATGTGGAGCATTGCGGCTATGAGGGCGTGAACCTGGTCAACTGTTCGGGCGCGGCGGCGCAGCAGAGCGTGTTCCACTTTCATATGCACATCATCCCGCGCAAGACGGGCGACGGAACGGACCTGTTCTCCGACAAGAGCAAAAAGGGCGCGGATATGGCGCAGCTGCAAAAAAAGCTGTGTTTGAGCGAGTAAGCGCAGGGGAAATAACAGACATCGGCGCGCTGTTTTTCCGCGCCGGACAAGCCGCGCAAATAAATGCGGTCTTGCGGCGGAAAAGTGCGAAAATCCGTTGACAAAAGCGCACGCCGCCTAATATAATATATAGGCAATCGTATCCGGGAGCGGAAAGGAGGTGAAGTATATGTCGACCGTTAAAGTGGGTGAGAACGAATCCGTGGACAGCGCCATCAGACGCTTCAAGCGCAAGTGCTCGCGCGACGGCATCATAGGCGAACTCCGTAAGAGAGAGGCATACGAAAAGCCCAGCGTAAAGCGCAAGAAGAAGGCGGAAGCCGCACGCAAGCGGATGTATAAGTCCTAAAAAAATATCGCTCCGAAGGGGCGATTTTTTTTAGGACGCGGGGCTTTTTTGCGAAGCGGAGCGGAGCAAAAAGCTCCTATACAGCCGCAAG
>CALWHE010000008.1 GCA_944380295.1 uncultured Christensenellaceae bacterium
GACTTGCCTTACAGCGAACGCGCAGCAGATATTTGATCGGCGCGTATTGCATATCCGCGAGAGCGTGCAGTGCACGGCACGGCGTATGCCGTGTTCGTGCAGGTTTTGCCTGTCCGGCTCGCTGCAAAAAACAAGCCGCGACCAAAAGTCACGGCTTGGTTTTTGGTGCGGATGACAGGACTTGCCTTACAGCGAACGCGCAGCAGACATTTGATCGGCGCGTATTGCATATCCGCGAGAGCGTGCAGTGCACGGTATGGTGCAGCCATACTCGTGCAGGTTGCGCCTGTCCGGCTCGCTGCAAATGAAAAAAACGAACCGGAAATGCCGGTTCGTTTTTTCATTTGGTGCGGATGACAGGACTTGAACCTGCACGACCTTTCGACCATAAGAACCTGAATCTTACGCGTCTGCCAATTCCGCCACATCCGCAAGCTAATATATTGTATCACAAAAGAATTGCTTTGTCACGGAATTTGGCCAAGTTTTTTTGGAAAGTGTGATTTTTCGGCAAGTTAATATCGTTTAACAAAATTCGGGGCAAAAATCGGCTGTTTTTGGTCGATTTTGACGGGAATTTACAAAATTTTACCTTCTTTTGGGCTTTTTTCCTTTTTTGCGACATGAAAGCAAGCGTTATAATGACGACAGACCAAATGGGAGGTAGAAAAAATGACGAAAATTAAGGTGGTCGTCGCCGATGGCGACAGACAATTTTGCAACGGCTTGAAGGAATTTTTCCTGGGCGACGAACAGGTGGAAGTGTTGGCTTGCGCGGCAAGCGGCGTGGAGGCGCTGGAAAAAGTGCAGCGCTATCAGCCGGACGTGTTGATAACCGACCTCATTCTGCCGGGGCTGGACGGCTTTGAAGTGATGGGGCGCGTCAAAAAGCTGACCGTGGCGCGCAAGCCCAAAGTGATGGTGGTTTCCCGGCTTGCCGGTGAAGATCTGATATCCAAGGCGTTGAGCGCGGGCGCGGTTTACTTTATGGCAAAACCGCTGGACAACAACACTTTGCGCGAACGGATAATAGACTTTGCCGGAGGAGGCAGACCCGCTCCCGCCAGAGCGGCGGCATACGGCGCGCGGCGCAGTTCTTTGGACGAAAAACTCGCCAACATCTTTATCACCGTGGGCATTCCCGCGCACATCAAGGGCTATCAATATCTGCGCGAGGCGATCAAAATGTCCATAGACCAGCCGGAGATCATAAATTCCATCACCAAAAAGCTCTATCCCGGCATAGCGGCGCGGTTCAACACTTCCGCGTCCAAGGTGGAGCGCGCCATTCGCCATGCCATAGAAGTGGCGTGGAACAGGGGCAAGATAGAAAACATAAACAGCATTTTCGGCATTAAGATATATTCGCCCAACGACAAGCCCACAAACGGCGAATTCATCGCGCTGTTGGCGGACAAGATGATCATGGAAGGAGCGTGATACAGTCAAAATTTTCCATTCATAGGGCGGCTGTTAATGGTTTTGCGGGAGCCGTTGCCGCATTGCAAGGGCGGTGACGGCGGAAAAGCCGCGGCAGGATGAGAGGCGGCAAAAACACGTTGCGGCGTGCGGATAAAAGCGCGAAAAGAGTCACAGCGCTGCCAGCTGCGTGCGCATGTTTTTGACGAGCGGACGCATGATCGCGGGGAAGAGCGTGCCCGCTTTGAAATAGCAATATATCTCATTGAAAAGCCCGTAAAAGGCGAGTTTTGCGCGCACGTTGCGGCTTGCGCCGTATTTGGCGATATAAGTATCCGCCAGAAAAAAGCGCTTGCCCGTGAGATTGTCGAATTGGAAAAGGTCGTATTCGCGGTCTGCATACATGGAGTTGAGCGGATCGATAAAGCCGCTCACCCTGCCTTTATCCACCATGATATTGGCGACGTTGAGGTCGCCGTGGATGAGGCACGCTTGCGTCACAGGTTCGCAGAATATGTCGTCAAAGCGCGCAAAGGCGGCTTGGGCGGCGGAGAGTATGCTTTGCGATAATTCTCCGCGGCGGACGGCGGCGTGCGTTCTGGTCAAAATATCCTGCGCAAATGGCTTGTATAAGCCGAGCCAATCGGTATGCCGCGGGCAAAGCGTATCGCCGAATGTGCCGTTCACGCACTCATGGACGGCGTGCAGAGCGGAAGTGACTTCGTCGGCAAATCCCAGACGGCGCTTTTTGCTTGACAAAAAGAGGCAGATGTCCGTAACGGCGCTTTTGCCGGGTATTTTTTCCATGGCGTAAGCATCTGCGGGTATTTTGTCGTCGCAAGGGCGGGAATACAGGACGGCAGGCACCCTAACGGGGCAATTTTCGCGCAAAAGGCGCAGATCTCGGCACTCTTTTTCCATCATGTCGGGCGCGAGCAGCAATTTGAGGACGTATTCTCTGCCGTTTTCGAGCGTGACTCCCACCGCACGCCCGAAGGAGCCTCCGCCCAGATATTTAAGGCGGCGGGCTTGCTCGGAGCGTTCGGCAAGAATGGCGTCGGCGTATTTTACGGCTTGGTTCGCGTTTATATCGATCGGAGTTATGCGTTCTGCGTTCATGGAGATCTCCTTGGCGGCATTTTGCGCGGAAGCGATCTTTCGCCGCAATGATATTATAACATGCCGAGCAGGGCCGGCGCAACACACGGGCGTGTGGATCTTACCGGAAGCGTTTTGTCGCGCTCACATGTCTTTTGCCTGGAAGAGTGTGATGTTTTGCAGCTGCGCTCCGCCGGAGAAGTTGAGGTCATATGCTTGGAGCGGCTTGTCTGCGCGGGCGGACGTCACTTTGCCGTTTTTCCAAGAAAAGTCCAGTTTAGCGCCTTCGACAAGCATGCCGCGCATGCTGCCGGAAGGCATGACGTCGAGCAGAGCGGGCAGGAAGACGAGTTTGCCGTTTTTGCGGGTGAGGAGCGTTTCGTTGATCGCGGCGGTCCAACCCAAATTGCCGTCTATCTGAAAATAGCAGGGGGGATGGAAGCCGTAAAGTCCGGGCAGCAGCGAGCGCGACGTAAAACCGTAAAAGGCGCGTTCCGCCTGCTTTTTATCGCAAAAGCGCGCGGCAAGACACATCGCCCAAGCGGCGCTCCAACCAATGCCGGGAGAAGAGTTTGCCGTGCGCCGCGCAAACAGGTTTTTTGCCGCTTCAAAGAGCCGTTCGTCGTCAAAGCCTTCTCCGGGGAAGACGGAGAAGAGGGGCGAAAAATGGCGGTGACCTTTTTCCACGCTGTCGCCGCAGCTCCACTCTGCCAGCACTCCGTCATGTATTTCAAAGGGCGCAAGGTGCGCCATGGTGGAGGCGACGCGCCGTTTAAGTTCCGCGTCGGAGCTGCTTTGCAGACAGTAGGAAAAAGTTTGTCTGATTATGCCCAGTTCAAAAGCCGAGCCTGTCCCCGCCGCGCTTTGACCGCCGCGGCAGGCAAAGCGCGTTTCCGGCGATACGGAAGGGCAAACGGTCAGACCTTTTTCCGTTTGCGCGAGTATGTCCAAGCAAAAGAGGGCGGCCTTTTCTATGAGATCCGCACCTTCGCCGCCGCCCGTGGTCTTGCCTTGACGGAACACTTCGCAGGCTATCCACGCGCCGCACAGGGGCGAGAACATGTATTGCGGGTCGCCTTTTACGGGGGAGGTGTTGCGCCAGATGTCGGAGTTGTGGTTGCAGCAAAAGCCGCGTGCGCCAAAGTTGACGCGCGCCGTCTGTTCGCCGCGCTCGGCGATCTCCGCCGCCGCGCGGTAAAAGGGGACAAGGCACTCGTGCAGGGCGCAGGCTCCCGCCGCCCAGTAATTCATTTCAAAATTGATGTTTGTGGTCAGATTGCTGCTCCAAGGCGGTCTGACGGAATTGTTCCACTGACCTTGCAGATTGAGCGGCTGAAAGCCGCGGCTGCCGCTGATGAGCAGATATTTACCAAAGTCATACAGCGTTTGCGTGAGCGCCGCGTCGGCTTTGCCGCGTCTTGCGGCGCGGTAGAGCTTGTCCGTGCGTTCGTTTTTGCGCGATATTTCCAGGGCTTGCCTTCCGCTTATGTCGGAAAAGTCTTTGACATGCCGCGCAAGCAACTCTTCCGCGTTCGCGCTGAGAGAAAAGACCTTTTTTACGCATTTTTGCGCCACGGTTTCGGTGTTTGTTTCCGGCATGACGTCATAGCCCTTAAAGCCCGTTTCCGTGTCCATATAAATATGCACAAAGGTGGCGCGGCGCACGATCAGGCGCTTGCTCGAATGCAAAAGCGTGCCGTCCGTGTGCACGCGCAGGGCAAAGGCAAACGCCATCGCCTTGCCTTCTTCATAGCCGATGGGGTCGGCGCAGACAAGGTAAGCGGGCAGCGCTTTGTCCGGCGCGTTGCCGCACAGCACAAAGGCGTCACCTTCGCACTTTTTGCGGCAGGGGTGGGGCGAGCTCGCCGAGATCTTCACGGAAAAGGGGCGAGCGGAATTCAACGTGTATACCGCCGCCAGATCGGCGTGGGACGCAAAAGCCGTGCGCGTCATCTTGCCGCAACTTATCTCCGCCACGCCCGTTTGCAGATCTAATTTGCGAGCATATTTCCCGCCCCTGCCCCCGAAAATCTTGACGAAAAGAGAGCACAGCGGCATGTAAGCCTGGGTATAATCGCCGTCGGCTTGCTCCTGCAAAAGCTCGTGCGCCGCGCGGTATTCTCCGCGCAGGGCAAGTTCTCTCGCCTGCAAAAACGCCGCTTTTGCCCGCGCGTTGTCGTGGTTTTGCGGATAGCCCGACCACAGACGGGAATCGTTGATGTCCAAGCGCTCGCCGTGCTTGCCGCCGTAGAGAAAAAACGCGGTTTTGCCGTTGCCCAGCGGAAAAGAGCTTTTGAAGCCGCGCGCGGGTTTTATAAAATAAAGCATGCTCATTAAATGATCTCCGCGTCCAGCACGATGTTGCGCACCGGACCTCCTTCTATCATGGAAAGCAGCGTTTCCGCCGCCACTCTGCCCATCTCCTGCAAAGGCTGCACCACCATATGTATGCCCGGGAAAAGCCGGGGCAGCAGCTTAGTGCAGTCAAAGCCCGTGAATGAGATGTCTTTGCCGAATTCCAGTCCCGCTTCGTCCACCGCCACGGCGGCGCCCATGGTCATCTCGTAACTGGTTATGAAAATGCCGTCCAGATCGGGGTGGGCGTGCAAAAGCCTTTTCATCGCCTCGTATCCGCCGTCCATGGTCAAATCGCCGCATTCTTCAAAACTCTCCGCGTCCAGCCCGGCTTCCCGCATGGCTTCGCGGTAACCGCTCAGGCGCTCGCGCGATTTGAAAACGCTTTGATCGCCGTAAATAACGCCCACTTTACGCCTGCCCTCCGCCAAGATGCGCGCGGTGACTTCACGCGCCGTTTTTCTATTGCTCAGCACCACGTGCGAGATATTGCGGCTTTCCGTATATCTGTCCATCGCCACCAGCGGCAGATTTTTGCTTATGGCGCTGTCCAAAGAAAGCGCGCTGTCGGAAGAGGGGATAACTATCAGTCCGTCCACCGTTTTTGACTGCAAAAAGCGCACCGCTTCGCCTTCGCGTCCCACGTCGGAGCGGCAGTCGCAGATGAGCAGCCCGTAACGGTGCTGTTTGAGCGTGTCTTCTATCTGCGTGACCACGCCCGCGGCAAAAGCGTTGTAAAGTTCGGGCAGCAAAACTCCCACCGTCATCGATCTGTGCGTGCGCAGAGCGCGGGCGTAATCGTTGCGGATATATCCCAATTTTTCCACGGCGCGTTCTATCTTGTCGCGGTTATAAGGGCGCACGCTCGCGCCGTTGAAGTATGCGCTGATGGTGGCGGAAGTGAGCCCCGTTTCACGCGCCAGATCCTTGATGGTGATGTTCATTTTTCTCTCCGTTCACAAAATTTATTTTTAATCGTTACAAGAAAATTTTACGGGAAATATAAGCACATGTCAATAATTTTCAGGTCAAAGTGCAAAAAAAGCCGCAAAATATCGGCAAAATTTTTGTTGTGAAATTTTGGTTTGTCGCCGGCGGTATCAAAAAATGCAAAATTGCGCAAAAAATATAAGTTTTACTTATCATTTATGCGCAATCAATTTGCCGCGCCGTCAAGACTATGTAAAAATATTTTCAAAACAACGTCTATATGTCGATTTGCCAAAAGTCGGCTTGACAAAATAATTTGCATGTGGTAACATTTTTACATACGGTTTCGGGAAAATTTTCCGTATGTTTTGGAGAAAGGATGGATTATAAAGAGTATCAGGAAAATTTGGAAAAAAAGCACAGTCCGGAAATCGCCCGGCTTGCCAAGCTGAGCGTGCGCAGCAGTGCCATCAACCCCAAACTTTACGAAAAGTTTGACGTAAAGCGCGGTTTGCGCGATCTCAACGGCAACGGCGTGGTGTGCGGCTTGACGGAAATATCGGAGATCAACGCGTTCCATAAGGATAAAGACGGCAACAAGATCCCCTGCGAGGGCGAGCTGTTTTATCGCGGCGTGAATATTTACGATCTGGTCAAAGGCTTTAACGAGCGCGGCAGGTTCGGCTTTGAAGAAACGGCTTATTTATTGTTGTTCGGGAAATTGCCCAACAAAGAAGAGCTGGCGGGATTTGCGGAAATGTTGGCTGATTTTCGCCCCCTGCCTCCCAATTTTGTGCGCGATATCATCATGAAAAACCCTTCTTCGGACATGATGAACATGCTGGCGCGCTGCGTGCTCAGCTTGTATTCTTACGATAAGCGACCGGACAGGATCACCCCCGGCAACACGCTCAAACAATGCTTGCAGCTGATCGCGCGTTTCCCGCTTTTGGCGGTTTACAGCCAGATAGCTTACGAATATTACAACACGGATTGCTCCCTTTATATCCACAAGCCGGACGGCACGCTTTCCGCGGCGGAAAACCTGCTTTACATGCTGCGTGAGGACAAATCGTTCACGCCGCTTGAAGCGCGCGTGCTGGACACCTGCCTCATTTTGCACGCGGAGCACGGCGGCGGCAACAATTCCACTTTCACCACTCATGTGGTCACCTCTTCCGGCACGGATACATACTCTTCCGTGGCTGCGTCTTTGGGCTCGCTCAAAGGTCCCAAACACGGCGGCGCCAACGTCAAGGTGGTGGAAATGTTCGATTATCTGCATTCCGCGCTGCGCGACACATCGGACGGGGCTATCTGCGACTGCCTCACCGCCATGCTCAATAAAGAGGCGTTCGACAAGAGCGGACTTATTTACGGCATGGGGCATGCGGTCTATTCGCTTTCCGACCCGCGCTGCAACATTTTGAAGGAGTGCGCGGCAAATCTGGCGGCGGAAAAGGGCTTGCAGGAAGAATTCGAACTGCACAGCCGCGTGGCGACGCTGGCAGGGGAGCTGATCGCGGAAAAACGCCGCATTTATAAAGGCGTCAGCCCGAATGTGGACTTTTATTCGGGGCTTATTTACAGCATGCTGGGGCTGGACCGCAAGCTGTTCACGCCGCTGTTTGCCATTGCGCGCATCGCCGGCTGGTCCGCACACCGCATAGAAGAGCTGTCCGGCGGCGGAAAGATAATCCGTCCGGCATATCAAGCCATAGCGGAACATCAGCCATATCTGCCCCTGGAAGAAAGAGAATAACTATTTTCAGCCCGCCGCAAGGCGGGCTTTTTCGGCGGGGTGAATTATACTTTCAAGTGCAGCACTTTAACAAAATAAAGAGTTTATACAAAAACGGTGAATTATAATATCTCTCCGGAAAGGTTTTTGCCGTCCTTTTTTCGTATCGCTTGGCTCGCTTTTCGGCGGAAAGTAGCAAATGTATTGTGATCCTGCATTGTAGATCCAAGTAAAATTTCAAGTAGGTATTGCCAAAGAGGCGGATAAGTGATATAATATAGGTAAGATAGTAGTGTAAAATAGTGCAAAAGAGGGACCGGTAATGATGCGGATAAAACGCATATTTATAGGGATGGTGATATTGCTTATATGTCTCTGTCCCTATATTTTATGCGGCTGTGAGGAAGGCGATCCGGAGCGGGAAGAGGAGACGATCGTGCAGCCGGACGTTCCCGAGGCGCCGGAGATCTCGCCGGAAGAGTATACGGTCACTTTTATATTTTTGAACGGAGAAAGCACGCACGAGGTTTATGAGGAAGGCGCGGCGCTGGAATATCCCGAACCCAAAGAATATGCGGGATATGTGTTCCGGGAATGGGAAGTAAGGGACGCCGCCGGGGAGATAACGGAAGGCGTGGAGGTGGTCGTGGGGGATATGGAATGCACGGCGAAATATGCGCGGCGGTGCGAGATAGTGGTGAAGATAGATTTGGAAGAGGGAGCGGAGATAGAAAGAAGATATGAGTGCGCGGAAGGGGGATTGCTGTCTTCCGCGGTGGATATGGAAAAGGTGGAGGAGCTGTTGCCGGAAGGGTATGAGATAAAGGGGGAGTATGCCGCAGACAGCGATTACGATATCATAGTGAACGCGGATACGGAGCTAAGGCTGGAAGCGTATAAGCGGAGATACACCATTGCCTTACATGTAAACGAACCACAGACGGAGTATATAGACGAGATAAAGCACGGGGATATACCGGAATTGCCGCAATGTTATGCGAAAGGTCTTTTGTTTACGGGCTGGTATACGGACGAAGAGTGCACGCACAAGTATGAACGGCAGGGCGTCTGCGGAAATACACACCTTTATGCGGGCTGGGAAGAGATAGGCGAAGACACGATCATAGAGATAAACAGCGAAGAAGATATAGAGATATTGAGATGTAACCCCGATGCGAAATATATCGTGAACAACGCGCAGGCGCTGGCATTGCTGGCAGGCAGCGATATAGTATTCACGGGCGAATTGGACGGGAAAGGCGGCACGGTGAGGTTGCAAAACCAAGCGCTGTTCAAGGAAAATCGCGGGATCGTAAGAAATCTGCATATAGAAGCGGAAGCGGATAACGCGCAAGCCGTTACGGATATGTCAAAAGAGGAGAAAAACGGCGGCACGGCGTTCGGCGCGATATGCGGAGTAAACTTCGGCACATTGGAAAACATAAGCATAAGCGGGAATATCCATGCGGCAGCGATAAATTATTTTGGCGGCATATGCGGAGTGAACAAGGGGAAGATAACGGGGATAACGCTTGATCTCAACATGACCGCGGAAGGAGTGAGTGAAGGGACTGGCGGGATAGCCGGCATGGAGAATGGCGGAGAAATATCCGGCGTGACGGGCAGCGTTGAGATAACTTCGAGCGGGGAGAGATCGGTAGCCGGCGGCTTGATAGGCACGATCACGGGCGGCGAGAACAAGATATCCGATGTAAACTTGACCGCGAAAATAAGTGCGAAGAATGCGGGCGGCATAGCCGGCGAAAACACGATGGGAGAGCTTGTGTTATCCGGAGCCATTGAGGTGGCCACCAATGTGGAAGAGGGAAAATACAGCGGACCGATATTGGGGTTCGGGAAAGATTTTATCGAGGACGGCGCGGAGATCTCGATAACCAAAATCGAATAAACAAAGCGGAAAGCAAAAAGTTGCTCGCAATGATATGCACCCCAAAAGTTTATCCGACTTTTTGGGTGGGGTGCATATTATGCCCTTTTTTATGCGCAGCTTATTTTATATAGAGGTCTTTGCTTGCGAATTCCGGTTCGCAGGTGATGTTCACGCCCATCTTGCGCATAACGCCCATGTCAGTATCGTTGAGCATGCAAGAACCGTGCGCTTCCAGACCGCGCAATTTGGGTAGCATGTCCAGCGCCGTTTGCGCCATGGGGTTGGTGGCGGCGCAAATGCTGAGCGCGGTGAGCACGTCGTAAAGATTGAGCTTGTCCTTGTCCGCCTTAAAGACGTCTTTTTTCAGGCTTTTGATGGGTTCGAGGACGATGGGCAGCAAAAGCAGCATTTTGTCGTCTATGCCGGCGAGCGCCTTGACGGAATTGAGCACGCACGCGGAGCACGCCGTCATCAAAGAGGTGGTTCTGCCCGTGATGAATCTGCCGTCTTCCAGCTGGATCGCCACCGCGCTTTCACCCGAGAGCGCCGCTTTTTCCAGCGCCGGTTTCACCACTTTTCTGTCTTCGAGAGAAAGTTTGCTCTCGTTCAATAAAAGCATGATTCGCTGCGGCACGGAAGAGTCGCACAAACCCTGCTTATAGTCGCAGGCGGCTTTGTAATACCGTCTGATCATCTCCTGGTTGGCGGCATAGCGCACCGCTTCGTCGTCCGTGATGGCAAAGCCCGCCATGTTCACGCCCATATCGGTGGGGGAGCGGTAGAGATTTTCATCGCCCGTTATCTTGGTGAGTATGGAACGCACGATGGGGAAGCATTCTATGTCGCGGTTATAATTCACGGCGGTCTCGCCGTAGGCTTCCAAATGGTAAGGGTCTATCATGTTCACGTCGCCCAGATCCGCCGTTGCCGCCTCATACGCCACGTTTACCGGGTGTTTGAGCGGCAGGTTCCATACGGGGAAAGTCTCGAATTTGGCGTAGCCCGCCTTCACGCCGCGCTTATACTCGTGATAGAGCTGCGAAAGGCAGGTGGCAAGTTTGCCGCTTCCCGGTCCCGGCGCGGTGATGACCACAAGCGGTTTGGTGGTTTCTATGTAAGGATTGGCGCCGTAACCTTCATCGCTGACGATGGTGTTCACGTCCGTGGGATAGCCCTTGGTCTTGCGGTGGATATACACCTTTTCGCCGCGACGTTCCAGTTTGCGCACAAAAACGTCCGCCGCCGCCTGATTTTCGTATTGCGTGACCACCACGGAATTGATGGATATGCCTATCTTGCGTATCTTGTCCACCAAACGCAGCACATCCATATCGTAAGTGATGCCGAAGTCCGCGCGTATTTTGTTGCGCTCGATGTCGCCCGCGCTGACCACAAAAACTATCTCCGTCTTGTCTTTGAGCGCGCGCAAAATGTTTATTTTGGCATTATAGGCAAACCCGGGCAGCACACGCGAAGCGTGCATATCGTCGAACAGCTTGCCGCCGAATTCCAAATAGAGCTTATTGTTGAATTTTTCTATGCGCTGCAAGATCTTTTCCGTTTGCAGCTTGGCATACAGGTTGCTGTCAAATCCTTTTTTCATTTGCGTCGCCTCACAAAACTTTACGATAATTGTATCACACCCGCGCCGCCGTGCGCAAGAAAAAAACAATTATCCGCCGCCGCTAAACGCAAAATATTTTTCACGGGAAAGGATCGTAACGGTCGATTACCTGGGTGTTCAACAGCGGAAATTATTTTCTCAAATAGATATCAATATTGTCACGACAGAACTTCTAAAAAGTTTTTCGATCGTCATATCAAAATCGACGGACATTTTTAGCGTTAGAAAGCAATATTTTCAATACATTAGTCGGTTGCAAAAAAGTTGATAATTTGCCGGTAAGTGATATATAGATAAAAACTCAAAAAAGTCAGCTCACAGCAGATAGAAAAACGCGCCGGCGATCCCGGCGGCTCCGCACAGCGCCACCGCCCAGGCGGGGAGGAAGACGCCTGCCGCCATGGGGATAAGAGCCACGGCGGCGCCCAGCAGGCAGTTGAGCAACACGCAAAAGACCGTCTTTTTGCGTGCGCCGAAAATAAAGCAGGGCAGTAGCGCGGCGGCGGCGCCCAGGGCGAGAAGCAGCAGGTATTCGAGCGGAGTTCGCATATAAAATCGATATGCGCAAAGCTTGGGAAAAATGCGCAAAAGCAAGGGCAGGGGCGAAAAAAACGGCGGCAAACGGCAGGGCGCGGATGGTGAGAGAGAACGAGTGCGGGCGTGGTGCGGGCGGAGAGAAAGCGCGCAAAAAGACGGCGCGGGAGTGGTCGTTAAGAAAAAGAGAGTTCTGGCATGGCGCGGGCAGGGAGAAAGTGTGTAAAAAGATCGGCGCGGGAGTGGGCGTGGAGCGGTGGAAAGGTCTGGCGCATAAAATAAATGCGCGGCGCGCCCGCGAAAGATTGACAATTTGCAGGCAAACGGCTATGATATTTTTGAAAAAGCATATCGATCGCGGCGCGCGCGTGCACAAAGGCGGCGCGGCGAAGGGAGAAGAAGATGAAATACGTGGTTATTTTGGGTGACGGCATGGCAGATCACCCCGTGGACGAGCTGGGCGGCAAAACGCCCTTGCAAGTGGCAAACAAACCCAACATAGACAGGCTTTCCCGTTTGGGCGAGTTGGGGCTGGTAAAAACGGTGCCGGAGGGCATGAAGCCGGGCAGCGACGTTGCCAATCTTGCCGTTATGGGATACGATCCGCAAAAGTGTTACACGGGCAGATCGCCTCTGGAAGCGTTGAGCATGGGCGTGAAGATGGCAGACGACGATCTTGCCGTGCGCTGCAATCTGGTCACGCTTTCGGGCGAGGAGAGATATGAAGACAAGACGATGGTGGATTATTCGGGCGGAGAGATAAGCACGCCGGAGGCTGCCGAACTGATGGCGGCGGTGCGCGCGGAATTCGGCGATGAGCTGCACGAGTTTATTGCCGGCGTGAGTTATCGTCATTGCATGATCAGGCATCATTCCGCCACGGGCACGACCTACACTCCGCCGCACGACATCTCCGACAAGCCGATAAAAGGACATTTGCCCGGCGGCAGATACGGGGAAGAAGTGCTTGCCATGATGAAGCGTTCGTATGAGATATTAAAGGACCACCCCGTGAACAAAAAGCGCGAGGCGGAAGGCAAGCGCCCGGCTAACTCCATTTGGCTGTGGGGAGAGGGCACGCGGCCGGCGCTGGAAAATTTTGAGCGGCGCTGGGGCATAAAAGGCGCGGTCATTTCCGCCGTGGATCTGGTGAAAGGCATAGGCATGGGCGCGGGTATGCAGGTGATAGAGGTGAAAGGCGCAACGGCGGATTATCACACCAACTTTGCCGGCAAGGCGCAGGCGGCGCTGGACGCGCTCAAAGAGCGGGATTATGTGTATATCCACATGGAAGCGCCGGACGAATGCGGGCACCAGGGGGATCTGGCGCACAAGATATATTCCATTGAACAAATCGATGAAAAAGTGGTAAAATATATCGTGGAGAGGCTGGACGCGGGCAAAGAAGATTATTCGCTGCTCATCATGCCCGACCACCCCACGCCGCTCAAATTGAAGACGCACGTGAGCGATCCCGTGCCCTATGTGCTTTATCGCAGGGGAGATAAGGGCAGCGGCATGGCATATTGTGAAGAAAACGCCGCCAAAGGCGGAATATATTACGCATCGGGGGAGGCTTTGGCAAAGCATTTCCTTCAAGGCAGGTAAAAATGAAAAGACGCAACAGAAAACCGGACAATTCTTTCGGCGCGCTCTTCGGCACGCAGGAACAGGATGCGGAACAGACGGAAGAAGTGATGCCTCCGGCAGAACTTCCCGCAGAAGAAGAGGCGGCGAAGGCGGAAGAGGCGCAAGCGCCCGAAGAAGAGCCGCCCGTGATCGGCGACGGCGAAGAAGAGGCAGAGCCGGCGCGGGAAGAGGAAGCTGCGGAAGACGCCACCGCGCAGGAAGAGGAGCGGATAATAGAAGAAGACGCTCCGCCGCAGGAAACGGGCGACAAGCCGCGCCGCGGCAAGGTGAAAGAGCCGATGCCGCGCAAGAAAAAGGTGATCATAGGCGTGATAGCCGCCGTGCTTGCCGTGGCGGTGATCGCGGCGGTGGTGGTGCCGGTGGCGCTGTTTTTCAGCCGCAACCACACGGTGTCTTCCGCGGAAGATCTGCTTGCCGTGGAGTGGGATAAGCTGAACGGCAAGGCGGTGTATCTGCAAAAAGACATTGCCGTGGAGGGTGATCTGGAGATCCCCGCCGGGGCGGTGGTGGACTTGCACGGGCACACTCTTAGCGTGGGCGGCGCGCTCAAAATAAGCGGCGGCACGGTGCAGATAGGCACGGTGTCCGGGGACGGATTCAATGAAAAGGGCGCGCTCAGCGCGGCTTCTTTGCAGGCGGACGACGCGGGCAGCGGCGTGGAACTTTTTGCGGACACTTCTTTGGGCGACGGTGCCGTGAATGCGGGAGTGTTCCGTGTGGCGCGCGCTCTGACTTTGGAAGGCACGCTGGCGGTGAGTGCGGATAACGCTTATATCGAAGGCAGCGTGAACGGCGGAGAAAACGCACTGCTCACCTTCACGGGCGGCAGAGCAAAGATAAGCGGCAGCGTTGCCGTGCATATGATGGCGCAGGGCGGCGTGTATGCGGAAGTGGAAGGCGGCGCGGCGGACATCACGGCGGACGGGCAGTCTTACGTGGTCCTTTCCGGCAGCGCGGCGTCCGTGACGGGCGGCAAGGGCGTGCTGGCGCTGAAAAACTTCCGCTGCGATCTGTTTATCGGCATGGAAAGGCTGGGCGTATTCGTGCAGTCGTGCACGGGCAGCGAACGCATGGAAGACGTGGACGACATTTTTTATATAGAGCAGCTGCAAACCCCGCCCGCCGTGCAGGTGGACATACGCGGAGAGAGGGTGATCCTCACCGTTACGGAAGTGGAACACGCTGCGGAAGCGGACTTTTCTTACCGCGTGGAAGTGAACGGCGAGATTTTTGAAAACGAATATACGGAAGAGATAGACATCACGTCCGCCATTCCCGGCGCGGGAGTGTATGACATTTTTGTCATTGCGCAGGGCAACTTCAAGGCGGACAAAGAGGGGAAATACGACATAGATTCCCTGGACAAGGACGTCTATTATATAGACAGTTATCCCTGCGGCGTGCGCTATGAGCACACCTTCACGCTGGCAACGCCCGACAACCTCAAAGTGACTGAATATGAAGGCGGCGTCCGGCTTTCCTTCAACCCCGTGGCGTTTGCCGATTATTATAATATCTATATCGGCGACGGCGAGGCTGTCCGCAGCGAGGAAAACGAATTGGATATCGCGTTCGACAAATTGACGGCGGGCGCCAATTCCATCTATGTGCAGGCGATGAGCGAAAACGAGCAGATACTCTCCTCCGCCCGCGCCCTGATAGGTTACGTCAAGTATGAAAAACTTGCCACGCCGGCGGTGAACAAGCCGGTGGTGAACGGCAGAGAAGTGGCGGTGGGCTGGACCAAGACGGAAGGTTCGCCGGCGCGCATTTTCGAGGTGGTGTTCACTTATAACACCGCGGGTGGTCCGGCGCAAAAAATCGTGCGCACCACCGGCAGCACGCTGACGGTGACGCTTGACGATATGACGGAAGGCAGCGGCGTGAGTGTGAGCGTAAAGGCGATAGGATACGGCTATTATCTCACCGGCGACGCGGGTGTGAGCACGAGCGAGGGGTAAGACGAGCGCGGACAAAACAAACAAAGTAAAAAGAAAAGACGGCTGCGGCGCAGCCGTCTTTTTGCCGCCGGGGTGCTTTGCGTGCAGAGCTTTTGAAGGCGCTGCCCGGCGGCGGTGCGATACGATAAAGGATATTACTTTTTGCGGCTCGTAGATTTTGCTATCGAATCGAGAGCCTCCAATCTTGCCGTTTCGCGTTTCACACAATTAACGAAAAAGTCTTTCAGTTGCCCAACAAGCGCGACGTTGGCGAATATGCGCTGTTTCAACGTCATGTTTTCCTGCATTATCTGCGGAGGGAGAACGGGCGGCAGAAGAGGACAGTTGGTAAAGAAACGCGTGACGTTTCTGACGCGGCTTTTAAGTTCGGGGGTTTCGAGGAGTTTTAATGCAAATTCTTCCTTGGTAAAAAATGTCACTATAAATTCCATTGACATTGTTGTTACCTCCACCTTTTCTGACAATAAGATAAGCCGTTTAATATGGCAATATATGTCAGTTAAATAAAAATTTTTCGGAAATTTTCGCGCTTTGTTTTCGGATACGGACGCGCTCGCGGTATCATCTGCACGCGCTGCCGTGCGCACAAACGCCGCGCCGCACATTTTAAGCCGCAATAAAGACATTTTTCACGCAGTCGTGTTATAATATCAATATCAAATTAAAAGCGGGGAAAGATATGAAGAGATTTTCTCTGATCGCCGCGGCGGCGATCGTAGTGCTCATCGTAACGCTGACGGCGGTGTTTGCCGGCTGTTACGACAGCACGCAAAAGCAAGGCGACCTGCAAAAGCGCACCTCGCTCACCGTGCGTGACGACGGCACTTTTGTCATCATGCAGCTCACCGATCTGCACCTCACCACAGCGCCGTTTTGTTTTCTTCTTATATAAAAGGATATACCCGCCGCGGGCGTTTGTCAAGGCGCACGGAGAAAAAAGGCATTTGTCTTGCGCGCGCATGTCGCGGCGGCGCCGCGCGGAAGGGCAAATGTATAAAAATTTTTACATTGGTCTTGAAATCGCGGGCGGAATATGGTATTATAAACTCAAAGAGGATATTTTCCGCAAAAGAAAAGGAGGTAAGAGATGTCGGAAGAAGAAAAGAAAGAGCTGCCGCTTCAAGACGAGGAGCAGGCGGAACAAAACGCGGCGGCGGAAGAAACGCCCGTCGCGGAGCAAGAGGGCGCGGCGGAAGCGGTCGCGGTCAAAAAGGGTTTTTGGGGCAAGGTGGACAACTGGTTCGGCATCTCCAAGAGCGGGTCTTCTTATCGCACGGAGGTGGTTGCCGGTCTGACCACGTTTATGGCGATGGTCTACATCCTCATGGTGAACGCGGGCATGTTCTCCGAGGTGATAGACAGCTTCGATCCTTACGGCGCGGCGTATATCGCCACTTCGGTGGGCGCGATCGTGGGCACCATGCTGATGGCGTTTTTGGCGCGCATGCCGCTGGCGCAGGCTTCGGGCATGGGCATAAACGCCTTCATCGTTTACACGCTGCTCAACGGCACGGGACTTACTTATGCAAACAGCATGGTGTTCGTGCTGATAGACGGCGTGATCTTTCTGATACTCACCGCCACCGGGCTGAGGCGCAAGATCTTTGAAGCCATTCCCGCGGGCGTAAGGCACGCCATTCCTGTGGGCATCGGACTTTTTATTGCCTTCATCGGCTTGCAGCAGGCGGGCGTGATCGTTGACGAGACCAGCACTTTGACCACCTTTGTTTCCTTCAACGTGCTCAAAGAGGGCAACCAATTCATCACTTTCAGTGACGGCACGGTGGGCGGCATGCTGCCCGCCATCGTGGCTATCGTGGGCGTGCTTGCCATTGCCATACTCTCCAAAAAGAACGTCAAAGGCGCCATCTTGTGGGGCATTTTGGGCTCTGCGGCGCTCTATTACGTGATGGCGGGCATAGCCGTGGGCGCGGGTTCGGAACAGGCTAAAAACATGTTTGACAGCATTACCGTTTCCAATCCGTTCAACGCCTTCAAGGCGTGGGGAGAAGACTCCGTGGGCGTGGTGTTTTACGAGGGCTTCAACTTTGACAGTTATCTCTCCGTAGAAGGCAACGGCGCCGGTTCGCTGGCGGTGATATTGATAACGTCAGCGCTGTCTTTGTGCATGATAGACATGTTCGACACCATCGGCACTCTTTACGGCGCCTGCTCCAAAGGCGATCTGCTCGATAAAGACGGCACTCCCATCCGCATGGAAAAAATGATGCTGGCAGACGCCATCGCCACCTGCACGGGCGCCATCGCCGGCACTTCCACCGTCACCACATTCGTGGAATCTTCTTCCGGCGTTGCCGTGGGCGGCAGAACGGGCTTTACTTCTTTCATCACGGGCGTATGCTTTATCGTGGCGATGTTTTTGAGCCCCATCGCGCAGCTCATACCGCGCAGTGCCACCGCCACCGCTCTGGTGTGGGTGGGCGTGCTGATGATGAGCTCCGTCACCAAGATAGACTGGACTGACGCGGCGGAAGCCATCGTCGCCTTTATGACCTTCATCGTCATGCTGCTGGGCTATTCCATCTCCAAGGGCATAGGCGCGGGCATAATCACTTATATCATAATATCCGTTTGCACGGGCAAGATCAAACAGATATCCGTTCCCACCTGGGTGATAGGCGTTATCTTCCTGGCAACGTTTATTTTGACTTGACAAAGTAAAAAGGGAGGTGCGGCGCGGCGGCGCCGCACTTTTGTCGATACGCATAAAATCGCCGCGGACTGCGGCGGAGAGAGAAATGCTTACTTATTCTTATTTCGGAAACAAAAAGGCGGGGTTTTGTGAAAAACCCGTGCCGGAGCTTGCGCAAGCCACCGACGCCGTTGTGCGCGTGACTTTATCCAGCGTCTGCACCAGCGATCTGCACATCATCGGCGGCTTTGTCCCGCGCGCGCAAAAGGGCGTGACCTTGGGACATGAAGGGGTGGGGATCGTGGAAAAAACGGGAGCAGGGGTGAAAAAATTCGCGCCTGGTGACCGGGTGGCGATAAACGTGGAAACCTTTTGCGGCGAGTGCTTTTTCTGCCGCAACGGCTATGTGAACAACTGCACGGATAAAAACGGGGGCTGGGCGCTGGGCTGCCGCATAGACGGCATGCAGGCGCCTTTTGTGCGCGTGCCTTACGCGGACAACTGCCTGAACAAAATTCCGGACGGCGTGAGCGACAGGCAGGCGCTGTTTGTGGGCGACATTCTCGCCACCGGTTATTGGGCGGCGGACATCGCCGAGATAAGCGCGCAAGACGAAGTGCTGGTGCTGGGCGGCGGTCCCACGGGCATATGCTGCGCGCTGTGCGCCCGCCTGCGCGGCGCAAACGTGACGGTGAGCGAGATAAACGCGGAGCGCCGCGCTTTCATAAAGAAAAATTTTCCTTTTCTGCGCGTCGCGGGTGCGGAGGAAGCGCTGGCTTACTGCGCGGCTCTGCCGCGCGGCGGCGCGGATCGGGTGATAGAAGCCGCCGGCGGCGAGGATTCTTTCACACAGGCGTGGCAGGCGGCGCGCCCCAACGCCGTGGTGGTGCTGGTGGCGATGTATGAGCGGGCGCAAAAACTGCCTCTGCCCGATATGTATGGGAAAAACCTCATCTTCAAAACGGGCGGCGTTGACGGATGTAAATGCGACGAGATATTGCGGCTCATCGCCGCGGGCAGGTTGGATACGCAGCCGCTCATCACGCACACTTTCCCGTTTGAGCGCATAAACCAAGCGTTTGAGCTGTTTGCCGCGCATGCGGACGGAGTGATGAAAACGGCCGTCACTTATCGGGGCGTTTGACCCGGAGCGGAAAAAGGCAGGAAAAAAGCGCCCCGCGGGGCGCTTTTGTTTTGCCGTGGCTTAAAGCTCGAAGTAGAGCGTTTTCACTTCAAACGGTTTGAATTCCAGTTTGGTAAGGTCGGCTTTCTGCTTTTTGTTTTCCAACATGTCGCACTCGTAAGCGTCGCACTTTTTGGCAAAGGCGACTTCCACCGCGGCGTTTTTGCCCTTGAACTCGTAAAGGCGGGCGACGATGCCCTTTTCGTCTTCGGACACCTTCACCGTTTCCAGGATAACGCCGTCGCCGTTCACGGTGACGGGGCATTTTTCTTCAAAGTCCGCTTTGCGCAGCATCACCACGTTGTTATAGCAGTAGGCGCGCGCCTTCACGTCGCTCTCTTCAAACTTTTCCTTGTGCGGATAAAGCGCGTAACTGATGTGGTGGGAACCGCGGTCGCATTCGGGATCGGGGAAGCGGGGAGCGCGCAGCAGCGCCAGGCTGAGCATGCCCTCTTTTGCCTTATGACCGTATTTGCAGCGGTTGAACAGGGCGAGGGAGTAATCGTCGCCGTCCAAGTTGACGAACTTGTGCGCGCACACTTCAAACTGCGCCTGTTCGATGGAAGTATCGTTTTTGGTGGAGCGGTCCACTTGACCGAACTGGATGTCGCATTTGACCTTGTCGGCAAACACGGAGGGGATAAAGTCGGCGCGCAGCATTTTAAGCTCTTCATGCCAATCCGCGTCCATGTCGAACTGCACCAGCGTATCGCCCAAAGTCAGCGCCACGGTCTGTTCGAATTGCGAATCCATAAAGCGGTAACGGTTGCGCCTGACCACGCGCACGCCGTCTATATACGTGTCGCTGCCTTCCAATTTGAGCGCGTGTTTTTTCAGCTTGTCGTAATCCATGCGTATATCCCAGGCGTTGTAATACATGAACGGGTCTTCGTAAACGGTGAGTTTGTTGAGGTATTGCCCTTCCTTGACCAGCTCTTTGCCGCACCTTTCGTCTTTGAGGGAGATTATCTCGCCGCCCTTGCCGAAGGTGACGGTGATAAGTCCGTTGGAGATGGAGTCCGCGCCGAAAGTGAGCGGGGAGATGTCCGCGTTTTCCACCGGCGCCGCCTTGCCCGCGCCCATGGGCGCAAGGTCCACTTTATACCACTTGTCTTCCACGCGGATATATTCGCTGCGCGCAAAGTTGACCGGGTTGATGGCGGTGTAATCTTCGCTCTCGCCCTTGGACATGTCGTCTATGAGCTTTGCCGCCACGCCCTGGATCTGCTTGTAAAGCTCCTTGTAACGCTCCTTGCTCTCGTCGTAAACGCGCTTTATGCTGGAACCGGGCAAGATGTCGTGGAATTGATAAAGCAGCACTTCCTTCCAGATCTTTTCCACCAGCTGTCTGTCGTAACTCACGCCGCGCAGCTTGCCTTCCGCGCCCAAGAGCTCCACCAGGTGCAGCATGTTTTCCATGCGCCTGTTCCACAATTTGTTCGCCGCCTGAGAGGTGTAAGTGCCCTGGTGGCGTTCGTAATAAAGCTCGCCTTCGTATTGCGGTATCACCTCGCTGAACTCTTCGAGATCTTCAAAAAAGTCCACCGCGCGCGAAGTCTTGACGGGCGCCAGACCGCAGATGCCCTTTTGCATGCGGGTGACGTATTCTATATGTCCTTCTCCGGGACCGCCGCCGCCGTCGCCGTCGCCGTAAAGCAGCAGGCAGACGGGCACGGTATCCTTTTCCTTATTGCGTTTGTTGGATTTGAAGATGGCAAGCGGAGAAGCGCCGGAATTATAATCTCCCGCCGGCTCCATATGCGCGAGCACTTCGCTGCCGTCCAAGCCCTTCCACTTAAAGGTGGAGTGGGGGAATTCGTTGACCGTGTTGCTCATTATCTTGATGGTCATGAAGTAATCCATGCCGCAGCCCTTGATGACCTGGGGCAGAGTGGCGGGGAAGCCGAAGCAATCGGGCAGCCAGCACATCTTCATGTCCTTGTCGAACACCTCTTTGAAGTAACGCTTGCCGTAAAGGAACTGTCTTATCCAGCTTTCCCCGGAGGGCAGGTTGCAGTCGCTCTCCACCCACATGCCGCCTTGCAGCTCTATCCTGCCTTCGGCAACGTATTTTTTCACCTCTTCAAACAGCTGAGGATAATCTTCTTTGAGCCACTCGAACATCTGCGGTTGGGACTGGGCAAAGATGAAGTTGTCGTATTTTTTGATATTGCGCAGCTGGTTGGCAAAAGTCCTGCCCACCTTGCGGCGCGTTTCACGCAGCGGCCACAGCCAGGCAAGGTCTATGTGCGCGTGACCCACCGCGTAATGCGTCACGGCGGGGTAATCGATGGGGCGGAAGAGCACGGGCGCCAGCGCTTCGCGCGCGGCGGCGGCTCCGCTTTCCTTATAGACTTTCCATGCCGCCTTCATGCCTTCGTCCAATTCCTTGGCGCGCGCGGCGTAAACTTCCGCTTTGGCAACTTCCGTTTCTTTGAGCGCTTCCGCGTCCCCCAGGAGTTTGCACATGAGGAAGTAAGACTGGATATAATCGTAATAGTAGCCGTTCAGCTCTTCGTCCATCACGGCGATGTCGTATCTGCGCAGGTGCGCCGCCATGTTCTCAAAGCGCAGCTTGCCGTTGAAGCCCGCGTCCACATAAAGCTCTATCTCCTCGCCGCCGTCGGCGCAGGGGGAGATGTCCACAATCTGTTTGCCTATCGTGCTGTGGAAGAGGTCGCCCTTGCTCAGCACCTGCGTGATGCCCTGCAAGACGTTGCCGTCTTTGTCGTAGACCAGTCCTTCTCCTTGCAGCTTTATGCGCGCCACCACCTTTTTGCCCTTGCCTTCCTCCGGCACCGTGCCGGTGAAGCGGAACCAGGCGCAGCCGAACTTGTCCGCCCATTTTTGCATAAAGCGCATGTTTTTGAACTTGCTCTTGTCCAAGTCCGCCCACTTGATGGGCTCGTCGGAAAGTATGCCCTGCGGTTTGAGGGATCCGATTTTTTTGTATATCTTACCCTTGACGTTCATCAGGTTGAGCGCGTGGGAAGAGTTTGCAAGTGCCTTCAAAACAAAATTTTTGTCACTACCCATATTATCTCCTGCGGGCGGACGCCCTTGTTGGTTTCACACATAATAATTTAACATAAGGCGCGCGCATTGTAAAGCAAATTTTCACGAGCCGCCTGCCGCTCAGTCAAAGTAATCCGTCTTGCCTATCTCCAACTTGCCGATATATCTGTTGTAAAAAGACAAAAAGTAATCGTCGCACATGCCGGCGATAAAGTCCGCCGCCACGCGCTCGGGTCTGTCTTTGTCCGCCTCGCGGTATTGCGCCACTCTGTCGGGGTTGGCGTATATGTAAGGGAAGTATATGCTCTCCAACACCCCCTTTCCGCCTTTGAGGTCGTCTATGGCAAATTCAAAAACTTCCTTCACCGCTCTTTCCATCTGCTCGGACTGCCGCGCCGTGATGCCGGTGCTCTCCGTCTTGTAAATATAGGCGTAATTTTCCCGCATCCCCATTACTAGGGCGGCATACAACGCGTCGGAGAGGATAATGGCGTTTTTATCGTAACTGTTAAAGATGATGTCTTCTCCCGCCGCTCTTATTATCTCGTGGTTGAGCACGCCCGCGCCGTGGTCTGTATAATCGCGCACACCGTGCACGTTCAGCCGGTCCGCGTCCTGTCTGTCCTTGCCCAGATAGGCGATAACGTCGCATATGCGCACCAGGCAGCCTTCCAGGGTGGCGGGCATCAGCTCTTCCTGCGTGATCTCTCCCCGGTAAGCGCGCTCCAATTTTTCTTCCAGCTGCGCAAAGTCGCGCGTGGCGCGCTCGTTGGGGCGGTAAGTTTGCAGCACGCACTCGCCGTTGTGGCAGAGCACGCCGTCCGTCACGGGCAGGGACATGTCGGAGCGCGTGATGTGGTCGAGGTATCGCGCGCTCTGCACGTGGTGGGCAAAGGTATAGCCGTATTTCTGCGTGGCGGCGTTCAGCCACACCTCGCCTTTATGTCCGAAAGGCGCGTGTCCCAGATCGTGCGCGCAGGCGATGGCTTCTATCAGGTCGCAGTTCAGGCGCAGCGCTCTGCCTATGGTGCGGGCGATGCGTGAAACCAGTCCGACGTGCGACGCGCGCGTGGATATATCGTTGTTGGCGTGCAGAGAAAACACCTGCGTCTTGCCGCCGTAACGGTTGTATTGCGCCAAGTTTATCACCGCTTCGCAGTCGCGCACAAAGCCGCGCCGATAAAAATTGTATTTATATTCAGAGCGGCGCAGGCAGTCTTTTTCGCGCGCCGCGTAAGGGGAAAGCGCTTTTTCCGCCGCGCGCGAGCGCGCCAGTATCTTGTTTTTTATCTGCCGTTTTTCTTTTTCGTCCATATATCGATTATAACAAATCGCGGCGAAAATTACCATAAAAAAGCGGAAAAAGCGCGCTTTTGCACAAAAAAGTATGTAAATCTCGGCGCGTTACACAATATTTACGGGGTATTTACCGTTATTTAACGGCGCGGTAACGCAAAGTTTACCCCGCCCGGGTATCATATGGACGTAAACGAAAGGAGGCAGAAAAATGAAAAAAGAGTTATCTGTTGAGCAAAGATTGGAAAAAAGGCGCAGACTGACTGCGGTGGGGACCGCCTTGGCGGCGGGCGTTCTGGGCGCCGCGGTGTTTTCTTTGGGCATGACGCTTGCCGTGACGGGCGCTTCCGCGCTCTTGTGCGCGGGCGGCGCGATAGTCGCGCTCACCGGACTGGGCGTGCTGGCGGCGGCTTATCCGCTCTATCGCACCATATCGGGTGGCAAAAACGCCGAAAATTACCAAAGCAAAGCGTAAACTTTTGACATAACTTATCCCCCCATCCTCGTAGGAGAGGGCGGATCCCAAGGGTGAGCGTTATGACGCGGGATCCGTTCTCTCCGATTTTCCGGACGTATTCGTTCGGCAAAAAAAAGAGCGGCTGTGCGCAACAGCCGCTCCCTTTTGTGTTCGGGAAGTTTTACGCCAAGGCGAGCGCGGCGCTCGAAACCGCGTTCGACACCGCGTTTTTGGCTTGCGAGAGCGCGTCCACTATCTTTTGGAACACGTTGTTGTTCATCATCCAGGCGGAAATGCTGTCCAAAGAAGCCTTTGCCTGTTCGATGTCGCCCTCGAATTTGAGCACGGCGATGATGGAAGTGTAGCACATCAGCACAAAGCCGAACGCCAAAAAGCCGATGCCGGCGCCTATCACGCCGCCCAGAACGTGGTTGACCACATTGAAAGCGCCCTTTATCTTGCCGCCTTTCTTATTGACGAAGTGCATGATTATCGCCTTTATTATCAGCAATATCACCAAGGTCACGAAAAAGACGATGATAAAAGCCAGGTTACCCGAGAGCACGCTTTCCAGCCAGGGTATGCCGAAGTATTCTTTTGCCGCCAGAGCTTCTCTGATGGGCTTCACGCCCAGCGCGCCCGCGGCGATGGAAAGACCTATCACCAGCACGGTGAGCAGCATTTTCAGCATGCCTTTCCACAAGCCCAGCAACAGGCACAGACCCAATATGACAAATCCCGCTATCGAGATCGCAGATACAGACATTTTATTCCTCCTTTTGACTTGCGTCTTTATATTACGACATTATATTACGCCAAGACGCGCGCCGTTGTCAACGGCAGAAAAGCGTAATTCTTACGCAAGCGTGGCGCGGGACTTTTTTGCCGCCGCGGTATAATTTATTGCCGTGCGGGCAAAATCAATACCGTGAATAAAGTAAAAGCCGTTGTATTGTGTATAGGCACCATGCGCGTGATCGGGGACAGCGTGGGTCCGCGCGTGGGCGACATCTTAAAGGCGCGCGGAGTGGATTGTTTTGTCTATGGTGACAGCGCGGGCAACGTGAACGCGCTCAAACTGGATGTTTACGAAAATCTGCTGCGCGTCTGTCACTCCGGCGACGTGGTGATCGCCGTGGACGCCGCGCTGGGAGAAAATGAAGACGTCGGACGGGTGAAAGTGACCGGCAACGGGCTTTTCCCCGGCAGAGCGCTGGGCAGGGCGCGCGGCAGAGTGGGGGACATAGGCGTGCTCGCCGTGATGGGAGAAAAGGGCGAGGACAACTTTGCCCGCCTTGCCGCGGGCAGCGAGGCGTTTGCCGAACATATGGCGCAAAAAGCGGCGGACATCACACAGGAGCTGGTGGAATATATCAATATGTCCTGCGCAAGGGCGCAATGAGCGATAAGCGAAAGTATGCGCCCTTGCGCAGGACATGAAATTTTTGCGCAGATATAAATGAGCGGCAAGCGAATGTATATCTGCTGCGCAAAAGTGAAATGTTTTTGCCTTGCAAGGCAAAAACGTGAAATGTGCCCTCAAACCGCAAGCGACGAGAGGGCACGTGAAATGCCCGCTCATACTGCCGTGCATAGCACGGCGCATCGCGGACGTGGCGGCTGCCTGCGGCGATTTATTACACTTCATTGTATAAACATTGCAAAGTGACCATCTGCAAACACGAAAAAGTTACTTCAAGGCATATGAGGGGTGGAGCGCCCCGCGCTTCCATCGCCCTCCTGCGCACCCTTAACAGCATTTGCCCGGGCAGCGTAACGCTGCACCCTTATTTTCCGAATACATGGTTGTGTGAATGGTCATGCCGTCAGTATCATTATATACCCAACAGATATCGGTGTGAATAGTAACGCTTATCAACGGTTCCGTCGCTGCGGAGCACATAAAGGGGTGGAGCGCCCCGCGCTCCCGCGCTGCCGCGGGACATAACGCTCTCTTTGCAAAGTATTTACTTGACTATTGCACATATTTATATTATTATAAGTGTATTATCGTATACCATAGGGGATAATGAAGTGACAAAAAATCAAAAAATATTGAGGATAGTCCTCATCGTGCTTTCCGTGGTGGTCATCGCGTTGCTTTTGTGGATGATCTTTTCTCCGGAAGGTCCCAAGGAGATAGACTATCAGACGGATGAAGAAAACCGCAAGGGCTTGGTCGACATGATAGTCAACGGCGAGGTGCAGGCCGTTTACGTGAACGGTTACACGGCGTATGTGCTCACGGTCGAACAGGGGATCGGCACGCAGGAATTTTATAAAAATCCCACTTCCGCGGCGGAATATTTCTGCTATATGCCGTATAGCTATGCTTTGAACAACACGGTGCTCACGCAGGAAGACGGCACCGAGGTCATGCTTTCCTCGCTCACCACCATTCGTTACGCCAACGCGCAGAGCAATTCCACGCTCACTTCGCTCATCGTGCCCATCGTGGGCGTGGTAGTGATAGGCATCATCATCTTTTTCATCTTCCGCCAGAGCGCGGGCGCCAACAAGCAGGCGATGAACTTCGGCAAGCTCAAAGCGCGCGTGAACATGAACGTGAAAGTGCGTTTTGACGACGTTGCCGGCGCGGATGAAGAAAAAGAGGAATTGCAGGAGATAGTGGAATTTTTGAAATCCCCCGCCAAATTCACCGCTTTGGGCGCGCGCGTGCCCAAGGGCGTGCTGTTGGTGGGACCTCCCGGCACGGGTAAAACGCTGTTTGCAAAAGCCGTGGCGGGCGAAGCGGGCGTGCCTTTCTTTTCCATCTCCGGTTCGGACTTTGTGGAGATGTTCGTGGGCACGGGCGCGGCGAGGGTGCGCGATCTGTTCGATCAGGCAAAGCGCAACATGCCCTGCATCGTGTTTATCGACGAGATAGACGCCGTGGGACGTCAGCGCGGCGCGGGTCTGGGCGGCGGACACGACGAGAGAGAACAAACGCTCAACCAGCTGCTGGTGCAGATGGACGGCTTTGAAAAGAACGAAGGTATCATCGTGATGGCAGCCACCAACCGCGCGGACATTCTCGACCCCGCGCTGCTGCGCCCGGGCAGGTTCGACAGGCAGATATACGTTTCCCTGCCGGACGTGAAGGGCAGAGAAGCCATTTTCAAGGTGCATTCGCGCAATAAGCCGCTCGCGCCCGACGTATCCTTTAAGATACTGGCGCGCATGACCAGCGGTTTTTCCGGCGCGGACATAGAAAACCTGCTCAACGAAGCCGCTATCCTGGCGGCGCGCGCGGGCAGGAAGGTCATCGTCATGGTAGACCTTTTGGAAGGCATCAACAAGGTGATCGCGGGACCGCAGAAAAAGAGCCGCGTGGTCACGGAAACGGATAAGCGCATCACCGCTTATCACGAATCCGGACACGCCATCGTGGCAAAGCTGCTGCCCGGCTGCGACGAGGTGCAGGAAGTGAGCATCATTCCGCGCGGCATGGCGGCTGGCTACACGCTCACCCGTCCCGACACTGACGACAGCCACGTCACGCGCAGCAAGCTGCACGACACCATTGCCATGATGCTGGGCGGCAGAGCGGCGGAAGAGATAGTCATTCACGATATCTCCACCGGCGCGTCCAACGATATCCAGCGCGCCACGCAGATCGCGCGCAGCATGGTCACGGAGTGGGGCATGTCGGAGGCGATCGGCAACATCTATCTGGGCGGCGACAAAGAGGTGTTTTTGGGCAAGGATTTCGGCGCCACGCACACATACAGTGAAGAGCTGGGCGGAGTGATAGACGTGGAGATCCGCAAGATAATAGACGGAGCGTATGAACGCGCGCTGTCCATTTTGCGCGAACATCGTTCCGTTTTGGACAATATGGTCAAGGTGCTTTACGCCAAGCAGACCATTTATACCGACGAAGTGAACATGCTCTTTGACGGCAAGAGCGCGGAAGAGGTGATCGCGGACATCGACGCGCGCGCCAGCAGGCGTGACGCGCAATTCGGCGCGGCAAAGCCGGAGGGCGCCGTGCGCGGGGTGAACATCGTGTCCGAGCGTGAAGAGGCCGCGCAAGCGCCGCAGACGGAAAGCCGGGAGCCTGCGCAGGAGCAGCCGGCGGAAAGTCTGCCGCAGGAGCCGGGCAAGGCGGAAGAGGGTGCCGAGCCGCCCGCGGCGCAGAAAGAGCGCGAGAAAAAAGAGGATAAGTGATAAACATCCGCAAAAAAGTTTGCCCGCCTTGCACAAGGCGGGCTTTTTGTTTGTTCTCAAAGGCAAGGGCGGAGCATATGCTTTTTATATGAAAGAAATTGCCTATTATAACGGAGAAACGGCGGAAGCGGAAAAGCTCAAAGTGCCTTTTTTGGAGCGCACCGCCTTTTTCGGCGACGCGGTTTACGACGTCACTTACGCCATATCCCACGGCGCTTTTGCGCTCAAAGAGCACGTGGAGCGGCTTTATAAGAGCGCCGCGCGCGTGGGACTTGAACCTCCGCTCGCGCCGACGGAATTTGCGGAGCTGGTCCGCTCGCTCATCAGGCGGTGCGACGATGAGGAGCTGCTTGTCTATATGCAATTTTCCGGCGGAGCGGGCAGGCGCGAACATGCGCGCAGGACCTCGCCTTCTGTATGGGTCTACATCTTTCCCAAAAAGATAGAGAGCAGAGAAAAGCGTTACAGGCTGATCAGCGCGCCCGATATTCGTTACGGGCTGTGCGGCATAAAAACGGTCAATCTTCTGCCCAACGTGCTGGCGGCAAACGCGGCGGCGCAGACGGGCGCGGACGAGTGCGTGTTTGTGCGCGGCGGGTTCGTCACGGAATGCGCGCACTCCAACGTGAGCATGCTCAAAGGCGGAGAGTTGGTGGCGCCGCCCGCGCGCGGACAGATATTGGAAGGCATTTCCCTCTCCCATCTGATCAAGGCGTGCGCGGAAGAGGGCGTGCCGGTGAGCAGGCGCTTTTTCTCTCTGGAAGAGCTGATGGGCGCGGACGAAGTGCTCATCACCTCTTCCGGCGTGCCGCTGTGCACCTGCGAGCGCATAGACGGCGTGAAGGTGGGCGGAAAGGACGGACGCACCGCGGAGCGGCTGGCGGACGTTTTATACGGGCAGTATGCGCTTTGCTGCGCCCTGGACGGGAGGTAATATGGAAAAGGAAGGTTTGCGCCCCGCCGCGTTTTCCGCGGTGTTGGGCAAGGGTTGGACGGTGAGCGGCGTGACCGCCGTGATCTCGGGCACGGATAAAGAAGCCGTGCTGCGCACGGGCGGCGGCACGCTCAAAATGCGCGGAGAAAAGTTCAATATCACCAAGGTGGATCTGGAAGCGGGCGTGGTGGAAGTGCAGGGAAATCTGCAAAGCATGACGTGCAGCGGCGGCAAAGGTCCGCTGCTCAAAAGGCTGCTGCGTTGATAATGGGCGATACCGCCGCCCGTCAGGCGGCGTTGGGCGCCATGGCTTTGGGTTGGGGCGCGCTGCTTGCTGCGGCGCTGCTGGCGGCGGCTGCGCTGTGCGGCAGATGCAAGGCGGGCGGAGCGGCGGCGTTTTGCGTGCAGGCGGCGGTGAGCGTCGCCGTTTTTGCCGCCGCACTGTGGTGTGAAATATCCATCGCCGGGGGCGGCTTTGCCCCTTATCGCATATTCGCCTTTTTGCTCGGGGCGGCGCTTTTTGCCGGCGCGGCAAAGGGTGTGCGCGCGCTGGCAGGCAAAAGGCGGGAGCGGCGCCGAGAGCGGGCGCGGCGCTGAGGCGTTTTCGGTTCTGCCACGCCACGCGCTCGCTCAAAAGCGTTTCGCCGCCGTCCGACACGGCGGCGCTATCGCCGAAATCGCGGCAAAAACCGTGGCAGCGGCTTTTGACGGCACAACTTTTTCATATTTTCCACATATTTACTCTTTGGAACGGCGGCGCACGTTCGTTTCGTTTGCCGCGCGGGCGGCGCTTTGCGCTTTGATCTTGACGCAAAACGCCGCTTGCGTCAACAGCGTTTCCGCCGCGCTCTGCCCATATTTTTGCGGTAAAAGACTTTTATATTGACTTTTTAATATATAAAAGCTATAATTTTAATATGCTTACTTTGGAGTATTGCGAAGACAATGCGCTTTTGAGCGATCTGCACGGGCGGATCTTCGGCGGAGAGGCGCCCGCGGCGGGCGTGGTGCTGCGCGCGGACGGCAAGCCGTGCGGCGTTGCCTGTTACGCCTTGGAAGAGGGCGGCGTGCGCATAAAAGAGGTGGGCGTGCTGCAAGAAGAGCGCGGCAAAGGTTACGGCGATTTTTTCACGCGCGCGCTCGTTTTCAAATTTATGCAGAGCGGCATGGATATTTTCGCGGACGGGGTCTGCGGGTATTATAAAAATCTTGGCTTTTGGGAAGACGGCGAGGGCGGGATGCGCGTTTCGCCGGACAGGGTGGTGTTCCCGTCTTCCTGCAAACATCGGGAGGGATAAAAATGACAGACATAGAAATCGCTTCGTCCGTGCAGGCGCAGCCCATCGTGAAGATAGCGCAAAAGTTGGGGCTTAAAGAAGACGATCTGGAGCTTTACGGCAAGTTCAAAGCCAAAATAAGCGTTAAGCCGGCGCCCAAAACGGATAATCTCGTGCTGGTGACCGCCATCAACCCCACCTCTTTGGGAGAGGGCAAGACCACCACTTCCATAGGTCTGGCGGACGGCATGGCAAAGCTGGGCAAAAAAGTGTGTCTGGCGCTGAGGGAGCCTTCTCTGGGACCGGTGTTCGGCATCAAGGGCGGCGCCACGGGCGGCGGCTGGGCGCAGGTGATCCCCATGGAGGACATCAACCTGCACTTCACCGGCGATCTGCACGCCATAACCTGCGCCAACAACCTGATCGCAGCCATTTTGGACAACAGTTTGCAGCAGGGCAACCCCTTGGACATAGACCCCACCCGCGTGGTGTGGAAGCGCTGCCTTGACATGAACGACCGCGCTCTGCGCAGCACAGTGATAGGCTTGGGCGGGCACAGCAACGGCGTGCCGCGCCAGGACGGCTTTAACATCACCGCGGCTTCGGAGATCATGGCGGTTTTGTGTCTTGCCGCGGATATGAAGGACTTGAAGCGCCGCGTGGGCAACATCGTGGTGGCTTATAACAGGGCGGGAGAGCCGGTGACCTGCGCCGAACTGGGCGTGACGGACGCGGTGGCGATCGTGCTGAAAGACGCGCTCAAACCCAACCTGGTGCAGACGCTGGAAGGCACGCCCGCCATTGTGCACGGCGGACCTTTTGCCAATATCGCCCACGGCTGCAACAGCGTGATAGCCACCAAAACGGCGCTCACGCTTGCCGATTACGTGATCACGGAAGCGGGCTTCGGCGCGGATTTGGGCGCGGAAAAGTTTTTGGACATCAAGTGCCGCGCGGCGGGCTTAAAGCCCAAGGCGGTGGTGCTGGTGGCAACGGTGCGCGCGCTCAAATTCAACGGCGGCGCAGACAAGAGCGAACTCACCAAAGAAGATCTGCCGCACCTTGAAGCGGGCATCTGCAACCTGGTGGGGCATATCCGAAACCTGCGCGACGTTTACGGAGTGAACGTGGTGGTGGCGATCAACAAATTTGTCACAGACAGTGACAAAGAGATAGACTTCATCGCCGGCGAATGTGAAAAACAGGGCGCGGAGTTTGCCGTGTGCGAATGCTGGGCAAAGGGCGGCGCGGGCAGCGTGGAGCTGGCGCAAAAGGTGCTCAAAGCCATGGAAAAAGACGCCGCGCTCAACTTTGCCTATCCGCTTGAAATGAGCGTGAAGGAAAAGATAGAGGCGGTGGCAAAGCGCGTTTACGGCGCGGGCGCGGTGGAATACACAGCCAAGGCGGAAGCGGCGATAAAGTCGGCGGAAAAGATAGGAAAAGGCGGTTTGCCCGTGTGCATTGCCAAAACGCAATATTCTTTTTCCGACGATCCTTCCAAACTGGGCCGTCCCGCGGGCTTTACCCTGACGGTGAACGATTTGGAAGTGCGCGGCGGCGCGGAGTTTTTGGTGGCGGTATGCGGCAGCATCATGCTCATGCCGGGACTGGGCAAAAAGCCGGCGGCGCTGGGCATGAGCATAGACGACAACACTTACGAAATAAAAGGCTTGTTTTAGGAGATAAAATGGAAGAAGTAAATTCCGGCAACTTTATTGAAGACATCGTGGAAGAAGAGCTGGCTTCCGGCAAGGTGAAGGAAGTCATCACCCGTTTTCCGCCCGAACCCAACGGCTATCTGCACATCGGGCATGCCAAAGCCATCTGCATAGACTTTGGCGTGGCGGCAAAATATCACGGCAAATGCAATCTGCGTTACGACGACACCAACCCCAGCAAAGAGAATGTGGAATACGTCAATTCCATCAAAGAAGACATCGCCTGGCTGGGCTTTAAGTGGGACGCGGAACTTTATGCGTCCGACTATTTCGACCGCATGTATGACTGCGCGGTGGAGCTGATAAAAAAGGGGCTTGCCTATGTGTGCGATCAATCCGCGGAAGAGATCAGAGCAACGCGCGGCACGCTCACTTCCCCCGGCAGCAACAGCCCGTGGAGAGAGCGGAGCGTGGAAGAAAACCTGCGCCTCTTTGCGGAGATGAAGGCGGGCAAATACGCGGACGGAGAAAAGGTGCTGCGCGCCAAAATAGACATGGCGTCCCCCAACATCAACATGCGCGATCCGGTCATTTACCGCATTTTGCGCGCCACTCATCACCGCACGGGCGACAAGTGGTGCATATATCCCATGTATGACTTCGCCCACCCCCTGGAAGACGCCTTCGAGGGCGTGACACACTCCATCTGCACTTTGGAGTTTGAAGACCACCGCCCCCTTTACGACTGGGTCAAGACAAATTGCGGCTTTGTGCCGGGACCCAGACAGATAGAATTTGCCCGCCTCAACATCAAGCGCACGATCATGTCCAAGCGTTACTTGAAAAAGCTGGTGGACGAGGGTAAGGTGGAAGGCTGGTCGGATCCGCGCATGCCCACTTTGAGCGGCATGCGGGAGAGAGGGTATCCGCCCGAGGCGATCCGCGCCTTTTGCGCGGCGGCGGGCGTTGCCAAAGCCAACAGCGAGCTGGAAGTTTCCATGCTCGAACACTTTGTGCGCGACAACCTCAACATGAACGCACGCCGCGCCATGGTGGTGCAGGACCCCGTCCGCCTCACCGTGATAAACATGAAGGGAGAAGAGGAGTGCGAGGTGGAAGACAACCCCAATGCCGAAGTCAAAACTTACCACACCGTCAAATTCGGCAGAGATCTTTATATAGACCGTTCGGACTTTGCGCCCGTGCCTCCGCCCAAGTATAAGAGGTTGGTGCCGGGCGGCACCGTCAGGCTGAAAGGCGCCTATATCCTGCAATACGTGTCGCACAAAACGGACGAAAACGGCAACGTCACGGAGATAGAGTGCGAATATATCCCGGAGAGCAAGCAGGGCGGAGCCAACGCGGGCATGAAGGTGAAAGGCGTTATCCAATGGGTGAACGCGCACGACTGCGTAGACGTCACGCTCAACGAATTCGATTATCTGCTCTTGGACGGAGAGGGCGATTTCAACGACCGCCTCACCCCGGAGAGCAAAAAGGTGATAAAGGGCGCCAAGGCGGAAGCCATGCTGGGCGCGGCGGCGCCTTACGACCGTTTCCAATTCATGCGCATGGGATATTACAGCGCGGTGAAAGGTTACGGCGCGGGCAAATACGAATTCAACATGATAACGGGGTTGAAAGACAGTTATGGCAAGTAAGAGGCAGTTCAAAGTCAAAAAGTGCCGTGAAGCGTATTGCCACTCCCTCTCCCGTTACGCCAAGGAAAACGGGCTGGCTTTGCGCGCCATAGATTATACGGATAACGACAACGTCACCGGCTATAAGTGCGTGCTGGGGCTGGAAAAGGACGGTTCTCCCGCCTATATCAAGGAGTTTTTCTCCGTGATGTGGGGGAACGACGAGGTGGAAGTTTTTGTCGATCTGTCCGACAAGCTGAAAGACTTCGCCCTGCAAGGCGAGGTCATAAACGCGGTGGAAAAGGGCACGCCCCTTGCTTACACCGTCCGGCGCGGCATGTTCGGCAGATGGCATTACAACGTCTTGATCGAAATAGACGGCTTTAAGTATTATTTCTATATAAAGACTATCCGCGGCAGCTCCTTCAAACGCATCATGGACAAGTTCTGCGGAGAATAAGCAGGCGAAAAACAAAAAGGCGGGTGTTCGGATAACAAACGCCCGCCTTTTTCATGCGTCGGAAAATCATCTCAGTTGTTTTTTGTCTTTATGCCGTGATTTCTGATATAAGCCACGTCTTCCGCCAGCCGTGCGCTTGAACGAGTTGCTTCTTAAAGTCCGCCGCGCGCGGCGGCAGGGAAAAGTTTGCACCAGGTATGCCGCGGCGCAAAAAAAGGTCCGCAACTGCCGTTGCGGACCCGCGGGTTTTTATGGATTCAGCGCTTTTCGAACATGTCTTTTTTCTTGCGATCGCCCGGGCAGTCCGGATAATTGCCGGTGAAGCAGCCCTTGCAGAATTTGACCTGGGCGTTGGGCACTATCTGATCGAGCGTGTCCACGTCCAAAAAGCCCAAAGAGTTTGCGTCTATCTTTTTCAGCAGTTCCTCGTCCGTGTATTTGCGGCAAGCCAGCTGATCGCTGTCCGGCACGTCCGTGCCGAAGTAGCAGGGGAAGAGGAATTTGGGCGAAGCGATGCGCACATGCACTTCCGTGGCGCCCGCCTTTTTGAGCAGTTTGACGATGTTGGCAATGGTGGTGCCGCGCACAATGGAGTCGTCCACCATGATCACGCGCTTGCCCGCCACATTGCTTTTGAGCACGTTGAGTTTGAGCGCCACGCTGCGTTCGCGCTGCGATTGCGAAGGCTGGATGAATGTCCTGCCGATATATCTGTTTTTCACCAGTCCCAAGCCGAAGGGAATGCCGCTGCCCATGCTGTAACCTATGGCGCTGGAAAGACCGCTGTCCGGCACGCCTATCACCAGATCCGCGTCCACGGGGTGCTGCTTTGCCAAAAGTTTGCCGGTGAGCACGCGCGATTCGTTGACCGATTGTCCGTCTATCACGCTGTCCGGACGGGCGAAATATATGTGCTCGAAAATGCACGCGCCCGTGTTGTTAGAGCAGAACCGCTCGTCGGAAGTGAACTTGCCGTGGTGCAGGGTGATTATCTCGCCCGGCTTGACGTCGCGCACAAAGTCCGCGCCCACGGTGTCCAACGCGCAGGTTTCCGAGGCAAAGATAACGTCGTTGCCTATCTTGCCCATGCACAGCGGACGAATGCCGTAAGGGTCGCGCACGGCGATCAGCTTGGTGGGGCTCATCACCAGCATGGAATAAGAGCCTCTCAGCTTGGGCATGACTTCCGCGATGGCTTCCTCCACGCTGGGGCAGTTGATGCGCGCCTTGGCGATGAGGTAAGCTATTATCTCCGTATCGTTGGTGGAGTGGAAGAGCGCGCCTTCCGCTTCCAATTCCCTGCGCAGCTCGTCGGCGTTGAAGATGGTGCCGTTATGCGCAATGGCGAGCGTGCCTTTCACATAAGATACAAACAGCGGCTGCGCGTTTTCGCGCGTGTTGCTACCCACGGTGGAGTAGCGCACATGACCGATGGAGATGTTGCCGGGCATGGCGGAAAGATCCGCGTCAGAAAACACGTCCGCCACCAGTCCCAGGTCCTTTTTGCAGGTGGTGATCCTGTTTTTGTTCACGGCTATGCCGCAGGCTTCCTGACCGCGGTGTTGGAGGGCGAAAAGCCCGTAGTAAACGGTTTTTGCAATGTTGGGTCTGTCTTCGGTGGAGTAATAACCGAACACGCCGCATTCTTCTTTAAGTGCCATAAAAATGTCCTCCCGA
This sequence comes from uncultured Christensenellaceae bacterium, assembly GCA_944380295.1. GTDB lineage: Bacteria > Bacillota > Clostridia > Christensenellales > UBA3700 > Alloclostridium. Next base: position 35,624 of record CALWHE010000008.1, read on the forward strand.
AAAAACAAGAAGATTATAGCACCTCACGCGCGCATATGTAAAGCGATGAAAAGATTTTTTCCGCGCAAGAAAAAAATTTTTTCCGCCCGCGATATATGCAAAAGCCTTGTTCCGCGCCGCAGAGAAACGCGCGCCAATGTTCGCGCCCGCGCGGCGTGCCGCCGCCTATAATAATATGGATATTTATAATAAAAGGCGCCCCGCCGCGGCGGGGCGCAAAAGCTCGACAGGGCGCCGCATGTCCGCAAGTTCAAGCGTTGGCGCTGCGCCTGATGCCCAAAAGCTCCGCCGCTTTTATCAGGCAGGCGATGTCTTCCGGCTCCTGCTCGCCGTTGACGCCCGGAGCCACGTTCACCACCAGCGTGTTGCCGCAGCCCGTCAAAAGGCGGTATTTTTCCGCGATAAAGTCCGCGCCCACCAGTCTGTCCTGCGTGTATTTGGGATCCCAAAACCAGTTGCGCATGTTGCGTATGCAGATGGTGGCTTCAAAGGGCAGGTAGTAGAGCTTGCCGCCGTGCGAGTAAAGTTTGGGATCGTCTTCGCGCGTGAAGAAAGGGTCCCACAGGCGGAAATCGGAGGGGAAATATCTGATGGGCATGCCTTCTTTGTAACGGTGCGGGCGGAAACGCGCGCCCGTCAGCTTGAAAACGCCCTTGCCTATGGTCAGATTCACCGCCATGGCGCAGCCGGGCTGCAAGGTGTGCGTGAGGTCGTAAAGGCGGGGGATATCCCATTGCTTTGGATATTTGTCCCACGCTCCGTCCAGCCACAGCTCGCATATCTCCCCGTATTTGCCGCCCAAAAGCTCTTTGAGGTGCGCGCACATATAGTCGTTATACGCCTTGTCGTCTTTATAGCACGGCTCGTGCCTGTCCCACAAAGAGTAATAAAGCCCCAGTTTCACGCCGTATTTGGCGCACGCTTTTGCCACTTCCGCCACAACGTCCGTTTTGACGGGGGAGCGGTTTACGCAATAGTCCGTGGTGTTTGTGTCCCACAGACAAAAGCCGTCGTGGTGCTTGGTGATGAGTATCACGTAGTTCATGCCCGCTTCATAGGCGTTTTTCACCCAGCTGTCCGCGTCTATCTTTTCCGGTTTGTAACCGTTTATGTCCAGTTTGCCGTTCGACCACTCCGTGTCGTAAAAGGTGTTTATGCCGAAATGGATGAACATGCCGTATTTGCGCGCCATCATGGCGCGTTGCACGCCGTTTGGCTCTTTTGCGGGCTGTAAAGCGATCATAATTTTTCTCCCAAGGTAAAAAGTTATTGCTAGGGCGGCTTCCGAGCGCGCCGCTTCGGCATTATCGCCGCGGCGGCGCGCCGCAAAGCCCGTTAAAAGTATAACCGCTTTGCGCCTTTGTGTCAACGGCGGCGGCGGCTTTGGGGCGCTTTTGCGGGCAATAAGGTAAAAATTTGCAAAAAACCTTTACTAATTTTGCGTGGGCGTGCTATAATAAGGACAAACAAAACCTCTTAATTAAAAAAAGGAGTTTATTATGAACAAAAAAACCGTAAAAGACGTAGACGTAAAAGGCAAACGCTGCCTGGTCAGGTGCGACTTCAACGTGCCCATGAAGAACGGCGTTATCACGGATGATAACCGCATTATGGGTGCGCTCCCCACCATTCAATATCTGATGGAGCAGGGCGCAAAGGTCATTTTGTGCTCCCATCTGGGCAAGCCGCACGGCATTTTCAGCGACAACATCAAGCTGAACAAAAAGGAGAAAAAGGCGATAGAAGCTCTTCCCGAGGCAGAGCGCGGCGCCGCCACCGCAAAAGCCGTCACCAAAGCTTTGGCGGAAGATCCCGTCAAGTTCACCTTGAAGCCCGTGGCGGACAGGCTCAACGAGCTTTTGGACAATAAAGTGGCATTTGCCAAAGACGTGGTCGGTCCCGACGCGCAGGCAAAGGTGGAAGCTTGCAGAGAGGGCGAATGCGTGCTCTTGGAAAACACCCGTTTCCATGTGGAAGAAGAGGGTAACGACAAGGAATTCTGCCGCAAGCTGGCTTCTTTCTGCGACGTTTTCGTCAACGACGCTTTCGGCACCGCTCACCGTTCGCATGCTTCCACGGCGGGCATTGTGGAATACGGCTTTGTCAAGACCGCGGTGTGCGGCTTCCTGATAGAAAAAGAACTTTCCGTGATGGCGGACGCTTTGGAACATCCCGTTCATCCCTTTGTGGCGGTGCTGGGCGGCGCCAAAGTGGCTGACAAGCTCAACGTCATCTCCAATCTGTTGGAAAAGTGCGACAGCCTGATCATCGGCGGCGGCATGGCGTATACCTTCCTCAAAGCCAAGGGCTGCGAAGTGGGCACTTCCCTGGTAGACGATTCCAAGATAGAATATTGCAAGAACATGCTCGACAAAGCGCAGGAGCTGGGCAAGACCATCTATCTGCCCGAAGACACCACTTATGCCGCGGCGTTCCCCGATCCCATCGACGCACAGATAGAAACGGGCACCTGCGACGCGGACAAGATCCCCGCCGGCAAGATGGGGCTGGACATCGGACCCAAGACCTGCGAAAAGTTTGCAGAGGTCATCAAAACCGCCAAGACCGTTATTTGGAACGGACCGATGGGCGTGTTTGAAAATCCTCAGCTTGCCGTGGGCACGATAGCCATTGCCAAGGCAATGTCCGAGGCGGAAGACGCCACCACCATCATCGGCGGCGGAGATTCCGCGGCGGCGGTCAAGCAGTTGGGCTTTGCGGACAAGATGTCGCACATTTCCACGGGCGGCGGCGCTTCCCTGGAACTGTTCGAAGGCAAGGTGCTCCCCGGCATCGCCTGCCTCAACGATAAGGACTAATTTTAAGAGGTATAAAAAATGAGAAGACCTATTATTGCGGGTAACTGGAAGATGAACAACACCAAGGCGCAGACCTATGCGCTGCTCAACGACCTTGTGCCGCTTGTCAAAGACGCGGAAGCGGAAGTGGTCATCTGCGTGCCTTACACCTCCATTTGGGCGGCGGGCGACGCCATAAAGGGCACCAATATCCACCTGGGCGCGGAAAACGTGCACTGGGCGGAAAAAGGCGCTTTCACCGGCGAGATCTCCGCTGACATGCTCAAAGAGCAGGGTGTGGAATATGTGATAATCGGACACTCCGAGCGCCGTCAATACTTCGGCGAAACAGACCAAACCGTGAACATGCGCGTGAAGGCGGCTTTGGCGCACGGGCTTAAACCCATCATCTGCGTGGGCGAAACGCTGGAAGAGCGCGAAGGCGGCAAGGTGGAAGAAGTGCTGGTGCGCCAGACCACGGAAGCGTTCAAGGAGATAGACAAAGACGAGCTGGACAACATCGTCATCGCCTACGAACCCGTTTGGGCTATCGGCACCGGCAAGACCGCTACCGCGCAGGACGCCAACGATACCATCGCCATCATCCGCGGCACCATCGCCAAACTTTATTGCGAAAAGTGCGCGGACAAGATCCGTATCCAATACGGCGGCTCCATGAATCCCAAGAACGCCAAAGAATTGATGGCAATGCCTCAAATAGACGGCGGACTTATCGGCGGGGCTTCCTTGAAGGCGGTGGACTTCTCGCAGGTGGTCAAATATAACGCATAAAAGAATAAGCGAAAGAGAAAAAGGATAAGGCGGGTCCCGTTTTCAACGGGGTCTGCCTTTTCCTCTTTCGCTTGCTGAAAGACAACCCCGCCATTGAAGATAGGCGCCGAGTGAAAGTGCCGTGCGATAAAACATTTTAATGTTCTGACAATATCTGCGCACAGCACTTTGCGCCTACGTGAGAGGGGCAAACCCGACACGCTCCGCTGCGGTTTTCCCCTCGTTTTGCGGCGAGATATAAGAAAGCGTGCAAGCGTTAGCCGCAAAAATTCACTCTTTCCGCCGCCGCGGGAGCGGCGCGCAAGGCAGTCGCCTTGCCCAAGGTGTGCTCACCGAAAAGCGCGGTTTTCGGTGGCAGGATATTACCACTTTCATTGATAGATATAACACCGGTGATATAAAGCGCAATATATCGCCGTTTTATTTTTTTGAGGCGTAGTTTCCCCTCTTTTTGCGGACGGCGTGATCTCGTATCGCACTTGGTTGTGCCGCAAAAATTCACCTCTTCCGCCCTCATTCGCTCCGCGCGCTCCGCTCATTCGGAAAATACGCACGGCGCATTTTAGAGGTGCGCTCGTCCAAAAGTGCGATTTTGGACGGCGGGATATTACACTTTGCTGTGTAAGCATTGCAAAGAGATCAGCTGGAAAGACGAACAAGTTACTTCAAGGCTTGATCAGGGATGGAGCGCCCCGCGCTCCCGTCATGCTGCCGCACCGCGCTCCGGGTGCAGCATTACACTCTAATAGCGCCGCAGGCAGCCGCCACGCACGACGAGCGCGGAGCTGTATCGTCGTGCATTTCACGTGCCCTCTCGTCGCTTTGCGGATTGAGGGCACATTTCACGTTTTTGCCAATGTGTTGGCAAAAACATTTCACTTTTGCGCAGCAGATATACATTCGCTTACCGCTCATTATATCTGCGCAAAAATTTCACGTCCGGAGCGGCACGGCACACTTTCGCTTATTGACTTTGCCGTGCCGCACAGGACACCTATTTGTTTGACTGTTTTTTGCGCGTGTGCTAGAATAAGGTGAATAAAATTCAGCCCTGCGGGGCAAGAGAGGTATTTTATATGAGTTTTACCGGACTTATCATCATGGATGGCTACGGCGTGAATCATTTTGCGCCTTTCAATGCGGTATCGCCGGAAACGGCGCCCAACGTGCTCAAACTGTTTGCGGAAAATCCCGCCACCGTGCTGGACGCCAGCGGTCTTGCCGTGGGACTTCCCGAGGGACAGATGGGCAACAGTGAGGTGGGGCACCTCAACATCGGCGCGGGCAGGATAATTTATCAGGAGCTCACCCGCATCACAAAATCCATTCAAGACGGCGATTTCTTCACCAATCCCGCCCTGGTCAAGGCGATGACTTCGGCAAAGGAAAATGGCAAAAAACTGCACGTGATGGGACTTGTGTCGGACGGCGGCGTGCATTCGCATAACACGCACCTTTACGCGCTGGTCAAAATGGCAAAGCAGATGGGTCTTGACAACGTGTATATCCATTGCTTTATGGACGGCAGGGACGTGCCGCCGGAATCGGGCAAGGGTTACATAGAGGAATTGCAGCAGCAGCTCAAACAGATGGACTTCGGCAAGATAGCCACGATAAGCGGCAGATTTTACGCCATGGACCGCGACAACATCTGGGACAGGGTGGAAAAGGCTTACGCCGCGCTTGCCGACGGCGAGGGTGTGCAAGAGAGCGACCCCGTGCAGGCGATGCAGAACAGTTACGACAGGGGCGTGACGGACGAATTCGTGGTGCCCACCGTGATCCAAGAGGGCGGCAAGCCCGTGGCGACGGTGGACGAAGGGGACAGCATCATCTTCTTCAACTTCCGTCCGGACAGGGCAAGGCAGATCTCCCGCGCCTTTATCTATCCCGACTTTGACAAATTCACGCGCAAAAAGGGCTTTTTGGCGCCCTGCTACGTGTCCTTTACCCAGTATGACGTGACGTTCAACGACAGGCTCGACGTGGCGTTCCGCCCCGAGAGCTATGTGAACACGCTGGGCGAATATCTCTCCAAAAACGGGATAAAGCAATTCAGGATAGCGGAAACGCAAAAGTATGCGCACGTGACCTTCTTCTTCAACGGCGGCGTGGAAGCGCCCAATCCCGGCGAGGACAGGATACTCATCGATTCGCCCAAGATAGCCACTTTTGACATGAAGCCGGAGATGAGCGCATATGAAGTGGCGGAGCGCGCCTGCGAGGAGATAAAGAGCGGTAAATACGACGTGATGATCCTCAACTTTGCCAACGGCGACATGGTGGGACACACCGGCGTGCTGGAAGCCGCGCGCAAAGCCGTGAAAGTGGTGGACGAATGCGTGCAGCAGGTGGTGGACGCCATCCTGTCCGTGGGCGGCAAGGCGCTGATCACCGCCGACCACGGCAACTGCGATTATATGTATGAGCCGGACGGCACGCCTTTTACCGCGCACACCACCAACCGCGTGCCCCTCATCGCCGTGGGCGACGACAGCATCTGCTTTTTGGAAAACAACGGCAAACTGTGCGACATCGCTCCCACGTTGCTCGACATGATGGGGCTGCCCGCGCCCAAGGAAATGACGGGCAGGAGCCTCATCAGGCACAAGGTCGGCTGAGCCGCGCTTGAACGGGAAAACAAGATAAAACAACGCACTTAGGGCGGGGAACAAATTCTCCGCCCCCTTCTTTTCAAGCCGAAAAGCAAAATAAACTTTGCTTAACATTTGTAAAAATTTAAGCGTATCCCGCCGCGCCCGCGAATTATGCGGAAAAATGCCTTTACTTTTAATGTAAAGATATTGTATAATCGTGCTATCAATCGATCCGCGGGGGATATGGTTATGAGAGAAGAAGAGGCAAAAGCCGGCGCACAATATGCTTACGATTACATCAAGGGCATAATCGACAAAACGGGACCCAGGCTTCCCGGCACGGAAGAAGAGCGGCAGGGCGCCATGCTTACCGCCGAGATAATGGAGGGGATAAGCGGCAAAAAAGCCGTGGTCGAGGAATTCGACCTGCACCCCAATGCGTCCATCGGCGCCATTCCGGTGGTGGGCGTGCTGGGACTTATCAGCTTTGCGCTGTTCTATCTTTCGCCCATCGCCACGCTGGTGCTTTCCACGCTGACGCTGCTGTTTGCCGTGGCGCAGATATTTACATACAGCGGCACCTTTGACTTTTTGTTTCCCAAGAAAAAGTCGCAAAACGTCTGGACCACGATAGATCCGCCCGAAGGGGAAGAGGTCAAATATACCATCTGTTTTTCCGCGCACATGGATTCCTGCTGGTGCTGGAACCACTCCCTGCGCAATCCCAAGACCGCCATACCCAAGATAGTCATCGGCATAGTGGGCTTTGTGCTGCTCATCATCATGTCGGCGGTGGCTGTGGGCATAGGCATGTATTCCTTTACCACCATCTCCGATCTGGCGGTGAAAACAGAGCTTGCCGGCATGGACATTTTCAAAATAGTCATGTATGTGCTGCCGCTCATCACCGTGCCGGGCAGTTACTGGCTGGCGGATTATCTCACCTGGGACAAGACCAAGGCGTCCCCCGGCGCCATGGACAATCTCTCCGGCATAGGCATCTTTTTGGCGTATGCGGAGTATGTGAAAGCGCATCCGGAAGTGCGCCCGGAAGGCTGCCGCCTGATGTTTGCCGCCATGGGCGCGGAGGAAGCCAGCCTCAAAGGCTCCTTTGCCTTCTGCAAACAGCATAAAGACGACGGCATGCTCAAAGACATGTATCACATCAATCTGGACTCTTTCCGCGACGACGAACATTTTGCCGCCGTCATAGGCGACCTGTGGCTGGGTAGCCGCTTTGACAGAGAGCTGATAGACGCGGGCAAAGAGGCTATGCGTGAAGCGCTGGGAGAGGACGCAACGGAAAAATGCCCTTCGGAAATGTTTAACCCGGTGGGCGGCTGCGATTCCACGCCTTTCTGCCGCGCCGGCGTCAAGACCGTGACCCTGGTGGCGCAGAATCCCACTCTGACCAATTATTACCACACCAGCAACGATACCGTGGAAGGGCTGAGCATGTATTCCCTGGAAAAGGGCTTTGAAACCGTGGTCAACCTGGTGCCCAAGATAGACGCGCTGGCAAAAAAACAAAACTGACGGCGCTTTGAGCCGCTTTCGACCCGTTCCGCAGGCAGCGGAGCGGGTCTTTTGTTTTTGCCGGGCTGCCGCTGCCGGCGGCGCGTCGATCGCGCGCCTGCCGCGCGGGCGCGGCAAAAAAGGGCGGAACGCCGGCGTCCCGCCTTTTTTCGCGCGCATATATTTTAATCATTGACATGCCGGGCGATTTGTGATAAAATATCGGTATTGATAAAATTCAGGAGGGTCAATATGAGCGACATCAAAAACTATTCCCTGAGTGAAATCGCTCCCGGAAGAGATTTTTCCCACTACGGCGTATCCCGTTGGGCAAGCGCCAAAGACATCAACAACAAACTCAAAGAACTGACGGATCAGAACGTATTCTGCATCAGTGACGACGAATACAAAAAGATCTGCGCAGAATATTACGACGTCAAGTGCGCCGGCTCCAAAAAGATAACCGGCGAAGCCAAAAAATACATACCCGGCGGCGTGCAGCACAACCTGGCGTTCAACAAGCCTTTCCCCATGTGCATGGTCAAGGCGGAGGGCGCCTATCTTTACGACATAGACGGCAACAAGTATACCGACTTTTTGCAGGCGGGCGGTCCCACCATTTTGGGCAGCAACTTCCCGGAAGTGCAGGAAAAGGCGATAGAGCTGATCAAGGACTGCGGTCCCGTTACCGGTCTGTTCCACGAGGCGGAGCTGCTGATAGCCAAAGAGATCAACAAGCATATGCCCAACATAGAGATGTTCCGCATGCTGGGCAGCGGCACGGAATCCGTGATGGCGGCGATCCGCGTGGCGCGCTGCGCAACGCATAAAAAGCGCGTCATCAAGATAGGCGGCGCTTATCACGGCTGGTCCGACCAGATGGTTTACGGCTTGAAGATACCGGGCACCAGGCAGTTTTTGGAGAGCTTCGGCATTCCCAACAAGTGCTTTGCGCTGATAGACGAAGTGCAGCCCAACAACCTGGAAATGCTGGAAGATTATCTCAAAGCCAACCAGCGCAAAGGCGGCACGGCGTGCGTCATCGTGGAACCCGTGGGTCCCGAGAGCGGCACGCGCCCCGTGGATTGGAATTACAACAAGGGCGTGGAAATGCTCTGCCGCAAATACGGCGCGCTGTTCATCTTTGACGAAGTGGTCACCGGTTTCCGCGTGGGCTTGGGCGGCGCCCAGGGCTTGTTCGACGTGCATCCCGATCTGACCATCTTCGGCAAGATAGTGGCGGGCGGTTATCCCGCAGCCGGCGGCGTGGGCGGCAAAGCCGAATACGTCAGCTGCATGGCGGCGGGCGTTGCCAGCGGCATGAAGAGGGCTTACGTGGGCGGCACCCTGGCTGCCAACCCGCTCTCCGCAATGGCGGGCTATTGCGCCATCAAAGCCATTGCCGAGCACGACGCCTGCGCCAAGGCGGGCAAGGCGGGCGACAAGCTGACGGACGGCTTGGTCAAGCTGTGCGACAAATACGGGCTGCCTTATGTGGCATACAACCAAGGCTCCATCGTCCACTTGGAGTGCACGGGCGCGATGAGTTACGACTTCTCCAACAAGTGCCTGCTCAAATCTCTGCTGCCCATTTTGAAGAAGCAGGATATGATCTATGTGCGTAAAGAGGCAATGGAGATGATGGGCGCGGCTTACATGTCGCACGGCATCGTCACGCTGGCGGGTTCCAGGCTTTACACTTCCATGGCGGACACGGACGAGGTCATCGACGAAGCGCTCGACAAGTTTGAAAACGTGTTCAAACTGATCGTGGAGCGCAAAGATCCGATGGAAACTTACGTTGCCAAGTATAAGAAAGAGCACGGCAAGGACAAGGAAGGCAAAGCCAAGAAGAAAGCGGCAAAGAAGGAAGCCATAGCCAAGCGCAAGGCGGACGGCAAAGTTGCGGCTCAAAAGGCGACCAAGGATCTGAAAGTCCTCAAAGAAAAGATGAGATCGGCAAAGTGCTGACACACCAAAACGCGCCTCTCGCAAAGAGGGGCGCGAACACTATATAAGCGTAAGCGGAGAAAGATATGAGCAAATACATAATAGCGCACGACATGGGCACCAGCTCCGACAAAGCCGTGCTCGTGGACTTTGAAGGGCAGATAATCTCTTCTCAGACGGAACCTTATCCCACTTATTATCCCGCGCCGGCGTTTGTGGAGCAGGATCCCGCCGATTATTGGCGCGCGGTGTGCGAAGCCACCGCCAAGCTGATGGACAAGACGGGCACGGATCCCGACGACGTGCAGGGCGTGGTGTTTTCCACGCAGGCGATGGGCATAATACCCATAGACAAATACGGCAACGTGCTGCACAACAACATCACCTGGGTAGACGGCAGAGCGGAAAAACAGGCGCAGTCCATCATGAAGAAGTTGGGCGGCAAGCGCATTTTCACCCTGCTTGCCGGCACGCCCATCATGGGTAAAGACGTGGTGGCAAAGCTGATCTGGCTGAAAGAGGAGATGCCCAGCGTTTATAACGACGCCAAATACTTTTTGGACGTGAACGGCTTTTTGAAGTTCAAGTGCACGGGCGAGGCGGTGGCGGAATATTCCGGTGCGTCTTCTTACGGCTTGGACACCAAAAAGAAGAAGTGGCTGGGTGCGCTCAAACTCACGGGCATAGACATGAAAAAGCTGCCTCCGCTGGTGAAGAGCACGGATATGGTGGGCAACGGACTTACCGAAGAAGCGGCAAAGGCGATGAAGCTCAATCCCGGCACGCCCGTGTTCGGCGGCTGTGACGACACGCAGGCGGCGGCGCTCGGTTCGGGCATGAACGGAGAGGGCGACATACACATTTATCTGGGCACTTCCGCCTGGGTGGGCGCCACCTCTTCCACGGAGACCAAGTTCAAGCACGGCGCGGCGGCGATACAGAGCGCGGACATAAACATGAACCTCATCGTGGGAGTGACGGAGGCTGCCGGTTCCAATCTGGAATGGATAAAAAATCAATTCTTCAAAAAGGAAGCGGAAGAGCTGGGCAGCGGCATATACGACTATATGGACAGCGTGATAGAGCATATCCCCGCGGGCAGCGAATATCTCATCTGCACGCCCTGGATGCTGGGCGAGCGCTGCCCCGTGTCTTCCACCACCACCAGAAGCACGCTCTTCAACATCGATCCCCGCCACACGCGCGAACATCTCATGCGCGCCGTGTATGAGGGCATAGGATACAATCTGCGCTGGATCTTGGAAAACTTCAAAAAGGATTACGGCTTCGGCGGCAGAAAGTTCAGGATAATCGGCGGCGGCGCCATGAACAAAGCCTGGATGCAGATGATCGCCGACATCACGGACAACGAGTTCGCCGTGGTGCAGAACACGCGCAACGCGGGCGCCTTGGGCGCAGCCATCATCGCGCTGATAGGGCTGGGTGAGATCAAGGGATTTTCCGAAGTCAAACGCTTTGTCAAAGAGGAAAAGACTTATCGTCCCAACCCCGCCAACAGGTATATATACGACGAGCAGTTCCAAAATTACAAGCGCATCTATTACAGCCTGAACAAGGCGTATAAATTGGCAAATTCCAACAGATTCGAAGGAGATGAATGATGAACGAAAAACTCAAAGATTCCGTATCGATGTATTTCGACAGGCTCAGAGAATACGGTCTGCACGGCAACGGCGATTCCGTTTCCGTCCGTGCGGAAGGAGGTATGTATTTCGTGGACAACACGCGCGAGGTCAAATTTATCCCCGCGGGCAAGGCGGACGGAGAGGCGGCGCTGCATGAGGGCATATATGCCGCCACCGACGCGCAGGCGGTGGTGCACGCGCATCCCGATTACGTCAACGCCGTATCCAAAGCGGGCGTGACCATACCCGCCGTGATAGACGACATGGCGCAGATAGTGGGTCCCACCTGCCGCACGGCAAATGACGCCGCGGCGGCGGCAAAAGAGCTGAAAAAGCGCAATTCCTGCCTGATAAAAGAAGACGGCGCCGTCACCACCGGCAGGACGCTGAACGAAGCGTTCACCTGCATGATGGTGCTGCAAAAGGCGGCGATCTGCCTGGTGAGCGGCAGCGTGCTGGGCGGCAACGTGGTTATCAACGGCTTGGAAGCGCGCCTGATGAGGTTTGTCTACAAGAAGAAATACAGCAAGATAAACACGGAAAACAATCTGGAAAGGGAGGGCAAATAAATGAGCTGGAGCAAAGAAGAAGAACAGCGCCTGCGCCAAGTGGTAAAAGACAGCGGCGTAAAGCTCCTCAAAGAAAATCTGGTGCAGGGCACCTGGGGCAACATGGCGCAAAGACTGGACAAGGAATACATGCTGGTCACGCCCACCGGCTTGGACTATGAAGCCCTCACTCCCGAGGATATGCCCGTGGTGAGCATTGTCGATCCCAAAGTTTGGAGCAACGGCAAAAAGCCCACTTCCGAGCGCAAGATACACGCGTTTCTGATGCTCAATCGTCAGGAGATAAACGCAACCATCCACTCCCACCCTTATTACGGCTCCATTTTCGCCTCCGCGCGCAAAGAACTGCCCGAAGAGGTGATGACGGAAGAGGAGAAAAAGTTGCTGGGCGGCAGCGTGCGCGTGGGCGCTTACGGCTTGCCGGGCACCAAAAAGCTCAAAGAAGGCACGGTAAAAGCCATGGAAGGGCGCAACGCCTGCTTTATGGCAAACCACGGCGTGTTCTGCGCGGGCAAAGACATGGAAGAGGCTTTTGAGATAATCCGTTGTCTGGAACGCGTGTGCAAGAGGTATATAGAGCAGCTCACCGTCAAAGCCACCGGCGCAAAGGAATACAGCGACGAGCTTTTGTTTGAATATTTTATAGAAAAGTGCGGGAAGTGATAGACCCGGAAAAGGCGGAGCGGCTCAATCCGCTGACGTTGGCGTTTGTGGGCGACAGCGTGCAGACTCTCTATGTCCGCACCCGCCTGGCGGCGCGTTCGGACGTGAAAAGCGGCGCGCTGCACGTGAGCGCGGCGGCGATAATAAACGCGTCCGCGCAGGCGAGGGCGGCGGAAGAGCTGCTGCCGCAGCTGCAAGGGGCGGAGGCGGACATATACCGCCGCGCCCGCAATGCCCGCACCGCGCACAAGGCGAAAAACGCCGACATCGCCGATTATCACAAGGCAAGCGGGTTGGAGGCGGTGATAGGCTACCTCTATCTCACGGGCAACGATGAAAGACTGGAATATATTCTGAACGCCGCTTTTGCCGGCGGAAAAAAGGAGGACGCATGCCACAAGTCAAACCTCACGTAGTTTTGCTCACATACACAAAAGATCCGGCGCAGACCATTGCCATGTCCGCCAAGTTGTGTTATTCGGACGCCACCATAGAAGATCTGAAAAGGGGCGTGGACGAGAGCGACGTGTCCAAGTTTTTGGCGCGCCTTGTCACCATGGGGCATCTTTCCCCCTTTGAACACGCCTCATTCACCTTTGGCATAGAGGGCGTTTCGCGCAGTTTTCTGGCGCAGGTGACCAGGCACAGGATAGCCTCTTTTTCCGTCAAATCGCAGCGGTATGTTGACGCCAACAAGAGCGGAGAATTCAATTATGTGATCCCGCCGGCGATAAGTGCGCTGGGACGGGAGGCGGAAGAGGAATTCAAGGAGCAGATGAGCCTCATGCACGGGTGGTATTGCAAGTGGCAGGAAGCGCTGGGCGGAGCGTGCGAAAAGTCCAACGAGGACGCGCGCTTTGTGCTGCCCAACGCCGCGGAGACCAAGATGACCATGACCATGAACGTGCGCGAGCTGATGCACTTTTTCACCGTGCGCTGCTGCAACCGCGCGCAATGGGAGATCAGAGAAGTTGCCTGGCGCATGCTTGAAGAAGTGCTCAAAGTGGCGCCGGAACTTTTTGTCACGGCGGGACCTTCCTGCGTGCGCGGCGCGTGCGGCGAGGGCAAGATGACTTGCGGCAAACCGCTTGAAGTGCGGGCAAAGCGCGAGGAGCTGAACAAAAAGATCGCGGAGAACAAATAATGTTGATAGAAGGAAAAAACGCCGTGCGCGAGCATTTGAGCGCGGGGGGCACGCTTTCGCGCCTCTATGTGCAAAAGGGGCTGCACGGCGCGGAAGAGCTGGTGGAAAAGGCGAGAGCCGCCGGCGCGAGAGTGGTTTTTTGCGAGCGGCGCGAGCTGGACAAGCTGTGCGGCGCGGACAAGCACCGCGGCATTGCCGGCGTTGCCGACGAATACGCGTATTGCGAGGTGCGCGACATCGTCAAGAGCGCGCGCGACAAGGGCGAAAAACTCTTTATGCTCATCTTGGACGGCATAGAAGATCCGCACAATCTGGGCAGCATCATCAGAGCGGCGGAGTGCGCGGGCGTGCACGGCATAGTCATACCTGGCAGGCGCGCGGTGGGCGTGAACGCCACGGTGATAAAGGTGTCTTCCGGGGCGGCGGCGCACATGAAGATAGCGCGCGTGACCAACGTCAACGACGTGATAAGAATGCTCAAAGAGGAATTTGTCACCGTGCTTTGCGCGGACATGGCGGGGCAGGACGTATACAAGACCGATCTCACGGGCGATCTGGCGCTGGTGATAGGCAGCGAGGGCTTCGGCGTGAAATCGCTCACGGCAAAGCTGTGCGACGCGGCGGTATCTCTGCCGCAGAAGGGCAAGATAAATTCGCTCAATGCGTCCGTTGCCTGCGGCGTGCTGTGTTATGAGGTGCTGAGGCAGAGAAGATGAGCGAAAAGGAACTGCTGCGCCTGGCGGCGGAGGGTGACAGCCGCGCCATGGAAAGCCTGCTTACCGCATACATGGGCATGGTCAAGGCGCAGGCGCGCCGCTACTATATCGTGGGCGCCACTTATGAAGACGCTTCGCAGGAAGGCATGATCGGGCTTTACAAGGCGATCAGCACATACAAAGAGGAAAAGGGCAAATTTTCCGCGTATGCATACGCCTGCGTGAAGGCGGCGATATTGGACGCGGTGAAGGCGGCGTCAAGAGAGAAAAACAGACCGCTGAACAATTACGTGCCGCTGGACAAAACGGAACTGGTGGCGGAAGAAGACCTCACGGAGGGCTTGGACGGCGGAGAGATAACGGAGAAGATATGCGCCTGTCTTTCACAGGCGGAGAGCAGGATATTCTCACTTTGGGCAGACGGCATGAGTTATGCCGAGATCGCGCAAGAGGTGAAAAAAAGCGTTAAATATGTGGATAACGCTTTGCAGCGTATCAGACGCAAGGCAAAAAAAGTCTTGGGCAGGGAGGAGCTATGAAAAAAAAGACCGCAGCCGTTCTCACGGCGGTGCTGATAGCGGTGATAGCCGCGGCGGCAGTTTTGGGCGCGTGCACGAGCGCGACCGTGACGCTTGTATTGGACGGCGGCATTTATAACGGCAGCGACGAAAACGTGGTGCTGAGCGTGAGCGGCGGAGAACTGGATCTGGGCGAATATCTGCCGCAGAAAGACGGCGCGCAGATAAGCGGCTGGACGGATGAAGACGGCAACTTTTACGGCGCGCATTCCCTCATCACCGCCACGGACGGGCTTACGCTCACCGCGGTGTTCGAAGGCGTGCTCGAATATACGCGCGTAGACGGCGGTTACAGCGTTTCCGCCACGCCCGGCTTTAAGGGCGTGAACGTGGTGATACCCGCGCAGGTGGACGGCATAGACGTGGTGGAAGTGGCGGAAAACGCCTTCAAGGACTGCACTTCCGTTAAAACGCTGCTCATACCGGACAGCGTCAAGTCCATCGGCAGGGGCGCGCTTGCCGGCTGCACTTCTTTGGAAAGTCTGATCACGCCTTTTGCCGGCGCAAGTGCGGATATCACCGATCAAAGCAACATGGGCATGTCGTATGTCTTCGGGTCGTCCGGCGGATCGAGTTGGAGCGGTCATTATCCGGCGCTTACCGCCATTTCCGTGACGGACGCCGCCACGAGCATACCGCAGGGCGCCTTTGAAAACATGAAAAATTTGCAGACGGTCAATCTGGGCGCCAATATCACGAGCATCGGCGGCAGCGCCTTTTCCGGCTGCACTTCTTTGAAAAAGATAGTTCTGCCCGAAAAGTGCGTGAGCATAGGCGCATATGCTTTCCGTGGCTGCACGGCGGCGGAGATAACCGTCAACGGCGCGATAACACAGCTGGGAGGGAGTGCGTTTTTCTCCGCCGGAGTGATAAAGCAGATAACGCTGGGAGAAGGTTTGACGGTCATACCGCTCAATTGTTTTGTGGGCAGCGGACTGGAAAAGATAACCTTTTCTTCCACGGTGACCACGGTGCAGTCTTCCGCTTTCCGCGACTGCACGCGTTTGACGGACGTGACGGTGAGTTCCGCCGTGACGCTTAATTCGAGCGCATTCAGCGGCTGCGGCAGGCTGGAAAACAGCGGGCTCCACTTCTCCGCCAACGGCAAATTCGTGCTTGCAGAGGGCGCGGAAAACGTCTTTGAGGGGACAAAAGTGGACACAGACGCGCTTTTTAACGCTTAACGGCGGGAATTTATAAATACGGAGGAGATGTATGAACGTATTTTACAAGATGTATTGCAGGACCTTTCAGGCGGTGCTCAAACAGCTCATCAAATTGATGCCCTGGCGCAAGCCGGAGCTGTTGCAGTTCGATAACGGCGCGGCGGGACTTGCCGCCTTCGTCAAGAGCAAGGGCATGGAGCGCGTGCTGGTGGTGACGGACGGCAACCTGATGAAGTTGGGGCTGTGCGCGCCCATGCTGGAAGCGATGGAAAAAGAAGGCGTCAAGGCTGCGGTGTTCGACAAGGTCGTCGCCAACCCCACCATAGACAACGTGGAAGAAGCGCTTGCGCTCTACAAGGAGAGCGGCGCGCAGGGCATCATCGCCTTCGGCGGCGGTTCGCCCATGGACTGCGCCAAGGGCGTGGGCGCGCGCGTGGCGCGTCCCAAAAAGAGCATTCCCAAGATGAAGGGCATTTTGAAAGTGGTCAAAAAAATGCCGCCCTTCTTCGCCATTCCCACCACTTCGGGCACGGGCAGTGAAACCACGCTGGCGGCGGTCATCACGGATACCACCGATCCGCAGCGTCACCTCAAATATGCCATTCAGGACTTTCCGCTCATTCCCCATTACGCGGTGCTGGACGCTTCTCTGACGGCGGGTCTGCCGCAAAAGGTCACGTCCACCACGGGCATGGACGCGCTCTGCCACGCGGTGGAAGCTTATATCGGCAATTCCAACACCAAAGAGACCAAGCAAAAGGCGGAAGAAGCGGTCAAGCTCATCTTTACATATCTCAAACGCGCCTATGACAACGGCAAGGATATGGAAGCCAGACGGAACATGCAGACGGCGGCGTTCGACGCGGGCGTGGCGTTCACGCGCGCTTACGTGGGCAACGTGCACGCCATGGGTCACGCCATGGGCGCGCGCTTCAACACTCCCCACGGGCTTGCCATGGCGGTCATTCTGCCGCACATGCTGGACTTTTACGGCGCCAAGATATACAAAAAGTTGGCAAAGCTGGCGGACGTCGTGGGTATAACGGGCGCGGACGATGAGGCAAAAGCCAAGGCGTTCATTCAGGCGATCAAGGATATGAACGCTTATATGCAGATACCGGAAAACTTCGGCGGCATCATCAAGGAAGAAGACGCCAAGATCATGAGCGAAGCCGCTTACAAAGAGGCGAATCCGCTCTATCCCGTCCCCGTGATGATGGGCAGAGAAGACTTTGTGAAAATGTATTTAGAGGTGCTTAACGGCTGATGTATATAGCTGACGGACACACACATTGCGATCACTCCCATGACAGCTTCGTGCCGGCGCGGGAGATGATAGAAAACGCTTTGGCGCAGGGCGCGTCCTATATGGCGATGACCGATCATTGCGATAAGGATTACGCCCTGATACCCGCCTTTGCCGACGTGCCGCAGATAGATCTGGAAAGGCATTTTGCCGAGAGCCGCGCGCTCAAAGCCGAATATGCGGGCAGGCTGGACATTGCCGTGGGACTGGAATGCGGCTATTATGCGCCCGCGGACAAGCTCTATGCGGATATTCTGCAAAAATACAAGACGGACGTGGTGATAAATTCCGTGCATGTGGCGCATGAAGAGGATTGTTATTATCCGGAATACTTCACGCGCGGCAGGCGGGAGGCTTACGGCATATATCTGCAAGCGGTGGCAGACAGCGTGAAGGCGGAATTTCCTTACGACGTGATCGGACATATCGGCTATGTGGCGCGCAAAGCGCCCTTTCCCGACCGCGCGCTCAGATATGCGGAATTTCCCGACCTTTTGGACGAGATATTGCGCGGGATAATAGAGCGGGGCAAAGCGCTGGAAGTCAACGGCAGAGGCACGGGCATACCCTATATCCCGGAAGACGGCATTTTGCGCCGTTACAGGGAGTTGGGCGGGGAGCTTATCGCTTACGGCTCGGACGCGCATTATCCGCAGTTGCAGCTGATCCACTTCAAGGAAGTGTGCGCGGGGCTTAAAGCGCTCGGCTTCAAATATCTTTTCCATTATCTGGAACACAAGCCGATCGCGGCGGAGATAGAGTGATGGCTTCACATTTGGGAAACAGTTGGGACGAGTTGCTGCGCGGACAGTTCGACAGCGAATACTTTGACAAACTGCGCGAATTTCTGCGCGCGGAATATGCCGCGCACACCGTTTATCCGCCCAAAAAAGATATTCTCGCCGCCTTTGCCCACACCCCTTACGAAAACGTCAAGGTGGTCATCATCGGGCAGGACCCTTACATCGGAGAACGCCAGGCAAACGGCATGTGTTTTTCCGTGGGAGAGGGCGTCAAGTGCCCGCCTTCGCTGGTCAACATTTACAAAGCGTTGGAGTTCGATCTGGGCATTCCGCCCACCGCAAGCGGAGATCTTTCCGGTTGGGCGGAACAGGGCGTTTTGCTGCTCAACGCCGTGCTCACCGTGCGCGCCGGCATGAGCGGTTCGCATGCGGGCAGGGGCTGGGAGCGCTTTACCGACTTTGTCATCTCCCTGCTCAACAAGAGCGAAAGACCCGTCGTCTTCATGCTCTGGGGCGGTTACGCCAAGAAAAAGGGCGCGCTCATCACAGATCCCAAACATCTGATCTTAACTTCCGTGCACCCCTCGCCGCTTTCGTTCTATCAGGGCTTTTTGCAATGCCGCCACTTTTCCCAAGCCAACGATTTTCTGATAAAAAACGGCAGGGAGCCGATCAGATGGGAGCTACGCTCCGCCAAAGAGCTCCGCGCCGGCAAGCGATAAGAGAATAAAGGAGCGGCCGATTTGTCATCGCCGCTCTTTTGCGTTTATGCGCGCGTCTGCCGCGCCCTATTTGCGCCCGCCAAGATTTATTTTCTCAATCCCTTGGGATAAAAATTTTTCAGCACTCCGTCCACAGTCTTGCCCCAACCGAGCGAAATGCCGTTTGTCGTGACCAAAGTCCAGCCGTTTTCAAGCGCGCAGGGCAGCGTTTCGCCGTGCAAAAAGGCGAGGCATTCTTTTTGGTCCGCCGGCAGGTCCAAAACGCGCAGCGCCTGCGCCGGTGCGAGCGCCATGGCAAGAGAGTGGTGGGGCACGAACCGACCCTTTTCCGCCGTGCCCAGGGGCAGACCGGGGCGCAGACATTTTATGCCGTCCAGAGCCGGCAGTCCGTCGGGCAGCATATAGAGCGCCTCTCCCGCCGTGTGGTCGCAACTCACGGCAAAGGGCGCGGCAAGCGCGTCCTGCGCCCACCGCTCAAAGAGGGACGCAAGTTTTTTGTCCGCCTTTTTCCGCTGCGTGCGATAGGGCGCGGCGGCGCCTTCCGCTTTTTTCAGCACGCACACAAAGTGACCTTCGCCTTTGAGTTTGTGCGGATAAAGGCGGCAGCCCACGCCGTTTATGCCGGGGACTATGCCGGGAACGCCGCTCAGCGCCGTTATCGGCGTGAGGGAAAATTCCGCATGTTCCGCCAAAAATTTTTCCACGGCGCCTTCGTTTTCCTGCGGATCGAAGGTGCAGGTGGAATAAATTATCCTGCCGCCGGGCGCGGTGAGGCGCGCCGCGCTGCGCAGGATCTCCCGGTCGCGCCGCGCGCACATGGCGCAGTTTTCTCCGCTCCACTCTTCCACGGCTATCTCCCGCCGGCGGAACATGCCCTCGCCCGAGCAGGGCACGTCCGCTATCACCGCGTCGAACACGGCGCCCCATTTGTCCGCCAGGACGGCGGGGCTTTCGCAGGTGACGGCGCAATTTTTCACGCCGCAGCGCTCCATGTTCTGCGCGAGTATCCTGGCGCGCGCGGGGACTATCTCGTTGGAAATGAGAAATTGCGGCGCAAAGCAGGCGGCGTGCGTGCTCTTTCCGCCGGGCGCGGCGCACAGATCCAGCACCTTTTCTCCCGGCTTTATCCGCGCCGCCGTCACCACCGCCATGGCGGACGGCTCCTGGATATAATAAGCGCCCGCCTCGTGCAGCGCGGACTTGCCGGGAGCGCCCGCGTAATACGCGCCCGTCCCGCACCAGGGCACGCGCTCAAAGCAGCACTCGGGCAGGGCGGCGGCTTTCAGGGTGTTGAGGCGCAGCGCAAGCGGAGAAGGCTTTTTGTAAGAAGCGGCAAAGTCTTCGTATTCTTCTCCCAGCAGAGAGCGCATGCGCGCGAGAAATTCTTCCGGCAAGTTCATACGGATATTATAACGCGCACGCCGGCTTTTTGCAACCCGCGAGCGCGCGCGGAAAGGTTGACATATTTTGCGCGCGGCTTTATAATGGTCTTATCAATTTACATGGGTGGCATATGAAAAAGATGAAAGGCTTGATGCAGGCGGGGATAGTGATCGTTTACATTCTCATGGTGTGGACGATCGTCGTGCCCTTGCTGGCAACTTACGCGCTTTACCGCTATCTCTTCGGCAAACGCTGCGACAAGACGGAGGCGATCCTCACGGCGGCGGATCACCCCAATCTGGACTGCACCGCTTTCAAGGTCAAATCGGGCAAAAACATGCTCGCCTGTTTTGAATACCGCGACAGGCAGATGTGCGCCGGAAAAGCGGTGGTGCTGGTGTGCCACGGCATAGGTTGCAGTCACGGCAATTATCTCAACCGCATAGATTATTTTGCGCGCCGCGGTTACATCGTGGTGGGCTTTGACATCACCGGCTGCGGCGACAGTGAAGGGGACAGCATCGTGGGTCTGCCCCAGTCGCACGTAGACATACACGCCGTGCTCACTTATATGGAAAATTCGCCCGAATACGGCAGCCTGCCCATCTATCTTTACGGGCACAGCTGGAGCGGTTTCGGCGTGGCGAGCGTGCTCAATTACGGGCACAAGCCCGCCGCCGTGGTCTCCGCCGCCGGCTTTGACCGCGAGCGCAGCATCATTCGCTTCCAGGCGGTGAAAATGTGCGGCAAGATAGGCGTGCTGTCCATGCCCTGGATAGCTTTGATAGAGCGCATGATTTACGGCAAAAAGGCAAAATACACCGCCGTTTCCGGCATCAACGCTTACGGCGGCCCCGTGCTGGTGGCGCACAGCAAAGACGATCCCACCGTGCCGTGGTCGTGTTCCGTGGCGGCGGCGGAAGGGATAAAGAATCCCAAAGTGAAAAAGCTGGTCTATGAAGACCGCGGACACACGCTCTCCCGCCCCGTGGAGGCGGAAAACATCATCAAAGCGGACTGCGCGGGCAAGCCGCACCGCAAGATGTATAAGGGAGAGTGCTATTTCAAATACGAAGTGGACGTGCACTATCATTACAGTAAAAAAGAGGTGGTCTTTGCCACCGATGAAGAATTTATGAACACCGCCGCCGAATTTTTCGCGCAGGCGGGCAGAGGAGAGATATGAAAGAAAACACTTCCCTGCTCATCAAACTCACCAAAGGTTTTGCGCCCGACGTGCCGCTCGCGCGCCACGACGAATTGCTGCGCGAAGTATGCGCCAAAGCGGACGAAGAAGACAGGGCGGCGCTCGGAGAGTATCGTGAGAACATCGCCGCGCGCAGAGAAAAGGGTGAAGAAAAGCGCGCTCGGCTCGCTCAAGGCATATGCCCGGACGAAGAGCTTGCGCCCTTTATGGACAAGCCCGATACCCGCGCGCCCAAAGACGTTTTGCGCTTTGTGATCTCTCTGCCGCTGGGCGTCATCTTTCTCACGGCGGGACTTTGCTGTATTTACGCAGTGGATCCGGCTTATCTGGAAGCGCACGCGGCGCTGCTCTATTTCGGCATAGCCGCGGCGGTGCTGGGCGGACTGTGCCTGCTCACCGCGCTTTTCGCCTTTATCTCCTATTGCAAGATCAGGCAATACAACCATTCGCTGCCGCAGCGCAACGCGGCAAAGCGAGGAGAAGCGATCGCGGAGCTGGACGGACAGGTGGCGTATGAGATAATGCTTGCGGACCTGCTGCTGAAAACCGTCAAATGAATTGCACTCTTTGCCCCCGCGCCTGCGGCGCGGACAGAAAAAACACTTTCGGCGCGTGCGGTATGCCCGCCGAAATTTTTATCGGCAGGGCGTGCCGGCACATTTGGGAGGAGCCGCCTCTCAGCGGCACGCGCGGCAGCGGCACCGTCTTTTTTGCCGGCTGTCCGCTCAAATGCGTTTATTGTCAGAATTTTTCCCTCTCGCGCGGCGGCGGAGTGCAAATCACGCCGCAAAAATTGGCGGACATCTTCAAACTTTTGCAGGACAGCGGCGCGCACAACCTCAATTTGGTCACGCCCACGCATTATGTGCCCGGTATCCTGCGCGCGCTCGATATCTTCAAGCCGGACATCCCCGTCGTCTATAACTGCGGCGGATATGAGAGCGTGAGCACGTTAAAGCTGCTCAAAGGCGCGGTGGACGTGTGGCTGCCCGATTTCAAATATGCGCTCTCCGCTCCCGCGCGCAAATACAGCGCCGCTCCCGATTATCCGCAACGCGCGTTGGAAGCGCTCTGTTTCATGCGTTCGCTCGCGCCCGCGGATGTTTTTGACACGGACGGCATAATGCAAAAAGGCATGATAGTGCGCCATCTGGTGCTGCCGGGCAATTTGGACAACACTTTTGCCGTAACGGACGCCGTGGTCGAGCATTTGGGCGCGGACACGTATTTTTCTCTGATGGGGCAGTATTATCCCGCCGGCGAGGCAAAAAACTTTGCGGAATTATCCCGCCCCTTAAAGCCGCTGGAATACAAGCTGGCAGTTTCCCATGTGGAAAAGGCGGGCATGCGCAACGTTTTTATCCAGACCTTGGAAAAAGAAGAGGAAAAATACACCCCCGTTTTCGACGGCACCGTCACGGGGGAGATATACGGCGAGTAAGGCGGCAGAGCCGTGCGGCGGATATTATTCGCAGGGATAAACGTTCAGAAGCCGACCTTGCGCCAAGGGGTTTGCCGGCATATCTTCATGGTTTGCCGGAAGCGCGACAAAACGTTTATTCTCCACGGAAAAGCGGAACGCTCCGGGATAAGCCGCGGCGGAAGCAACCGGCGAAAACTCGCGGATCTTTTTGACGGGAACGGCAAGCAATTCGGCTATTTCCGCTATATAGGGATTTTCTTCGTCTTCTGTCGTGGATCTATCGAAAGCGCGCAATTCGTCCAGACTTTCAAATTCGTAGACGATGTTTTCGGGAAACTTTTTTGCATATATGGGCAAGTCGTTTGCATGTGCGATCAAGATATCTTCCCAATATTTGTCCGCCCAATCGGGAAGCGGATAATATTTTTCCAGCAGCGGCACCATTTTGTCGGAAAAATCACGATTGAAAAATACGCTCCCATACATATACCATGAATTTTTGCCGCCGACATGCACGCTAGTGATCCTGTTGTCGTCATCAAGGTCGAGGCACCATTCGTTTGTGTATTCGTGGGCATAGGCGCATGAATACCACGACAGGGTCTCCGTGGGGGAATAAATATTTTCGCTCATGTAATTATCGCTGGACAAGATGTATGTGTTTTTCAATTCTTTGCGGGCAAAATAAAGGCTGGACAAATTGTTTTTTACCGCGTGGTCGGGGTTGAAAATAAACTTTACGCCGTATTTGTCTTTAAGATAGAAAAATGCTTCCGCCATATATCCCGTGATCAAAGTTATGTCACAAATGCCTTTTTGCAGCAAATGAAGTATTTGCCTTTCGACCAGCGGCACGCCGCCTATCTTCACCAGTCCTTTGGGTTTGCAGAGCGAGATAGGCGTAAATCTGCTCCCGAAGCCTGCGGCGAGTATAACGGCATTATCCACTTTGTATTCCGTCGGCGCGTTTGCCGGTAAAGAGCGTTCTTTTTCGGTCATAAAAACAATGTAACAAAATATCTTTGGCAAGTCAAGCAAATGGGAAATCATCGCCGCCGCGCAATGTCGGAACGGTTTTTGCCGTTTTCGATGACGGCGCTGTTAAAAGTTTAACGAAAAAAGCAAATTCGGCATTGACTTTATCGCGCGTATTTTATATAATTTAATCAGCAAATAAATCCACCAGGGGTGAACGATATGAGAATTAGCGTATGCGTAGGCAGTTCCTGCCATCTGAAAGGTTCTTACGACGTGATCGAAGGCTTCAAAAAGCTCATCGAAGAATACGGCGTGGGCAACGATGTGAGTTTGGAGGCTTCTTTTTGTTTGGGGCATTGCGCCGAGGGCGTGACCATCAAACTGGACGAAGAGATAGTCACCGGTCTGAAAGGGGACAACGTGCGCAAGGTGTTTGAAGAAAGGGTGCTGCCCGAGGTAAGAAAATGACCAAGGGCATGTATTTGGAATTCAAGCCCGCCAACTGCAAGGACTGTTACCGCTGTCTGCGTTCCTGTCCGGTCAAGGCGATAGAAGTCGCCACGCATCAGGCGACCATCATAGAAGACAGGTGCATACTCTGCGGCAAATGCACGCTGGTGTGTCATCAGAACGCCAAGGTGGTGCACAGCGGCAGAGAGGAAGTGGAAAAGCTGCTGGAAGAGGGCAACGTGATCGCATCGGTGGCGCCTTCTTTTGTGGCTAGCTTGGGCATCAACAACTTTGAGATATTGCGCAAGGGGCTGCAACAGATGGGCTTTGCGGACGCGGAAGAAACGGCGATAGGCGCCGCCGCGGTGGTGGAGTGCTTCAAGCAGGATCTGGAAAGCGGCAAATACCGCAATTACATCACGTCCTGCTGTCCGGCGGTGAACAGGCTGATACAGCTTTATTATCCGGGCGCGCTCAAATATCTCTCTCCGGTGGTATCGCCCATGGTGGCGCACGGCAATCTGATCAAAAAGAGCCGTCCGGACGCCAAAGTGGTCTTTATCGGTCCGTGCATCGCCAAAAAGCGCGAGGCGGCTGAGAGCGGCGTGATAGACGGCGTGCTGACCTTTGAAGAGGCGCTGGAAATGCTGCGGGATAAGTGCGTTATCCTGGGCAGCGAGAATTTGGACGAAGAAGAGAGCGGTGGTCTGCGCGCCAGGTATTTTCCCATACCGCGCGGCGTGATCAAGTCTTTCGACCGTCTGCCCGAGGGGTATGAGTATCTGGCGGTGGACGGCGTGGAGCGCTGCAAAGAGGTGCTGGAAAACATAGACGATATGGACGGGGTGTTCATAGAGATGAACGCCTGCGAATACGCCTGCATAAACGGTCCCTGCGCCATCCGCAACCGCGGCGGCGCCATCAAAGCCAACGAGGCTGTGCGCGGCTATGCCGGCAGAAGAGGCGGCGGAGCGCTCGCGTTCGGCGAAGAAGATCTGGCAGGCATGCGCCGGGTGCACGCGCGTCTGCGCGCCAGCGGCTTTGACGTGAGCGAGGAGCGCCTGTTAAAGATAATGGCAAAAACGGGCAGGGACAAGCCGGAAAATCAGCTCAACTGCGGCGCGTGCGGCTATGAATCCTGCAAGCAGAAGGCGTGGGCGGTGGCAAACGGCTTTGCCGACATATCCATGTGCCTGCCTTACATGCGTCAGCGGGCGGAATCGCTCTCTTACGAGATAATACAAAACAGTCCCAACGGCATTTTGGTGCTGGACGGGGACATGCGCGTGTTGCAGATGAATAACGCCGCCAAAAAGATGTTCGGCGTGACGGAGAGCGATCCCAAAGGCATGCTGCTTGTTGACTTTGCCGATCCTTCCGCCTATATCGGCGCTTATGAGAGCAAGACCGGCTTTACGCGCAAGTGCGAGCATATAAAAAAGACGGACAGATATGTGGAGATAAACGCCGTGGTGCTCAAAGAACACAACGTGCTGTTTGCGCTCTACAAGGACATCACGGACGAAAAGCAGTATGAAGGCAAGCTGCATCAGCTCACTTCGGAAACGCTTGCTACCACCGACGAGGTGATCATGAAGCAGATGCGCGTGGCGCAGGAGATAGCCTCTCTGCTGGGCGAGACCACGGCGGAGACCAAAGTGGCGCTGCTCAAACTCAAAAGCATGCTCAAACGCGAGGAGGGCGGCGATGTCACTTGATATAGAGTATGGCTACACCTCGCTCAACAAGGCGGGGGAGGAGCTGTGCGGCGACAACGTGCAGATATATTCGGACGGAGAAAACACCACCGTGGTGCTTGCCGACGGCATGGGCAGCGGCGTGAAAGCCAACATACTCTCCATGCTCACGTCCAAGATATTGTGCACGATGGTCGCCAACGAGATCTCTATAGAAGACTGCGTGGAAACCATTTTGGAAACGCTGCCCGTGTGCAAGGTGCGCGGCGTGGCGTATGCCACGTTCACGGTGGTGCACATCGACAAAAACGGCAGGGGCGTGATGTTTGAATTCGACAATCCGCCCGCCATATACTATCACAACGGCAGGTGTGAAGACTTGGAGCGCCGGGAGCTGGAAGTGCTGGGCAAAAAGGTCTATAAAAGCGATCTTGCCCTGCAAGAAGGGGACGTGATAGTGTTCATGAGCGACGGCGTTATCCATGCCGGCATCGGCATGCTGCTCAACTTCGGCTGGCAGCGTCCGGAAGTGATGGACTTTTTGAACAAGACCGTCACGCCGCGCATGACGGCAAAGGCGGTGGCGTGTCTGCTGGCTGGGGCGTGCAACGACCTTTATATGGACAAGCCGGGCGACGACACCACGGTGGCGGCGATCAAGCTGCGCAAGAGTTTGCAGGTGGCGATCATGGTGGGCGCGCCGGTGAACAAGGACATGGACGATTACTGCGTGGAAAAGCTGATGAGTTACGAGGGCAAAAAAGCCGTGTGCGGCGGCACCACTTCGCAGATAGTGGCGCGGCATTTGGGCACCAAGGTGGACACGGTTTTGGACTTTGTGGACAAAGATATTCCGCCCATCGGGCACATAGACGGCATAGATCTGACCACGGAGGGCGTGATAACGCTGAGGCGGCTGTTGGAGCTGGCGGAAAAATACAATTCCACGTCCGATCTTTCGCCCAAGTATTACGACAAAAAAGACGGCGCCTCCCTGCTTGCCAATCTCTTATTCGAGCAAGCCACCAAGGTGAATTTTTTGGTGGGGCAGAGCGCCAACATCGCGCACAAGGGGCTGCCGATAGACATCACCATGAAGCTGAAATTGGTGGAAAAGCTGGCGGACAACCTGCGCAAAATGGGAAAACAAGTGGAGATAGAGTATAATTGATGAAGATAATGATAGCGTCCGACGTTCACGGGTCGGCTTATTATGCGGCAAAGATAAAAGAGGTGTTCGCCAAAGAAGGCGCGTGCCTTTTGGTGCTGCTGGGCGATATATACAACCCCGGTCCGCGCAATCCCATCGCCGCGGTGCGCGATTACGCGCCGCTCAAAGTGGCGGAAGTGTTCAATTCGCTCAAAGACAGGCTGATGGTGATCAAGGGCAACTGCGACAGTCAGGTGGACACGCTCATCTCAGAATTCCACTTTGCGGAAGAGGGGCAGCTGTTCGTGGCGGGCAGGCGCATAACGCTCACGCACGGGCACATCTTCAACAGGGACGAACTGCCGCCCGCCTGCGGTGACGCGCTCATATACGGGCATGTGCATACGGGCTTTATAGAGCGGAAGGGAGGCGTGACCATCGCCAATCCCGGCTCCGTGACCCTGCCCAAGGAGGGCAGCGCGCACGGTTATCTTGTTTTGGAAGAGGACGTGCTCACACTCAAAGACATAAACGACGGGAAAATTATAAGGCAAGAAAAAATCCGAGGGCGAGAGGAGAAAGACAATGTTCAATAAGTTTGACACAAAGATCCAAGAGCTGAAATACGAGGTGCTCAAAGAGCTGATACGCAGGCGCTACGAGGGGAACATGGAAAACATTTACACCGAGATCCCCAAAAAGATAGTGCCCGGTCCCAAAGCCACCATGCGCTGCTGCATTTACAAGGAAAGGGCTATTCTGCAAGAGCGCATAAAGCTGGGCTTGGGCGGCAACAAGAGCGATCCCAACGTGATAGAAGTGATAGACGAGGCGTGCGACGAGTGCCCCGTGGGCGGCATTTACGTCACACCCGCCTGCCGCGGCTGCCTCAACCATATGTGCATGCAAAGCTGTCCCAAGGGCGCGATAACCATCGTCAACAACCGTCCGGTGATAGACAAGGAAAAGTGCATAGAGTGCGGCAAGTGCGTGCAGAGCTGCCCTTACAACGCCATTATCCATCAGCAACGCCCCTGCGTGCAGAGCTGCAAGGTGAAAGCCATCACCATGAACGAGGACAAAAAAGCGCGCGTTGACATCAACAAGTGCATCATGTGCGGCGCATGCGTTTATCAATGCCCCTTCGGCGCCATCCAGGACAAGTCCTTTATCATGGAATGCATAGACATTTTGCAGGGTTCGGAGAACAACACCAAATACAAGGTGCACGCGGTGATAGCTCCCGCCATCGTCAGCCAGTTCAAATATGCGGCGATAGAGCAGGTCATCACGGGCATCAAAAAGCTGGGCTTCCATCAGGTCACGGAGGCGGCGCTGGGCGCGGACGTGGTGCTCTATCACGAGGCGCAGGAGTTCAGGGAAAAGGGGCTGATGACCACGTCTTGCTGTCCTTCGTTCGTCATGTTCGTGGAAAAGAATTTCCCCGAGCTCAAACGTTACATCTCCTCTTCCAACTCTCCCATGGTGGAAGCGGCAAAGATGATAAAGCGCACCGATCCCACCGCCAAAGTGGTGTTCATCGGACCGTGCACTTCCAAAAAGATGGAATTCCGCCTGCCCAAGACGGGCGGCGCGATCGACTGCGTGATCTCCTTTGAGGAGTTGCAGGCGTTTTTGGACGCGCGCGACATAGACGTGGCTTCTTTGGAAAACACGCCGCTGGACAATGCGTCTTATTACGGCAGGATCTTTGCCAAATCGTGCGGCATAGCTCAGGGCATACGCGCCGTGGGCGAGGAGATGGGCGTGACGGGCATCAACCCCATCGCCATGAGCGGCATAGACCAGTGCCGCATGAATCTGCTCAAACTCAAAATGGGCAGGGCGGCGGAAAACTTTTTTGAAGGCATGGCGTGCGACGGCGGTTGCATAAACGGCGCGCTCTGTCTGCACCACGGCATGCGCAACATGGTGGACGTGGACAATTACGGCAAGTCCGCCAAAGAAAAGACGATAGACGGCTCCGTCAAGCTCTACAAGATGAGCCTTGAAGCGGAAGAAAAGCGTAAAAACGGGGACGAGTGAGGGGGAGCGCTGAGCGGCGCATAAAGTGAAGGAGCAAACGCAAACAACACAGGAAGGTGAAAAATGCAGAAAAAGGTCACTTTGCTTTTTGCCGTGTTGCTCGTGATCGCCGCGCTTTGCGCCCCGGCGGCGTGTGCGGCAAAAGACTTGCCCGAGTGGGCGTTCGATTCGCTCAAAGAGCAGGACAACGCGCGGGCGGAGGGCACGCAGGTGCGCGCCATGTCCGTCAACGTGCTGGTGCACATAAAGTCCTGGGGCGGGCTGCCCGTGCGCGGACGTGACCAAATGCTGGAAGAGTTCACGCGCCACTATGCGCCCGACGTGATAGCCTTGCAGGAGATGTGCTCTGATTGGTATAAATATTTTCCGCAGCGGGTGGAAGATACTTACGCGCTCGTGCACGACAAGAGCATAAAGACCAACCTGATGTTCAACAAGCAAGAGCGCACTCTGATCGAAGGCGGCGTGTTCGAGTATTCGCAAAAGGACGGCAGCGGCTGCCGCGCCTGCGCCTGGGGCGTGTTCGAGATAAAAGAGAGCGGCAAGCGCTTTGCCGCCACGTCCACGCACTTCGACTTGGGCACGGAAGAGAAAAAGGTGCAATACCGCGCCACGCAGATAAGAGAGCTGGCGGACAAGATAGACGAGTTGAGCGAAAAATACGGCTGTCCCGTGATCGCCATGGGCGATTACAACGTGCTTATCGATGAAGATCACGGCGCCGGCTCGAATTATTCCGACCTGGTCGCGGTGACGGGGACAAAAGACGCGCTTCTCGATTTTGACGTGGAAAGGGCGTTTGACGAGCAATATGTGGCGGAGCATGCGGACAATCTCTGGGATCACATTCTCGTCAAGGGGAACATCACGCCGCTCAAATTCTTTATCGTCACGCAGCCCTTTTTCGATTGCGGCGACGATGAGATGACCGATCATTATCCGCACATCTGCGACTTTGCACTCGGCTGAACCGCGCCGCCTGCGGGCGGCGCCGCGCTTTTTCGGGAAGAATTAAGACAAAATCATGCGCAAAAAACAAAAACCGTGCGTTTTATTTGACAAAATCCGCGTTTAGTGATATAACGACAATGATAAGAAATTTATCAAACGGAGGACATGAACATGACCACTATGGCAGAAAAACAGCGTGAGCTGGACATCATGAAATGGAATGACAGCGTGCAGCGCGGACAGGACTGCTGCGGCAGTTACGAATTTTGCGCCGACTGCGACAAATCGCAGGATTATCCCTGCGCGTTCGCCTTTGAAAAGCACGGCGAGAAGAAGAGCGTGAAAGCCGCCAAGCCCGCCGCCAAAAAGACGGCAGCCAAAAAGCCCGCTGCAAAAAAGAGCAAATAATTTTGCCAAAGCGCAAAACGCGCGCCCCGCAAAGGGCGCGCGTTTTGTTTTTTTTTGCGGAAAAACCGTGCGCCGCGCGTTTTGTCCGCCGGCGCGTTTTCTTAAAATTTGTCTTCGCTCTTGCGCAAAAACGCCTTGGTCACGCTGCTCCTGGGGTGGTCGAACACCTCCTGCGGCGTGCCTTCTTCTTCCACCACGCCGCCCGACATGAACAGCACCTTGTCCGCCACGTCGCGGGCAAAATCCATTTCGTGCGTGACCACTATCATGGTGCGCTCGGAAGACTTCAAACCCTTGATGACTTTGAGCACCTCGCCGGTGAGTTCGGGATCGAGTGCGGAAGTGGGTTCGTCAAAGCAGAGTATGTTGGGGCGCATCGCCAGGGCGCGCGCGATCGCCACGCGCTGGCACTGTCCGCCCGAGAGTTCGCAGGGATAAGAACGCACCTTGTCCGCCAGTCCCACCTGTTCGAGCAGGGTGTATGCGTGGCGCTCTATCTCGCCGCGTCTTCTGGCGGCATATTCGTGCTTGTCCGGTCTGCCGCCGCTTGCCGCGCATTCTTTCGCCGTTCTTTTGGCGGCTTCCACGTCCTCTTTGGCAAGGGTCTGCGCTATTATTTCCGCTTTGGAGAGGGCTTTTACGTCCACTTTGCCCTGCGCCGCCGCTTTCTCCGCCTTGGCAAAGAGGGAGAGCATTTTCAGCTCTTCTTTGATCATCAGGCGGGGCGCCAGGGTCACGTTATCCAACACCGTGTATTGCGGGAAAAGGTTGAAGCTCTGGAACACCAAGCCGAAGTGCAGGCGTTTGCTGCGAATATAGGCGGCGGAATCCATCTTTTTCAGCTCCGCCGCGCCTTCTTTGCGCAGGCGGGCAAATTCAACTTTATTCGCCTTTGCCGCTTGTGCGGAAACGGCTTTTCCCTTGTCCGTGCCGCCGCAGGCGATATACTTTTTGCGCGCGCGCTTCAAAATGCGCTCGGGCGCGTCTTTGATATTGAGCATGTCCGCAAAAGTCTGCGCGTCTTCGGAGGTGAAAAGTTTTTCCAGCGCCTGCCGGCATTGCTCGTTTATCTCTTTCAGTTCTGCTTTGATCAGTTTTTCCGGTTGCAGTTTTTCTTTGAGAGCGGCTTCTCCGCGCATGGCGCGCTGTTTGTCGCGCTCCAAAGATTCGGATATTATTTCACTGCGGCGGCGGCTGACATAGATCTCTTCCGCCGCCTTGCGCAGCGGGCGGGAGAGGAAGGGTATGCGCAAAAATTCTGCAAAGTCTGCCGTGTTTTCGGAAACGGGCAGGGTGTATTCGCGCTTTTCGTCAAACTCAAAGCGTGCCAGAGGTCCCGTGACGCTTTTCACGTAACGCGCCTTTGCCGCGGCATAACGCATGCCCGTGCACAGCGGCGAGGAGAGGGAAGAAGCCAGCGTGCCGTCTTCCATTTTCACCTTGGACATGTCAAAGAGCACGTTGTCGCCCACGCTGAGCACGCCTCTGTCCGCGCGCTCCAAAAAGGTTATGCAGCGCAGCAGGGTGGTCTTGCCACTGCCGGAAGAGCCGATGATCGCCAGCACCTGCCCCTTTTCCAGATCGAAGGAGATACCTTTGAGCACCTTGTTGGCGCCGAAGTTTTTGTATATATCTCTGACTTTCAGATAAGACATTTCACACCTTGTAATAATTGAGTTTTCTTTCCATATAGCCGAAGAGCAAAGTGAGTATGCCGTTGAACACCAGATAGAACGCGCCCGCATAAAACAGCGGCCAGATCACGGCGTAAGTGTTTTGCAGGTTGTTGGCGGTGCGGACAAGCTCGTTCACCGCAATTATCTGGGCAAGGGAAGTGTCCTTTACCAGGGTGATTATCTCGTTGCTCATGGGCGGGAGTATGCGCTTGATCATCTGCGGCATGATGATGCGGAAAAACACCTGTATGCGCGTCATGCCCAGCACGTAACCCGCTTCATATTGTCCGCGCGGCAGGTTTTGGATACCGCTGCGGTATATCTCGGAAAAATAGCAGGAGTAATTGATGGTGAAGGCGATCACCAAGGCGGTCATGCGTTCTTTGTATTGCCAATCGAACAAAAGACCGGGTCCGTAAAAGACCACGATTATCTGCAACAAAAGTGGAGTGCCGCGCACCACCCAAATTATTGCTTTGAACAGGTAGGCAAGCGGCTTGAAGCGCGAAGTGGAGCAGGCGCATACCACCAGCCCGAGCGGAATGGCGAGCACCAGAGTGAGCGCAAAAAGCAGCACCGTGACGCCGAAACCTTCAAAAAGCTGAGAGGTGGCTTGTCCCAAAGTAAGTCCCATGTTTTACCTCAAAAAAAGGCGCGGCAGAGCCGCCGCGCCTAGTAGCTTTTGCAAATTATTCGACCGCAACGTTGTAAGCGATGGGCGCGAACAGCGTGTAACCTATGACTATTTCGCCCTTGGCAACGATGTTGTCCCAGCTGGACTTATCGGCGATGCTGTCCCATTGAGAAGTGTATTCTATGGGCTGAATAACGTCCGTCAAGCCGTATTTTTCCGCGATCTTGCCGATGGTGCCGTCTGCATAGAGCTTGGCAAGGGAAGTGTTTATCTTGTCCATGAGCGCGACTTCGCCCTTGCGCGCGGCAATGCCGTAATATTCGTCTTCCTGCGCTATCTTCACGTCCGCGATCATCAGGCTGTCGGCATATTCGCTGCCCGCTTCGTTCA
Source organism: uncultured Christensenellaceae bacterium (assembly GCA_944380295.1). GTDB lineage: Bacteria > Bacillota > Clostridia > Christensenellales > UBA3700 > Alloclostridium. Next base: position 68,922 of record CALWHE010000008.1, read on the forward strand.
TATAGTAGTCCGCCATCACGCTGTCCATCACGCCGATGTCCGCGCTGCCCGCATTGAGTTCGGTGAGCACGTTTATCTGCGCGGTCACGCCGATGAGCGTTGCGCCCAGATCTTGGATAAGCGTGGCGCCCTTGCTGCCGTTTTCGGCAGCCCAATTTTTCGAGGCGAGCATGGCTTCCATGGTGGAGAACTTATCCTTGTCCGCCTTTCTGATGATGGCGACCTGCTCGTTGAGCATATAAGGCTCGCTTATCTCCCACGCCGCTTCGCGCTCTTCCGTGATGGTCATGCCGTTCCACAAAAGGTCTACGTTCCTGGATTCGAGTTCGTTTTCCTTGGTATCCCAATTTATCTGCTCGAATTTTACATTAACGCCCAGGTCCTTGCCCACGGCTTGGGCAAGCTCGATGTCAAAACCGATGAGTTCGGTTTTTGTGCAGGCGGCGCCCAGGACTGCGGTGAGCACCACGGCGACAAGCACAAGTGCCAAAATTATTTTCTTTTTCATAAAAAACACCTCTTTTTCGGGTTGGTGATACCATTATACTTTATCGCATTAAAGTTGTAAAGCGTTTTGCCTCACTTTTTTCGGATGTTTTGCGGCAGCGGCAGCGGCAGCGTGACGCTACACCCGGAGCGCGGGGCGCTCCACCCCCTTATATGCTGCGCAAAATCTTTGCTTTGCTTAGAGGCGTTACTCTTCGCACCTTTTTAGTAAGGCGGTTTTCCGCTATTATTTCAATTTCGGCAATAAGATAATATATGGATAGCATGTTCTCTTATCGCCGTGACGGAAAGGCGCGGCAATATCGGCTTGAAAAAGGCGGGTTATCACAAAAGGTTTTTTAATGGCACAATTTCGGCTCAAACGGAGAAAGGCAAAAAAATCAAGCCATAATATGACTGGAAAAAATCGCAAGATGTGGGAAAAAGCGTTGACTTTGAACACAAGATATAGTATTATGTTTGCAGTTTTTCAGATAAGGAGCGGAAAAGTCATGCAAGTTGTCAAAAGAGACGGAAAATTCGCCGAATACGACAGGACCAAAATAGCCGTGGCGATAGGCAAAGCCAATGCGGAAGTGGAAGAAGGGGAGCGCGCCTCCGAAAAGGAGATCAAGCAGATCCTGGACTTCATCGAGCACAAGGGGCGCAAGCGCATGCTGGTGGAAGACATTCAGGACATCATAGAAGAGCGCCTGATGGCTTATGGGCATTACGAGCTTGCCAAAAAGTATATCATATACCGCTTTACCCGCGCGCTCATCCGCAAAGCCAACACCACGGACGAAGCCATTTTGGGTCTTATCCGCAATTCCAACAAAGATCTGATGGAAGAAAATTCCAATAAAAACGCCCTGGCGGCGTCCACTCAGCGCGACCTGATCGCGGGTGAAGTGTCCAAGGACCTCACGCGCCGCATCCTGCTGCCGGAAAAGATCGCCAAAGCGCACGACGAAGGGATCTTGCACTTTCATGACGCGGACTATTTTGTGCAGCCCATCTTCAACTGCTGCCTCATCAACATCGGCGACATGCTTGACAACGGCACGGTGATGAACGGCAAATTGATAGAAAGCCCCAAGAGTTTTCAGGTGGCGTGCACGATAACCACGCAGATAATCGCCGCGGTGGCTTGTTCGCAATACGGCGGACAGAGCGTGGACATCCGCCATCTGGGCAAATATCTCAGGCGCAGCAAGGACAAGTTCCGCAGACATTACGAGGAGATATTCCCGGACATCACAAGCGAGGAGATGGCAAAGCTGCTTGCCGATCGCATCCAGGAAGAGCTGCGCGCGGGCGTGCAGACGATACAATATCAGATAAACACGCTGATGACCACAAACGGTCAGTCCCCCTTTGTCACGCTCTTCCTCTATTTGGACAAAGACGACGAATACATCGAAGAAAACGCCATGATCATCATGGAGATACTGCGCCAGCGTTACGAGGGGATAAAAAACGAAAAGGGCGTTTACATCACGCCGGCGTTCCCCAAGCTGGTCTATGTGCTTGACGAGCACAACTGCCTCAAAGGCGGCAAATACGATTACGTCACGGAGCTGGCGGTGAAGTGCTCTTCCAAGCGCCTTTATCCCGACTATATTTCCGCCAAAAAGATGCGTGAAAATTATGAAGGCAACGTGTTCAGTCCCATGGGCTGCCGCTCCTTCCTCTCCCCTTGGAAGGACGAAAAGGGCAATTACAAGTTTGAAGGCAGATTCAACCAGGGCGTGGTGAGCATAAATCTGCCGCAGATAGCCCTGGCGGCGGAAGGGGATGAAGAAAAGTTCTGGAAGCTGATGGACGAGAGGTTGCAGCTGTGCTTTGAAGCGCTCATGTGCAGGCACAACGCGCTCAAAGGCGTGAAGAGCGACGTTTCTCCCATACATTGGCAATACGGCGCCATCGCGCGCCTGGACAAGGGCGAAACGATAGACAAACTGCTCTACGGCGGTTATTCCAGCATTTCTTTGGGCTATATCGGGCTTTACGAGGTCACCAAGCTGATGACGGGCGAACCGCAGACCACGCCCAAGGGCGAGGAATTTGCGCTGCGCGTGATGAACAGGCTGCGCGAAGCCACGGACAAGTGGAAGGTGGAGACCAACATCGGCTTTGCCCTTTACGGCACGCCTGCCGAATCGCTCTGCTATCGTTTTGCGCGCATCGACAAAGAAAAATACGGCACGGTGAAAGACGTCACGGACAAGGGCTATTACACCAACTCTTACCATGTGGACGTGCGCGAACACATAGACGCGTTCAGCAAGTTCTCCTTTGAGGCGCAGTTCCAAAAGATATCCAGCGGCGGCTGCATCTCCTATGTGGAGATACCCAACATGCAGCACAATCTGGAAGCCATGCGCGAGGTGGTCAAGTTTATTTACGACAATATCCAATACGCGGAGTTCAACACCAAGAGCGATTACTGCCATGTGTGCGGCTATGACGGCGAGATCATGATCAACGACGACAACGAGTGGGAATGCCCCAACTGCCACAACAAGGATCACAGAAAGATGAACGTCACCCGCCGCACCTGCGGATATTTGGGCGAAAACTTCTGGAATCTGGGCAAGACCAAAGAGATAAAAGCGCGCGTGCTGCACCTGTGAGATGAACTTTGCCACGATCAAAAAATACGATGTCGCCAACGGTCCGGGCGTGAGGGTGTCGCTCTTTGTCAGCGGCTGCGAGCACCGCTGCAAGGGCTGTTTCAACGCCGAGGCGTGGGACTTTGCTTACGGCGAGCCGTTCACCGCGCAAACGGCAGAGGAGATATGCTCCGCGTTGGAGCGTTCTTATATCGCCGGGCTTTCGCTCTTGGGCGGAGAGCCGTTCGATCCGCGCAACCAGGAAAGCGTCTGCGGCTTGCTCAAAAAGGTGAAGGAGCGTTTTCCGCAAAAGGACGTGTGGTGCTGGACGGGCTATACTCTGGAAACCGATCTGCAAGAGGGCGGCGCGGCGTTCACGCCTTTCACAAAAGACATGCTGGCGCTCATAGACGTGCTTGTGGACGGGGAGTTCGTGGAAGCGCTCAAAGACATCAAGCTGCGCTTCCGCGGTTCGTCCAACCAGCGCATCATCGACTTGAAGCGCACGCGCGGGAGCGGCACGATAAAACTTTGGCTGGACGGCGGCTTGGGCGGCACTTATTATACGGATAAAGACTTGGCGAGGGGCAAAGGCAACTTCCAAGACGGTCAATGAAAAACGCGGGCACGACCCGCGTTTTTGTTTGTCCGCACCGGCGGCGCAATTTTGGGCAGGCTAGCGGTTTTGCAAAAATTACGCGCCTTGTTTGCCTGTGAGATGTTCTATGTCAAAGCGCAGCACGGCAAGGACGGACAAGTATTTTTCCGTTTCCGCCTTTATCTCTTCCGCGCTTGCAAGCGGGCAGTATTTTTCCGCCAGAAGGCGGGCGGCGCGGCGCGTTTCCTCCTCATCTTCCACCGCGCTTATCCTGCCGAAGGCGATGACGCTTTTATAAAGCGTGGTGAATTTTTCCGGCAAAACGTCATCGCGGGCGATCACGCACAGGCTCGCCTTGTTACAGCGGGCGATCGCGTCCAGCTTGTGTCCGCTCCTTGCCGAGTGGAAATAAACGGCGTTGCCCGTGCACACGTAATTGAGGGGCAGGGCGTAGGGATAGCCGTTGTCGCCCGCCAGGGCGAGCACGGCGGTGCTGCCCGCCTGCAAAACAGCGCGGCTTTCGCTTTCCGGGAGCGCCTGACGCGCTCTTCTCATCTGTCTGAATGCCATATTTTCTCCTTGTGCTTATGCCTGCGTTCTTTTGTCAAAAGGCGGGGCAGGGGCAGAAAAAGCGCCCGCTTCTGCCGCGGGCGCTTTGCTCAGCCTTTGAAAAAGGCGTTTACTTCTTCATACCATGAAGAGTCCGTCACGTCCATCTGCTTGCCGTCGGTATTACCGCATTCGGGGCACTTCCATTCCTTATATCCCGTTTGGGGAATGTCGCCCGTATATTTGCATTTTTTGCAATAGTCCGCGGTGTGGGGCAAGCCGCCCAGGTTGGG